>NZ_FOYG01000010.1:0-228442 GCF_900116035.1 Paenibacillus sp. cl130
GAGGTAGATAGGTTGGGGGTGGAAGTGCAGTAATGCATGGAGCTGACCAATACTAATCGGTCGAGGGCTTATCCTAAGAATAAAACGCAATGAGTTTCGGATCCAGTTTTCAGGGTGTAAGTTTTGTATTGTATAAGCTCAAGTAGCTTATATGAAACAAGCGAACACACAGCATTTGGCGATGCTGATTCCTGTTAAAGAATTTACAATGTAAATTCATGTTTGGTGGCGATAGCGGAGGGGTTCCACACGTACCCATCCCGAACACGACCGTTAAGCCCTCCAGCGCCGATGGTACTTGGACCGCAGGGTCCTGGGAGAGTAGGACGTCGCCAAGCAACAAATAAAAGAGACCATGATCTTCAGAAGATCATGGTCTCTTTTTTGCGTTAAAAGGCAGAGGGATTTTATTTAAAGTGAGTTTGTTATAAGTTCAACTGGATAAGTGGATATTAACTAGTAAATAAGAAGACGTTTTTAAAATAATTTAGTACCAGGTATTAGTATCTGGTGTTATAATGTGAATAAGGATTACAAAGGAGAGTGATCAAATTGTTGAATTCAAAAGCAAAGCTTACGGCCTTTGGCACTTATGTGCCTGAACGCATTTTGACAAACGCCGATTTGGAGAAGCTTGTGGACACTAGTGACGAGTGGATTGTACAAAGAACGGGTATGCGTGAAAGACGAATTTCGGCTGAAGATCAATATGTATCTGATTTATGTATACAAGCTATTACACGTATGATTAACCTATACGACGTAAATATAAACGATGTTGAGATGATCATTGTAGCGACTAGTACACCTGATTACTACTTTCCAAGCACGGCTTCACGTATTCAGGCTCATTTTGATATTCCGAATACGGGGTCAATGGATATTAGTGCAGCATGTGCAGGTTTTTCCTATGGACTTCATTTGGCAAATGGCTTTATTACGGGTGGTCTGCATCGTAAGGTGCTAGTAGTGGGAGCCGAAACGTTGTCCAAAATTACAGATTATACGGATCGGACGACGTGTATACTTTTTGGAGACGGTGCAGGAGTTGCACTTGTTGAATATGACGAGGATGAAGGATCATTTTTAACTTCTGATATAGGTACTTATGGGCATGGGGGAGCACATCTTTACCGTGTGGGATTATCTGATCATTTGGATGGAGAGAAGCTGCAAGACCATGGATTTATTGCTCAAAATGGACGCGAGGTTTATAAATGGGCTGTTCGCTCTGTTCCAACGGGAATCGAACGATTATTGGATAAGGCAAATATGAAGAGGGAGGATCTTGACTGGTTTGTCCCTCATAGCGCTAATTTGAGAATGATCGAGTCCATATGTGAAAGAAGTACAGTACCTTTGGAAAAAACGCTGACCAGCGTAGAGTTGTATGGTAATACATCGGCGGCATCCATCCCGTTGGCTTTGCAGTGTGGTTTGGATGATGGACGTTTACGGTATGGACAACATGTATTGTTATATGGTTTTGGGGGAGGCCTCACCTATGCGGGTCTGCTATTAAAATGGAGTGTGCCTGATTTGTAAGTTATCCTAACTGATCTAGAAGCAATAGCAATAGTATGTAGGATCATGTTAATAAGAGCCGTTGGCATTAGAATTTATCGTAAGATGGCAGGATGGTATAATTAACACTATGAGAGAAAGGAGCGTAACATGAAGGTATTGGTATTGGCAGAAAAACCGTCCGTGGCCAGAGAGATTGCACGTGTGATGGGTAGCCGCGAGAAGCATAAAAGTTATATAGAAGGACCCCAGTACGTGGTGACGTGGGCACTGGGACATTTGGTCGGCTTAGCAGAGCCGGAGGATTACGATTCTAAGTATGCGACCTGGAATTTGGAGGACCTGCCTATTCTTCCGAAGAGTTCAAAGTTAAAGGTGCTGCGCGAAAGTAACCATCAGTTCAAAGCTGTGCAGCAGCTCATGAAGCGGCAGGACATTGGAGAGCTTATCGTGGCAACAGATGCTGCTCGTGAAGGAGAATTGTTGGCACGCTGGATCATCCAAATGGCAAACTGGAAAAAGCCCTTCCGGCGCTTATGGATCTCCTCGCAGACGGACAAGGCGATTAAGGCAGGTTTTGCAAAGCTATTGCCTGGTCAGCAGTTTGATCGTTTATATGAATCGGCTCGCTGTAGAGCTGAAGCAGACTGGATGATTGGTCTCAATGTAACTCGCGCGTTGACTTGTCGTTATAACGCCCAACTTTCGGCTGGAAGAGTGCAGACGCCAACGCTGGGGATGATTATGGAGCGTGAGAAAGAAATTACCGAATTCCGTTCTCAGGAATATGATACTTTGACGGCGGATTTCGGCGATTTTCAGGCAACTTGGCGGGCAGAGAGCGGGGATTCACGCATGTTTGACCGCACTCAAGCAGAGGCTTTGCGCCGCAGGCTTGAGGGGGCCAAAGGCACAGTTGCGAGTGTTAAAAAGAGCGAAAAGAACGAGCCTCACCCGCTAGCGTATGATTTAACGGAGCTGCAAAGAGATGCTAATCAGCGCTATGGCTTTTCGGCTAAACAAACGTCTAATCTGCTTCAGCGTCTGTATGAACAGCATAAGCTGGTGACCTATCCACGTACGGACAGCCGTTATCTGACATCCGATATGGTGGACACACTTAAGGAAAGGCTCAGTAGTGTAGCAGTAGGTCCATATGCTTTCTTGGCACGTCCGCTATTGCGTAACAACCTACCAATCACAAAGCGAATTGTGGATGACAGTAAAGTCACGGATCATCATGCGATTATTCCTACTGAGCAGACATTATTGCTTAATCAGTTGAGCCCAGAGGAACGTAAACTGTATGATCTGATTGCACGACGTTTTATCAGTCTATTCTATCCACCTGCACGTTATGATGCTGTAGCCGTATCAGTAACGGTGGAGCAGGAGACGTTTCAGGTAAAAGGCACAACGGTAAAAGATAGCGGATGGCGTGCTGTATATGACGCGAACCATTATGGTATGGATGATGAAGAAGCAGAGGATCGGGAAAACAATGGACAAGGCGTTATTTTACCTGAGCTGCAAAAAGGAGATTCAGTCCGGTTACAACGTTGTCTTGTACGAGCTGGGCGAACGATGCCGCCGAAGCGGTATACAGAAGCAGCCCTGCTCGCTCAGATGGAAAAGCATGGACTGGGTACTCCTGCAACCCGTGCCGATCTGATTGAGAAGCTTGTCAGCTCGGATACGATTGAGCGTCAGGGGAACGTGATGCATCCCACAGGGAAAGGTAAGCAACTGATTGAACTGGCGGCTCCACAGCTTAGAACGCCCGAACTGACGGCACGTTGGGAAGCGGAGCTGGAACGGATTGCTCGTGGTCAAGGACAACCGGAACCGTTTTTGAATTCTATTCGTGCTATGGCGAAAGAGTTGGTTTCCACTGTAAAAAATAGCAGTGCGGAGTACAAGCCCCACAACGTGACGAATAGTCATTGTCCTGATTGTGGTACAAAGCTGTTGGAGAAGAAGGGGAAGAAAGGAAAGTTCCTTGTATGTCCAAGTGCGGATTGCGGTTACCGTCGTTCAGGGGAAAAACGTTTGTCCAATCGACGTTGTCCGCAGTGTCATAAGAAAATGGAAATGAAAGAGGGCAAGGCAGGGCTATATGTAAGATGCCTGCCCTGCGGCATTACTGAGACGTTGGATAATGACAAGCAGCGGGTAAACAAACGGGAACAGCAAAAGCTAGTAAGACAATTTGAAAAGCAGGAATCTTTTGGCTCCAGTTTGGGTGATTTGCTAAAAGCAGCGATGGAACAAAAGCAGGGCAAATAACGGATGACCAAAAGTGCTGTAGTCAACATAATCAGCAGGTATACGTCGGTATAAAAACGATCACTCCTTGGCATGGTAATCCGAGGAGGTGAGTATTTATGCCCAAGCATAAGTCGCTTAAAATCAATAATCAGCAAAATAAATCAAGTATTCTGGAGGAAGAAATCGCTCCTCATCCAGAGAAGCAAGCGAAATATCCTCCAAGCTTGAATGGGATTCCCAAACAGCAGTCTTGATGCTACATGGGAGGAACAACGAATTACTGTTTAAGACCAAGACGATTGGATATCAGATGAAATAGTTACTAATGCTAGAATTGTCTCGCAAAAAAAAGAAGCAGCAGTTACGGTGGTCAACCGTAATCGCTGCTTCTTTTTCATAATAAAGATGATCTATTTATTTGATTTGGGATGACTGCTTTTAGTATTCATTAAAAAAGGATTGAATTTGGTTAACATCGTGTGTTTGGGTCAAAGCAAGCATGAGCAAAATCCGTGCTTTTTGCGGATTAAGCGAATCGGTCGACACAAAGTTCGATGCCGCGTCTTTTGTTGACGGGGACACAACTCCACTTCCCACGCGGCTGGAGCGGGCAATGATCACTCCTTTTTTACCTGCGGCCTCTGCGCCCTCTAAGGAGGTCTTGGACAAGGAACCATTACCGGAACCAGCTACGACAATACCCTTGGCACCAGCTGCTACGGCTGCATCATATAGATAGCGACCATTGTTTTGATACTCGTATAAAATATCTACTTGCGGCAGTTGAGTCAGGTTAGAGATGTCGAATACAGAAGAAGTCGTATGCTTGTGCGTGGATTTGTTGTAGTAGTACACTTGATCACCCACAACAGCTCCAAGGTATCCCTGCTCTACAGACTTGAACGTATCGACTGCTGTTGTGTTCGTTTTGGTGATGTATCTTGCTGCACCGATACGGTCGTTCAGCAGGACGAGTACACCCTGACCTTTAGAGGCCGAAGCCCCGGCGACTTTCACTGCATTATACAGGTTGAAGGGACCATCGGCACTGATGGCAGTAGCTGGACGCATAGAGCCAACGACAACTACTGGCTTATCGCTTTTGATAACAAGATTGAGGAAATAAGCGGTTTCTTCTAATGTATCTGTGCCATGTGTAATGACAATGCCGTCTACATCGTCTCTGGCAAGCAGTTCATTGGTACGTTTGGCAAGTTTTAAGAGGATTTCATTATTAACGTCGGGGCTACCTACATTAACAACTTGCTCACCACTGACATTTGCAATACTTTTCATCTCAGGAACGGCATTGATCAGAGTTTCCACACCTAACGCTCCTGCTTTGTAGCCGGTCGTATCAGTATTGACGGAAGATGATCCTGCAATGGTTCCTCCCGTGGCAAGTATTTTAATATTGGGTAAATGATTGGTTTGAGGATTTTCGGATTTGTCCGACGTTGTAGTGGCAGAAGTAGGTGCAGTTGTGCTGGTTGTAGCTGCTGCCGCAGCGTTGGCGGTAAATCCACTACTCCACAAGGTACTACCGAGAATAAAGCTAGCCAACAGGGGAATCATCGTCATTTTTTTCATGTTAGTCATATAAAGCTCCTCTCCAATCTTAAACCTCAAATATTAATGATAGATTAACTGACAAAAATTTTGTCGAATTACGTTAATATCACGAATTATAGGGTGTAAAATTGTTTTTAGTCAACACTTATGTTAGGAGATATGACTTTAGAACTTGTTTATTATAAATGTAATCGATTTCAAAAAAATATTTGCAAAAACAACAAGCAGATATCTCATAAGGAGTCTGCTTGCTGTTATTGTGGAAGCTAAACAACGGAGTTTACCTTGTACTCAATTCTCAGGAAAAGCTGCAAGGTTAAGTTGATACTATACGTTAATAACGTGGCTATACAGCTTAATACAGATTCCTTGATCAAGGATTGTTGGTATGCTGTTTTGTCGGCAAGCTGGCGCTGGGAGTTCCTTTTCCTCGTTTGCGGTTGCGTTCTGCCTTTTTTGCATTTTCTTGCAGCTTTTCAACGTATTCATGGGTGCTTTCCATCGTAGTCCCTCCTTTAAGACGAAATAGATGCACTCGGGGATCGCCCTTATGCCACCTTACTATTTCCGCAAAAGCACTATCCAAGTCAGGGGAGGCGTTGTTTCTGTAAAAGGGGTGGGGTTATAATGAGGGGGGAGCGCTATATAAGGCCTAATCCTGAACTTGGTAGGTGTGCAAAAGGAGGAGAGACATTGCAGACAGGCTTGTTGGTATGGCTGCTGTTTATCAATGCAGTAGGCTATCTGGTAATGTCGGAAGATAAAAAGAGAGCACGTAAACATCGCGATCGTGTACCCGAACGGACGTTGTTTTTCCTGGCCCTGATCGGGGGAGCATTAGGCGTTCTAATTGCCATGTACCGTAAACGCCATAAAACACGGCATATGAGCTTCAGATTAGGTATTCCTGCGTTGCTATTCATAAACGCATTGCTGTATGGGTATTTTTTGCGGTAAAGGGGAGGAGTTTAGGTTCTCATAGGGAAGTTTAATGATGAGTGAGAAGACTACTCCAGCCATCCAGTGATGACATGGCATGAACAACAACAGGAATACATATTTATGCTTTGAATCAACAAACTGAATGAGGAAGAGGTGCGTATTATGCTATTTTCAAAAATATTGCTTGCTTATGACGGTTCGGATGCATCCAACAAGGCTTTGTTGAAGGCGACTGAATTGGTCAAGGCATCACCGTCCTCGCAGCTTGAGGTGGTAACAGCATTTGATTTTCCACGGATTTTTATGGGCGAGGGTTTGGCTCCTATTCCAGCTTCGGTGAATAAAGAATATTATGATTTGGCCGAACAAACTACGGATGAAGTTAAAAAGCGGCTTGCTGAGCAAGGCGTAGATGCCAAGGTGGAGCTCATTCAAGGTTCGCCAGCCGAAGTCATTTTGGATTATGCCAATGAGAATGACTTCGATGTGATTGTGATTGGTAGCCGCGGTTTAGGTGGTATCCGTGAATTCGTATTGGGTAGCGTAAGCCACAATGTGGTGCAGCATGCGCGTATTCCTGTGCTGGTCGTAAAATAACTGAATAAAAAAGTAAAAGTCGGTTTACTGCCTGTATAGGGAGTGCCGACTTTTATTTTTGTCAGTGAAATGCGGTGCACTCGCTGTTATCAGGATAGGTGAGAGATAGCTAAATGTAATACAATAGTCCTGACCTATGGGTATATAAGGGTGTTGATTTTGTTAAACACGAACATTCTATTGTATGGTTATTATAATGTTCGTTTTCAAGTTGACATAAGGTGTAGGGAATTGTTAAACTAGGAAGTGTATTGTCGATAAAAAATGAACTTAAGGTGCAATTTAATAAGGTACACATGTTTGAGCCGAAACTGACCACGATCATACTTGTAAAGAATATCGTTGGGTATGGAATAGGCACAATGCTAACTCGTATAATGCCGGGGATATGGCCCGGAAGTTTCTACCTGGAAACCTTAAATTTCCGGACTACGGGAGACATACGGCTGAAGCCGCATTGGATGCGGTGGAAGAGGCTTGCTTTTGGCATGCCTTTAAGAGGCTCTGTCGTTTGTTTTTTCGTAGTCCGGTGTCTTGAAAATAACGTTATTTTCGAGTGCCGGATTTTTGGCGCTTATTGATAAACAGGGAGTGAAGGACATGTCAGTGCAGGTCGCTGTCATTATGGGCAGCACATCAGACTGGGACACCATGCAGCATGCATGTGCTGTGCTGGACGAGCTTGAAATCGGATATGAGAAAAAAGTAGTTTCAGCCCATCGTACACCGGATTTAATGTTTCGTTTTGCAGAAGAGGCCGCCGGGCGTGGACTAAAGGTCATTATTGCTGGAGCGGGTGGGGCTGCGCATCTGCCAGGGATGGTGGCTGCGAAGACATCCTTGCCGGTCATTGGTGTGCCTGTTCAGTCGAAGGCTCTGAACGGTCTGGACTCCCTGCTCTCCATTGTGCAGATGCCGGGTGGTATTCCGGTTGCCACTGTGGCAATCGGTAAGGCAGGTGCTACGAATGCAGGGCTGCTGGCAGCACAAATATTAGGCGCTTTTGACGAAAAGATAAGCCAACGGGTTTTGGCGAGACGCGACCGTATCCGTGATGAGGTGCTGGAAGGCAGTGACTCGCTATGAATGGGGCAGGTGAACCCACAGGCCGTATCCGACCTCCTGGTACAACGATTGGACTTTTGGGAGGCGGGCAATTAGGAAGAATGCTTGTACTGGCGGGAACCAATCTAGGATATCGCTTTGTGACACTGGACCCTACACCGGATAGCCCATGTGGACAGGTGTCAGAACAAATCCGCGCTGCCTATGATGATGAGCATGCAGCCAGAGAGCTGGCTGAGCGATGCGATGTGATCACGTATGAGTTTGAAAATGTGGACGCGGGTGTGGCTGCACTTTTGGAACAGGAATCCAGCGTTCCGCAAGGCAGCAGTCTTTTGTACACAACGCAGCATCGTCTGAGAGAGAAGCGTTCTATTGAAGCTGCTGGTGTCCCTGTCGCTCCGTATCGTGAAATCAGCAGTCTTGCGGATATGGTTCAAGCGGTAGCTGAACTGGGTGTACCGTGTGTGCTCAAGACAGCAGTCGGTGGTTATGATGGCAAGGGACAAGTGGTCATTCGCCAACCGGAGGAAGCCACGGCTGCCTACGAACAACTGGCAGGAGGCGGTGCGGAACTGGTATTGGAACAGTTCATCCGTTTTCGCTGCGAAATCTCGGTGATTGTAGCTCGCAGCACGAACGGTGAAGCCAAAGCCTTTCCACCTGCCGAAAACATTCACGTGAACAATATTTTGCACACGTCGATTGTGCCTGCGCGTGTGCCAGAACCTGTCCAGGAGGAAGCACGCAAGTTGGCGCTGGCTGTGGCAGAGTCGCTGGGTGCGGTGGGACTGCTCGCTGTGGAGATGTTTGTCACCGAAGATGGACAATTGTACGTTAATGAGTTGGCACCACGACCGCATAACTCCGGTCATTACACGATGGAGGGATGCGTGACGTCGCAATTCGAGCAGCACATACGTGCGATTTGCGGTTTACCCTTGGGCAGCACGAAGCTGCTGACTTCCGTCGTGATGGTCAATGTGTTAGGTGAGCATTTGGAGGACGTGGTTCGGCGGTTTGCGCAATCGGATGTTGAAGCTGAAAGATTGGATGTTGTACCCAAGCTGCATTTGTATGGAAAAAGTGAAGCCAAGCCAGGCCGAAAGATGGGACATATTAATCTATTGTGCCAGGATGCGGAACAAGCGCTGGAATGGATTGAACAAACCAATATTTGGGGGAATAAATAGTCATGATCGAACGCTATAGCAGACCGGAAATGAGAGCGATTTGGACGGAAGAAAATAAATTTAAAGCGTGGCTGGAAGTAGAGCTGTGTGCCTGTGAAGCTTGGGCGGAATTAGGGGTTATTCCAAAAGAGGATACTGTGGCTCTGCGTAAGAATGCAAGTTTTGATATTGAACGGATCTATGAAATTGAGCAGGAGACAAGACATGATGTCATTGCTTTTACCCGCACGGTGTCCGAAAGTCTTGGAGACGAGCGCAAATGGGTACATTATGGTTTGACTTCCACAGACGTAGTTGATACGGCACTGGGCTACCTGTTAAAGCAGGCGAATGAAATCCTGGAACGTGATATCTTGAATTTTATTGAAATTTTGAAGGAAAAGGCATTGGCTTACAAGCATACACCGATGATGGGACGTACACACGGAGTACATGCTGAGCCAACAACGTTTGGACTGAAGATGGGATTGTGGTACGAGGAAATGAAGCGCAATCTGGAACGCTTTCGTTTTGCGGCTGACCAAGTACAATACGGTAAAATGTCCGGTGCAGTGGGAACATATGCCAACATTGACCCGGCTGTAGAAGAATTTGTATGCCGCAAGCTGGGCACCAAGCCTGCACCGATTTCTACACAGACGCTACAGCGCGACCGTCATGCCGAATACATGGCAACATTGGCGTTGATCGCCACATCGTTGGACAAATTTGCTACAGAAGTCCGTGCTCTGCAAAAGAGTGAGTTCCGTGAGGTGGAAGAAGCCTTTGCCAAGGGTCAAAAAGGATCTTCCGCGATGCCGCATAAACGCAATCCGATCGGAAGTGAAAACATCTCCGGTCTGGCACGCGTGATTCGTGGGCATATGGTATCGGCGTATGAGAACGTAACCCTGTGGCATGAACGCGACATTTCGCATTCTTCCGTAGAACGCATCATTCTGCCGGATGCAACGATGCTGTTGAACTACATGCTGAACCGTTTTGGTAATATCGTAAAAAATCTGACGGTCTTCCCTGAAAATATGAAGCGCAATATGGCCCGTACGTACGGCGTACCGTTCTCCGGTCGTATTATGACCAAGCTGATCGACAAAGGCTTTAGTCGTGAAAAAGCTTACGATACTGTGCAGCCGCGTGCTATGCAGGCGTGGGAAGAGCAACGCCAATTCCGCGAAATCGTCGAGACGACCCCGGAAATTACTGCCGTGCTCAGCGCAGACGAAATCGAGGACGCGTTCAACCCAGCCTGGCATCTGAAGAACGTGGATACGATCTTCAAAAAGCTGGGATTAGGGGAGTAGGAGGGAAGGTTGGTTGGCGCTTGGGAGGGTATAAAGAGCGTGATGAGGGCGCTGCGCGAACGGATCATTCTTCCGATTGCTGTTGCCCCTGGATTCCTGGATTGGAATCAACCTGTAAAGGTTGGAATCCAGAGGCAAAGGCAAGCGCTACGCTTCTCCAGAACGATTCCGTCCGCTCCGCTGCTTCCAGCACCAACCTTCATGAGGGAGCAGAACTAGGGGTGGTGCGGCACATAAGATGCCGCACCACCCCGAAGAACGATAGAAAAGCGTGTTCCACTGCTTTTCTATCGCAAAGCAACGTGCTCGTGAGGGCTGCCGAATTTGCGTAGCAAACAGCCCGCGGCCCTCACGAGCACGCGCAGGCTCAAGAAGCGAAGCCTTGAGCCACCGTATCCGTGCGCATGCGTAGCATATGCGCACAACAGGCGAAGCCCAATGCTCGCTGCACGGCATGCCGAGCTACGGCCACGGGCAGAATGGTTTGGCGGTATGTAGACGCTGAACCACGGTCGAGCTGTAAGCGGCATAAAACTTGTCGCTTAGAGTCGGAAGCGTTAATACATTGTTAATACGTAAAAACGTCGATCTGTACTAACGTAAAAGCGTTGCTGGATGAGGGCTTGTGCCAACAAGCCTTCATCCAGCGGAACGCGCTCACTCCACCGTAGCTCCAGTAACCCGTCATCCCCTGCTCACTAGCCAACCCTTGCGGGAGTCCCGAGGGCAGCAGCCCTGGGGGTCCTCCCTGAGGGGAGGATTTAGGAGGGGCAAGGTTGATTTAGGAGGGGTAATACTCTTTTGAAAGAGGTGTAATGAAATGTCATTGTCTACTGCCGAAGGTCTGATCCATGCGCCGCTCTTGTACAAAGGCAAGGTGCGTGAACTGTATGATCTCGGAGAGCATTTTCTGATTGTCGTGACGGACCGAATTTCGGCTTTTGATTATGTGTTAGAGCCGCCCGTGCCCGAAAAGGGGAACGTGCTGAATAAGCTCAGCGCTTTCTGGTTTGAGCAGACGAAAGACTTGTTGGAAAACCATGTCGTGCACACCGATGTGAACAAGCTCGGGCATGTGATCGACGAACAGAATAAAGAGTTGCTGAAGGACCGTATCATGGTCACGCTGAAGGCTGAACGCATCGACATTGAGTGTGTGGTGCGCGGATATATTACCGGAGGCGGCTGGCGTCAGTATGAGCAGAACGGTGAGGTGAACGGCATTCCATTGCCAGAGGGACTGCGTAAAAATGAGCGCTTTCCCAAGCCTTTATTTACACCGGCTGCAAAAAATGATGTTGGACACGACGAGGACATTTCTCTCCATCAGATGAAAGAGCTGGTCGGGGTTGAATTGACAGGCGAGCTTGAAGAAAAAAGCCTGGCGTTGTACGAATTTGCACGTGCTTTCTGTGAGAAGCGGGGGATTATTTTAGCCGATTGCAAGTTTGAGTTTGGTCTTGTTAACGGTAAGGTGATTTTGATTGACGAAATTTTCACTCCAGATTCATCCCGTTTTTGGGCTCAGGAAAAGTATGAGCTGGATGTTGAGATTGACAGCATGGACAAGGAGCCGGTACGAAGCTATTTGGCATCATCCGGTTGGGACAAGAATAGCAAGCCCGATCCGTTGCCTGCTGAGGTCGTAGAAGAAACAACTGCAAGATATACGGATATTTGGCGGCGTCTGACGGCACAGTAAATAGTAATCATAATTCAACCAAAAGGATTCACTCATTCGGAGGAGGAACTGAAGGAACATGATGAAAGCAACAGTCTATGTCACGATTAAGCAAAGCGTTTTGGACCCGCAGGGGGTTGCGGTGCAAGGCGCACTGCATTCTATGGGTTTCGGAGAAGTGGACAGCGTCAGAATTGGTAAGTATATGGAATTGAATCTGGATACAACAGACCGCGAGAGTGCTGAAAAGCGCATCATTGAGATGTGCGAAAAGCTGTTGGCCAACACGGTCATTGAAGACTACCGCTACGAACTGGAGGGCTGATTCCATGAAATTTGCAGTTCTGGTTTTTCCGGGCTCCAACTGTGATATTGACTGCTATAAGGCGGTAGAGGACACGGTCGGTGAACCTGTCGATTATGTTTGGCATACTGCGACGGATCTGTCGCCTTATGATTGTATTCTTGTTCCAGGAGGCTTCTCTTACGGGGATTACCTGCGTTGCGGCGCGATTTCCCGGTTTGCTCCGGTGATGAAGGAAGTAGCCAAAGCGGCTGCTGAGGGGAAATACATTTTAGGTATCTGTAACGGTTTTCAAATTCTGACTGAAGCTGGGCTGTTGCCAGGCGCTTTGCGCCGTAATCTGTCGATGAAATTCCGTTGCCATGATACGGTGTTGAAGGTTGCGAATAACCAAACACCTTTTACAAAAGATTACGCTGCTGGTGAAGAGATCGTCATTCCGATCGCCCACGGCGAAGGCAACTATTACTGTGATGATGAGACGCTGGCTCGCTTGCAGGCGAATAACCAGATCGTATTTACGTATAGAGATAATCCAAACGGTTCCGTGACGGATATCGCAGGGATTTGTAATGAACAAGGAAACGTGCTGGGCATGATGCCTCATCCGGAACGCGCGGTGGACGCATTGCTCGGAACGGATGACGGCAAACGTATGTTTACATCTATTTTGAATGCTTGGAGGGATCGACATGGCGCAGCAAGTGTCCGCTAAGGAACCGACGGCAGAGCAGGTTGCCGAACATAAACTGTATCAGCAGATGGGTGTATCGGACAGTGAATATGCGTTGATCTGTGAATTCATGGGACGTCAGCCGAATTATACGGAGATTGGCGTATTCAGTGTCATGTGGTCAGAGCATTGTGCTTACAAAAACTCTAAGCCGTTGCTGCGTCGTTTTCCAACGAGCGGTCCGCGAGTTCTGATGGGACCCGGCGAGGGCGCAGGCATTGTAGATATCGGTGACAACCAAGCGGTTGTATTTAAAATCGAAAGTCATAACCATCCGTCGGCTGTGGAGCCTTTTCAAGGGGCAGCGACTGGGGTAGGCGGTATCATCCGTGATATTTTCTCCATGGGTGCAAGACCTGTCGCGGTGTTGAACTCCCTGCGTTTTGGCAAACTGGAGAGCGACCGTGTGAAATATTTGTTCGAGCATGTGGTATCTGGTATTGCGGGATATGGGAACTGTATCGGTATTCCGACTGTAGGTGGCGAGGTTGTATTTGATGAAAGCTACGAAGGCAATCCGCTCGTTAATGCAATGTGTGTCGGACTGATTGACCATGATAAGATCCAGCGTGGTGTTGCTAAAGGGGTCGGTAACCCGGTGTTCTATGTGGGCCCGCCGACAGGTCGTGATGGGATTCACGGAGCGACATTCGCATCGGTTGAGTTGACAGAAGAATCTGAGGCGAACCGGACTGCGGTTCAAGTAGGCGATCCTTTTATGGAGAAGCTGGTTATGGAATCCTGTCTGGAACTGATCGACAGCGGTATTGTGCTGGGTATTCAGGATATGGGTGCCGCAGGACTTACCTGCTCCAGCGCGGAGATGGCGAGCAAGGCTGGCAACGGCCTGGAGCTGTATCTGGATCAGGTACCGCAGCGTGAAGAGGGTATGACACCTTATGAAATGATGCTGTCCGAATCACAGGAACGGATGCTGTTCGTAGTAGAGCCTAAGGATGAAGCACAGGCACTGGAAATTTTCGAGCGTTGGGGTGTTATTTGTGCCAAGGTCGGTAAAGTGACGGATGACGGTCGTTTGCGTTTGTTCCATCACAATGAAGTGGTCGGAGATATGCCAGTGACGGCGCTGGTTGACGAGTGTCCGATTTATGACAAGCCTTCCGAAGTCCCTGCTTATTATGAGCAAAATGCTGCTATTGACACACTTCGTTACGCTGAAGTGACGGATTTGAACGGTGCGTTGAAAAAGGTGCTGTCTTCACCAAGTGTAGCCAGTAAGAAATGGGTATACGAGCAGTATGACTACATGGTTCGCACGAGTACAGCCGTTCGTCCGGGATCGGATGCAGCTGTAGTGACTGTGCGCGGAACTCGTAAGGGACTCGCCATGACGACAGATTGTAACGGACGTTATGTATACCTTGATCCAGAGGTAGGTGGACGGATTGCAGTCAGCGAAGCAGCGCGTAACATTGTATGCTCCGGCGGCGAGCCGTTGGCGATTACGGATAACCTGAACTTCGGTAACCCTGAAAAGCCGGATATTTTCTGGCAAATGGAAAAAGCCGTGGACGGTATGGCAGAGGCTTGCCGTGTACTGGATACACCTGTTATCGGGGGCAATGTCAGCTTGTACAATGAAAATGCTAAAGGCTCCATCTATCCGACGCCTGTTGTCGGTATGGTAGGTCTGGTACATGATACAGATCACATTACGACACAAGGCTTCAAAGCCGAAGGTGATGTAATTTTCCTAGTGGGGGAAACGAAGGCCGAGCTGGGAGGCAGTGAGTTCCAAGCTGTCGTACACGGTGTATCCGAGGGACGCCCACCTGAGCTGGATTTGAACGTAGAGAAAAAACTGCTGACTGCGGTACTGGGAGCGATTCAGACCGGATTGGTACAATCTGCGCATGATTTGGCAGAGGGCGGATTGGCTGTAGCGCTTGCAGAATCCGGGATTAGCGGCGGATTGGGAGCACAGGTCAACGTAGAAACGAGCTTGCGTCCTGACCATGCGTTGTTTAGCGAAACTCAATCCCGTATTTTGTTATCTGCATCGCCGGATAAAGCGTCTGCTCTGGAAGCACATCTGCGTGGTTTGGAAGTGCCAGTTACCGTATTAGGAAAAGTTGAAGGATCACAATTGACAGTTGAGGTGAACGGACAACCCGCTTTGAACGAGGCAGTCGCCAGTTTGAAGCAAATCTGGGAGGATGTCATTCCATGTCTGATGAAATAACAGCACGGACGTTGTGGACTGGAGATTATTATAATGAAGGCTCTGGTAAAGAGGGGCTGTTTGATAAATTAAAAGAGGAATGCGGCGTGTTTGGAGTATATAGACACTCCGATGCCGCTTCCCTAGCATATTACGGATTGCATGCACTCCAGCATCGCGGGGAGGAAAGTGCGGGCATCTGTGTGAGCAGTGGCGACGAGTTCCATTATCATCGTGGAATGGGGCTTGTAAAAGAAGTATTCAATAAAGATTTGATGGCTTCGCTGACAGGCGATATTGCCATAGGACATGTGCGCTACTCGACAAGTGGAGACAGTAAGCTAACGAATGCACAGCCTTTGGTGTTTAAGTATCGTGATGGGGATCTAGCGGTAGCTACGAACGGGAATATCGTGAATGCTTTGCAAATCCGGCATGAGCTGGAGCAGGGCGGGTCTATTTTTCAAACGACCAGCGATACAGAAGTAGTGGCGCATTTGATCGCACGATCGTCCAAGGATTTGGTGGAGGCTGCCAAAGATGCATTGAAGCGTATTGTCGGCGGATTTGCTTTTCTCATTATGACCAACGATAAACTGCTGGTCGCTTCTGATCCCAATGGCTTGCGTCCGTTGACGATGGGCAGATTAGGTGATGCATATTTGTTTGCCTCCGAAACCTGTGCTTTGGAAACGATTGGAGCAGAGCTGTTGCGCGATATCGAGCCGGGTGAACTGTTGGTGTTGGACAAAAATGGTCTGCACGAAGACCGTTACAGTGAAGGCAAGCATCGTAAAGCACTGTGCGCGATGGAATATATTTATTTTGCCCGTCCTGACAGTGATTTGAATGGTTCTAATCTTCATGCTGCACGCAAAAGAATGGGGAGCCAGATGGCGCTGGAAGCTTTTGTCGATGCGGATCTGGTGACAGGAGTGCCGGATTCCAGTATTTCGGCTGCGATTGGTTATGCAGAGCAGACAGGTATTCCTTATGAGCTGGGTATGATTAAAAATAAATACACTGGACGTACCTTCATTCAGCCGAGTCAGGAGCTACGCGAGCAGGGTGTGAAAATGAAGCTGAGCGCTGTACGCCGTGTTGTTGAAGGTAAACGAGTCATTATGATCGACGATTCTATCGTACGGGGCACTACATCCCGTCGAATCGTGAATATGCTGCGGGATGCAGGGGCACTGGAGGTACATGTACGTATTACCTCACCGCCTTTCAAAAACCCGTGCTTCTATGGCATCGACACGCCGGATCGCCGGGAACTGATCGCTTCGTCCAAAACCGTCGAGGAAATTCGTGAGGAAATTAACGCCGATTCGCTCTACTTTATGAGCGCCGAGGGTTTGATTGCCGCTGTAGGAGGATATAACGAACAGGATTACAAAGGCGGCTTGTGCCTAGCCTGTTTCGATAATGATTACCCGACTCAGGTAGATTTCAAAGGTGAAGAAAAGTTCGGATGTAGTTGTTGAGAAAAGGGAACAAAAGAAGCACAGTGGTGCATGGCAGGAATGGGGATGTCGGTTTTGAGGGGGCCACTCCGCGTGTGGAAGGTTCTTCCGATCGCTGTTGCCGCTGGATTCCTGGATTGGAATAACCCATTACAGGGTTAGAATCCAGCGGCAAAGGCGAACGCTTTCGCTTCTCCAGAATCCTTCCACCCGCTCCGTTCCTCAGGTGTGCAGCATTTTGCAGCAGTGACTGTACCTCTTCTGTTCCCACGGGGAAGAGGATAGGTAAGGCAGTTAAAAACTCATGGCATAACTATTTCATGCCATGAGTTTTTAAAGGGGCAGGTGGCTCAAGAAAGTCACCTGTTCACTTAGCAGTTTAGCAGCCAGTGCGCGCTAAGCGACAAGTCGTACAGCAGGCTGGGCGAAGCTGCCTGCCTCAAACCTGAGGGCTAGAAAGTAAGCGAGCCTCTGGCGCTGCTTACTTCCCAGCCCTGGCACGTCCCCGCCTTTGCGAAGCAAACAGGCCGGGACGTGCCCCGCCGCCACTGCATAGGCGGCCTCGCACTAAAGCGTGTCCTTTGTATTCGCGGGTATAGCCCACGAATACAAAGGACAACACGCGACTCACAGCACGAACCAACCACCAAGCAGCACCCAACCTTACACATCTGACCGACTCTTGAGGGGTCCAGGGGGAGCAGCCCCATGGAATCCTCCCTGCTAGGGAGGACTTAGGAGGGTCAATCATTTGAAGGAGTGTTCATGAATGTCCGAAGCATACAAAAACGCAGGGGTAGATATCGCTGCCGGTAATGAAGCAGTAGAACGGATGAAAAAGCACGTTAAACGTACCTTCCGTCCCGAAGTGCTGACGGACTTGGGCGGATTCGGTGCGTTGTTCGGCCTGAATAAGGATAAGTACGATGAGCCTGTACTCGTTTCCGGTACCGATGGTGTCGGCACGAAGCTGAAGCTTGCTTTCGCAATGGATCGTCATGACACCATTGGTATTGACGCGGTTGCGATGTGTGTAAACGACATTATCGTCGGGGGCGCGGAGCCACTCTTTTTTCTGGATTACCTCGCTTGTGACAAGGTTGTACCCGAGAAAATTGAAGCTATAGTCGCTGGAATCGCAGAGGGTTGCCATCAATCGGGCTGTGCGCTGGTCGGCGGTGAAACCGCAGAAATGCCAGGGATGTACAGCGAGGGTGAATATGATATTGCCGGATTCACGGTAGGGATTGTAGATAAAAGCAAAATCATCAACGGTAGCTCGATTGCTCCCGGAGATACCGTTATTGGACTGGCTTCAAGTGGAGTTCACAGTAACGGCTTCTCACTGGTTCGCAAGCTGTTATTGGAACAGCAGGGCTATGATTTGCATGATGAAATCGAAGGCTTGAACGGCAAACTGGGCGATGTACTGCTGGAGCCGACGAAAATTTACGTGAAATCCGTTTTGGCATTGCTGGACAAGGTAAAAGTAAAAGGCATGGCGCATATCACAGGTGGCGGTTTTATTGAAAATATCCCTAGAGTGTTACCGGATCACGTCAATGTGGATATAGAATACGGCACTTGGCCGATTTTGCCAATCTTCCAGCTCATGCAGGAAAAAGGCGCAATCTCCAACAAAGACATGTTCACAACCTTTAATATGGGAATTGGAATGGTAATCGTTGTAGGCGAAGAGCATGCACAGACTGCACTGGAAGTTCTGAAGGAACAGGGCGAAGCTGCATATGTGATCGGAAAAGTAACGGAAGGCAGTTCTATCGTGACCTTTACGGGAGCCGAGGTGTAATGAACGAGTACCGGATTGCTGTTTTTGCATCAGGCGAGGGGACGAATTTTCAGTCATTGGTGGATGCGGCTGCACGAGAAGAACTGGGCGGCGCCTCGGTAGAATTGCTCATCTGTGACAAGCCTGCGGCTCCTGCCGTAGCTAGAGCACAGAAAGCTGGAATTGCGTGCCATACTTTTCGACCCAAGGAATATCTTTCTCGAGAAGACTATGAGCGTGAACTGGTGACTTTACTGGAGCAGAAATCGATTGATCTCATCGTGTTAGCTGGCTACATGCGTTTGCTATCCAGCGTCATGGTCGATGCCTACGCAGGAAAAATCATTAATATTCATCCGTCACTACTTCCGGCATTTCCAGGGAAAGATGCTGTTGGACAGGCATTGGCCTATGGGGTCAAGGTAAGTGGCGTCACCGTTCATTTTGTGGACGGGGGCATGGATACGGGTGCCATTATTGCCCAGCGTGTCGTGGAAGTTGACGACCATGATACAGCGGAATCCTTATCCGC
Organism: Paenibacillus sp. cl130; assembly: GCF_900116035.1. Taxonomy (NCBI): domain Bacteria; kingdom Bacillati; phylum Bacillota; class Bacilli; order Caryophanales; family Paenibacillaceae; genus Paenibacillus; species Paenibacillus sp. cl130. The sequence continues at coordinate 19,150 of NZ_FOYG01000010.1, forward strand.
AGCCATTCAATCCGTGGAACGTCAGCTATATCCAGAGGTAGTTGGCAAATTGGCCCAAGGCAAAATCCAATTAAATGGTCGCAAAGTGATTTCACTTCTCTAAGAATGATTGTAATTTGTCATATCATTGTCATATCAAGGATGCTGTACAGGCATTTTCCGATATTTCTCGGGAAATAAAATGATAAAAGAGAATTTTGCAAAATTCTGAAAGAGCTAAAGGAGGAGACAGGGTGAGTATTAAAAGAGCGCTCGTCAGCGTATCGGATAAGCGGGGGATCGTGGAATTTTGCCGCGAGTTGTCCAAATTGGGTGTGGAGATCGTTTCGACAGGGGGAACGAGCAGCTTGTTGTCGAAGGAGGGCATTCCCGTCATCGGCATTTCAGAGGTAACGGGTTTTCCTGAAATTATGGATGGACGTGTTAAAACACTCCACCCTGCGGTACACAGCGGCTTGCTGGCTGTTCGGGATAATGAAGAGCATCAGCGTCAGATGAAAGAACTTGGATTGGGTTATATAGATCTGGTCGTTGTGAATCTGTATCCTTTTGCGGAAACGATTGCCAAACCCGGTGTAACTTATGAGGACGCGATTGAAAATATCGACATCGGCGGTCCAACGATGCTGCGTTCTGCGGCAAAAAATCATGCTTTTGTCAGTGTGGTGGTCGATGCTGATGACTATAGCACAGTGCTGGAGGAAATCCGTAAGGATGGCGATACGGAACTGAATACCCGTAAGCGTCTGGCCGCAAAAGTTTTCCGTCATACGGCGTCATACGACGCTTTGATATCCGATTATTTGTCGAATGTGACAGGCGAGCCGTTGCCTGAGCGATACACCGTAACCTATGAAAAAATTCAGGATTTGCGTTATGGCGAAAATCCGCATCAGCAGGCGGCATTTTACCGTGAGCCATTGGCGGCAAAGGGTACACTGACAACAGCGAAACAACTTCACGGCAAAGAGCTGTCTTACAATAACATCAATGATGCTAATGCTGCTTTGCAAATCGTTAAAGAATTCAGCGAACCTACAGTAGTAGCAGTTAAGCATATGAATCCTTGCGGTGTGGGAATCGGCGGCAGTATTTATGAAGCGTACAGCAAGGCGTATGCAGCTGATCCAACCTCGATTTTTGGTGGCATCGTAGCGGCTAACCGGATTATTGATGGTGATACAGCGAATAAGCTGAGTGAGATCTTTTTGGAAATTGTACTGGCACCGGGATTTACGAAAGAAGCATTGGAGATTTTAACGAAAAAGAAAAATATTCGTTTGCTTGATCTGGGTGAGCTTTCCCGGTCTGAACAGGCAGAGAGCCGTTTCGTCGTGACTTCCATTGAAGGCGGCATGGTAGTTCAGCAAAATGACATTCACGCTGTAGACTCGGATGCACTTACAGTTGTAACGGAGCGGGCACCATCCGAGGAAGAACTGAAACAGCTTTTGTTTAGCTGGAAAGTGGTTAAGCATGTGAAATCCAACGCCATCGTACTGGCGGCAGATAATATGACCATTGGCGTAGGCGCAGGACAAATGAACCGTGTCGGTGCGGCCAAGATTGCTATCGAGCAGGCCGGTGACAAAGCAAAAGGTGCCGTACTGGCATCCGATGCATTTTTCCCGATGGGCGATACGTTGGAGCTGGCAGCTAAAGCAGGCATCACAGCAGTTATTCAGCCGGGCGGCTCCATCAAAGACGAAGAGTCCATCAAGGTTGCTAACGAATACGGCATTGCCATGGTCTTTACAGGCGTACGTCATTTCAAGCACTAACTTGTATGAGTTGAGGATGCAGCAGCATTTTCACCTGAACAATCTAATGGGAGCGGGAGGAAACACCTGAATGGATATTTTGGTTATCGGAGGGGGCGGCCGCGAACATGCAATTGTGTGGGCGCTGAAGAAGAGCCCCAAGGCCGGGCAAATCTATTGCGCACCAGGCAATGCTGGTATCGGACAGTTAGCGGAGTGCGTGCCGATTCCGGTGAGTGACTTTGACGCGCTGACAGAGCTGGCGGAATCCAAAAAGGTAGGACTTGTCGTGGTTGGTCCCGATGATCCGCTGGCAGATGGCATTGTGGATGCTTTTGAAGCGAAAGGCATTCCAGTATTCGGACCGCGTAAAAATGCAGCGGAAATTGAAGGCAGCAAAATCTTCATGAAGGATTTGCTCCATAAATATCATATTCCGACAGCAACCTATCGCAAGTTTTATACTTACGAGGAAGCACATGCATACTTGAAGGAGCAACCGATCCCAGTCGTCATCAAGGCAGACGGACTGGCGGCAGGCAAAGGGGTAACGGTCGCGTACTCGATGGAGGAAGCGGAAAAGGCTCTCTCTGACATTATGGTGGCCAAGGTGTTTGGTGAAGCCGGGGCACAAGTCGTGATCGAGGAGTTTCTGGCTGGTCAGGAAATGTCGATTCTCTCCTTTGTCGACGGTGAAACGGTTCGTCCGATGGCTGCGGCGCAAGACCACAAGCCAATTTTTGATGGTGACAAAGGGCCGAATACAGGTGGCATGGGTACGTATTCTCCGTTGCCTCACATAGCCAATTCCATTATTGAGGAAGCTATTGAGACGATTATTAAGCCGACGGCCAAGGCCATGGTTGCTGAAGGGCGTCCGTTCCGAGGTGTATTATTTGCTGGATTGATGATTTCGCCGGACGGCAAGCCGAAGACTATTGAGTTTAATGCACGTTTCGGTGATCCGGAAACTCAAGTGGTTCTGCCTCGTTTAAAATCCGATCTGCTCGATATATTTCTCGCTGCTGTAAATGGCACGCTGGATCAGGTGGAGATTGAGTGGAAGGATGAAGCGGCGGTGTGCGTGGTGCTGGCATCCGGAGGTTATCCTGCAGCTTACGCCAAAGGCGTACCTATCCACGGATTGGAACAGGTAGACGAAGCCATTGTGTTCCATGCTGGAACAGGCATCAACGAACAGGGTGAGTGGGTAACGAACGGCGGACGTGTATTAGGTGTGGTCGGCTTGGGACGTGATATTGCCGGGGCACGGAACAAAGCTTACGAACAGGCGGATCGTATTACCTTTGAAGGTAAACAAAACCGTACGGATATTGCGGCAAAAGCATTGCTGTAGCAGTAATATATAGGATAAAGAGGACCTCTGAGGAGGTTCTCTTTTTTCGTTTGACAAAAGTATACTTATCCTATAGGATTAAAAATACAAAACTGACTGACTGATCAATCGGGAGGAGGAAACCCATGCAGCCACGGAAGGCGAAGCAGTCCGAGACCGTCTCGAATGACCAACCTGCTGAGCACGCGGGAGAAGAAACAGACCGCAGAACACAGCTTCTTCACATTGCATTGAAGCGGTTCGCCGAGCAGGGTTACCATCAAACGAAGATTTCAGATATCGTGGTAGAGGCGGGAGTAGCCCAAGGCACGTTTTATTGGCATTTTAAAAGTAAAGAGGCACTGGCGCTTGAGATTATCGCTACCGGTCGTGAACAACTACTGTCAGCGATCGGACAGGGATATCGCAGTGACGCGGGAACGCTGGCTGATATGGTTAAGGCATCGGAGGCGCTGTTTGTTCGGTTATTTGATTTTGCATTGGAGAACCGCTATCTGATGGGTTTGCTGTTGATCGGCAGCGGTGTCGATGAACCGGTGCGCCAGAGTATCCGAGAGACAAGGGCCGCAATGGAACTGGCATTCCGGCGCAATATGGAAAGAGCGATCGAGCTGAACATGTTGCCTGCTGAATTGGATGTCGAATTAAGGGCGGCACTACTCATGAGTATGATCGAAGGTGTCATTACACGCTGGCTATTCGGTTCAGAGGGAACACATGACCACATCACGCAGATAACTGCTAAAAGATTGGCAGCAGAGGCGGCTAATTTTGAGTTTTATGGACTATTAGGTCAAAGCTAGATGTGCAACATCGCATGAATGGGGCGTTGGCAACAAATAATATAGCCAAATCACATAGAAGAACTCAATCATTTACATCCAGACAGGAGAGAACGATACATGAAAACACGTAAAAAAGGGTTCTTGGTAACTACACTCATGGCTCTGGCATTGTTCAGCCTTGTGCTGAGCGCTTGCGGTACTAAGCCAGAAGCTTCTAATACTAGCAATGGAGCGGGTAGCAGTAATGTGGCAGCGAGTAACCAGCTCGAAGCAATCAAGAAGGCTGGTGTAATTAAGGTAGGCATGATGGGCACCTATCCGCCGTACAATTTTTTGAACGACAACAAGGAATTGGACGGATTTGATGTGGATATCGCCAAAGAATTGGCGAAGCGGATTGGAGTGAAACCGGAGTTCACGGCACAAGAATTCTCGGGACTGGTTCCAAGTTTGCAAAAGAAAAAATTCGATGCAGTGATTAGCCAGGTTACGATCACAGAGGATCGTAAGAAGGCCATTGACTTCACAGAGCCTTATATCACAAACAATGTAAACATTATCGTAAACAGCAAAACAAATGATATTACCAAGCTGGAGGACTTTAAAGGCAAAACCATTGGTGTCGGCTTGGGAACGAATGATGAATCTTATCTGCGGAATGAAGTACTACCGAAGGTAGGCGATTTTGAGATTAAAACGTATGATGATGTCATTACTTCCTTAAAGGATTTAAACTCTGGCCGTATTGACGCAACCATTAACAATCTGTATGCTCTCAAGCCCATTATTGATAAAAACGGGTTCCAAATTAAAGCCGTAGGCGAGCCGATTAAATCGGACCAAGCGGGTGTAGCTATTAACCAGAAAACTCCTGAGCTCAAAGAAGCCTTGAACAAGGCTTTGAAGGAAATGAAGGAAGACGGCACTTACAAAACAATTTTCAAAAAATGGTTTGGCGAGGAGCCAAAAGAATAACGTAAGCCTGTTAGAGGCGTCTGGCTCCAGTCTTGGCTTTTATGCTGACATGGGGCCACTCGTCTGAAAGAAGGGAATATAACCGATGCTTGAATTAATGTGGGAGAACGTCCCTTTTTTATTAAAGGGTGCTTATTATACGCTTTATATTACGATTGTCTCTATGTTTTTTGGCCTAATCATTGGTTTGGTTGTTGCTGTGGCCCGGTTGAAGGGGAATCGACCCGTTCGATGGCTGGCGCGCATGTATGTATCGATCATTCGGGGGACGCCGGTTTTGGTGCAGATTGCGGTCATTTATTATGGACTGGATGATTATGGCATATCATTCGGATCGCTGACGGCTGCTTGTCTGGCACTCAGTATTAACACAGGAGCGTACTTATCGGAGACGTTCCGTGGAGCTATTTTAGCCGTACCCCAGGGACAGACCGAGGCAGCTTATGCGACGGGAATGTCGCCCGGTCAAACGATGTGGCGCATTATTCTTCCTCAGGCGGTACGCATTGCAATTGCACCGATGGGGAATACATTTGTAGGTATGCTTAAAGAAACGTCGCTGGTGTCGGTTATCGGGGTCAGTGAATTGATGCGACAGGCACAGCTTTTACAGGCACAGTATTTGCTCTACATGCCGTTTCTGCTCGAAATTGGCCTGATGTACTGGATTATGAGCATTGGATTCTCCGCTATACTGGAGCGGGTGGAAAAGCGTCTGGCTCGAGCTTATTAAGGTGGAGATGATAGATGATGATAACAACAAACGGATTAGGTAAACGATTCGGACAGGTAGAGGTTCTGAAAAGCATTGATTTTCAGGTTGCCGCTCGTGAAATCGTCGTATTACTCGGCCCGAGCGGCTCAGGTAAAAGTACCTTGCTGCGCTGCCTGAACGGTCTTGAAGAGCTGTCTTCCGGCAAGTTTGAGGTGAATGGGATTGAGGTAGATGCTACGGCTCCCGTTCGTGTCCGCCAAGCAGCCATTCGTGATATTCGCAAACAGACGGGGATGGTGTTTCAGCAATTCAATCTGTATCCGCACAAAACCGCAATCGGCAATGTCATTGAAGGACTGCTGACAGTAAAAAAAATGCCGCGCGACAAGGCTATGTCCATCGGACAACGGTTGTTGGAGCGGGTGGGGTTATCGGATAAGCAGGATGTACATCCTTCACGTCTGTCCGGTGGACAGCAGCAGCGGGTAGCCATTGCACGTGCGCTGGCGATGGACCCGGCGATTATGCTATTCGACGAGCCGACATCGGCGCTTGATCCCGAGCTGGTAGGGGAAGTGCTGGGTGTTATGCGAGAGTTGGCTCAAGACGGAATGACGATGGTCGTCGTTACTCATGAGATGAAATTTGCTCGCGAGGTGGCAGACAAGGTTATATTTATGGCAGATGGTATCATTTTGGAGGAGGCAGCGCCACAGGCGTTTTTTGACACTCCCCAGCATGAGAGAACACAGAAATTTTTACGCCAAATCAGTGAGTTTTAAAGTAAGATCGAGGATAAATCATAGATTATTAAGATGGAAAGAAGGCCTTTGAACATGAAAGTATCTACAACTTGGCACGGCAAACGCGCGTTTACTTCGGAGGGACCATCCGGTTATTCTGTAGGGATGGATGCTACGGCGGCTTATGGCGGTGATGGTAAAGGGATGACACCCATGGAACTGCTGTTGGCAGGTCTGGCAGGATGTATGGGGATCGATATCACAATGATTTTGGATCGTTTCTTGTCGGACATTACTCGTATTGATATTGACGCAGAAGGTACGCGCAAGGAAGAAATGCCGACAGGCTTTACAGCGATTGATCTGACATTCCATGTAGATGGAGATATTCCAGATTACCGCGTATGGAAAGCGATTCAGATGGGTAAGGAAAAATATTGTGCAGTATCCGACTCCTTAAAAGCGGAAATTCGGATGCACCTCATATTGAATGGAACCGAAGTACCCTATCCAGCATAAGTGTCGAAGGGTAATGAAAGAGAGTCAGCCTGTGTTATGTACAGGAGGCTCTCTTTTTTTATGTTATTTGAAAATATGACACGTAATGAAACTTTTTGTACTGTGTTTTCGTTTAAAATAGAAATTGAAATATAAAAATGGGAAAATAAACCTGTGTATGAAGTGTATACAGGGGGAGGTTATAGTGAAACGAAAGCGCCTTATCATAGTAGCAACTATTTTGGCTACAGTGCTCATCGTTATGGGAGTGGCAACAGGATTACTATCTTTCATGCAGAATCAAGTGGCTAATCCCCCGAATACCGTCCGGCCCACAACTGCGATTGCAGCCGAGGTTGAGGGTGAAACAAAGGAACAGGATGCTGCCACGCGTTTACTTCATTTTGTGGAGGAGAATGCAGAAAAAGTTTCGATTACGATTCTGAGAGATGAAAAAAAGCTGGCAGGCCAAGAGGAAAACCGGATGATGCCTTTGGCGAGCACCGTCAAAACAATCATTGCGATCGAATATGCCAAGCAAGCGGCGGTGGATCAGATCAACCCGGATGACAGAGTGAAGCTGATTTCGCTGGAAAGGTTTTATTTGCCGGGTTTGGATGGTGGTGCTCATACGGCGTGGCTACAGAATATGGAGGCTAAAGGGCGGATACAGAATGAAACTGTATCTGTACGAGACGTCGCCAAGGGGATGATTCAATTTAGTTCCAACGCCAATGCGGAGTATTTAATGGACAAACTGGGGGTGGATGCGATCAATCGGACGAGAGCCAAAATGGGGCTGCAAAATCATGATCCCATTTATCCGTTTGTATCCTCCATTTTGATTCCTTACGAATGGATGAAGGAGAGACAAGGTGAGAATTGGAATAATACAAAGAATAAAATTTCTGCCAAAGAAGCCATTCAGGCGATGTCGGACACGGAGTTTCGCCGATATGCCCGCGTGATTCATAACAAGCTGCGCCGTGATGTGAGTGGTTCTTACAAGAAAAACGCAGATATTGAGACCTGGTATGATCAGGATTATGACCGTATTAATACGGATCGTTTTATAGCTTCAACGACGGCCGATTATGCCTCTTTAATGAGTAAGCTGAACCGCCGTCAAGGGTTCACAAAAGCTGAGCAAAAGTTATTGTCCGAGGTCATGGAGGAACCATTTATGGTTCTTCCTGAAAACCAGCAATTCCTGAAACATACTGGGCAAAAAGGAGGCTCCACGGCTTACGTTTTGACACTGGCAATGTATGCGACAGATAAAGAAGGGCATTCGACAGAGCTAGCTGTCTTTTTTAACGATTTGGACCCTAGCACAAATGCCAGCTTTCCTGAAATGATAAATGTTTTTAAAAAGAGGTTACTGCATGATGAATCGTTTAGAGAAGAAGTTAATCGGCGTATCGGTGTACAGGTAGCGCTGCTAAACGCTAGAGTATAGTACTGCGTTTAGCAGCGCTGCGCAACTTCTTATCCTAATCCTATTCGCTGCCTTTTTGTTTGCGTTCCCGCAGCAATAGATACAGAAAATATGGCGCGCCAATGACGGCTGTCACGATGCCAGCGGGAATTTCGAGCGGCGGCTTCAGACCTCGTCCCAGCGCGTCAGCAAGGACGAGAATCAGGGCGCCGATCATCGCCGAGCCGGGCAATAGATAGCGGTGGCGATTGCCAAATAACCGCCGTGCCAGATGCGGTGCCAGCAGTCCGATAAAGCCGATGGAGCCGATGGCAGCAACACAGGAGGCAGCCAAGGCGACTGACACGGCTAGCAGTCCTGTACGCACGCGTTTCACGCTAAGTCCCAGCCCAGCAGAGCTTTCTTCATCTAGGCTCATAATGTCGAGCTTACGCTGTAGGGTATAGGCGAGAGGCAGCAACACGATTAACCACGGCAGTAGCCCATACACTTCGTCCCAGCCTTTTCCCCACAGACTTCCAGCTAGCCAAGTGAGCGTGTCGCTGGCTTCGAGTGGATACTTGACCAGTATATAATCGGTCGCAGCCTGAAAAATAGCGCCCACCGCCAGTCCGGTCAAGGCTAGCATATTGGGACGCATGCCTCCCTTCATCGAAAGCTGTACGAGCAACAGTGCAGCTAGTCCGGCACCGACAAAGGCCGCTACAGGCAACAGCGCCACTGGGGATGAGGGTAGCAGTACGATGACGAGAACCGCCGCAAAGCCGGCCCCCTTGGATACACCTACCACATCTGGCGAGGCTAGCGGGTTGCGGATCATGCCTTGTAGCAGAACACCGGCTACTGCCAGCCCAGCTCCGGCCATGATGGCCAGCAGACCACGTGGCAGCCGATAGTGGTGAACGATGAACCAGGAAGAGGCACTCCGATCCGTCAGAGCTGTGATCAGCTCAGAGGGCGTAATGTAGGTGCTGCCCACGCCTATAGCTATAAAAGCAACACCCAGCATGAGCGCGAGTAAAATCCACAGTTTTTTCATCGTGAAGCCCTCCCGTTCTTATGCGCCAGATATAAAAAGAAGGGCGCACCCACCAGCGCCGTTACAATACCAACGGGCGACTCATAAGGAAATGCAATGAATCGTCCAAGCACGTCTGCATATGTCAGCAGCAGAGCTCCGCAGATTGCAGACAGGGGAATGACCCGCTTGTAATTGTCACCTGTAAACATCTTGATGATATTCGGCACCATCAGGCCCACAAAGCCGATGGACCCGGCTACCGCTATGGCAGAGCCTGCCAGCATAATCACTGAGGCCGAGGCCAGTAGACGGACAAGACGTACGTTTTGTCCCAATCCTTGTGCGACTTCCGTCCCGAGGCTCAGCACAGATAGCGAGGGGGCCAGCGCCAGCGCAAGGATCATACCCACGGCGAACCATGGCAGCACCAGACGCGTGTCGGCCCAAGTGGAACCATCGATGGCTCCGGCGAGCCAATACAGCACATCGGATATTTGCTCGTTGAACACGAGCAGTCCCTGGGTGATGGAGGCCAGCAACAGATGCACGGCCATCCCGGCAAGGGCCAGCTTAACCGGCGTCATGCCCGCCGTTCCGGCCAGCGCATATACGAAGGAGCCGCCTGCGATGGCCCCGGCAAAAGCAAAATAAATGCTGCCGGACGATCCGATATTCGGCAGCAGCACGACGGACAGCACGACAGCCAGCGAAGCGCCTGAGCTGACCCCGAATACCTGCGGCGAGGCCAGCGGGTTGCGTGTGATGGCCTGCATCAGGGCTCCAGCCACGGCGAGCCCCGCCCCGACGATTAGGCCAATAACGGCACGCGGTAGGCGTACCGTCAAGACAATGAGCTGATCCTTGGACGGATGCTCGGTGAACAGCGCAGTCAGCATGGTGGGGATGTCCATCCTGACTGGGCCAATCGCCACGCTGAGCAGCAATCCAGCCAGCAACGCAGCGATAAGTGCAAAGAAGACCGGCTTATTCAGCCGGTCGCGTGAGACTTGTCCGATCAACGGGAGCCGTCTCCTTTACTTTGCGCGGGATACAGAAGCGAAATGGCTTGCTCCAGTATTTTCTCGGCTGAGCCGAGTCCACGGTACCGGGTCCATAGTGCCCGGTTCACTTCGTAAACTTCCCCTTTTTTGACGGCCGTAATGTTTTGCCAAAGCGGGTTTTGCTTCCATTCCGCAATCAGCTTCTCATCGGCTTCCACCAAAAAGATCACATCAGGATCCGCTTGTGCAATCTGTTCCAGCGTCAGCTTGACGGTAGGCTCGCTTGTATTTTGAAGGGCATTGTGAATACCCGCTTGCTCCAGCAGTTGTCCATCAAAGGATGAAGCACCGTGAGCCGATAGTGAATCAGAGCGGAATACCCCTAGCAATACGCTACGTGACTCGCCAGCTTTGATGCCTTCTTTTAACTTTTCCATGGTAGCTTTATGCGCAGTGAGAATTTGCTCGCCTTTTTCCTTCTCGCCCAACGCATCGGCGATGACACCGAAGGATGCCAGGTTTTGTTCATAGGAGGAATTGCGGCTCTTTAGAACAATGGTCGGAGCAATCTCGCTTAGTTCTTTGTATATGCTTTTATGACGATTCAGATCGGCAATAATCAAATCCGGCTTTAGGGAGCTAATCGTTTCCAGGTTTGGCTGTTTGCGCGTCCCTACTGGTGTGAAGTTGATTTTCTTACCGAGCAGCCCATCAATATCATCGTCATTTTCCTGAGCTATGCCGACAGGAGTAACGCCCAGTTGGGTTGTGGCATCGACAAAAGAGAATTCCAGGGTTACGATTCTTTTGGGTGTACCTGTAACCTTGGTTTCTCCCATCTCATGTTTAATCATTCGAGTGTCGCCTGTTGCTTGAGGTGCTGCTGTGCTGTTATCTTGTGACTGGCGTCCACATCCCGCCATAATGACCGTCAGTAGTGCCAGGATCGCTGCAAGCAGCATGCCTGTGCGCAGTGGTTGTTTCGGTGTTGCCATACGTTATCCCCCGTTCCAGTATGATTATCAGAGAAACTGATAATCATTATCAATCAACTAACTGTTGATCATTCTAGCAATCGGGAAGGAGGACGTAAATAATGTGGTCATTTAAACCGTTTTGATCGATTAAGTGAATTAAATTCAATAAAATTATGAATAGGAGGAGGGGGAAGTAACAGGACATCAGAGTTGGGTGGTTTATGCATCCCTCCGCTGTCGCCGATAGATACGCTCCGGTCTGCCGACGGTTCCGTACACCTGATCGTGGTGCGCGTCGCCACTTTCCACTAAATACTCCAGATACCTTCTGGCTGTAGAACGGCTCATACCCAGCTCAATTCCCACTGTACCTGTAGTCACCTCACCCCGTCGATTCAGGAGATCTAGCACTTTGTCGCAGGTTACTTTATCGATGCCTTTGGCCCATAATTCTCCGACTCCGTTCCCCGCCATCCGACCGGTGCCCGCGCTTTGAAGCAAACTGTCAATTTCAGATTGTTCGACTGTGGATTGTTCCTCTTGCCATGTTGTGATTTGTCGCCGAAATCGGGCATATTCCTCCAAGGTCGCACGCAATCTCTCGAATATAAGCGGCTTTACGATAAAATCAAACACGCCTGCTCGAACGGCTTGTACCACTGTTTCAGCTTCTTTGGCGGCAGTCAGCATAATAACATCTGTACCCGGATAGTGTTGCTTGATGAACGATAGCAGGGTTAGACCATCCGTATCAGGAAAATAAACATCCAGCACGACTAGAGGAGGACGGAGCACGTCCAGTTGAAGTTTTGCCTCAAATTCGTTCGTCGCGATTGCACATACGGTGAACCCGTCTACCTTTTCAATAAATCGGCGGTTAATCTCCGCAATTCGCGGATCGTCTTCAATAATAAGAACCTCAATGTCCGATAAAACTCGCTCATTCATGGGCATAACCTCCTTTTGCATCATTACTCATATCTGTCCTATGTAAAGGAATGTATACCTCAAAAATACTTCCACCACCAGGCCGTTCATGCACTTCAATAGAGCCGCCCATTCGTTCAGTGTACTCCAGCACGAGAGCAAGGCCATATCCATGTCCTGCATCTGCTTTGGTCGAAGCTCCCCTGACAAACAGCTTTTCTTGGATATCGTCCGAAATTCCCGATCCGTTATCCGCAACTTCGACGATGATGACTTCAGTCGTTTCTTCAAGCCGGAACCAGACCTGTCCGTCAGAGATGGAGGACATCGCAACAGCTTCCATGGCATTGTCCAGCAGGTTTCCGGCTATGGAAGCGAGAAAGGACCACTCCAACGTAGGAGACTGGGTTGAGAATGCTCCTTTAATATCAAAATGGAGTAAAACCCCTTTTTCCAGCGCCTGTTTCTTCTTACCGATCAGTAGGCTGGCGATGATTGAATCGGTTAGGAGAGCTGTGCCAATCGGCCTGTGTACACGATATTCCTCTGATTCCTGGGTGATAAAGTCCACCGCTTCGTCATAACACTCCAACTGAATCAGGCCGGATATGAGATACAGCCGATTGGCGTATTCGTGTGTTTGTGATCGAAGTACTTCCGCGTAATCTTTGACCTCTGTCAACTGTTGTGTCATGTGGAGCAGTTCGGTCTTGTCACGCAGACTGGCAACTGTGCCCATGATGCGACCGGAACGATCCTGGATCGGCACACGGCTGACGACTACAATTCGCTGCTGGACCTCAATTTCCTTATTCCATATGTCCTGTCCCTGATCTGGCCCCATCGTTGAATGCTCTACTGTGTAATCGGCAACAAGCATATCAACCAGTACATCTGGAACACCTGTCAAGTGACGAAGGTCGCATCCGTAGATAGAGGTTTCCGCGGGGAGTCCGATCAAGCGAGCTGCCTGTGGATTGGCAAGTGTGATTTGTCCGTTACTATTAACCGCGATAATTCCTTCGCCGATGGACTCAATAATGGCTTGCTTTTCCTGGTACAACCGTCCGATCTCCACTGGCTCCAGTCCATGCAGTGCGCGTCGAACCCGTTGCGCTATAACCAGGCTTCCCAATATGCCGATCATCAGCGCGCCCACCATAAACCAGAGCCATGCATATGTGTATGTACGAATATTTTGCTGCACATCTGTCATTAAAAAACCTACAGAGACGAGCCCGATGGCCTTACCTTGCGTATCATAAACGGCTGTTTTGGCGCGTATTGACGGTCCGAGAGAACCCGTCGATTCAGTGATAAAGGACTGCCCTTGCAGTACCTTATCATTCATGGGGTCTATCATAGGCGTGCCGATACGCTCCGGGTTTACATGCCACTGTCGAATGAGATGACGATCAGCAATAGTAATAAAATCAGCGCCGCTGCTGGCTTGGACAGGCTTTATGACCTCGTTGATACGCGAACGCAATTGCGTCGTCTCAGTCTGCTCCAGAGCGTCTCTGACCTGCGCATCTACGGCGAGGGTATTGGCGACGGTGAGCGCCCTTTCTCCGATTTCATCATATAGAGCGGAGGTGATCATATATCGAAAGGATAATCCCAACAGCCCGGTAACTACCAGTACTAAAAGAGATATAAATACCATTAGTTTTGTCTGAAAACGCACATGCCTTCACCGCCGTTAAACAAAATATAGGAGGAACGGATCAGCTGATCTTCTCCCCCATACGATCTATTTTACTGTATTACAGAAACGCCCGCACTTTTATTCTGTCGAAAGAATGGTCTATAATAGAAATAGTTACATAATACGAGGAGGAACATAATATGATTATTATTCATGCCGATATGAAAGTTTTACCTGAAAAAAGAGAGACTTTTCTGCAACAAACCCAAGGGCTGATCAGCGCATCCCAAGCTGAAGAAGGCAATGTACGTTACACGTTAATGCAGGATCTGAATGATCCCAACGCATTTACGATGGTTGAAGAGTGGAAAGATGCTGCTGCTGTAGATTTCCATAATAATTCTGCCCATTTCCAGGCATTTGTTGCCGCGGCTAAAGAATTGTTGGCTGCTCCACTTCAAGTGAATGCTTTTCAGGATGCAACTAAACTGTAATCATCCCGTTGAATAATTCATAATCAGGAACAGGAGGAATAGACATGGGGAACATTGCGGATACAACTGTACTGAATAACGGAGTTCAGATGCCTTGGCTCGGTTTCGGTACTTACAAGGCGGAAGGCAATGAGGTCTACGAAGCGGTCAAAACAGCTATTGAGGTCGGTTACCGTCACATTGATACAGCGGCGATCTACGGCAACGAGGAACTGGTTGGACAAGCCATTCGTGATAGTGGAGCGGCTAGAGAAAATCTGTTTGTAACTACCAAGCTATGGAATCAGGATCAAGGCTACGATTCAACACTGCGTGCCTTTGAGGATAGCCGTAAGCGGCTAGGTCTGGATATCATTGATCTGTATCTCATTCATTGGCCTGGCAAGGATAAGTACAAGGAAACCTGGAAGGCATTCGAACGACTGTATGAAGAAGGAAGCGTACGCGCTATCGGAGTTAGTAACTTCCAAGTTCACCATCTCGAAGACCTCCTCAAAGACAGCAACATGGTTCCTGTCATCAACCAAGTGGAGCTTCACCCTCGTCTGACTCAACAAGAGCTGCATCAATACTGCCGGGAGCACCAGATTCAGCTTGAATCGTGGAGTCCGCTGATGAAGGGGAAATTAACCGAGCAAGCGGACATCGTTGAGATTGCTGCCAAATACGGTAAAACCTCTTCGCAGGTTATTTTGCGTTGGCATCTGGATCGGGGGATTGTGACGATTCCCAAATCTGTAACCGCGCATCGTATTCGCGAAAATGCTGATTTATTCGATTTTGAATTGACGACTGAGGATATTGAACGAATCAATGGTCTTCATCTTGATGAGCGTGTAGGCACGCATCCCGATAAGCTGCTGTTCTAATATTAATATTTAAATGTACAAAGAACCTCCTATTCTACGTTTATCGTGGATTGGGAGGTTCCTTTTTTAGGTTCAGGATTGGCTTTGTCTGCTTACTGGTTTAGCTTACGATACAACAAGAGAGAATAGAGTATGGGAGAGATGACGGATATGATCAGCACGGATAGAAAAATGACCGTTCCCGCCACTCCATCGACCCATGCCGCCACCAAACCCGAAGCACCACCGAGCATCATCATAGGTCCTCCGAAACGGTGCGTTTTACGCCATACCTCGGGGTTAGACAGAGTCCACGGAGTGCGGATACCGAAGGTATAGTTCGGCTGCACCTGAGTCATATAATTACCCATCACCAGCAGCAGCAGGCCTATTACTCCCAAAATTATAGTATTCATTTGCAGTCGTATGTTCAGGTTATACAGCAGCATCCCCCATCCAGCTACAGCGAGAACCAAAGAAATACCTGCACGCGTAACTTCATAGGCTTTTGAAAATTTCTCATAATTAGCTCTGTTGGGGTCCATGTAGCGTGCCAATCGAATGACCAGCGGTACTAGACCCAACAGCACGAGCATGATAATAGAACCACTTTTGCTCATATACCCGTCTGCTGTATTGTCAAAGCCAAAATGCGAGGCTAGAACATTGGGAAGTCGGTCGTACAGCAGTATAGCGCCTATAGCGGGTGATAAGGCAATCAAAGTCGTCAAAACATCCGTAAAGCCCCAAGGTGTTCGCAATTTCATTCAGATCCCTCCGTATCCTTGATATGATTCACATTTTTCTGGGCAGGGGTATCGGAGTGGGCGATGCTGAACATCCAACCGATGACATCCGCCACAACCGTTGTATGCAGGGTGTAGATAATGTTTTGCCCCTGTCGTTCATCCAGCACCAGCCCAGCCTGCTTCAGGATATTGAGATGGTGGGAGATGCTGGGCTTACTAATTTGAAAATGTTCAGCCACTTCACCTGCGCTCATACTTTTCTCCTTTAAAAGCTGTAAGATTGTACGCCGGGTTGGATCAGCCAAAGCTTTGAAGGCATCGTTCAAAATACATTTCCTCCTTTAGATATTTAGATAATATTCTAAATATCTAACACGATAGTAAAATAGAGCTATACTACATGTCAATGGAACAAGGCATCATTTTAGAAAAAAGATGTAGATCAGACTAATTAGGTTTGTAAAAGGCAGCGAAGTTGGCTATAATTAATTTATACTAAAAATAAGAATCTTAATTTAAAGAAAAAATGAGGAGGAAATATAAATGAAACACGTATTTCGTAAAGGAAATCATCCGCAAGCCCCGGTTATTTTGCTGTTGCATGGTACAGGCGGGAACGAACAAGACCTGATACCTTTGGCTGAGATGGTAGCACCGGGAGCTTCTGTATTAGGCGTGAGAGGAAATGTGCTGGAAAATGGGATGCCACGTTTCTTTCGCCGTTTGGCAGAAGGAGTGTTCGACATTGAGGATCTCGTATTTCGCACCAAAGAACTGAGCGAATTTGTGGACACAGCTGCAGAGCAATACGATTTTGATCGTAATAACGTGGTGGCTCTTGGCTACTCCAATGGTGCAAACATAGCCGCCAGCATGCTCTTTCACGATGCAAAAGCGTTACGTGGAGCTATTTTACACCATGCAATGGTGCCGTTGCGTGGGCTGGATTTGCCCGCTTTGAATGGTATCCCTGTATTCTTGTCTTCCGGTGAGAATGACCCCATTGTTCCAATTTCGGAATCTCAGGAGCTGCAAGCATTATTGGAAGGGGCCGGAGCGCAGGTGGAAGCATATTGGGAACGAAATGGTCATCAATTGACTCGGACTGAAGCCGTAGCCGCAGGAAAGTGGTTTGGGGAGCATTTTAATGCATAAAATGCTCCGATAGCGATCAAGCTACGGATTAGCGCTCTACTGAGCGACCCCATTATTAGGAGGCGACAAACGAATGGCAAAACCAGATAATCGAGCCGATAATGTTGAACATTTGCAACAAAGTATTCAGAACACACAGCAGAACCTGCATGAAGCTGAAGGATATCTAAACGAATTTTCCTCTGAAATCAGCAACGAGGAGCGTAAGCAGATCGAAGAAAAAAATAATCGTCGTAAAGAAAGTATTAGATCATTTCGGGAAGAAGTGAAGGACGAAGCAGCCCATTCCCAAGAGTAGTTAAAAAAGCGAGGCCCAACTTCGAGTTTCAATTCGAGTGGGGCCTCTTTTTTATGCAAAAATCATCATAGCCTCATTCAATTCATTTTCCCCCTATAATGCAAAGGAGACGCTAATCTGCGTTGAAAATAAATATTTTATAAATAATGTTGTTGTAAACTAATTTGTGTTGATGTTAAATAATAAAAGAAAGCGCAATCATTTACGAATTAGGATTTCATCATGCGAAGGGGGAAGGATATGCTGCTGCGAAGAAAACGCATGGCTTTGATGCTTATGGCGGTGGTTTTGATGGCTGGACTGCTGCAAGGCTGTTCTTTCAAGACCGATGAAAAGGATGGGCCGGGAACAGAACTTGTATTATGGACGTTCAATGAACTGCATGAGAAGTTTTTTCTGCAAATGGCTGACCAATGGAACCAACAGCACCCTGATGAATTGATTAATTTGAAAGCGAATACATTTCCTTATGATAACCATCACAGTAAGCTGTCGATTGCGCTGCAATCGGGGGTGGGAGCGCCGGATATCGCGGATATCGAGGTGAACAAGATTGGTAATTTCCTCAAAGGCATACCGCAGCTGGTCCCGCTCAATCCGGTGATTGACCCCGAGATCAATAACATTGTGCCTTCCAGAGTACAGATTTACGGCAAAGACGGTAAATATTACGGCATTGACTTCCACGTTGGGGCCGAAGTGATGTACTACAATAAAGAGATTATGGACCAGGCGGGGGTAAACCCGGATTCCATCGTCACCTGGGCAGACTATGCTGCTGCAGGCAAGCAAGTACTGGCGAAAACAGGCAAGCCCATGGCGACCTTAGAAACGAATGACCTATGGAGCTATTGGCCGATGATCTCCCAGCAAAATTCAGATTTTCTGGATGACAAGGGCGAGTTGACGTTGGATAACGAAACCAATATTAAAACACTCGAGTTTCTTCAACAGATGATAAAAGACAAAATCGCTATTCCCGCACCGGGCGGCGGGCATCACATGGAGGAATACTACGGATTTATGAACAAAGGTGGGGCCGCTTCGGTATGGATGCCGATGTGGTATATGGGACGTTTTACGGATTACATGCCTGACCTAAAAGGTAAAATTATCATCAGACCCATGCCAGCGTGGGAAAAAGGTGGTTTTCGCTCAGCGGGTATGGGTGGAACCGGAACAGTAGTCACGAACCAATCAGAGCACCAGGATCTGGCGATGCGCTTTCTGGCCTTTGCCAAGCTATCCAAGCAAGGGAATGTGGAGATCTGGAAGCAGCTTGGTTTTGATCCCATCCGTAGTGAAGTGTGGACCATGCCGGAAGCCAAAGCCAAGAATAAATTTACGGAGTATTTCGGAACGAATATTTTTGACACGCTCATCGAAGTCAAAGATGAAATCAATGCGGTGCATATCGGTCCGAAAACGCCTGATATCGCCAGTGCTGTGCGCAATAAAATACTTTATCGGACACTACAGAATGGCGAAGATCCAGCCACGGTGCTACATGAGCTGGCAGATGAACTGAGATAGACCCCAACAGGAAAGGGAGTGAGATTCATGGCAACGCCCGTTCATACGAACGCTAATGTACCGACAGGTCAGCCGCCACAGCCTCAGCGTCCGACCAGAAGCCGATGGAGTCGCTTTATTCATTCCAGCCGTACGGCACCGTATGTGTTTGTCCTTCCATTTTTACTGTCCTTTGCGTTATTTTTTGCCTATCCGGTCATATCGACGGTCATTATGAGCTTTCAGGAAGTCCTGCCAGGGATAACAACTTATGTTGGACTGGAAAATTATAAGGACTTAATCAATCCTACGTTTGGAAAGGCGATATTGAATAGCGTCCTGTACACGCTCCTTACCCTGGTCGTGCTGATTCCTCTGCCGCTGGTATTGGCGGTATTGCTGAATTCGCCTAAAATGCCGGGCAGAGGGTTGTTTCGCTCCGTGATGTTTATCCCTGCACTAACCTCAGTGGTGGTAGCAGGAACGATCTTCCGCCTCATGTTCGGGGAATTGGATGGTTCGCTGATGAACTCCCTGTTGGGGGTATTCGGTCTGGAGCCTTACAAATGGCTAATGAACGCGAACACCGGCTTTTTAGCGTTGATCGTGCTGGCCTTGTGGAGATGGTTAGGCGTGAACATGCTGTATTACATGTCGGGACTCCAGAACATTCCTCCCGAGTTGTATGAAGCTGCGCAGATTGATGGAGCCAGTCGTTTCGATTCATTTTGGCGGATTACGATTCCTATGCTGAAACCAGTGACGATCTACGTATTTACGATTAGCATTTATGCGGGGTTATCCATGTTCACGGAGAGCTACATGCTGTGGAACGGAAATAACTCCCCGAACGATATTGGTTTAACGATTGTTGGCTATCTCTATCGCCAAGGTCTGGAGCAGAACAGTATGGGCTTTGGAGCTGCGGTGGGCATTGTATTGCTCGTATTTACACTCGTGCTGAACCTGATCCAGCTCAAATTTTTCGGCATGTTCCGGAAGGAGGATTAAGCGATGGCTCAGAAACAAAAAGGCTCGTTATCCGCATTGCTCGTTGTCCTGTTCATTCTGTTTGCCGGGTTTGCCTTGTTTCCGCTATTTGCTGTGACGCTTGCCTCGTTCAAGCCATCGACGGAGCTGCTGCGCTACGGCTTGAATCTTAAGCTGGAGTGGGGCATCATGTCCTTGAAAAACTATGCGTTCATCTTTCAGGGGACGACGGATTATTTTCAATGGTACTGGAACAGTATTGTCATTACCGTCTTGTTTACGGTGTTATGTTTGATATTGTCCGCGATGGTAGGCTACGGTCTGGAGATGTACCGTTTTAGATTGAAAAATGTGATTTTCACACTGGTGCTGGTCGTGATGATGATCCCGGTAGAAATTATCATGCTGCCGCTCTACAAGCTAATGATTGGCATGAAGCTGATTAATACAGTATGGGGCGTAATTCTACCCTTCGTCGTCGCGCCGATCCCGATCTTTTTCTTCCGTCAATATTTGAGTGGTGTTCCCAAGGACTTCATGGATGCTGCGCGGGTTGACGGCTGTTCAGAATATGGCATTTTCGTACGGATTATGATGCCTCTGATGGCGCCAGCATTTGCGGCAATGGCTATTTTGCAGGCGATGAACAGTTGGAATAACTTCCTGTGGCCGATGATTGTATTGCGTACCAATGACATGCTGACACTACCGATTGGTTTGTCCAGTCTGCTGACGCCGTATGGCAACAATTATGATGTGCTGATCGCGGGATCCGTTTTGGCTATTTTACCGATTCTCGTCGTGTTCCTGTTCTTCCAGCGTTATTTTATTGAAGGAATGACGGCAGGTGGAGTAAAAGGGTAATCGGAAAGGTATTAAATAGAGCAATGGAATACAAGAAATGTGCAACGTCAGAAAAGGCTGATCGGGCATTGTCCCGGTCTGCCTTTTTTTAGATTCGATTGATTTTCATTCTCATTTTCATGACTATCATCTGCACAAGCTATGGGTAAACGTGGTATGATATTTGAAAGATTTCAAATACAGTACTTTGCATAATTCGATTCCTAACGCTCAATAGTACAATATATAGACGAACTAAACCGTTTCGATCTGTATATTGCTGATTTGAAATCGCTCTTGGGATTTATGCAAAATGCTCAAATACAGAAATATTCAGGCGGAGCGTGGAGAACCTATGGAACCAACAGAAACCCAGAAAACTGACCCGACCATGGCGTCAACCGTTGGCATGGAGGATATTGTACGGGCGCATCATATGCTGCGTGAGGTGATTGTACGTACACCTTTACAGAGGGATGCCGTCCTATCGGCCAAATATAACTGTAATGTGTATCTGAAAAGAGAGGATCTCCAAGTCGTGCGGTCCTTTAAAATCCGTGGAGCTTACAACATGATCCGTAGCTTGACCCCTGAGCAAATGGAAAAAGGAATCGTGTGTGCGAGTGCGGGGAATCATGCGCAAGGTGTGGCTTTTTCATGTAATGCACTTGGTATCCGCGGTAAAATATTTATGCCGAGTACAACGCCTAATCAGAAGGTGAAGCAGGTTCGTCGCTTTGGCGGTAACAGTGTAGAGGTCATTCTGACCGGAGACACGTTTGATGATGCCTATGACGAGGCAATGAAGGTGTGCAGCGAGCAGGCAATGACCTTCATCCACCCGTTCGATCAGCCGAAAATTATTGCGGGCAATGGTACGATTGCAATGGAAGTGATGGAGAGCCTAGATGCACCTATGGACTATGTGTTCGTAACGATTGGCGGCGGCGGTTTGGCAGCAGGTGTAGGTACGTATGTTAAAACCGTGAGTCCGTCCACCAAGGTAATTGGCGTGGAACCCCTCGGCGCGGCGTCGATGACGGAAGCGATGCGTTTGCACAAGGTGGTTACACTGGATCAAATAGACAAGTTTGTTGACGGAGCTGCAGTGAAGCGTGTGGGTCAGCTGACATACGATATTTGTAAACATACTTTGGACGATATTGTGAAGGTACCGGAAGGCAAAGCATGTACCGCGATTCTGGAGCTGTATAATGAAAATGCGATTGTTGTGGAGCCTGCGGGTTCACTGCCTGTTGCAGCACTTGATTTGTATCGCGAGCAGATTCAAGGCAAAACGGTGGTCTGTATCGTCAGCGGTGGTAACAACGATATAGATCGTATGCAGGAGATTAAGGAACGGTCCCTCATTTACGAAGGACTGAAGCATTATTTTATGGTGAATTTCCCGCAAAGAGCTGGGGCACTGCGTGAGTTTCTACAGGATGTGCTTGGACCGGACGACGATATTACTAGGTTTGAATATACGAAAAAGAATGATAAGGAAAATGGACCCGCTCTGGTCGGCATTGAGCTGTTCCACAAGGAAGACTATCTTCCTTTAATTGAACGAATGAACCGCAAGGGGCTTAAATATACGGAACTAAACAAAAACGAAAATCTATTTAATATGTTAATTTGAAAAGGAGCCTACGGGCTCTTTTTTTTGTATCAGGATTTTGCAAAATCCTCGTATGTATATTGTTATGCGTAGTTTATGAATTTCTTTTTATTTGAAATAAAGCGTTTACAAAACTGAATGTGATAGGTTAATATATGGGTAACTTCATAAGTATAAACACTAATGTAATAGGTGTGTCACCTGAATTTCATTATAAGATACTCATTCGGAGGTGCGAAAGAATGTTGAAGGCATGGAAAAAATCAGTACAGAGTAAATTGACCCGAACGGCGTTTGCTGCCGTAACCTCGGCTGCTTTAATGCTGTCAGTGATGCCATCTGCATCCGCAGAGCATTGGGCGTTAACTGGCGATGTGGCAGTGCATGATCCGTCCATTACGAAGGAAGGCAACGCATGGTATATTTTCTCTACAGGGCAGGGGATACAGGTTCAAAGATCGGACGACGGACGCAATTTTTACAGATTGCCGCAAATATTTCTGTCGCCGCCATCATGGTGGAAAACGTATGTACCTAAGCAAAAGACTAACGATGTATGGGCACCGGATGCTCAAAAGTACAATGGACGGGTATGGCTGTACTATTCCATTTCTACTTTTGGTGCCCGGACCTCGGCTATCGGACTAGCTTCCGCAACGAGCATTGGCGCGGGGAGCTGGAGAGATGATGGACTAGTGCTGCGTACGACGGATGCTAACGATTATAATGCTATTGACCCGAATCTCGTCATTGACGCTTCCGGTAACCCGTGGCTTTCCTTTGGTTCATGGAATTCAGGCTTGAAAGTGACTCGACTGGATAAAAATACGATGAAGCCTACGGGCCAGATCTATTCTATCGCCAAGCGTACGGCTGGTGGTTTGGAAGCGCCGCATGTTACATACCGCGACGGCTATTATTATCTGTTTGCTTCCATTGATAACTGCTGCAAAGGCGTAGACAGTAATTATAAGATTATTTACGGTCGCTCTACTAGTATTACCGGACCGTATGTGGACAAGAGCGGCAAAAGCCTGATGGATGGCGGTGGAACGATACTGGATGCAGGGAATGACCGTTGGAAGGGACCGGGTGGACAATCTGTCTATAACAACAGTGTGATTGCACGTCATGCCTATGATGCCACTGATGGTGGAAATCCAAAGCTTCTGATTAGTGATTTGAAGTGGGATTCGGCAGGCTGGCCTACGTACTAAAGAGAGGACCGTTTGGAGTCATTTGTGCAGTAAAATCATATAGATATATTCAAAAACTGTTCCTCCTAAGGGGAACAGTTTTTGGCTTGCAATGTCATAGAAACATGCTATTATGTATCAAGTTGATAATAATTATCATTATCGTTATAAGAGACGTGATGATTTTCAGGTATGGAGGGAGTGACCTCACCAAATGCAGTCCAAAGACAGCATGGACAAACATACAGCTCTGACAGAGAGGGCAGTTCCTGAAGTAGACATAACAGCACGTCCAGTGCTTCGAGCGGGTAGGGTTCGGCAGGCGTTGTTGTTCACAGCTTCGGCTGTATTGTTGGCTTTGGCCATATTCGCCGCCATTTCTCTCGGAGCCAAGGATTTGACCGTAAGCACCGTGTGGTCGGCAGTATTTCACTATGATCGTTCGCTAATGACCCATCAGATCATTCACGAGCTGAGATTACCGCGTGTACTCGGTGCAGCTGTTATTGGAGCTGCGCTGGCGGTGGCAGGCTCTCTGATTCAGGGTATTACACGAAACCCGCTGGGAGATACAGGTGTGCTGGGCATTAACGCAGGAGCGATGTTTGTAGTTGCAGTGAGTTTTGCCTTTTTCCCCAATCTACCTTATGGGACGTTAATAGTATTGTCGTTCCTGGGGGCGCTGATGAGTACCTTACTAGTATTTGGTCTGGGAGCATCTGCACCGGGAGGATTGACACCTATGAGATTGACGGTGTCTGGAGCTGTGACGACTGCCTTGTTAGGTTCCATGACTTCGGGGATTGCGATTTATTTTGATCTAAGTCAGGATTTAGCCTTTTGGTATGCGGGTGGCGTAGCCGGGATTAAATGGTCGCAGCTTGAGATTCTTGCACCGATTTTGCTTATTGTGATCGCCTGGTCTATGGGGCTGGCACGTTCCATTTCGCTGATTTCGATGGGCGATGAGGTGGCGTTAAACCTTGGGTTGAATCTCAGGCGTATCCGGCTTTTGGGTCTGCTGACTGTAGTGGTACTGGCCGGCCTATCTGTATCGGCTGCCGGAGCCATCGGCTTTGTAGGTTTGGTTATCCCACATATCGCTCGCAAGCTAATCGGTGTGGATTATCGCCAGATCGTGCCGCTGTCTGCGTTATTGGGAGCCGTATTACTGGTGCTGGCAGATTTGGGAGCGAGAATGGCAAATCCGCCAGAGGAGCTAGCTATTGGGATTATGGTGTCTTTTATCGGAGTACCCTTTTTCCTCTTTCTCGCCCGTAAGGAAAGGAGGGATTTATAGTGAGTCGCTCTTTAGGGATTGGGGACACAAGAACGAAAAAGGCTTGGCTCGTTTGTTTGGTATTGGCGGGGATCAGCTTTGCTGTCCTTGTTTTGGGTTTGAATACCGGAACGATTCGTATTCCACCGCTACGTGTGCTGGATACGTTGTTTGGCGGTGGCAACGGACGTGATCATATCGTTCTGTTCGAATATCGTCTGCCTCGTATTGTTGTAACGGTGCTAGCTGGAGCGGGACTAGGCGCAGCCGGGGCGGTCATGCAAGGCTTGTCACGGAACGCACTTGCTGATCCGGGAGTGCTCGGTCTTCATGCGGGGGCTGCGTTGGGACTGGTGATGTTCGTTAGCTTTTTTCGCGACCTGGACGGATCGGCCGCCGTTCTGATCCCCTTGTTTACCTTTGCAGGAGGTGTCATTGCGGCGGTGCTAATTGTTTTGTTGTCCTATAACCGCAGCAGAGGAATCGTGCCGGTGCGTCTGATTTTGTCCGGCATCGGTGTAGCCTCGGGTCTTAGCGCCATAACGCTGTATTGGTCGTTGCGGCTGGATGAGGATACGTACGCATTTACTGCACGTTGGTTGGCTGGCAGCGTTTGGGGCCGGGATTGGATACACGCAGCGGCTTTGTTGCCTTGGATAGTCATTGTATTACCCTACGTTCTGTCGCAGACGCGCAGTCTGAACAATCTGTCGTTGGGCGACGAGACCGCAGCTGGAATCGGCACAAATGTGAAGCGCCAGCGTCTATTACTGCTGGGCGCAGCCGTGGCTCTATCCAGTGCCAGCGTATCCATGGCTGGAGGCATTGGTTTTATTGGGCTGATTGCGCCTCATCTGGCTCGCCGTCTGGTTGGGCCGATGTACCAGCATTTGCTGCCAGTAGCCTGTTTGGTCGGGGTCGTTATTCTGGTCACCGCAGACACGATTGGGCGTTCGGTGTTTCAGCCGAATGCGATTCCCGCAGGTGTGGTGGTTGCTGTGGTAGGAGCTCCATACTTTTTATTCCTGTTGTCCCGAACAAAATGACAGAAGGAATAGGTACATATGAAATCATATGATGCAAATGATGCAACCCGTTGAAATTAATAACTAAGCAGAAGCCTTCTATATTGATCATTATAATGTAGAGTTTCTGTAGCATAGGAGAGAGTAACATGAGAAAGCACAAATTTAAGGGTTCTGATTTTAAACGTTCATGGGTAGTCACAACTCTTGTTGTATGCATGATCATGCTGTCCGCTTGCGGACAAGCAGCCGACAAACAGGCTACCGATACGAAAGCGGCTGGCAGTGCGCAGACAACCATTAGTGCGGATTCGCGCATTGCTTCGATGTCTATTCATTTGACAAACAACCTGCTGGCATTGGGCATTACTCCGGCTGGTTCGGTCATTGGTGGAGATGTGAAGGATTTTCTGCCCCATGTAAAAGATCGTCTTCAAACTACACGTAAGCTAGGTGTTGTCACAGACCCGGATATGGAAGCGGTATTGGAACTTCAACCTGATCATATTTTTTTGGACAAAAAATATTCGGGAACCGATGTGGCCAAGTTTGAAAAAATTGCGCCGACCGAAGTTTTTGATCTGGATGAAGGCACATGGAAGGATCAATTGAAAAAAATAGCTGCTATGGTCAAACATGAAGCACAGGCAGACGCATTTCTAAAAGATTATGATACACAGAAGGAACGAGTCAAAAAGCTGATTCATTCAAAAATTGGGGACGGAACGGTTATGGCTGTACGTGTGACGGCGAAAGAGGTTCGTGTTATGGGGATGAAGCGTCCCGTAGGACCGCTGTTGTATCAGGACTTGGGCTTGAAGCCAGCCAAGGGTGTAGAAAAGATCAACAAGGCTTATCAAGTTGTTTCCCAAGAGGTTTTACCGGATTATGATGCCGATGCGATCCTTGTTATCATCAGTAAAGGCGCGGATGCCCAAAAGGTATACAAACAGCTGGAAGAAAATACAGTATGGCAAGGTCTCAAAGCGGTGAAGCAAGGGCATGTCTACATGTTGGACGGACAGCCTTGGCTGGACTATTCCGCGATGGGACATAAAATTGCTCTGGATAATGCAGAACAACTATTTTCCAAATAAGTTTTAAAGTATATCAAGCCGTATTCCCCCATGCAGCTTCTTGCAGGCCAGGAATACGGCTTTTTGGCGCACGCTCAAGCTGTAAGTCGGTTGCCTGATCGAAATGGAAAGGAGCTGCTATGATCCAAAATGAGGCAGCTCCATATAATGAGAATTGCGGGCTATGAACGCTTTTTACGCAGAAAAATCGGTTTGAGTCCAATAAAGCCGATGGCGGCGAGAATTAAATTTACCCAAGGTGAGATCCTGAATACCGGCAGTACACTGCGCAGCGCTAGTCCGGCGACAAGAATCACGACAACTAACACAACATACATCAAGATGGATTTAAGATTCATCTGGGGCTTTACAGGGGCATGGTCTGGCTGTTGTGTCTCCTCGCCTTCTTCGGGACGGTCCATAAAATTCATCAGGGCTTCAACGAGTAGAATGGCTCCTGCGGCGATGATGATAAGGGTGGATAGGCTGATTTTTTCAAAGGGTTTGATATCCCCACCTGTAAAGGTGACAAACCATCCGATAATTGCCTGTGTCAAAAAAAACATAGACAAGGCAATCCATGCAATAAGCGTATAATTTTTTGCTTTATTCATTTCTTCCTCCTGCTTTATGAGCGTATCCCGAGCTGATGGAACCGCCATTTCGTAACAAAGACAGTATACGTGAGGAAGCGTCGGATGGCAAAAGACTTTATCTATAAAATGTATATTACCGCTGCATTCTCCTCAAACTGGATACAGGGTGAGCACATAGAGCAACCTGAATATAAACGTTAAGAGGGTGTGGCATCATGAAACTGGAGAACCAGGCAGATTATTCAGTCCAAAAACGATTAGCAAACGCTTCGAACAGGAATAGCGGGGTGGCCTCGTCTACAAATGTGAGTCACCGGAGTGTTCAAGGAACTTCTCCAACCTACCGTATACTGGACGATATTGAAGTGGCTGAGGATACAGAATTTGCAGGTGAACTAGGTGCACAGAACTACCGCAGCCTGTGGCATGAGGATGAACATAACGGCGCCTCTTGTAAGCTGGAGTGGGAGGGACGAACGGAGACCCACCAAATGTTTAGGAACAGCTACGAATAACGAATGTCTACTTTAATGTAGTGGATTCACTCTAATAAGTGTAGTATAGCGTTCTCCGGAATCGCACCGGGGAGCGCTATTTGTTTACTTTTTTAACGATGTGAACTGACAGGTTGACAAGGAAGCAGGGCGATGATAGACTGACTTTACTATAAAACTTATTAAACTTATCGGAATTAAAGTGAATGAATATCCTGGATGGATATTCCACGTTACTATATGAGCTTGAATTCATAAATGTGTAGTGAAGCTTGAAACAGGGGGAATCAGGATGGAACGGCAAATTGGAATTCGCTTTGAACATGAAGAGCTGGCCGCAACAATTCATTATCCAAACCGTACAAATGAGGGAGAGCGTCAGAGACGAGTTCCCCTCGTTGTTATATGTCACGGTTTTGTGGGCAATCGTATCGGAGTAGATCGATTATTCGTCAAGACTGCGCGTGAACTGGCCGAAGGGGGATACTTTGTCCTGCGCTTTGATTTTGCCGGTTGTGGGGAAAGCACAGGTGAATACGGCAAGCAGGGGCTCGAATCCATGATTAATCAGACACGTACCGTGTTGGATTACGCCGTCAATTGTGCGGACATTGACCCAACCAAGGTGACGCTGATCGGTCACAGTCTGGGGGGCGCGGTTGCCCTTCTCACAGCCGTACGGGATAAGAGAGTACAAAATCTGGTTCTTTGGTCAGCAGTGGGCTATCCATTCAACGACATCGTCAAAATTACGGAGCGAAGCGTGTACGATGAGTCTGTTAAAACCGGTCATGCCGACTATTTGGGCTATAAGTTTACGCCTGCTTATTTTGAGTCGTTAGCTCAATTTCAGCCGTTCCAGGAGGCCGTTAAATTTAACGGAGATGTGCTCGTTGTTCATGGCACCTCGGATGATATTATTCCTGTGGATTATGCATTTCTGTTTCAAAAGATATTCTGGATGCGTCCAGAGGGACGCTGTGATAAAGAGATTATTTTCCAGGGGGATCACACTTTCTCGTCAGGTAAAGAGCGGCAACGGCTCATTGATCGGACACTTGAATGGCTGGATGAACAGGAAAATATTCAACGGGATTGGCAGCACTGGATGATCTGATTTCAGTGTGTAACGGATTGTATTGGAAATTGCGCCTCCGCCGGAGTAAAATGGAAGAGTAACACTATACTGGCGTGTGGAGGTTGGCAGCGATGACATTACCCTCAATTTTTGTTGCGCATGGTTCACCGACACTGGCTGTAGAAAATAACGCATATACCAGCTTTCTTGCAAAGCTGGGCGCGAGCCTGCCCCGACCCAAAGGAATTGTCATTTTTTCAGCGCATTGGGATAGCCCCGATCAATGTATTGGCGCGGATGATCAGCATGCAGCGTTGCACGATTTCTATGGCTTTCCCGAAGAAATGTACTCAATCGATTACCCTGCACCAGGCGATCCGAAGCTGTATGAGGAGATAGAGCATCTGTTCAGTCAGCATAACCTGTTCCACCAGCCGGTTCGGAACCGAGGACTGGATCATGGAGCATGGGTGGTTTTGCGGCATATATATCCTGATGCGGACATACCGGTCGTACCCTTATCCATTGATTCTCGGCGCGCTCCCCAGGAGCAATACGAGATTGGACGGATGCTGGCGCCTTTGCGAGAACAAGGGATTTTGATTATCGGTAGCGGCGGATTGGTCCACAACTTGCGGACACTCAAGCAGACGAGTGAGCCAGCCGATTGGGCCGTTCAATATGATGACTGGATTGCACAGCAGCTCCAAGACTGGAATTTGCGTCACCTATTCCAATATGACAAAAAGGCTCCATATGCCAAACAGGCGGTACCTTCTTATGGAATAGAGCATTTTTCACCTTTGTTTTATGCGATGGGGGCTGCGGATCATGAGCGCTCTGCGCATAAGCTTTTTCAGTCGTATGTCCTTGGCTCGTTGAGTCTCAATTGTTGGGCTTTTGGTCAAGAAAGTGATACGTAAATGTAAAAAAGAACTTCCGAATCCACATGGTGTGTGGGAATGGAAGTTCTTTTGTGTATTTTGCGTTTTTGATTAATTAGAAGGCACGTTCTTTTTAAGCCAAGTGGATACCTGCGTAGTACGCTGATCTCCATTTTGATCCAACAGTGTCATAAATGCTTTCAGCTTTTGAATGTAGGTACTCTTCGAATCCATATTACGTTGAACGACGAATTGATACCCTTTTTTCGCATTCGGATGAATCTTCCCGGTATCATAATCAAATAATGGCGTATTGTTCGTGCCATAGAAAGTATAGAAGAAGTACAGATCGTGCAATTTTTTTATAGCTTGTGTACGGTTGGAATGAGGATATTGGTTTAAAAATGCCTCCTGTGCCAGCACTCGTCCGGCTAACTGTTGATAGCCGATACGGAGCGCGGCATCCTTGGTAGCCGCCTGTCCGGATTCCATCGCCATGATGTCAATATAGCTGCGGATATCTGTCGTGGTGTGCTTCCCGAAGACTTTATATTTTTCATAGTTGATGACTGGGTAGTACATGCCTTCTGCAGTTTCAAGTTTGTAGCCGGCATCTCTTGTTTGAGTTAGCAACTTTTTCAGGTTCACATCGCTTGAACGGATGATTACATTTGTGAACGAATCACCGGGTTTATAGATTTGATTTATTTTGGTTTGAACAGAGGCCGGGTATAAGGTCTTTGCATAGGAATCCAATTGCTGTTTCTGCGCATTTTCCAGATGAAGCACCATGATGGTAGCTTGAGAGGCTGGAATGGATTGAATATGCTTTTGCAAATAAGTGAATGCCTGAGGTAGCTTGTCGGGTTGGCGTAGTAGCTGCTCGAAGGTCTTGGAGATAAGTTGTACACTTTCTGCCTGAGATGTCGTAGTAGACGTCGCCGCTTTGACTGATGTCGTATATCCCAATCCCATAGTCTGCACTGTGAAAGTTACGGCTGCGAGCATGAGATAGGCTTTGGTAATTTTTTTCATGATATAACCCTCCATTACGTTCTTTGATGTAACTGTAGTGTATAGGGTAAATGTATCGTGAGCATTCCATGTTGTATCCAACTTGTAAACGTTTGGGGGGATGATGAATCCGATAAAAGAGTTCGAGTTAGAAGGAGCTGAAAGACCTCTTGTGAGCATAACAGCACAAAAAAAATAACCATTACCCGGAGGATAACGGTTATTTTGGGATGTTTAAGCTATTTTTCGACTAGGGTCCGCTGGAAAGGTATCTTTATTTTTACGAAACAGTCCACGCAGGAAGGGCAGTACCCAACGGTCAAAGCCAATTCTTCCGGCATTTGCACCAGCAACTACAAGGAAGATTTCAAACAGCAGGTAGATTGCATTGGTGCTTACTGTACCCGAGAACAGGAACGAGAAGTTCATAACCATAGCCATCAAAGCAGCCAGTGTAGTCAATGTACCGAGAAGCAGGCCAACCCCTACCAAGAACTCACCCAATGGGATCAGGACGTTGAACAAACCTACATTCGGCAGGGCAAAGGCTTCGAGGAACGATCCCCACCAGCCTTGTACAGCGGGATGGTCTCCACCTGTTTTAGCAATGGCCCCCGAGATAAATCCGCCTGCATCGAATCCACCTGTCAGCTTTTCAAGTCCGTGGGTCATCCATTCATACCCTAGATAAACCCGTACTACAGTCAGCAACCACATTGCGACTTTGTTCTCACGTAACCAGCTGTTAAACATTCAAACCACTCCTCTTTCTTAATCTATAATGTTGGTTGTATTTCATTTTGTTGGGGATGATCATCTTTGCTACACCTTTATTGTAGTAGGTTCAGTTACAGTTATTTGTGATAAAAATCACAAAGTCTAAATATTTTTTAAATTTTAATGTCTTCAGATAAGTATTCTATAGATTGGTCATGCTTCAATCAAGACAAAAACAGGAAATAAAGCTTATAATGAGAAAAATAACTAAGTGGAGGGATGAACTTGTCCGGGCCCATTTCCCAACGAAATCATTGGTTGCGTGTGATGGCCTCAGCTCTGTTATGCATGACGCTGATGTCTTGTTCTGCTATGTCCAATACGGGTGAATCTGAATCCGTTCCCCAACTGACCAAGCAAGAAACAGAGAAGGAGGCACTTGAACCGCCGAAGGAGCAGTCTATTCCGGCATTTACAGCTCCGCTCACCGGTCTTCCGGTGGAGCAGCCAGTTTTGGAGCGACCGCTCGCTGTCATGATCAACAATGCTCCGGCTGCACGTCCACAGGCAGGACTTAGCCAGGCAGACATGGTATATGAAGTTCTTGCAGAAGGTGGGATTACCCGTCTGGTCGCTTTTTTCCAAAGTCATGGCGGAGATGTAAAGATCGGACCGGTCCGTAGCATTCGACCGTATTTGATTGAGCTGGGCGAAACCTATGGTGCGTTGCCGATACACGCAGGGGGAAGCACAGATGCCTATGCGATTTTACAGCAGCAGCGGAAGGAACATCTGGATGAGATTTCAAATGGAGGGGCTTACTTCTGGCGAAGCAAAGATCGTCGTCCTCCACATAATTTATACACAGACGTGAACAGACTGCGCAAAGGAAGCGATAGTAAAGGGTATGCCAAGCAGACGGACGTTCCAGTATATTCTTACCTCAAATCCGGTGAAACCCCAGTTATGGTGGACGAGACTGCATCATCTTTACAAATCCGATTTTTGCTTAAAAGCTATCGGGTATCTTATACCTATGATCCAGCGGATCAACAATATAAGCGTTTTGTGAACGAAAAGTCACATGTGGATCAAAATAATAACCAACAGCTCTCAGCAGCCAATGTCATTGTGATGAGCGCTAGACATCGAACGTTGGATGATGTAGGCAGATTAAGTGTTGAGTTGGACGGTAGCGGAGAGGCCATGGTGTTTCAACAAGGACGGTTAATACAGGCTGAGTGGCAACATACACCAGGCGATGCGATTCGTTTTATGAAAAATGGGGTTGAAATCCCGTTAACACCAGGTACATCCTATATACATGTGGTACCTGCAGATACTTCACTAAAGGAACATGTAACCATAGAAGCAAATTAGAAAACGAAATACACCTTTTTAGGGAAAAAATGTCGGATAATGACCTTCCATGTCGGGCAATGTATACGTATATCATGAAATTTGCTTTTACAAACATTACAAAAACATTGATGAGTGTGATAAGATAGCAAAGGTTGTCTATTGCAGTCGAAACAGGTTGCGGATATTTTCGTAAAGGGGTAATCGTTATGAGATTGAAGAAAAAGGATATATTCTTCGAGACGTTGGAAAATATGGCAGATACGATCGTGCAAGCAGCCGATTATTTTGCCCAACATACTTCAAATCTTCAGGATGTAACTTTGTTTACAAATGAAATGAAGAAGTATGAAAATAAGTGTGATGATTACACACACACGATTATTACTGAGCTGAACAAGACCTTCATTACGCCGTTGGAACGCGACGACATCATGGAACTGACAACAACCATGGATGATGTGTTGGACGGTCTTGAAGCGACGGCTTCTCGTTTTTATATGTACAATATTACGGAGCCGGACGAGTATATTGTGCAGTTCGCTGATATTTTGCGTCAATCAGCTTACGAAATTCAGAAAGCTGTGCATTTGCTTTCACAGAAAAAATTGCTGGCCATTCGTGAATACACTATTCGCCTGAATGATTTGGAAAATCAGGGGGATGAATTGTTGCGTATTTGCATTAAAAACCTGTTTGCAACTGTAACTGACCCTATTGAACTGATTAAACGCAAAGAATTGTACGAACGCCTTGAAACGACAACGGATTCATGCGAGGATGTTGCAAATATGCTGGAATCCATCATTATGCGTAACTCGTAAGGGAGTCCTTTTACATGGATACAAGTTTATTGGTATTGGGTATTGTTATTTTTCTTGCTCTGGCATTTGATTTTATTAATGGTTTTCATGATACGGCGAACGCGATTGCAACTTCGGTATCGACCCGTGCATTGACCCCGCGACGTGCGATTATTATGGCTGCGGTCATGAACTTTCTCGGGGCAATATTGTTTACAGGGGTTGCGAAGACCATTGGTGGAAGTGTCGCTGATCCAACCAAGCTTACGAATGGAATTGATATCGTCATTGCGACGCTGATCGCTGCGATTATCTGGAACCTCTTAACCTGGTGGTTCGGTATTCCTTCATCCTCTTCTCATGCATTGATTGGTGCATTGGCTGGAGCGGTGTATGTAGGTGCGGGATCGGATAAATTAAACTGGAGCGGCTTCATCGGGATTGTCGAAGGACTTATTTTCTCCCCGTTGATTGCTTTTGTTGTCGGTTACATCGTGATGATGATTTTAAAATATATCTTCGCTCATCGTAGTCCGCATACGGTGAACAAAGGGTTTCGTACAATGCAGGTCATTACAGCAGCGCTTCAGTCGTTCACGCATGGTACGAATGATGCTCAAAAGGCGATGGGGATTATTACATTCGCACTCGTTTCGGCGGGGTATCAGGACCATTTGGAAGTACCCATGTGGGTAAAAATTTCAGCCGCAACAGCCATGGCGCTGGGTACGTCTATCGGGGGCTGGAAAATCATCAAGACGATGGGAACCAAGATTTTTAAAATCGAGCCAATTAACGGATTCGCAGCTGACATTTCGGGAGCCTCTGTTATTTTCACAGCTACATTGCTTCATTTGCCCGTAAGTACTACTCATGCCATTACTTCGGCTATTTTGGGTGTGGGTTCTGCGAAGCGCTTTTCCGCTGTGCGTTGGTCGCTGGCCGGTCGAATTATTATTACTTGGGTGATAACCATACCGATTGCTGCACTGTTATCTGGATTGATTTTCAAAATTCTTTTTTAGTTCATTATTATTTCTTGAAAAAAAGGTACACACTATAGAATACACAATAAGCTTCCGTCCGCTTTTTGCGGCAGGGGCTTATTGGCATTCTAGGATAAAACTGCTTCTTCAAAGTTCACACATCCAGATAGTTCCATGAAACGTTTTTCAAAAAATACCTGACATCAAAGTAGTCAATTTTTAATAACTCCTGTAGAATAAACAGAAAACTTTGAACCGTTCAACTGACTGGAGGAAATTATGCAAAAATCTAGAAAACTAATAGCGCTCATGATTTGTTTGTTTTTTGTGGTTGCCCTGGCCGGTAATTTCGGTGTAGTGGCACATGCAGAAAATAAAACAAAGTATGATATCGGCACGGATACAACGTTCGCGCCTTTTGAGTTTGAAGATGTAGATGGTAAATTTGTCGGTATCGACATGGATTTGCTGGCAGCTATTGCCAAGGATCAGAATTTTGAATATACCATTAAGCCCCTTGGCTTTAACGCGGCAGTGCAGGCCCTTGAAACGAATCAAGTGGATGGTGTCATTGCCGGGATGAGTATTACCGATGAACGCAAGCGGAAATTTGATTTTTCCGAGCCTTATTTTGATTCAGGCGTCGTCATGGCGGTCCGCAAGGATAATGATACGGTTAAACGCTATGAGGACTTGAAAGGACAGCGTGTCGCTGTCAAAACAGGAACGGAAGGTTACACATTCGCAGAATCCATTAAGGCCAAATACGGCTTTACTACAGTACCGTTCGACGATTCTTCTCAAATGTATGATGAAGTTAAAACAGGTAATTCGGTTGCCTGCTTTGATGACTATCCGGTACTGGCATACGGTGTAAACCAGAATAACGGCCTTAAGCTGGTAACAGATAAGGAAAAAGGTGCTTCTTACGGGTTTGCTGTTAACCAAGGCAAGAACCAAGAGTTGCTGGAGAAATTTAATGCAGGGCTTGTTAATCTGCGCAATAGCGGGGAATACGATAAAATTTTGGCTAAATACCTTGGCGAATCGGGCAAAGGTGTGGCGCCTGTAGAGACCAGCCGCTGGGGACTGATTTCCGCTTCGCTGCCTTCACTGATTAAGGGCATGGGAAATACGTTGCTGTACACACTTGTATCTTTACTCGTAGCCTTTATCCTAGGATTGGTGTTTGGCTTTATGAAGGTAAGCCATAACAAGGTGTTCCGTGGTATTGCAACTGTATTCGTCGATATATTCCGCGGTATTCCGCTGATCGTGCTTGCTTTCTTTATTTACTTTGGTATTCCACAGGCACTGGATTTCAAAATGCCGCTTTTTGTTGCGGCTGTATTGACGTTATCCCTGAATGCGGGTGCGTATGTAACTGAGATCATCCGTGGTGGTATTCAATCCATTGATCCGGGACAAATGGAAGCAGCTCGTTCGCTTGGTCTACCCTATCGGACGGCTATGCTTAAAATCATTTTGCCACAAGCTGTGAAAATCATGATCCCGTCGTTTATCAATCAGTTGGTTATTACGTTGAAGGATACGTCCATTTTGTCTGTTATCGGTTTGGTCGAATTGACCCAATCGGGTAAGATCATTATTGCGCGGACATTCCAATCCTTTGATATTTGGCTGGTAGTAGCGGTGATGTATCTTATCGTCATTACAGTCCTGACCAAAATTTCCAACCGTCTTGAAGGGAGAGTTCGCCGTGGGTAAAATTATCGTTAAAAACCTGAAAAAAAGCTATGGTAGTAATCAAGTGCTAAAGGGCATCGACATGCAAGTACGTGAAGGCGAAGTTGTGTGTGTCATTGGCCCGTCTGGTTCGGGGAAAAGTACGTTTTTGCGTTGTATGAACATGCTTGAAGAAATTACCGCAGGTGAGGTCATTGTCGATGACTACAACTTGAGTGACAAAAACGTGGACATTAACAAAGTCCGTGAAAATATAGGTATGGTATTTCAACATTTCAATCTGTTTCCGCATATGACCGTGCTCAAGAACATTATGTTCGCGCCGACTGAACTGGGCAAACAGTCCAAGGCAGAGGCCCGGGAAACGGCTATGAAGCTGCTGGATCGTGTAGGTTTGGTCGATAAGGCAGATGCATTGCCAGGACAGCTTTCCGGCGGTCAGAAGCAGCGTGTGGCGATTGCACGTGCGCTAGCAATGAATCCAGACATTATGCTGTTCGACGAGCCTACCTCGGCGCTCGATCCTGAAATGGTGGGCGAAGTGCTCGGCGTAATGAAAGATCTGGCGCGTGAAGGCATGACGATGATGATCGTAACGCATGAGATGGGTTTTGCACGCGAAGTAAGCGACCGTGTCGTGTTTATGGACGGTGGTTACATCGTAGAAGAAGGAACGCCACAAGAGGTATTTGGTAATCCGAAAAATGAGCGGACCATTAGTTTCTTGGAGAAGGTATTGTAAGTGGGCAAGGTTTGCCGTGAGTGCAGGTAAGGACGTAGTGTGCGATCGCTCCGCAGTCCATTTGATCTTTCGATCGCTGTTGCTTCTACAAATTCAAATGGACCACTGCGCTACGACTCGCTGATTGCTCCTTTTCGTGCAAAGAGCCTGCCTCACTCTTGAATGAGTGGGTATAGGGGAAGAGAGCGAGATGAAGATTACGCGCGTATCGTCGTTTTTGTGATGGATTCAAAACATCGTAATAAAGGCATCGGAAAGGCGTTAAATCAGGAAGCGGAAGCTTGGGCTAAAGGAACGGTTTGGATATGAAGCGACAAGCACGGGGTTTGTGAAAAAGATTTGATTTATAATGAATTGATTATTTTATAAGGATATCTTGGGAGGCATGTTGGCCCGGAGATATCCTTTTCTTTATTAAAAGGAATTTAGAACTTGAGATTTGTATAATGTTAATTGGCTTATATAAAATATAAATAACATATCAGACGGAAGTGTAAGCGAGGGGGACGTACGGTGATACGTACATTGGCTATAGGTCATGATCATCAGGTAACAGTGGGAAAACCATTGGATCAGATCGTCATGGAGGATTATATATGGATGTGGGTAGATTTTAGCGAGCCTACAGATCGCGAGACGGAGCTGCTGACGAGTTATTTTCATTTTCACCCATTGGCTGTGGAGGATTGTATGCATGTTCTGCAACGTCCCAAATTGGATTATTACGAGGATGTGCAGTTTCTGGTTGTGCATGCGCTTGATGTAGATACGTTAGCTGCGGAAGAAGTGGATATGTTTATTAGCAGTCGTTTTTTGGTTACATATCACCATCATGAGTTAGAGGAGCTGGATCAAGCCTGGGAGCGGATTGTCCAGCATGCGAATGAACGCAAAATATGGTCGCGAGGACCGCTGGCTGCAGCCTACACGGTGATGGACAAGTTGGTAGATAACTATTTTCCGAGCCTTTTTATGATTGAGGATGAATTGGCCGAGCTGGAGGGCTTGGGCGGTCGCGAATCCGTAGAGGAATTAATGAAGCAGGTATTTGACCTGCGTGGCAGGCTGCTCAAGCTGCGCCGTACCATCGTACCCATGCGTGATCTGATGTACCGAGTTTTGAATTCGCAGCATGTGCAGGGCCAAGGAGATCATATGGCTTATTTTACCGATATATATGATCATTTATTGAA
This sequence comes from Paenibacillus sp. cl130, assembly GCF_900116035.1. Taxonomy (NCBI): domain Bacteria; kingdom Bacillati; phylum Bacillota; class Bacilli; order Caryophanales; family Paenibacillaceae; genus Paenibacillus; species Paenibacillus sp. cl130. The sequence continues at coordinate 57,654 of NZ_FOYG01000010.1, forward strand.
GCTGACAGACATGCTGGAGGCCGACCGCGAGATGACAGCCGACCTGAGGGACAGTTATATATCGCTCAATTCCAATCGCATGAATTCAATTATGAAGACGCTGACCGTAATTACGACCGTTTTTATGCCCTTGACGCTGATTGCAGGAATCTATGGTATGAATTTTTCGAATATGCCCGAGTTGGGCTGGAAATATGGATATTTTGGCGTACTGTTCTTCATGTTTTTGTTGAGTGTTGCAATGGTGGTCTGGTTTATGCGCCGAGGCTGGTTCAAATAGTATAGTCTACTTTCTTTTGCGCTTGCGCGGACGTCTGCGCGGGGTAGTGGTGCTTTTGCGCTGTGTCTTTTTCCGACGTGGGCGTGGTGGTGTGTATTCATCCAATTCCTCGGCGATATCTGTTGCAGAGTTTTTGCTCGCGGATTTGCCGAATGCTGGGAGAGAGCCCATAATCAGCTTCGCCATTGGAGCAAATTGCTGCACACTGGACATGACCTTTTGCACCTTGCCGACCGTAGCAACAATTCCATCAATACCACCCATACGGTCAATGAAGCCTTTGATTTCGTTGAGATTACTGAGGTTGCCAAGACCTCCAAGCAGTCCTCCTTTGGCTGGAACCGGGTCTGGTGTGACCACGGCAGAATCCGTAATACTCGCTGGCGCCTCGTAAGGAACCAGCCCGGAAGAACCGGCTTGCGGAACCTCGTTGTATGGATCGAGTCCGGGATAAGGAGATGAACTATACGGATCGGAAAGGGAGCGCTGTAGCGGCCTCCGATGATAGTAGTGTCCAGGCATGAGATCACATTCCTTTGCAGGTTGATACTCTACTGTATGTTACAAACGCACAGTGGGTTTAGGCGCGTGTCCCGAAATCAGGTATAAAAGCGGATTTGGGCATTCGTACGGTACGTTTCTATGGTCATAATGTTGTTCTGTAATGCGTGAAACCGTTAATGCTTGAAAAAGCGACTATTCCTCGGGTACAATGAGGAGAGATCGTAACCTTGGGAGATGATAATCCATGCAGCTTAAGAAGCTTAATGATAAAAGTATTGATCAATTGTTCGAAGCTATTTTAACTCTTAAAAATTTGGAAGAGTGCTATGTATTTTTTGATGATCTGTGCACGATTAATGAAATTCAATCCCTCTCCCAACGTCTAGAGGTTGCCCGTATGCTAGGCAAAGGCAGCACATATAATCAGATTGAAGCAGAGACAGGGGCCAGTACAGCCACCATTTCACGTGTTAAACGTTGTCTGAACTATGGTAATGATGGGTATAAAATGACTCTGGAACGTCTGGGACGCTAATGCGGAGCCCTGGGATACTGGTAATCAGCCACGGCTCTAGGGAGCCATATTGGGTGGAACAGGTGGATCAGGCAGTTGCAAAGCTTCATTTGCCGGAAGAAATACCAGTAGAGGTTTCATTTTTGGAAACGGTTAAAGAAAGATTGATTCAAAATGGTATTGACCGTCTGGAAGCCTTGGGTGTAACAGATATATTGGTTATACCTTTGTTTGTGTCATCAGGCAGTACGCATGTAGATGAGATTAGCTATGCACTGGGTGTCAAAGATGCGCCGGACAAAGAAACAGATTTGAAGCCGTTTCGAATGAAGGCGCGAGTGCATTTTGGCAGCCCGCTGGATGACGGAGAAGATGTTGCCCGCATGGTGTGGGACAAGGTTCGCCCGCTATCGGCCGACCCTGCGAGAGAGGTTATTTTACTCGTAGGTCACGGCAGTGTGCACAACGGCTTTTTTCAGCGCTGGGAGCAGGGGATTTCTTCGTTGGCCCGTACGGTGCAAAGCGTGAGCGGTATCATCACGGACCACGCTTTGCTAAATCCCGAGAGTGTGTACGACAAGGCAGCGTATTGGAATCAGGAGCGGGGTCATGATGTTATTGTGGCACCGCTATTTTTGAGTTCTGGATATTTTACAAGCCACATAATTCCTAAACGCTTGCAGGGGCTCGAATACCGTTATTCAGGAGATCCTTTATTGCCGCATCCTTTGCTCACAAGCTGGATGGATAGACAAGTTCGTGAATTATTGCAAAGTGTGCAGAAGCAAGCAAGGTCAAGTCATAGGTAGTCTAGTTCGGCTATAGCGTCATCTTAGCCTTAAATTTCCTTATTTGGGCAAAGTCTGGCTTCTTTTATTGTAAAAGAGGTCTTTTTCCAGTATGATGATATTTTGTACAGACTGAATGTGATGAACTGCTATGTGAATATAAATATCATTAAATATACGGGTGGCGTAACGGAATGAAAAGAGCTAGATTAATCTATAATCCGACCTCTGGGCGTGAGGAAATGAAGCGTCGTCTTGCGGATGTTTTGCAGCGCCTGGATGAAGGTGGTATTGAAGCCTCTTGCCATGCAACTACGGGTGAAGGGGACGCAACGCGTGCCGCAATAGAGGCCATTGAGCGTGGGTATGACATGATTATCGCCGCGGGTGGCGACGGTACATTGTATGAGGTCATTAACGGGATGGCTGAAAGAGAAAACCGCCCGCCCCTGGGTGTGTTTCCTTTGGGGACGACGAATGATTTCGCCAGGGCACTAGGCATCCCCAAGCACTGGGAGGATTATTGCGACCTAGTTATTCGTCAAAATCCGAAGCCACTGGATATCGGAAAAGCGAACGACCGCTACTTTATCAACATTGCAGGCGGGGGAACTTTAACCGAGCTTACGTATGAAGTTCCGAGCAAGCTAAAAACGATGATTGGCCAGTTGGCGTACTATTTTAAAGGTATGGAGAAGATGGTCAGCCTTGCTCCACAGGAGCTGATCATCAAGGCATCGGGTCAGGAAGTGATTCACGACGAGTTTATGCTCTTCCTGATTGCGAATACGAATTCGGTGGGCGGGTTTGAAAAGCTTGCTCCCGGGGCGACAATAGATGATGGGCTCCTCGATGTCATCGCTGTGCGGAAATGCAATCTGGCGGAAATGATCCGGTTGGTAACACTTGCGCTGCGTGGTGAGCATTTGCAGGATAAGAAGATTGTTTATTTTAAAACAGATTACATGGAAGTGACCTCACCCGGCTACGTCCAGCTTAATCTGGATGGCGAACTGGGCGGTACCTTGCCAGCGACTTTCCGGAATTTACCTCATCATTTGAATGTTTTCCGGTGAGGAATGATGAGGAAATACTTCTGCTTCCGGGCGGCAACGCAATATAGTATATGGAATGAAGAGTAGGTAGTTGTTTTTGTGAACATATTGGTTCTTGCCGTTCTCCGTAGGGAGTAACGGCATTTTCGAGTTGATGTTTGTATGTTTAGATGACCATTCTAATTAGACGTCCGAAGGAAAATACCGCATAAAAAGAAGATCAGAAAGAAGTGACAATCATGATGAATAACCGTAGCGGACGTGGAAAAAGCCGCCGGAATGCAGCGACAGCAACTCCTGTTCAAGGAAATCAGCACAAAAAGACTATGAAGGCGACAAGAGAGAGAGAACCGGAACAGTCTCGAGTTAGAGCTGGAAATGGGCTGCTTCAAGCCGAAATCAAACATAAAAATGGAAATATGAATGAAGTGGCTCAGAAGAAAAGGGAAAATGGACGAAATATTCGTCGTTCTTCCAACGGTGGACGAAGTCAGGAAGCTTCCAATCGTAACCGATCCAGTGCAGAGCGTACCGATCTGCCTGTGCAAAAGAATGATGAGGCCGTGATAGACATCATCGGCATGAACCACGATGGCGAAGGCGTAGGACGTGTAGAGGGTTTTACGCTGTTCGTTCCAGGTGCGTTACCGGGGGAAAAGGTACGGGTAAAGGTGCTGAAAACGAAAAAGCAGTATGGGTATGCCAAGCTGCTGGATATCGCGCAGGCTAGCCCTGACCGAATTGCAGCTCCGTGCGCCATCTACGATCAATGCGGTGGCTGCCAGATCCAGCATATGAGCTACGAAGCGCAGCTTAGCTGGAAACGCCAGCATGTCGTGGACGTGCTGGAGCGTATCGGGAAGCTGAGTGTGGCTACAGAGCCCAGTGAGCATACTGCACAGGTTTTGGCTGCTTCTGCGGATACAGATGGTGAGGCCGATACAGTCACGACTTCTGATTCGGCCATGAATGCGGATGGAAATGCCGACAGCATGTCGCGTGTACATGGCGTAGTCGTGCATCCTACACTCGGTATGAGTGAGCCTTGGCGATACCGCAACAAAGCCCAGGTGCCGATTGGTGTCACTGAAGGCGGGCTTGTCGGCGGCTTCTACGCACGCGGTAGCCATCGAATTGTGGATATGAACACCTGTCTCATTCAGGACGAGCGTAATGACGAAGTTGTCGCACGTGTGAAAGAGATTGGCCGAATGCTGGGCATCAGTGCATATAATGAAGAAACCGGACGTGGGCTGCTGCGCCATGTCGTTGTAAAGACTGCTTTTCGCACGGGTGAAATGATGCTGGTGCTCGTGACGAATGGGCGAGATATTCCGCATGCAGATGCGTGGATCGGCAGTATCCGTGAGCATATCCCACACGTGGCAAGCATATGCCAGAACGTGAATACGAAGCGAACGAACGTTATTTTTGGCGACGAGACTCGTGTACTGTGGGGTCGTGACGTGATCTACGACTACATTGGAAACGTACAGTTTGCGATTTCCGCGCGATCCTTTTATCAGGTGAATCCCGTACAAACAGAAGTGCTGTATAGCAAAACCGTCGAATATGCCGGGCTCACGGGCAAAGAAACGGTAATTGATGCGTATTGCGGCATCGGCACGATCTCCTTGTTCCTCGCTCAGCATGCAGACCAGGTGTATGGGGTGGAGATCGTCAAAGAAGCCATCGACGATGCACGAAGTAATGCGCTATTGAACGAAATGCGTAATGTGAAATTTGAGGTAGGCGCGTCCGAAGACGTCATTCCTGCGTGGAAAGAGCAAGGCATCACCGCCGACGTTATCGTCGTCGATCCGCCCCGTAAGGGCTGCGATCCACGCCTGCTCGATACCATTCTGGAGATGAAGCCAGAACGCGTGGTGTATGTATCCTGTAATCCAAGCACACTGGCACGGGATTTAAGAATATTGGAGGATGGCGGGTATAGTACAGTGGAAGTACAGCCTGTGGATATGTTCCCGCATACGGTGCATGTGGAGAGTGTGGCATTGTTGGAATGGCGGGGTTTGGAATAAGTGAATGTTTGAGTTGGGGACGGATTGGGGACGCGTCTGATTTTGTATTCTTACTTGTTTCTTGGATTAGTATTTTGATAAGTAAAAATTGAACTTATGAGCAAGATTAGGGATTCGCATATATCTGGTAATTCTATAAGAGCTTTGCACTTCGCTGAATAAAAAAGAAAGTACAACCGGCTAGCCTTTAATACTGAAGACTTTTACGCTTAAACTCGTGCGTTGGCAGTTTTGCTCTAACTTACGCTTTTCATTAAAATGCCTTGCACTCAGGTAAAGTCATGAACCACTCGCTAAAGCATAAGGGGCTATTCGTTTTAAATTGCCGTGCATGCATCTTTGGTTGTAAAACTTTATTTAGTCATCCAATGACGAATACTCGCGTCGGCGAAATAGGTTGTACTCCAAAATGCTGTGGAATGGTTCGAATTACTAAGCGTTTTGCCTTGTTTTAAGTAGGACGTAGCATCCCGCGTCCAAGGTTTTTTGGAGCATTTCGCAGATCCATGGCAGCTGTACACAACGGCTCTCATTAGCAGCCCACAATCGAACGGCCGAAGACATCTCGTTTCATTTGGTATAATAAATTCGAATGGAATTCTCTATTCTAATTAGGGAACTTAAGAGATGATAGATGTACAAGAAGAAAATATTAAGAAAAGCGTCTAGAAAAGCAGGAAAACAGAGAAAAATCGGGCTTTTGGAGTTTCGAGAATGCTTATTGTAAAAATCGGAGGTATACAAATGTCAAGTGCAGTACAACAACAACGTGCAGGATTACAATCTCAAATCTGGAAAATAGCCAATGACGTTCGTGGCTCAGTAGATGGATGGGATTTTAAGCAATATGTTTTGGGAACTCTTTTTTATCGTTTTATTAGTGAGAATTTTTCTAGCTATATTGAAGCCGGCGACGAAAGCATCAATTATGCAGAACTTGACGATAGCATTATAACTGAAGAGATCAAAGAAGATGCCATCAAAACAAAAGGTTATTTCATATATCCGAGTCAATTGTTCTCCAATATTGCAAAAAACGCCAATGTTAATGAAAGTTTGAATACAGATTTAGCTGCTATATTTTCTTCTATTGAAAGTTCAGCAAACGGTTATCCTTCTGATCTGGATATTAAAGGGTTATTTGCTGATTTCGATACGACAAGCAATAGATTAGGAAATACGGTAAAAGACAAAAACAGTCGTTTAGCTGCTGTCATTAAAGGCGTGGAAGGGCTTAATTTTGGTAGTTTTGAAGATAGCCACATTGACCTTTTTGGTGATGCTTATGAGTATTTAATCTCTAATTATGCTGCTAATGCAGGGAAATCCGGAGGAGAATTCTTCACACCGCAGCCTGTATCTAAACTTATTGCACAATTAGCGATACACAAGCAAACTACTATTAATAAGATTTATGACCCGGCTGCCGGTTCAGGTTCCTTGCTCTTACAAGCCAAAAAACAGTTCGACGCTCATGTTATTGAAGATGGTTTTTATGGACAGGAGATCAACCATACGACGTATAACCTTGCTCGTATGAATATGTTTTTACACAACATCAATTACGATAAGTTCAACATTGCATTGGGAAATACGCTTTTAGACCCTCAATTTGGTGACGAAAAGCCTTTTGATGCGATTGTATCGAATCCTCCTTACTCCGTAAATTGGATCGGTAGCGATGATCCAACGCTTATTAATGATGAACGATTTGCTCCTGTGGGCGTATTAGCCCCAAAATCCAAAGCCGATTTCGCCTTTGTCCTTCATGCGCTTAGTTACTTGTCAAGTAAAGGACGTGCAGCGATTGTTTGCTTCCCTGGCATTTTTTACCGTGGTGGCGCAGAGCAGAAAATCAGAAAGTATCTGATTGATAACAACTTTGTTGAAACGGTTATTTCATTGGCGCCGAACCTATTTTATGGGACTTCAATTGCGGTTAATATTTTGGTTCTTTCCAAGCATAAAACGGATAATAAAACTCAATTTATAGATGCTAGCGGTGTGGATTTCTATAAAAAAGGAATCAATAATAATGTACTGACAGATGAACATATTGAGAAAATTATGAGCATGTTTGATTGCAAAGAAGATGTTGAGCATGTTGCGAAATCTGTTGATTATGATGCAATCGTTCAAAATGATTACAATCTGTCTGTAAGCTCCTATGTGGAAGCAAAAGATACAAGGGAAATTGTTAATATAAATGAGCTGAATGCAGAAATAAAAATGACGGTAGCCAAGATCGATCAGCTTCGTGCGGAAATAGATAAGGTTGTTGAGGGGATTGAATCATGATTAAGCCCAATTTTATAGAGGAATTGCTTGATGGGGTTCAGGTTGAGTGGAAGACTTTGGGGGAGATTGGCGAATTCACACGTGGCAAAAGGTTTGTAAAAACCGATATGCTCTCAGAAGGTTTCCCATGTATTCATTATGGAGAAATGTATACACATTATAATATCTGGGCAGATAAAACTAAATCATTCGTGAGTCATGATCTAGCCTCAAAGCTACGAGTTGCAGAACATGGTGACGTAATAATTGTTGCTGCTGGGGAAACAATTGAAGATATTGGGATAGGTACTGCTTGGCTTGGTCCTACAGGAGTTGTTATTCATGATGCTTGTTTTGCATATAGAAGTTCTTTGAATCCTAAGTATGTTTCATACTTTTTGCGAACCAAGCATTTTCATGACCAAATTAAGAAATATATATCTTCAGGGAAAATTTCTGCGATTAATGCGAACGGCCTAAGTAAAGCCCAAATTCCCATCCCACCTCTAAAAGTACAGGAAGAAATCGTCCGTATTTTGGATATCTTAACAGAGCTTACAGCAGAGCTTACAGTAGAGCTTACAGTAGAGCTTACAGCTCGTAAAAAGCAATATACCTATTACCGTGATAAGTTGCTGAGTTTTGACGAGGATGAAGTTGAATGGAAGGCTTTGGGGGAAGTTGCTGAAAAAATTTATTCAGGTGGGACACCTAAAACAGGTGTTACAGAATATTGGGAGAATGGTACAATTCCTTGGATGAGCTCAGGAGAAGTTAATTTAGAAACTGTATATGCTACAGAGAAATATATTACTAAATCAGGTTTGGAAAATTCTAGTGCTAAGTTTGTTCCCAAAAACTCAATTGTTATTGCATTGGCAGGACAAGGTAAGACCCGTGGAAAAGTTGCAAGAATTAGAATTGATTTAACAACTAATCAATCTCTTGCTGCATTAACGTTTGATGAAAGTAAAGTTAATACGGATTATATTTTTCATTATTTAAAAACTCAATATGATAATTTACGTCAAATATCCTCAGGAAGTGGAACTCGTGGTGGTTTAAATTTACAGATGATTTCAAATTATAAAATACCTATTCCCACTACTTCTGAACAAGCACGCATCGTATCTATTTTAGACAAATTCGACGCCTTGACATCTTCAATCACTGAGGATTTACCTCGTGAAATAGAATTGCGTCAAAAACAATTCGAATATTACCGTAATATGCTTCTTAGCTTTCCAAAAGAGGAGGTAGAAGCATAGTATGGGAAAGAGTTTAAATGAAATTGCACAACAGTTAAAAGATAATGGAAAAAACGTTCAATTAATTTATGCTTTTAACGGAACAGGTAAAACAAGGCTCTCACGAGAATTCAAATTGTTAATTGCACCGCAAGGAAAAGAGGATACTGAATTTGAGGAATTAGAAGCGGTTAAATTTCTTTACTATAATGCTTTTACGGAAGATTTATTTTATTGGGATAATGATCTACAAAATGATACTGAACCAAAACTGAAAATCTATCCGAATTCTTTTACAAAATGGATATTTGAAGAGCAAGGACAAGATGGTAATATTATTAAAAATTTCCAAAATTATTCGGATAAAAAATTAAATCCGCGTTTTAATGAAGAATATAGTATTAAAGATAAAGATGGAAAAGATATAACAATAGGTGCTTTTACAGAAATAACTTTTTCATATGAACGTGGTAATGAAGAACGTTCTAATAACATTAAAATTTCAAAAGGTGAAGAGAGTAATTTTGTATGGTGTGTTTTTTATACTCTGCTTGAACAAGTTATTGATGTATTAAACGTAGTTGAACCAAGTAATAGAGGAACAAATCAGTTTGACCAGTTAGAGTATGTATTTATAGATGATCCTGTAAGTTCATTAGATGATAATCACTTGATTGAATTAGCAGTAGATTTAGCACAATTAATAAAATCCAATATACCAAACCTTAAATTTATTATAACTACACATAATCCCCTTTTTTATAATGTACTCTGTAATGAATTTAACAATTCTAACAGGGAAACAGGCTACAACAATAATAAACACTTTAAAAAACATAGGTTAGAAAAGAAAGAAGAAGGCATTTATGAGCTCATATCTCAGCCTAATGATTCGCCTTTTTCTTATCATCTTTTTCTAATAAATGAAATCGACAAAGCTATTGCATCTGAGCAAATATATAAATATCATTTTAACTTTCTTCGAAACATTTTAGAGAAAATGTCCACCTTTTTAGGTTATTCTGATTGGGGAGATTTGTTATTACCTGTTAAAGGAAGTCATGCTGCATATGAAAAAAGGATTCTGAACTTATCCAGTCATTCGAAGCATTCAGGTGAAGAAATCGTTGAACTAACAAATGATGACAAGAATGTTTTAAGGCATCTTATTAGTGAAATTAAAGAGATATATAGGTTTAAAAAATTAATTAAGGGGGGAAATGAATGAGCGATTTCAAACCCATTGTAGAATCAAACAACTTCATCGTTCTGGATAAATATACGAAGATCGATCAGCAAGGAGCTGATTATCAGACAGAAGCTGATTTGGAACGAGAACTGATTCAAGATTTGGACAATCAAGGTTATGAACATCTACCAAGTTTAACCACTCATGAAAAAATGCTTGCTAATGTCCGAGTGCAACTGCAAAACCTTAATAATGTACAATTTTCAGAAGCTGAATGGTTTAGATTTTGTGAACAGTTTTTAGATAAACCCAGTGATAACCATATTGATAAAACACGTAAAATTCATAATAATTACATTTATGACTTTGTCTTTGATGATGGGCATATTCAAAACATCTACCTAGTGGACAAAAAGAATATCGCCAATAATAAAGTGCAAGTCATTTCCCAATTTGAACAAAAAGGAACGCAAGCCAACAGATATGATGTTACCCTTTTAGTCAATGGCTTACCTTTAGTACAAGTAGAGCTTAAAAAACGTGGGATTGCCATACGTGAAGCCTTTAATCAGGTTCATCGATATAGTAAAGAGAGTTTTAATTCAGAAAACTCTCTGTTTAAATATTTACAGATTTTCGTGGTTTCTAATGGGACAGATAGCCGTTATTTTGCTAATACGACTAAACGTGATAAAAACAGTTTTGATTTTACGATGAATTGGGCTAGATCAGATAATACCCTGATTAAAGATTTAAAAGATTTCACAGCTACATTTTTTCAAAAAAATACTTTACTGAATATACTACTGAAATATTCCGTTTTTGATGCGAGCGATAATCTACTGATTATGCGTCCTTATCAAATTGCGGCTACAGAAAGAATTTTATGGAAAATTAAAAGTTCACACTTATCCAAAAATTGGAGAACCACTGAAAGTGGCGGATATATTTGGCATACAACGGGTTCAGGGAAGACGCTTACAAGTTTTAAAGCAGCTCGTTTGGCTACTGAACTGGATTTTATAGATAAAGTATTTTTTGTTGTAGATCGCAAAGACCTGGATTTTCAGACGATCAAAGAGTATCAGCGTTTTTCTCCTGATAGTGTTAATGGTTCAGAAAGTACCGCAGGATTAAAACGTAACATTGAAAAAGATGATAATAAAATTATTGTGACGACGATTCAAAAACTGAATAACCTAATTAAAAGCGAAACAGAGTTACCTATATATCATAAGCAAGTGGTATTTATTTTTGATGAAGCCCACCGTTCACAATTTGGTGAAGCTCAAAAAAATATCAATAAAAAGTTTAAGAAGTTCTATCAATTTGGATTTACAGGTACGCCTATTTTCCCAGAGAATGCGTTAGGTTCTGAAACGACTGCTTCTGTCTTTGGTCGAGAGTTACACTCTTATGTAATTACGGATGCCATTAGAGATGAAAAAGTTTTAAAGTTCAAAGTAGATTATAACGATGTACGTCCCAAGTTCAAAACGATTGAAAAAGAACAGGACGAGAAAAAGCTATCGGCCGCAGAAAATAAAGAAGCATTACTACATCCTGAACGGATTAAAGAAATTTCTCAATATATTCTTCATAATTTTAAAATAAAAACCCACCGTTTAAATGCGAATGGAAAAGGATTTAATGCCATGTTTGCTGTGAGCAGTGTTGATGCAGCCAAACTCTACTATGAATCATTAAATAACTTACAACAGGGAAGCAGTAAACCCCTTAAGATTGCGACAATCTTCTCCTTTGCTGCTAATGAAGAGCAAAATGCTATAGGTGAAATTCTTGATGAAACTTTTGAACCTTCAGCAATGGATAGTAGTGCAAAAGAGTTTTTAAGTTTAGCCATTAAAGACTATAATGCCATGTTTAAAACCAATTATGGCGTAGAAAGTAAGGAATTCCAAAATTATTATCGTGACCTTGCTAAACGAGTAAAAGACAAAGAGATCGATTTATTGATTGTTGTAGGCATGTTTTTAACCGGGTTCGATGCTCCTACATTAAATACTTTATTTGTTGATAAAAATCTCAGGTATCATGGTTTGATGCAAGCCTTTTCGAGAACAAATCGTATCTATGATGCAACTAAAACCTTTGGAAATATCATTACGTTTAGAGATTTAGAACAAGCCACTATAGATGCTATTACTCTTTTCGGGGATACAAACACTAAAAATGTAGTGCTGGAAAAAAGCTACAAAGAGTATATGGAAGGGTTTACTGATATCGCAACGGGGGAAGCCCGGCGTGGTTATGTAGACGTAGTAAAAGAGCTGCAAGAACGTTTTCCTGATGTTGAAGATATTTCTACTGAAAAAGATAAAAAAGAGTTTGCCAAGCTTTTTGGTGAATATTTGCGTGTTGAAAATATTTTGCAGAATTATGATGAGTTTTCAAGTCTAAAAGCTTTACAAACAGTAGATCTCAATGACTCTGAGGCTTTGGAAAATTTTAAATCTACTCACTATATGAATGATGAAGATATAGCTGCCATGCAAGAAATTAATGTACCAGAAGAAAGAACGATTCAAGATTATCGTTCATCCTATAATGATATTCGTGATTGGCTTCGTCGTGAGAAAAACGGAAAACAAAAAGACAATTCCTCTATTGATTGGGATGAGGTTGTCTTTGAAGTAGATCTTCTAAAATCACAAGAGATCAATTTAGATTATATTCTTGAACTTATTTTTGAAAATAACAAAAAAATAAAAGATAAAGAATCGTTGGTTGAAGAGGTACGTCGTTTAATTCGTTCGAGTGTAGGGAACCGTGCGAAAGAAAGTTTGATCATCGATTTTATTAATCAAACAGACTTGGATAATATTCAAGATAAAGCAAGTATTATTGATGCCTTCTTCTCATTTGCTCAAAAGGAGCAAAAACGTGAAGCAGAAGAATTGATTACTACTGAAAGCCTTAGTGAAGAGGCCGCAAAAAGATATATTTTAAATTCATTGAAAAAAGAATATGCTAGTGAAAATGGAACGGAGCTTAATGAAATTCTTCCTAAAATGAGTCCTCTTAATCCTCAGTATTTAACAAAAAAGCAGAGCGTTTTTCAGAAAATCTCTGCCTTTGTAGATAAGTTTAAAGGAGTAGGCGGAAAGATTTAATAAATCTAAAATAGCATGGTGTCTTGTTCCGTGGTATAGCAGAAGGTGCGATTCGCCAAACGATCATTGAGAAAAACTATCTTGATACAGTTATAGGATTACCTGCTAACTTGTTTTATGGCGTATCCATCCCAACTACGATCTTAGTATTCAAGAAAAATCGTAAAACAAAAGACATCTTGTTTATCGATGCAAGCAATGAATTTGAAAAAGGTAAAAATCAAAACAAACTTACTGATAAAAACATCAATAAGATTATAGAAACGTACCGAAATCGTGTAGATGTTGATAAATATGCTCATGTGGCATCACTTGAAGAAATCAAAGCAAATGAGTTTAACTTAAATATTCCTCGCTACGTGGATACGTTTGAAGAGGAGCAAGTCATTGACCTTGATAAAGTAAATAAGCTACTAGAGCAAGATAAACAAGAAATCGCTGAACTTGAAGCCAGAATCAATGAACAGCTGAAAATTTTGGGTATTCATGTGTAGAAATTGACGAAAGGGGTCAAGGATATTATTCCTCGGCTCTCTTTTTTAAGCCATTCGCATGGGAACGGCGTAAGTTGGGGGAAGTTATGCCGTGCAGTATTACTATGAACTGCGGCGCAGTACGTTATAGAAGATGGCAAGGAGGGGCGGCGCTCTTCCTTTTTTTGCGAGTCTTTTGGGGAGTCTGCTCCTCTCTTGGGTATGATATACTCATTTAGATGTCTATGCTTAACATATACTGCCGTTTGAACTACGTTGCTTAAACGTGTTATATGTGAAGAAGAAGCAAGGACATGAACAGGTTAGCTTTACCATTTTGGGACCAAAGATTTGTCCTGGTATTTATAGAGGAGTTTTTGATATGACGAATAATTTTTGGCGTGATTTGCCACGACCTTTTTTTATACTGGCACCGATGGAAGATGTGACGGATGTTGTGTTTCGCCATGTCGTAAGTGAAGCAGCCAGACCGGATGTGTTTTTTACGGAGTTTGCGAATACAGAGAGTTATTGTCACCCGGAGGGGAACAAAAGTGTACGCGGGCGTTTGACTTTTACAGAGGATGAACAGCCCATGGTGGCCCATATCTGGGGAGATAAGCCGGAATATTTCCGTGAAATGAGCATCGGTATGGCGAAAGAAGGCTTCAAAGGCATCGATATTAATATGGGTTGTCCTGTAGCGAATGTAGCGGAGAATGGGAAGGGAAGCGGCCTGATCTGCCGTCCCGAAATCGCAGCGGATATCATTCAGGCCGCCAAAGCCGGGGGACTGCCCGTCAGTGTAAAAACAAGGCTCGGTTTCACTGCCGTAGATGAATGGCGCGACTGGTTGACCCATATTTTGAAACAAGACATTGTGAATTTGTCCATTCATCTGCGGACAAGAGAGGAAATGAGTAAAGTAGACGCTCACTGGGAACTGATTCCGGAGATTAAGAAACTTCGTGATGAGGTGGCACCAGATACACTGCTGACCATTAACGGAGATATTCCGGACCGTCAGACCGGCTTGAAGCTCGCTGAGCAATATGGTGTGGATGGCATTATGATTGGGCGTGGTATTTTCCAGAATCCATTTGCGTTTGAGAAGGAGCCGAAGGAACACAGCAGTGAGGAATTGCTTGAACTGCTGCGGCTTCATCTAGATCTCCATGATCATTATTCAGCGCAGGAGCCACGTTCGTTCAGCCCTCTCGCCCGCTTCTTCAAAATATATGTCCGTGGATTCCGAGGGGCAAGTGAACTCAGAAACAGCTTAATGAACGCCAAATCAACAAGTGAAGTGCGTACATTGCTTGATGAGTTTGGAAGCAAGGAACATGATGAGGTAGAGTAACGTGGAAATTAAATTGCCAAGTTGGGGAACGGGCTGTTAGTAGGCATTGAAAACATAGGAGGGTATATGTCCTGGAGTAAATTGAAGCAACAACTGGAGAGCTTCCGCTGTCCTGCGTTAGACGGAAGGGTCGAATACCGAGCGACCAGTTACCGTTATTTGCCTGATAAGTCTGGAATTTGTTATATAACTGTAGATAAGAAGAACATACTCAATATGAATGATATCACTAGTCCAATCAAATGGTATCAGACGGAGTTGGAGATCAAGAATGATCCAGATATCCAAGTTCCTATCAGCAATGAAGAAATTGAAGCGGTCAGAAAAGATACTAATGGGAACGTTCCGGAGGATCGTCTACAAGTAATTGCAAGAAGTAGAAAAATATCAGAGCATGCAAAGGAGCTTTTGTCAGCACAGGCCTCATTAAGCAAGTCTAATTTTAATGTTGTAGCTAATAAGTTTTTAACTACTTCTATAGAGGACAGCTTAGAGAGTAATGATATCTTATTGAATATTCTAGCTTTAGTGGACAGACGAGTTGGAAAAAAGCGAATATTAAACATGACCGAGAAGATGAAGTTAAAGCATCCCATTGTGCAGTATTTTTATGAGTTACGGCGCAGTACGTTATGAAAATAAATAACTTTCAATGATGAGGACACATCGTGTCAGGGTTGTTCTCACTGAAAACATGAATAAGGACTTGAAAGAAATCGGGGAAAAAAGTTGAGTGGAAAACGGGACAAACCCGCTTCCGTCATGTCTTTTCCCTGTTTTTTTATATTGGGCTATGCAATGGAATTATCACCTATCATAACTATCAAAGTTTCTGTTGTTTTGCTCTGGTTTGACAGATCTAAGCCACTGAATTACACTAAAAATGAATGGTTTATTCATTATTGATTGAGGGTGTTTATTATACAGGCGAAAAAAGATGAAGTGAAAAAAGAAATTGAATCAGCCGCTTTAAAGGTGTTTTTTCGAAAAGGCTTTGTAGATGCCAAAATGAGCGATATTGCGGATGAAATCCAAATTTCAGTCGGAAATATTTATACTTATTTTAAAAATAAAAAGGAGTTATTTTATTCGGTTGTTCCGCCGTCTTTAGTGGAATATTTGAAGAATGTGTTAGTGGAAAGCATTCATATCGATAACCAGACTTTTTTTGAAGAAACCAATAACGAAAAAAAATCGGCCATTGTTCAGGAGCAAATCAACCTATTAACTCAATATAGCATGCAGATCGTCATTATTTTCGAAAAAAATAAAGGCACGATTTACAGCGATGCAAAAAACGAACTGATCGATTTGATGATCGAAACCAAGAAGCCCTATTTGAAAAATACTTATAAAAGGTATGAAATCGGAACCGATGAGAATATGATTTTGCTGAACATCATTGCCAATAATGTCATCAATATGATTTTGGATTTATTGAAGAGGGATATGAGCGCCGATAGCCGGAAACGGATTTTTGAGGCACTTAGTCTATACAGGCTACATGGACTAAAAAACTTGAATGAATAATGTCGACAAGTAGGAATGATTATTTGCGGGACAGTCTATCATTTTTCTGGCATCAAGACAGTCCCTATATTTTTTTGTTCCAAAAATGAATAAGTAATTCATTATTAAACACCGTGAGCGTAAACAGGAGGGAGAAACGATGAAGACAGGTTATGCACTTAAGAACTGCAATGTGATTTATGGAGACGCGAAAAAAGACGTTGAAAAAATGATGACGATTTTAATTCACGAAGACGGGCTGATTCAGGAGATCGGGAAGACAAGCGATTTGTCTATCCCCAGCCATTATCAAACGATCGATGTATCGGGGAAATATGTGATGCCTGGCCTCATTAATGCGCACGTCCATCTTTTTGCAGATGGAAAGCCATTTACGCTGTCTGCAAGCGAAGGGCTGCTGAATTTTGCATTCCATCATATTTTGGATACGAGGCTGGGCCGAAGTGTGTTAAAAAAACGGGTGAAGAAAAATGCACTGACGGCACTGCATTCCGGTGTAACCACGATGCGCAGCGTCGGCGAGTTTTTTTATACTGATGTACAGCTTCGAGATGAAATTAATGCAAACCGGTTTGTTGGCCCCAATCTTTTGGTGTCCGGGTATTTCCTGAGCGTAACGGGTGGTCATGGGGCACCCTATTTGGCTTTGATCGGCGATTCGCCATGGGAAGCGAGAAAAAATGTAAGACTCAATGTGAAAAACGGAGTAGATCTAATCAAAATATGCGTGACTGGCGGGGTTACCGATGCCAACATGGTCGGTGAAGCAGGCCGCTTGCAAATGACGGAGGAAGAGGTTGCCGCCATCTGCGAGGAAGCCCATAAAATCGGTATGCGTGTAGCGGCCCATGTGGAAAGTACCGAAGGCGTAAGAATCGCGCTAAAGGGCGGGGTGGATACCATTGAACACGGTGCGGAGATGGATGAGGAGATCATAAGTCTGTACAAAAACAATCCTAGGGCATTAAAGGGCTATACCGCCTTGATTCCTACGATGCAGGCTGCGTATCCCACTGCGAAGTTGGACACGAACCTAACGAAGGTGAATGAGACTGTTAAGGAAAATTCCCGGCTTGTGTACGACTCTATGCTGAAGGGGCTACGACAGGCTGTGGAACATCATATCAAAATCGGGGTTGGAGCGGATGCCGCAATGTCCTACGTCACCCACTATGATATTTGGCGGGAACTGGACCACTTTATGAGACAAACGAAACTGAACGCGGGTCAGGTCATCGAACGGGTAACAAAATCTAATGCGGAAATCTTAGGCATTGATCACCTTACAGGGAGCATTGATATCGGAAAACAGGCGGATTTAATCGTGATGGAGCAAAACCCTTTGAACAACATAAAAGCTTTGTCGGATGTAGCTATGGTCATGGTCAAAGGCAACCTTATACAAACACCATCGGTGGCCAGAATTCGGGAACTGGACGAGCTGCTTGATTCCGTTTGGTAAAATCAAACCCACCCCGTAAACTCCAGTATAGACGCTTTCGCGGATTGCGCTTCGGATTGCGCCCCTTTACGCCATTCTTTTGGCGGCTTTCCCATAAGCCTGGAAAAGCAACGGTTGAAGCTGGAAATGGAATGAAAACCGACTTGTTCGGAGATCGAAAGAATAGAATCCTCCGTGCTTTTTAACTGCTTGCAAGCCTCTTCGATTCGGGTGCTGTTTAGGAAATCGAGAGGCGACGTCCCCATAATTTCATGGAATTTTCTTCGGAAATGAGTTGTACTTAGATGGCACAGATCGGCCAAAAAATCCATGGTAATGGGGTTCATATAGTTTTTCGTGATGTATTCCAGAACCGGAGAAATGACAAAATCGCTTTTCAGACTATGCTCTGTTTCTTGATCTGCCAACAGTTCATTCCTGGAATGAATTCTAAGGAGTTCTATATAAAGGGATAGCAATAAGCCGTAGGCACTTTCCTGATAGTAAGGATTCTGCTGTTTTAATTCCTCTACGATTGAAGTCGCAAGTGTATAAACCTTGGGATGTTGCTCCTTATCCAATATACAGTTCATACCCTTAACCACCCACAAATTCGGCTCGAAGTTGCTGTAAGCACTTTTAAATGAATGTTGAAAGAGATCCTCTGGCGAAAAAAAGATATAAGACCAAAGACTGGCTGTATTTGGCGAACTATACGTGGTATGAGGAAGATACCTGGGGATGAAGGTCACATCGCCCGCTTTGAAGGGTACAGAATCTCCTTTGATCTCCATGATGCCGCTATCTGAATAGCATATACCAATCTCTAAATGGTTATGGAAATGGAGATGCTCACTTTTAATATCTGAAATCTTCCAACGCTCACCGCTTAATAGCAAGACAGGGAAATTTATAGGCAAGCTGTAGTGCCGATATTCTATAACGGGCTTCTTTTTTCTGGGCATATTCAATACCCCCATGACTTTGATTTTAACCAGCAGATATACATCAGGATTTTGCAAAATTCGATTCCAATCGCTCCAAGGTGCAATATATAGACGAACTAGACCATTTCGATCTATATACTGTTTATTGGAAGTCGCTTATTGGATTTTTGCAAAATCATCACATAAATGATTGGAATTGCACAGTTTTGTTGCGAATATGCTTAGATGGAGACTATTTTACTGCGTACAATGGAATAAGTAAAGCGTTTTCAAAACGGTGACGAACAGCTCTCAAGCGCCTTTGGGGGCGTGTGCGAAAGAGAGGAGAACATAGATGCTTCAATTAACTTATGACAAGGAAGAAATATTAAGAGTCATCGACAAAGTCGTCAGAAAAACAATGGCGATGGATTTGACGTGGGACTGGCCTTGCGGTGTGGCCTATTATGGTGTATCCAGAGCCTATACCAAAACAGGAAATAAAGAGTATTTGAATATGCTTGTGCAGTGGGCGGATGAATATATCGAGCTGGGGCTGCCGCATTGGACGGTAAACACATGTGCTATGGGTCATATGCTGATCACATTGTATGAAGAAACAGGGGACCAGAAATATTGGGATATTGTGATGAGCAAGGTGGATTATATTCGGAACCATGCTCTCAGGTTCGGAGACAATGTTCTGCAGCATACGGTATCCGTTGCTAATGATTTTCCAGAACAGGCATGGGCGGACACATTGTTTATGGCGGCATTTTTTCTGCTGCGTGTAGGAACCAAATTAAAGGATGAGGAAATGATCCAGGACGCCTTAAACCAATATTACTGGCATATCAAATACCTGCAAGATCCTAGTAGCGGTTTCTGGTACCATGGCTACAATAATGTCAAGCAGGATCACATGTCCGGATTTTTCTGGGGGAGAGCGAATGCTTGGGGAGCCTATACCATGTCGCAAGTTAAAATTCATTTGAAGGACTGGTATTTATATCCACAGTGCATGGACGTGGAGTGTTCGCTTCGAGATCAACTGGCTGCACTGAAGGGTGTTCAAACGGAGAACGGCCTGTGGCGGACGGTACTGGATGACGAGGAGTCCTACGAGGAGGTGTCTGCATCTTGCGGTATCGCGGCAGCCATGATCAATAACGGCAATCCGTTGCATACCAAATACGTGCAAAAGGCATTGGACGGCATCTTGAACCATATTAGCGAGGACGGACGGGTACTAGGTGTGTCGGGCGGCACAGCGGTTATGAAAGATCGGGATGGGTATCGTAATATTCCAAAAGACTGGATTCAGGGCTGGGGTCAAGGCCTGGCATTGGCTTTTCTATCCGATATGTTGAATTAGGAGGGAACCAAGTTGTCTAAACAAACTACGGGGGCCTTTACACTACCGGGAGAATCCGGTTATGAGGCGCTGACCCTGAAATTAGCTGAACGGTGGGGTGCCGATGTCATCCGTGACAGTGACGGCACGCAATTGTCCGATGAGATTATAAACGCTGGGTACGGCATATATTCGACAATCTGTATCATCAGAGATCATAATGAGTGGGCGTCCCACAATCTTGATAAGCTGCAGCAGTGTTTTTTAATTACAAATCCGAAGGTAGCTGTACAAGATTATGTATCCATCTATCTGATGGAGGATTTTTTTGCTGAACAATTCAAAGTTAATGATTCTAAAGAGGCGTTTAACTATTGGCAGGTTTTTGACAGAACGACCGGGGAGGAAGTTCCAAGAGAACAGTGGAATTATGAAAGGGAATCCGGAAATGTAGTCATTACCGGAATTGTTCCTTGGCATAAATACACCGTAAGCTTCATGGCCTACCGGATCTGGGAAGAGATTTCCATGTACAATCACACAACGAATCATTGGGACAAAGAGCATTTGATGCAGATTGATCCCGTCTATGCAGAAACGCAAAAGTATCTGCTGGATTGGATGGAAGATTGGTGTCTCCATCATAAGGAAACCACGGTTGTTCGGTTTACCTCCTTATTTTATAATTTCGCCTGGATCTGGGGTAGTAATGAGCGCAATCGCCATCTGTTCTCTGACTGGGGTTCATATGATTTTACGGTAAGTTCAAGAGCGCTTGATCTGTTTGCCAAGAAATACGGGTATTCGATGACTGCCGAGGATTTTGTGAATGGCGGGAAATACCGCGTCAGTCATATCCCGGCTGAGCAGCGCAAGCTGGATTGGATGGCATTTATCAATGATTTTGTAATCGAATTTGGCAAGAAATTAATTGACATTGTGCATAGGCACGACAAGCTGGCCTATGTTTTCTATGATGACAGTTGGGTTGGTATGGAGCCTTACAATGACCGTTTTCAAGAGTTTGGATTTGACGGGTTGATTAAATGTGTGTTCTCAGGTTACGAGGCGAGACTTTGCTCAGGTGTAAAAGTGAATACGCATGAGATTCGGCTGCATCCATACTTATTTCCGGTTGGTTTAGGCGGACTTCCTACCTTTATGGAAGGGGGGAACCCCACGCTGGATGCCAAAAAGTATTGGATTAATATTCGGCGCGCCTTGCTGCGGGAGCCTATTGACCGGATTGGACTGGGCGGATATTTGCATCTTGTAGAGCCTTACCCGGATTTTTGCGATTACATCGAAAAGATTGCCAATGAGTTCAGAGAAATTAAGGAACTGCACCATGAAGGCAAGCCCTATCACATGAAGACGAAGGTAGCTATTCTGCATAGTTGGGGAAAATTGAGATCGTGGACATTGTCCGGACATTTCCATGAAACGTATATGCATGATTTGATTCATGTCAATGAGGCTTTATCCGGATTGCCGATTGAAGTGCAATTCATTGATTTTGAAGATATCCGTCAGGGAATTCTACAGGATTGTGATGTAGTGATCAATGCCGGCTCTGCTGGTTCAGCATGGAGTGGTGGGGAGTACTGGAATGACAACAAGTGTGTGGACTTACTGACGAAATGGGTTTATGAGGGTGGTACCTTTATTGGCATCAACCAGCCTTCTGCGGTTGAAGGTCACGACAGCTTTTTCAGAATGGCACATGTTCTTGGACTGGATGAGGATACAGGCTCCAGAGTAGGTCATGGAAGATGGACTTATGAGGTTAGGGATGAGCATGGATTGGTGCCTGAAGGAGCCAGTATAACGCCAAAGAATAGCATTTATCTTACTGATGGGTCAGCTGCGGTAGTGGAAGAAACGAGTGGTATGATAACACTGTCTACTCATGCCTTTGGTAAAGGAAAGGGGATCTACCTTCCTTCTTTCGAATTCAGCTGGGAAAACACAAGGTTGCTGCTGAATTTGATTCGCTTTGCAGGCAATGAGTTACATGAAACGAAGTACATTACGGATAACCTATATACAGAGTGTGCTTATTATCCAGAAAGTAAAATGTTGGTTGTTATTAACAATAGCGATCAACTTCAAAGAACGACGATTGAAACGGAATATGGCAAACAAACCATGGAATTAGAACCGTATGACACCATGATCACCCATATCGGCTTAACAAAATCGGTATAGGAACGGAAAATAATGAGAAGTAGCGGTATCAAGCCCTCCTTTATTTTAAGGAAGGGCTTTTTGTTTCAGCACCTCCAGAAAATCAAGCCAATTTACCGGGGATTTTGTCCATTCAAAAGTATCTACTCCATCATTAACTATAAGTAAAACAATTAAGGAGATGATTTCTTTGAGAAAGGCAACCTTAATGAAAATTAAAAAAACAGAAGCAAAGTTGGGAAAAAAACTGAAAAAAAATAGTCACGTGATTATGAATCTTAAAAAAGCCATTCGTGTAACTCAACTTGGAGATGGGTTCGCACGATTCACTTTCGCACCGATCACTATTTCTCCTAATAGCTTTAGAAGCACTACGATTAACGGTAACGCCTACAATCTGATTAGCGGTGCATGGACTTTCTCTGGAAATGAACAAGGGTTTCTTCTCAATAATTATTCCGCGGCCGAAGACAGATGGGTATTTACTGCATGGAATCCAACTGGATTCACAAGAACGGTATCCTATGCTGTTATCGCCAAACGGAGGCCATGATTCAAATGTCATAGCTAGTAAAGAAAAGGAGCTTGCAGGTTCCTTTTCTTTACTAGAATGTAAATGAATAGACCAAAGATCTCCTAAAGGGTGTGAAGTTTTCTGCATTCTGCCTTAAAAGCCTTTTTACCTTATAATTTTTGATAGTGGTTTAAGAGGTGCTCAACTCTATCTTTAATAATCTGTTTTAAAGATTCAGGCTTCACTGATCGTACATAATGACCATATCTCATAAAATAATGAGCGATAAATTCTTCTTCTCCTGGATTATAGAATCCCTTAATGACTGTCTTATCACCATTTTCTATTTTCATAGAAGGATAATGTTCTTTATAAAAAATATCCTTGGCTTGTTCTACAATCTCTACTTCAAAGTCAATGCTCTTCTCAGTTTGATACATTTCTAATGAACGACTAAGAAGTTCATCTATAGAAAAGCGAGAATTGTTCTCCTCTTCTATAAGGGTTATTCGATCACATCTGAAAACTCTATATTTATTCGTATGTAACTCTATTCCAGTAGCATACCATTGACCAAACTTAGCGGAAATTTTGAAAAATTGAATATAGTAACTTTTTTTCTGATTATTTTTTACATATTTAACTTTACAGGTACTCTCATTAAGAATGCTTGTTAGAATTTTATCTAAATAACGACTAACATGATTATGCTGATATGTTTCAAATTGTAAAACCTTTTTCATTTTATGAATCTGGTTTATTTGTATTTTAGAAAGACAGTGTTCAAACTTTTCATTCAGTTGATTAACACTTAAATGAAAGGGGGTGGATTGATAAGCTTCTAACGTCAACATTGCAAAGTACAGAGCATACACTTCATCCATCGTAAAAATAATGGGGGATAACAATCTATTTTTTAGGATACCATATCGTCCATGTCTGCCATGTTCCGAAAAAATAGGCATACCTAATTGTTCCAATGAACTAATATCACGTAGAGCTGTACTTTTTGAGATATGGTATTTATCCATTAGGTCATTTAAATTAAAAAACTCTCGACTGTTTAAGTATCTGATCATGTCATTTAATCTTTCCGATTTCTTCATCTAAATCTCCTTATAAAGGTGTCATGTTTTGATACCTTTTTATATGATAATAAGTTCAAGGGAATATATCAAATTCATAAGATATCTGACTAAAAGCACATATAAAAGGAGATTGATACCATGAGTACAACATTAGAAGTAGCTATTTTCTTATCCATGAACGGAAAGGCAAAAGAAGCTATACATTTTTACAAAAAACACTTCAGCGCAGAGGAATTGTTTCTGGTTACCTATCAAGACATGGCCCAACGTGACAGCTCCATACAGCTTACGGATGAAAATAAAAATTATATTTCTCATTCAGTCTTATCCATCGGAAAAACAAAAGTAATGATAGCAGAAGATACAATGAATCCCAGTGAAGAATATACAGTAGGGAATAATACTTCATTATGTATTCAAAGTGCTGACCTAGAAGAAATTAAACGTTTTTATGATAGCTTAATTACAGATGATCGAGTGAAAATTATTGTGCCTTTATCTAATAATGTGTTTAGCCAAGCCTACGGTATTATTGAAGACCCATTCGGTATTCAAATACAATTAATGTTTGATAATCGATTATAATAAAAAAGCATATTGTATGTTCCATGTTTCATAATTGGATAATAAATGGGCAGAAGTAAAAACTAAAATGGGAAAACCTAAGATACCGCAGCAGAAAAGGAGCCACTATGACGGAGAAAAAAGAAATAGCAGATCAAATAGGGTGGAACTTCGACAACAGTTACTCTCGTTTGCCGGAATCATTGTTTACAAAGCTCAACCTAACTCCTGTCCGCTCACCAAAGCTGATCATTCTTAATCATCCGTTGGCAGCATCACTGGGGTTGAACGGCACGGCGCTGCAAGGGAATGATGGCGTAGCGGAGCTGGCCGGCAACCAGGTTCCTGAAGGGGCTATGCCTCTTGCTCAAGCTTACGCAGGGCATCAATTCGGGCATTTTAACATGTTAGGAGACGGACGTGCTCTGCTGCTTGGCGAACAGATCAATCCCTTGGGTGAACGGGTTGATATTCAGCTCAAGGGCTCAGGCAGAACGCCATACTCCCGTGGTGGTGACGGTCGTGCGGCACTTGGTCCGATGCTTCGCGAATACATCATCAGTGAGGCGATGCATGCGCTAGGTATTGCTACCACCCGCAGCTTGGCGGTCGTATCCACGGGTGAGTCGATCATCCGGGAAACCGAGCAGCCCGGAGCCATTCTGACCCGTGTGGCTGCCAGTCATCTTCGCGTCGGAACCTTTCAATACGTCTCAGCATGGGGCACGTCTCAAGATCTCCGTGCTCTGGCTGATTATACATTGGAAAGACACTACCCGGAAGTTGCCAATGACGAAAACCGTTACCTTTCACTGCTTCAGGAAGTGATTAAGCGTCAGACCGAGCTGATTGCCAAATGGCAGCTGGTTGGTTTTATTCATGGGGTGATGAACACCGACAATATGACCCTTAGCGGAGAAACCATTGATTATGGTCCTTGCGCCTTCATGGATACCTATAATCTTGAGACGGTGTTCAGTTCCATCGATAGGCAGGGCCGCTATGCTTATGCCAATCAGCCGCATATTGCTGCGTGGAATCTCGCGAGATTTGCTGAGACGCTCTTGCCACTGCTGCATGACAACAGGGAGCAGGCTGTCACACTGGCTGAGGATGCAATTTCAGATTTTGTAAAAATGTTTCACCATCATTGGCTTGCAGGAATGCGGGCGAAGCTAGGGATCTTTAACGAAGAGCAGGAGGATGAATCTCTTATTGAGGAGCTTCTGAGTATCATGCAGAAGCATCGTGCCGACTACACCAATACCTTCCGTGCCCTAACTTTGAACAAGCTGGAGGATACGGTTCTGTTCAGCACTGCGGAATTCACCCAGTGGCACGAGCAGTGGCAGGCGAGGCTGGGCAGACAGCAGGAATCACAAGCCTCCTCGTATCAGCTGATGCGCAGCAGCAATCCTGCAATCATTCCACGCAACCACCGGGTAGAAGAAGCACTGGAAGCTGCGGTGGAACGAGAAGACTACCGCGTGATGGAGAAGCTTCTTGAAGTTCTTTCGAACCCTTATGCCTACTCTACCGAACAGGAAATTTACTCTACATTGCCTGAGGAATCCACCTGTCCTTACCGAACCTTTTGCGGTACCTGATGTGGAGCGAACTATTTGAAGATAACCTATATTATGCGTTGGTGGAGAAGATAGCCAATCTCTCACCAACGCATTTTGTTTTTATAGTGGTAGGTTGCGACTGATTAATCCAGTTCCTGACCGTCATTTTCGATCTGTATGTGTCCGCAATAAAGACATTGATGCGTACAGTTCTGCGTAAGAGCAGGCTGGCCTTCGATGCGCATGTCGCTTTTTCCGTTCAGCCAAGGCATCGTAAGGACAGGAATACACGGTGCCTTTTTCACCCCATAAATATCGACCATCTCACTGGCTTGCACAGCCGGATTCAGCGGACTGGAGCAATTCCCAAAAGATTTTATGTTCACTCCGGGCACATAATCTCCAATATTCATCTGAGCTTTATTTTTGACATACACCCCATGGCTAAAAGGGCGCTTCAAACGCGTGGGCTGTGTACCGTAACTACAGCTTAAAATCGCACCTGCCACGACATAGCTTTTTTTCGCACCTGTTCCAGGCTGCACACTTGCTTCTTCCATACGGATTATTCCTCCTTTGTGGCCATCTCTACTTTTTGCACACGAACACCTGTAAATGGACGACGCAGCAGACTTTCCGCTACCGCGAGATTGATATAGATACGTGCTTCCAACAAGCCGGCAATCCGAAATATAGAGGATTCGATTTTCCCGTGTTTAAGTACCAATTGCTTCAAGGTGTGGTCGGGATACCACTCGGTTTGTGAGGAAAGACAATCCACCACAGGTGGACGCAGTACCCAGTACACATCCTGCCTGGCTTTCTGAAAATCGGTAAGTATAGCGGCCTTCCATTCCAGCTCCGGCATATATTTTTCCAACAGGGCTTTCATGGAGTCTGAAACCAGTGGCAAAGGGAACTCCAGAAAATCCGGATATACGGTTCGTGGATCTGTATGTACTGCTAGAAACAGGGGAGTATCCTCCGCCTGAAGGGTATGACCCGAAAGGATATCCTCCACCTGCAAGGGAGACAGGGGCGCAGTCTCCACCCGATGCTTTACGCGCTCGTCCACCATGAGTCGGTAATACCTCATGACATCCACTCCCCTTTACTCACTGCATCTGTTATCTGTGTAGCCAGGGGCGCTTCTATAGCAGCAAGGCCAATGGCTTCGCTTAGTTGGTCATCTGTAAAGCTTACCCGGTGTAGTTTTGCTCCTGTAAAATTAGCGTTTACTAAACATGCACCTATAAACGAAGCGTCAGTAACATCGGCTCCTACAAAGCAGGCACCTGTTAGATCCGCGCTGTTAAATAAAGCTCTTTGCAGCGCGGCATCTTGGAAAGTAGCTCCTTGAAGCTGTGCATGTTGAAAACTAGCTCCCTGTAAATTAGCTCTTGTAAAATTCACTCCATCCAATCCTAACGGTTCCCAATCCAGCCAAGCATCCGATCCATATTCGCTATTGCTTATCACTTCGTCCAGTACAGCCTCTTGCAGGGAACAGCCACTGAAATCGGCTCCATGAAGCAGGCTGTGCGAAAGGTCGGTTCCATCTAGCTGAGCTTCTTGCCATACCGTGCCTACGAGGATACAGTGATGCAATTGACTTTGTTGCATCCCGATCTGGCGAAAGACTGTATAGCGAAAATCCAAGGAACTGTAATTTCCATCCGACAGTTGAACTTGAGACAGTGCTTGGTAGCTGTAGGCCGATTCTTCTTTTTCCTCCAGCCAAGACTTTATTATGTTTGCATCCACGGGTCTTCGATCTTCCCGATACACGGAGACACTATGATCCATATACTCTCCGACGCGAATCTCAAAAGCTTCTTCACGATCCAACGCCTCAAACTCTGGTAGGTGGACTGCTTGCTTCATAGCCTGACGAACTAGACTAACGATCATCGTATGAAGATATCCCGCTGCTTCCAACATGATCTGTTCCAATTCAAGTTCGGAAAGGGAGACTTGTTGCTTCAAAGTTTCAGCCCCAAGTTGTTCACGTAATTGAGTCCAATAGAGAAAAATCCAACTTGCATCGTACTCCAACTGAACGGGCTCAGCATCAAGCATCCATAAGGCATCCGTAGCTTCAACAAGATAAACGGGCTTCTGTTCAAGCCATGTGGTGCGCAGCATAGAGTAGGTGATGTAACCGATATGACCTTTACGACCTGTGAGTTGTTTTTGCCGAACCAGCTCACAAAAGGCGCGAAAATGTTCTACTATATGCTGTAATCTTTGTGTTTGTGTTGATTTACATGTCAACGCCCATTCTTTGCGAATGAAAGACCAAGCCTGATGAAGAGCCGTTTGTTGTTGATCTAACACATCTGTTTGCTTTTCCATGTCTAATCATCCTTAATTCGACTTCACTTCGCTGCCTTTCATATCCGCCGATCCGCTTAATTCAATATGACTACCATTACAATCCATACGGAGCTGACTACCTGCGGACAGACTCATCGTCTTTCCCGCAGACAGGCTGAGATTGCCTCCCGCCGTAATATTCACCTGTTTGCTGCTCGCAATATGAATGCCTTCTTTATCGTCCAGTTTGATATAAATAGCGCCGTCCTTACCTGTAACGACCAGTTCATCCGGTCCCAGTCGAATTTCCTTGCCATGCGGGGTACGCCATATTTTCATTTGCGGATTGGAAAAATGGTTATGCGTACTCTTGCGATCTGCCCTTCTCACGGCACTACCTGCAACGCCGTCTTCTTCCCGACTACCGGGGAAATAGAGGGAAACTGAATCGCCTTTTTCTGGCATGACGTACCAGCCGGTATGGCCACCGCCACTGTACACAGTAGAATAGTTGAACCAGTGTGCTTGGTTTGTGTCCTGTTGTTCATCACAATCCAGATGAATGCGCACCTGATCCTGACGTACGTCCAGCACAATACCGCTTAATGAGGCTCCTGCCAGCTTATCCTGGTAGTAGCCTTTTTGCCGAAATCCTTGGTAAGAACCCAACACATACTGATGCCGCAGCAGTCCTTGACTCATGGCGGTGTAGGCTTCCATCACATACAGGTTATGCCCCTGAAAATTCAACTGAGCGCCCAAGTCGAGTACCTCATCCGTTTCTACCTCATAAAAAATAAAATCGTGTTCACTCAGTTGGGTTTGCTCATTCTCCTGAAAATAACGAAAAGGAAGCAATTGCTTACGTACGGTATAACGGGTATGATCCAGTATCGCCTGTGCAGGGCTGTCCTCAATACCAAAATAAAATTTGGGACTGTCAAAACGGGCTACAGGCATCAGACTCGTATGATAACGGGAGGCTATGCGTCTTAAAAACGCCCAGTCTGTCTCCTGATACTGAATGGCAAGCCGTCCGATGGCTTCTCCGCCGGTAGCCCCGTCGATCACATCCAGTCCTTCATAGTCCTTACCTATGTGCTCCAGCATTTGAGGAATCGTCATTTTCGTATACTGAAAAGAACGAGTACGCTGCTTCATGTCCATCCGGTAAGTATGGGAAATAGCTTCCACCTCCAGATAGTACACACCTCGCACGACTTTTACCTCGACCGAGAGGGCAATCCCACTAAATAGCGGTTTGCTTGCGCCAGATTCATCTTGTTGACTGACTTCAATGATGGTATTTTTTTCTGTCGTTTCCACATAGCTGTCTTGCAAGTCTTCGGGGATAATACCTGTAAAATAAAGCCGAGTATGCTCGTTAATTTTTTTCGTTAAGGTAAGCTCCTCCAGATCAATTTGTTCATAAGGGTGAATTTGAATTTGATCGTATCCCAGACTCATGGTGTAGTCATTCCTTTCTCATTTGTAGAATAGATGGAGGGTGGAAGGACAGAAAGGGATTGAACCCAGTATTCTGCTACAGGTAACCAGACTTCGAGATCTGCCTCCAGACAGCTAAAGGAACCTATGACAACTCGTCCATTATGGATGAAGAGCAGCATTTTGTTGTATAGATTACCGTCGATCCCCGCCGCCACAAAACGAATCTGCCCAACTGAAAGTCCGGAACAGTTGGTGACCATTTCGGTACCTAACCAGTTGCGAATCGGTTGTACAGACCGTAAAATATCCGCCATTTGCTCTACAAAATCAGGCAGTTCTTCCGCTTCCAGAGCGGTATCTGTAGGATTAAAAGTGATATTGATGGTCTCCTCAGATGAGGTATAAATGACCTTTGGTCGATGCTCTGAAGGATATTTGATTATAGCTTGCTCCATTGGCATAGGAGTGAAGGACTTGGGGATGTAGAAACCAATCTCTCCGTGTAGTATTGTAATGGGCTCCAACGTGAGATAATCATTTTCAACATGAAGTAGCTTTGTTTCTTCAAACATGGAACCGTCCAGTTCCGATTTCTGGGTTTGAGCTGGGATGGATTTCACATTATCGTTATTAGCTGTCTTCTGATCCACCATTTTAGCTTTGAGGCTAAGTATATGCTCGTCTAGATAGTTCATAGAAAGCCCCCTTTTAGAAAAATACACGTTTGTACTTGAATATGTAAAGATGGG
This sequence comes from Paenibacillus sp. cl130, assembly GCF_900116035.1. Taxonomy (NCBI): domain Bacteria; kingdom Bacillati; phylum Bacillota; class Bacilli; order Caryophanales; family Paenibacillaceae; genus Paenibacillus; species Paenibacillus sp. cl130. The sequence goes on from NZ_FOYG01000010.1 coordinate 88,203, forward strand.
AGGAGATATTTAAGTACAGAACCAACATATGTATTTATCGGTTAAAAGAGAGATTTAGTTTACAAAATGAACCATTCGTTGGGGGGACATTGTTCGATTTTAGATTCTATTTCATTCCATAACGCCTTTTTGCCGTAATAATTCGGTTGTAGTACTCCAAAGTAGGCGTTGCATCTTGCTATCCCCACCAGGATATGCCGGCACAATCAGCTTACCAGTACCAACATTAAAATACCCGCCTGTCACTTCTTGATATTGGGATTCTGTTGCTAAACGAATAATAATTTCTGCTCCTCTCCGTGGGTCTCCGATATGCAAAACGTTCAATATTTTTGCAAGTACCGAAGAAAATCCTAACTCACGGCCAAGGCCGGTAACGTTAAAGCCTGGATTAAGTGCGTTAACTACGATTCCGGTTCCATCCAATTGACGTCCAAGTTCTTCTGTAAACATGATATTAAGAAGTTTAGTCTTTCCGTATATCTTAGATGAACCTCTTGCGGTAAATGCAGATGTATCTATTAAATCCTCCGGTAATTTTAATTCACCATGGTTGCGTGACGCTTCAGAAGCTACATTGACGATCCTAGCATTTGTGGATTCCATTAGTGAATTGAGTAGTGTATGCGTTAACAGCCACGGGGCAAGATAGTTTACGGCTATCATTTCTGCCAAACCCTCTGAGGTTATTCGCTGTTCAAATCCATGTAATCCAGCATTGTTCACTAATACATCAATCTTTGGATAATTAGCTTTAATTTCATCCCCAATACGTTTGACATCTTTCATAAGAGACAGGTCCCCGAAAAAAAAGTCTACCTTTGTACTTGGCGCCAAGTCTCTCAGAATATTTCTAGTCGTTTCAGCACGCTTTTCATTTCTGGCTGTTAAGACTAGATGTGCTCCGCGTTGGGCTAATTCAATTGCTACCCATTGTCCAAGACCGTTAGTAGCACCAGTGATTACAATAATCGGGTATGTCGACATATAAATCATCCTCCAAATTCTCGATCTAATTACATTCTTATTCATGTCCACGCTTTACGGTTGTGGATGCTTTATACTGTAGATCTTCTGCTTGACACTTACCAAAGTTGAAAATATGATTGACATATATCAAGTATATGTATTTTGATTGATATATGTCAAATATATTCATACTAATTTAAATAAGGTGGAGACATATGGATAATAAAACTCAACATCCAAATTCTACAAGAGAGAAATTAGAACTGAATCTTGGTGAACAACTTAATGCACTTATAAGCGCGTCACATGCACTCAATGTAAGAACTGCGGCACTTTTCGATCCATCATTACAGCCTGCGGCTTTTCTGATCGTACGCTGTCTTCTTTCATACGGCCCGGTAAGCGCTACATTTTTGGCAGAATCCACCGCTATGGATCGAAGCTCTGTCAGCCGTCTTGTTACTCAGCTTAAGCAATTGGAATATGTAAAAAGTGAAACTCACCCTGAGGATCGCCGGGGTGTGTTGATATCCCTGACAGCTAATGGTCGTGGAAAAGCCTTGGAAGCTTTAAAAGAAAAAGAAAAAGAGTTTTATCAACGTATTTCAACATGGGAGGATTCCAAACTTGAAGCATTTATTGGGATGCTGAATTGTTTTAACGGTCAAGATTGTGAGGATTAATGAGTTTAGACATAAAGCATCGTATGATGAAAATAGGGGGTATTCAAAAGTGAAAGAAAAAAATGTTAGGGAAATTAGGGTATCTGATTATCATGACATTTATTTGTTGAACCAAGATTTTAACCCCAATCTATATCTATTTCCTGAAGAAAAAGTAAAAGAGAAGATTGAATTGATTACAAAGGAATCAAAAGATATGATCTTTGTTTATGAAGAAAATAACGAGGTATTAGGATATATTCATGGAAGCCCATATGAATTACTTTTTTCTGAATCTTTGGTAAATGTACTAGGATTTGTTGTTAAAGAAAAGTATAGAAATCAAGGTGTAGGTAGCATGTTGATTGAGCGTCTTGAACAGTGGGGAAAGTCCCATGGATTTTCTGGGATCAAACTATTATCTCACCCAAGTCGGATACAGGCTCACAGGTTCTATGAACGACGTGGCTATATGTTTACCAAGGATCAGAAAAATTTTATAAAAAATCTCAAATAAATACATATTCATTCATCATTGAATAAGTGGGTTCAAAAGCCTGATCTTTAGCTAGGCTTTGAACCCTTCAATTTTATAGATGAGATCCGCCACTTGCATCAATCCATTGACCAGTTATATCTTCATCTCGGATTTCAAATAGACTTAATATCGTGATATTTATCATTGAAGAAATATGTTTGTTTAGCACTCTAATGCATTACATTAAATTGACCATTGTTCAGAAAATATGAATAGCCTTCCTTTCCATTTCATGCATAAAAATGTCTGCTAATTAGCAGTTGTATTTAGGAGTTTTTTGTCATACAATGCATCTAATGCTACGGACTCGGTCTTAGAAACAGTAAGGTTTGGACGGTAAATAGGACGTGGTTTTCTGGTATATTTACGAATCGTGGAACTACTTTGTTGTCGTTCACTCACGACCACGTCAGTCTGAAAAGTTAATAATGTTTGGGGACAGTTTTCCGGATCATTAGCGTTTGATGATGAACATATACGAAGGGGAGCGTTCTTTTGGAATCGAAACAATTAACGAGAGGGCTAAAGCCACGGCACGTTGAGTTGATTGCGCTTGGAGGTACGATTGGCGTCGGTTTGTTTATGGGATCGGCAAGTACGATAAAATGGGCAGGTCCCTCAGTGCTGCTGGCGTATCTCTTAGCTGGGATTATTATGTTTTTTGTCATGCGGATCATGGGGGAAATGCTGATTCTTGAACCGGTGACAGGCTCATTCGCTACATTTGCTCATAAATATATCAGCCCTTTAGCCGGTTTCTTGACCGCCTGGAGCTATTGGTTTTTATGGGTTACCGTAGGGATGGCGGAAGTTACTGCGATTGGGGTATATGTGGGCTACTGGTTCCCAGATATCCCGCAATGGTTGCCGGCTTTGGCAGGTGTAATTATTATTGCATTGGCCAATTTGGCGGCTGTGAAATTTTATGGGGAATTTGAGTTTTGGTTTGCGATGATTAAAATTGTCGCCATTATCTTCATGCTAGTAGTTGGTACGGGGATGATCTTCTTTGGACTCGGTAACGGTGGACAACCGATAGGTCTATCCAATCTGTACAGCCAGGGAGGCTTCTTTGCAGGTGGTTTGAAAGGGTTTCTATTTGCACTCTGCATTGTAACAGCGGCTTACCAAGGGATAGAGATGGTAGGTATTACGGCAGGTGAAGCTGAAAATCCGAAGATGACACTGCGAAAAGCCATTAAAAACATCATCTGGCGTATTCTGATTTTCTACGTGGGTGCAATCTTTGTCATTGTTACGATTTATCCTTGGAACCAAATAGGCGAGATCGGTAGCCCATTTGTTCTGACTTTTGCCAAGGTAGGAATTGTGGCTGCTGCGGGTATCATTAACTTTGTTGTACTTACAGCTGCGATGTCTGGTTGTAACAGTGGTATTTACAGTGCGGGAAGAATGTTATACACGTTGGCTAAGAACGGACAAGCTCCCAAGTTTTTCGGGAAAGTTTCTCCAAGCGGCGTCCCTAGAAATAGTATAATAACGACCATTTCCTTGCTGCTGGTAGGGGTGTTATTTAACTATTTAATGCCTGATTCCAAACTTTTTCTGTATATTTACAGCGCCAGTGTTCTTCCAGGCATGGTACCGTGGTTTGCATTAGCCATCAGTCAATTTAAATTCAGGAAAAAGTGGAAGGACGAAATGAAGGATCACACCTTTAAATCTCGTTTTTTTCCGATCAGTAATTACATTACCATTATCTTTTTGTTGCTGGTGATCGTTGGAATGTGGTTTAATCCAGACACACGCTTGTCGTTGATTGTCGGGGCATCATTCATGGCGATCGTCATTGTTGGATATTTTGTCTTTGGCATAGGAAAGCGGCAGAGAATTGAAGAATTAGAGGAAAACTAAAAGATTGCTAAATACGTAACATTTGCCGAGCGCAATTCAGATGATCCTGAGTTCGCTCGGCTTTTCTTTTACATGACGAGGGAGGAGCTACGGAAGGGTTGTTACTGAGGTATAGAACCGTGTGGTTAGCCTGTTCGCACTACAAGTGTAAATATAGAGACAAAAAAAGTGAGAAGGGAAACTGAGAAGTTGATAATTGCAATACTCTTACGGTTAGCCTTAAACTCTGTAATTCCAGAAAATAAAAATATAAACCCTAGAAAAAATTGCGCGATTTTGTATGAGTCCCTATAGGTGTCTGGGTATGCGAGTGATAAAGAGGAAGAGATCATAACAACTACAGCAAATATTAAAGTGAGGATTCGGTAAATATCCATTTTCTTAAACATAGATAAGTTCCCCCTTCCTATTTATTCCTAATGTATTATATTCTAAGGGTAGAATCTTTGAATTACAAATAAATACAAAAAAGAGGAAATAGACAATAGGATGGTACACAGAATAAAGTGAAGGTGTCCCAAGTAATACTTTGGGGACACCTTCAAAATTAAAATCACTTGTACAACTTATGATTTACATAGCTTACATTGTGCTAATGTCAATCACGAATCTATACTTCACATCAGAAGCTAACACTCGTTTGTAGGCTTCGTCAATCTGGTCGGCCGATATCACTTCAATTTTAGGAACAATATTGTGTTTTGCACAAAAATCCAACATTTCCTGTGTCTCACGGATGCCTCCTATCATTGAACCAGCAAATGAACGGCGATGTCCGATAAGGGACATCACATTTAGTGACAACGGCTCCCCAGGGGCACCGACATTCACCAAAGTTCCATCTAGATTGAGTAGTGCAAAATAAGCATCCATATCGATGGCAGCACTTACCGTGTTAATAATCAAATCAAAGTGCCCAGCAAGCTTTTCAAATGTTTCTGGTTCGCTTGTAGCATAATAGTGATCCGCACCAAATTGCAAGCCATCATCTTTTTTCTTTAATGTTTGTGATAGAACGGTTACCTCAGCACCCATAGCATGTGCAATCTTGATAGCCATATGGCCAAGGCCTCCCATTCCCACAACGGCCACTTTCTTATCTGGACCAGCACCCCAGCGGTTCAACGGTGAATAAGTCGTAATACCTGCACAAAGTAATGGAGCAGCCACGTCTAGCTCAATGTTATCTGGAATTTTCACTACAAAATCCTCAGTTACGACAATGTGGGTAGAATATCCGCCTTGTGTAGGCTCGCCGTATTTGTCAACACCAGCATAGGTAGGGACATTTCCTTTAAGGCAGTATTGTTCCTCTCCTTTACGACAGTTCTCACATTCGCCACAGGAATCAACCATACAGCCAACCCCTACCCGGTCACCAACTCTGTACTTTGTAACCTTAGATCCTACCTCCGTGACAATCCCTGCAATTTCATGTCCAGGTACGAGAGGGTAGTTCACTGGTCCCCATTCACCGTGAGCAGTGTGGATGTCAGAATGGCATATTCCGGCATATTTAATTTCAATCAGAACATCGTATGAATCAAGATCCCGTCGTTTAATTTCAGCCGATCGAAACGGTTTGTCTGGGCCATCGACAGCTCGTGCTTTAGCAGTTATCATAAATAGCCTCCTATTATTTGTATTTTTCAAGAGAATGCAGTTATATCGGTATAAATTGAAAACTAGCGGAAGTCGGTTGAAGTTGCCCTTCATTCATTTCCATTTATACTTTTTCTCTTGCAAATCAATGTTAATCCTTATAGTTAACTCTAAGTCAAGCGCAGGTTTATAAGCCTCTATTCAGTAATGTTGTTTTCTTGCTAATTATATTTCGTTAGATAGCATCTGATTCTACTTTTCCTATAAGGGGACTTTGACATTCAACAAATAACTTGATAGAATTCCCCTTACACCCTAGAGTTAACTCGAAGTCTATGTCATTAAAAATAGGAGATACATGATGAAGACATATTCTATCAGCGAAGTTGCAAAAGAATTGAATCTTACAGCATATACCTTACGTTACTACGATAAGGAAGGACTTATGCCTTTTGTAGAACGGACATCTAGCGGAACAAGATTATTTAAAGAATCCGATATCGACGCTTTAACAATAATTGAATGTCTAAAATCCACCGGGATGCCGATCAAAGAAATTAAAAATTTTATTGATTGGTGTTCTGGTGGGGATTCCACACTACAACAAAGATATGACATGTTTATGGAACGAAAAGCTACTGTAGAAGTACAAATGGAAGAACTTAAAAAAACAATGGAAGTAATTGAACATAAATGCTCATATTACAAAACTGCGTTGGAAGCCGGAACGGAAAATATTCATAAAAACAATAAAATTGGGAGTCTCTTTACTAACTAATAGAAAAGCATCTGTAATTCATCCATTTCTATATGAATTACAGGTGCTTTCGTTTGTAATATTCGATTTACTACAACCTACTGTTTTAAAACAGAACGATCGGCTTTTGAAAACTAGGAACCAACTATAATGTAACTTGAACAGGCAGGAGTAGCACCGAGGATCAAGTATTCCGAAAGTCAACGGGCAATTTGCCCATTATATAGGTTGAGAGCCACGACTTTAGTTCAGAAAACAACGAATTACTATAGAATCATCGAAGATAATCAGGAGTATGGTCCAGTATTCCCTCATTTTTATTTTTTGATAAGATTAATTCCATATTATTGAAGGTTACAATCAGACCGCGAAGGTATAAAGAATGATACATAAGGAAATGAGGAAGATACTGAATGAAGGCAAAAGCGTATATTATTTTGTTGACTGCTGTAATAAGTTTAACTGCTATGCTGAACGCATGCGGTGACTCCAAAAAGCAAATTGAAGGTGAATCTACGACTGGAGCAGCAACGACTACGACTACACAGAATACCAAGGCGGACAATGCGGAACAGGCTGGTGTGGATGGTATTGTGAGCAATACTACAGACCAAGCTGCAAAAAGTAATGGGAAGACGTACTCAGATGTGGCTAAAGAAGCAACGAAACCCGAGCAGCCAGCAGGACAAATAGGGTTAAATACGACGCAGGAGCAGCTTCTTACCTTTGCGGATCGTTATGGACTGGTACGAGTACCGGATCATCCGATTCGGCGGGTTTCCGATCCAACCGGGAAACAGGTAAACATTGCAAATTACAGTGATTCTGTCGTGAATTTATATACAGAAGAGCCCATCCACCTGAATACAGATGAATTTATTCATGAAGCTTATACTTTTTTTACAGAGGGAGTTGCTCCAGGTGAGTCCTACAAGAAGTGGGAGGAAACCTCTAATACAGAAAGAGGACTCGTCAAAATGCTCTATTTGTCACGCGAGGGACTTCATATTTTAGAAGAAGCGATGAAGACGCATGATTACTCTAGTCCATCTGTCCAAAACGCGATGGGCTTCTTTAAGGTTGCCTCGGAATTTGAATCTGTACTGCCTGTTGCACAAACCCCCACAGACATCAGCTTGTACAATATGTATGATCAACGCGTTAAGCCCGAGTGGAAGAAACTGAGCGATCTTAAAAATCCTGCTGCAAATGAAAAAGTCTTCACTGCTGCCTATCGAAAAGCAAGAGATGAGACAAATAATCTCATGGGTCTGTTAAACATTATGGTGTCTACGGAAATGGAAAAACGTCTCAAAGCAGCAACCGATCAGCAGAATACAGGGGAAATAGCTTATTCAATGCATGTTTTAACTTGATACCAATACGTATAAATTTCCGAAAATCCTAGCTTGGAATAAAGCCGTTATAGACCCCAGTATTCTCTCTCCATAATGCCTTTATTATGTTCTGCTACCCATCCATCATAAAGTAAAGTGGACAGGGGCTGCCAGTTGTTCAAGGAAATTTTGTAGCTCATAGGTGACAAAAATCATCCACACTTTTTTCTAATATTTAACTGTTAATAGAACTATTGAAAAGCTATAATGCTAATAATGATTTGAGTGTACTTTGAGAAAGAGGTTGAGGGTATGGTGTTGAAAAAATGGCCATTATTATTGATGATAGGTATTCTCATGGTGGCATCTGTGAGCTGGAACAGTGGAGTATCTTATGCAGCTACAGAATATACTTGGGATAAGTACAAGGGCACTGAGGTCAAGACATATAGATTGACTGCGGTACCTGGAAGAGTCGAATATATGGATCAGGAAAGGTTTTTTGCAGCTTTAAGTCAAACCCCAAATGTGTATGGAGATTTCAGTGGCTATAAAACAGGGAAAACAACTGGAGTTGTAACCGAGAGTATAACGGATGATGTGTACAAATTTACAGTTACTGATTTTCTTCGCGATCAGGAGCCTGAGGTTGTAGAGTATATCAATCCCAGAGGCGGAATTCCTCATAGATGGAATGGAACTAGTGATATTCAAATTTTTATGAGAGGATCAGAAGCGGCTTCTTTGTCTGAGCTGTTTTATGAGGGGACACCCAGTGAAGGACGCTTTCAATTTAATGCTAACGATATATATTTAGTTACATTCTGGTCCAGTACCGTAAGACTTATCAGTGGGATGTCTGCTGAGGCGCTAATAGAGGAAGGTCCTCACACGTTTAAGAATCGGGAGCTTGTAGGTCAAGTAACCAGCGAAGATCCTGCAGCTTATCCGCAAGACGGGATTTCAGAAGGTTATTATTATGTTTTTAAGGGTGCTGGCAACAAAGAATCAACAGCTGATGGAGATAGCCAATAAAAACAAAAGAAGAGATAACATTGTGTATGGTGCTTTATACATGATGTTATCTTTTTTATTGTGATGCTCGCATTAGAAAATTTAGTAATGAAAAAATGCTGGAAATTTAATTCCCAATGAAAACCATTTTAAAAGATCGGGATATATGCCTTTAAAATAATGACAATTTTACGGATGGAACCGTAATCTATAACTACTTTTTTTGCTGTCTTTATTCAATCCTAGGGATATTATTCCGATAATTCAAGTATATACAGTTTGGTGTTAATTGAAATGAAATCCGTTTGAAAACAAAAGAGATAATTTTCAGAGTTGAAACAGAAGTGCAGGTGGAAGTGACCTGATGCTATATCGTAAAGGAGGTGCAAGGATCCAAATAATATGAAATGTGAAAAAAAGTTAAAACAAATTAGGCAGTACATCGCTGCTTTACTGGCTGTTTGGTTGTTCTGTATACATACTGTGCCTGTTTTTGCAGACAGGGTCTTTAACGATATCGAACATTCCTACGCAGCTGATGCAATTGAAGCCATGGCTGCTCAAGGGTATGTTACGGGTTATCAGGATGGTAGTTTTCGACCTGTGCATTTTATTTCGAGGCAGGAATGGGCGAGCATTTTCGTTAAAACCTTAAAACGAACTTCGGTTAACAAAAGCGTTGCTTCTTTTAGTGATGTGTCACCGTGGGCTCTACCCTATGTGCAGACCTTGCAAGCAGAGAACATTACCAAAGGAATTAGTGATCAGTTATTCGGTGCAAAGCATAATATGACCCGTCAGGATATGGCGGTGTGGTATGCCAGGTATTTCGGCGTTTCTGAAGATACCCGCGCTTCCGATAGATCTAGTTTTGTGGATCAGGCTGATATATCAGACTATGCACAAACGAGCGTATGGCTGATGGAACGGTTGGAGCTGATCGAGGGGGATACGAATCATTATTTCCATCCCAAAGAGTCTGTGAGACGGCAGGATGCTACACTGGTAGCATATCGGATATGGCTAGGCGGTGACGGTCTGAGAGAACGTGCTAAGCGTTTGCTGGAATCATTAGGAAATGGAACTGCAATGACGAATCAGCCAGCCAGTCCAACGGAATCGAGGAAGATCGTGGTCGACCTGGCGCCGGAAATCAGTCACCAGCGTGCGAATCCGGAGATCGAAGAGCCTAAAAGCCATAGTCCAAGACCCGATCCACCGGTATCTCCGGTAACACCAACAGAGCCGAAGCCGGAACCGCCAATTATACGACCAGAACCTAGTCCCAAACCACCGGTGATACCACCAGTGACACCGCCAGTGATACCACCAATCATACCGCCAGTGACTCCGTCAGAACCACCGGATCATTCGTCGGATTTCGTGGTGGATGAGGTAGTAATCAAGGCGCCCGAGTTGGTCAATCAACCGGAAACGTATCCTTCGTATCAGCTGTCCTTTGATCTCTACAATAAAGGGCACTTGGTAAGCATTCCCGCTGTTAGCGTCACAAGTGTCACCTACACATTTAGTGATACATTAGGTGTATTTGATGAACATGGGAAAATTGCGCATTCCGAAAATATACCTGCTGCTGATGGTTATATTCCTGTAGAGATGGAAGTCACCATTGCTAAACCTTATCGGGTACTTAAAGCACAGACCAAGCTGATCGTGAAAGGGAAGACTCCTCCGGTAGAGGACCCGAGTGTAATCAGGTCCGTATACTTGGCGACGTACACCATTTCACAGGCCACTACTCTAGACCCTACAGCCTGGAGCATGCCCTATGTATTTCAAAATGCAAAGGGAGAGGTCATACCGTCCGGTCTATTGCCGTCAGACTTGAAGCTTCGTATAGAGGATTCCAGAGGGATATTTGACGAGGATGGACATATTGCCAACCTGCATCTGATTCCTGCATTGAACTCTGTCATTCCATTCAAGATTGAGGTTGAATCACCCTCTCAGGGAATTCACTTCATATCCGATGCCGAGTTAACTGTAGTACCAGGAGCACGCAAAAAGCAATATTTTGCTATCTCCATGATGCTACAGGGAAAAGATGCGGGCAGTACGACCACGGTAGAGCAAATTGAGCAGTCGCGTCAATTGCTGATGGATCACTTTGGTACCAACTTAAAAGTGACGTGGGCCATGGAAAATAGATTTATTTTTGTGGAATCAAATCGTCCGCAGCTTAAAAAGGTTTTGGAATACGTGGATCAGTATGGCGATGAAGTCGGGATTTTGGATGGGTATCCGAATAATCTGTTTGATCTTCCTGAATGGGAAGCACAGATGAACGAGTGGTTGTATATGTATCGTTATAATGCCCTCAATGAGCTGCACCAATCTGGTTCGTTGGGATCACCTTCGGTGTTTGAAAGTATGGATACAGACCAATATCGGAAGTATCTGCCTAAATCATTGACCGGCTTTACGGTGAATCCTGAGCAGGCCCAATGGCTTAAGGATCATTTTAAGATTACCTCAGCGATGGGGTGGTCGGCTACACAGTATAATGTGAACAACATGTATGGTGAGGGTTCACCTTTGATGCCTTACTGGTCCCATAAGGATAATCCGATTGTTCCGGCACAGGGGCTTACAAATAATAGCGGTATCGTATTTATGAATTCGATTTCGATTGATCCCATCGGGTCGCGCTATACCAAAGATTCTTCACGCTGGACTCTCCATCCAGGTGATCCATATGTGACGGAAACGGATGCGGCACCACAACTGTATATAGCACAGCAATATTTAGATAACCCGTATCAACGTTTGAATACAGTAAACTACATGTCCATTATTTTGGATGTCAACTGGCTTGCCAAAAACCATAACATGTCTCAAATATGGGAAAACTTTGTGAAGCACTTCCCTGTTGACCGTGAGGTTGAGATTGTGGGCGTGGACGGGCTGAAACAGATTTATGAATCGGTAGCTGGATTGAGTAATGATCATACGGAGTTTACGCTCATGTTTAGAGGCTCAGGTATTAAGACGGCTATGGATTCCAATAATTCACCAGCGAATCTGCGCTATTTGTGGACCGAAAATGCCTCACAGCGGATTATTTTATCCAAAGAGGATGGAGATGCGGCATGGTCCATTATTGACTTTACCGACTATACCCGCACACCGGTTCCAAAGACACCATACAACCTGGATAAGAACACAGATGTAAGCTATGTTACTGGAAGGAACTTTAAGCTGCATCCTACAGCTCCGTTAACAGCAGATGAAATTCAGCGCGTAAAGGATCGTTTGAAGGAAATCTATTTCGCGGAAGAAGTAAATTATCAGTAAGGGTTTGGAATGACAGAATTTTTAAGACTTGAGGTTTTATGAAAAGGGGGTGTCCCAACAGCCATGGAAATGGTTGTGGCACGCCCCTTTGTTTTAGAAAAAAGGTTTTACACCCATTCAATAACCTGATCTACAGATCGCCGAGTTTTGCCACGCGGTTCGTTGAGACGGTATCCAAATGCCACCATACAAGAAATACCGAAATGCTCGGCATCCATAATGCCTTCCTCGGAGAGGATGCGTTCGATTTCCTGTTTATTAAAACCTTCGATAGGGCAGGAATCAATGCCGATTTGAGCTGCGGCAGTCATCATGTTGCCCAGTGCGATGTAGGTTTGTCGGCAGCCCCACTCGAACAAGGCTCTTTTATTTTCCTCCAGCCCAAAATCTGACTTTAGAAAGGCATCATACACTTTCTCTCTGCCTTGAATCACTTCAGCTGGTAATTGCTGCACGTTTTCCATCATACTCTTGATATAATCGGATGAGGCTACCATATCTTCAGGAAGTCTAGAGAGGATGAGTACAAAATGGCTGGCTGTTGGCAGTTGTTTTTGGGCCCCCCAAGAGTAAGGCAGCAGCTTCTCACGCATAGCGTTACTCTGAACGACAACAAATTTCCAGGGTTCAAAGCCAAACGAACTCGGGGATAAACGGCCTGTTTCAAGAATAAAGTCGAAGTCAGAATCGCTAATTTTCTTATGGCTATCAAATTCCTTCGTTGCATGTCTGAACTCGTATGCAGATAAGATTTGATCTTTAGTAGTAGTTAAGGTTTCCATCGTTATTCCACTCCTTATGGATGTGATTAAAATTGACGCTTACCAAGTAACATGCTTAATATTAGAATATACATGATCGTTTTTGAAGTACGCACATTAATGTGCTGTAGTATATAAAATGATACCAAGGAGGAGAAAAGCCTATGCGCAATCGGAAAGGCGGCTTTGGGGAATGTACCGCTGGAAATGATCAGGCGTGTCCTGTTGAGTACACGCTGGACGTGATTGGGGGCAAATGGAAAGGGATTATTTTATATCATCTCATGTATGGGACTAAGCGATTTAGTGATTTTCGGCGGATCTGTCCGGGAATTACCCAGCGTATGCTGACACTCCAATTGCGCGAGCTGGAAGAGGACGGAGTCGTTCACCGTGAAGTCTACCAACAGGTTCCTCCCAAGGTCGAATACTCTCTAACTGAATTTGGAAAAACGCTGATCCCGATTATTAACCTGATGAAGGATTGGGGAGAAGAATATAAAACAAAACAGCGATCACCAGAAAGCAGCCTCCAGCAACCTAGCCCCAATGTGTAGGTTTTGAGACGGCTCCACAAAGAAGACCTGACCATCATTTTGGCAGGTCTTTTCATTTTAAAGTGAAATGATGCAAAGTTCGTTTTTCAGTTGACAGTAAGGACGACGCTTGATATATTTCTTACGATATTGATAATCATTATCATGTGTATCGGGAAGATCATCTTCACAATATATAGGGGGCTAATCAGTTGAAAAGAAAATCGTATTTTATGATAACAGCTATGTTACTTGTATTGTCTGTATTCATCAGCGCTTGCGGCGGAAATAATAATGGAAGTAATCCGGCTTCATCTTCAGGAGATAAGCAAGAGTCGGCTTCTACTGGAGAGACTAGAAGCTTTAAAACGGTTAAAGGGGATATTCAAATTCCTGCTAAGCCACAGCGCATTGTAACGGATTTTTACGGTGGAGAATTGCTGTCCGTGGGTGCTAACGTGGTGGGTGTGGAGCCGACTGCGTTTCAAAATCCTTTTCTGACCGATTTGCTGAAGGAAAAAGGAACCAAAGAGGTGGGTGATCCGACCAATTTGGAAAAGACGCTGGAACTCAAACCCGATCTGATCGTGGTTATGAAGGATACGAATTATGAGGCTTTGTCTAAAATCGCACCTACCCTATACATTCCGTACGGTACGACGACTAATATCTATGATACGGTCAAGCTGTTCGGCGATATCACCGGGGAAAAGGAGAAGGCTGAGCAATTTATTGCTGCATTTGATAAAAAGGCCGCTGAAGGTCGCGCACGTCTTAAAGGTGTGATTGACGAAAAGGCAACTTTCGGTCTGTATGAGCTGACGGACAAAAACGCACTTTGGATCTTTGGCGACAATGCGGGGCGGGGCGGTCAAGCCGTGTACAATGCGCTCAAACTGAATATGCCAAAGAAAACAGCTAACTCCAAGGAACAAACGGTGCAGCTTTCGATGGAGGTATTGCCACAGTATGACGCAGATTATATGTTCCTGACTACGTATGACCCGGAGAAAAAGGGTGACGCGCTCAAGCAACTGAAATCGTCCGCTGTGTGGGGGAATCTTCCTGCGGTGAAGAACAATAGAGTGTTCTTTAACGATTTTGATACGTATTATCGCTATGATCCAATCGCTATTACCGGGCAAATTGATATGATCGTAGATATGCTGGTCGAAAGAGAAAAAGAGAATAAAGTTAAACAATAGGTGTGAGATTCTGCGTTGTGACGAATTGTCCAAAACAGATGGGAAGTCGCATAATACACGCAGTATATAGCATAAAAAACCAGTCCAACATGAATCATGTTTGGACTGGTTTTTTATTTACTATTTCGTCGTAATTTCAATAGTATCTTCTTTTTGTATCCAATCTACCTTGGCCCCCAGCGTTTCGCTGAGTAGCCTTAGTGGAAGATAACCAATTCCATTCACCATGAAGGGCGGATTGGTGAGTTTTACGGCTTTACCGTTCACTTTTGTTTGGCTGGTTTTGAAATTTACTTCTAGAGAGACAGGATGGTCTTCTGTCTTAGACTGATTCATATTCGCTATTTTGCTGTTGAAATCATAAGCGATCTCGGCCCCCAGTTTGTCAAAAACAGAACGAAGGGGAATAAAAGCCTGCCCGTTGCGGGTAATGGCACCATTACTCAGAGGGACAGGCGAACCATTGAGACGGACAAGAATCGGTTTTTGTACAGGAACTGGTGAACTATAAAGAAACTCATAGTCCCCTATACCGAGCTGCGCGTGTTTGTTGACACCCCAGCCCCATAGGGCGCCATCTGCTTTTTGCATGATTACGTGCCGTGGACCTGCTTTGATGCTTTGAATATTTTTAGCAAGTAATGTAAAGGGGGCATTGGATGATAACTTTTCACCATCTAGAGACGCAACATATACATTCCCAGCAGTGGTTAGGGCAAGTATGGAGCGTTCAACGAAAAAGGCGTCTTTAACATCCTTTACTCCTGTTAATAGTACAGGGGTATTTTCGTTGTGATAGGTTGTATTATCTGAGGAACCTGTAACTGTAGCACCCCAGAACCAAAGTCGACTTTGCTGATCAATCGCGAGATTGGAATACCTATCGGCCTTGATTGTCTTGATGCCCGATAAGGCTTGAATTTGCGATACGGATAGAGTTTCGGACGGAGTTACATTTTTATCAAATTCTTTGGGCCACGTCCACACGGTGCCATCTTTTTTTAAGGCTATGTTTTTAGCGATTGCCGTAATATCTTTTAATGATGAAATAGGTTCGAAGCCCTGCAAGGCTTTTGTATTTTTCCACACACTGCCGTCTTTCTTTAGAAATATCCAGCGTTCCTCATAATCCGGTCTTTGCTCATAGTAACTATCTATATTGGCAACCTCGTCGAGGCCAGATAGGGTTTGAAAAGGACTAGAGATGTTTCCATTGTCGAGTCGATCAGCGGAAGATATGCTGCCTTCGCTGCTCAGAGCGAGCACATGATCATTCAAACTACTTACAGCTGCGAGGTTCTGTAATCCTTCCAGAGGAACGAATTTCACGGATTCAGCAATATTATTTCTAGGCACATACCAAGCAGAGTGGTCTTGTAAGGAAAATACCAGATCGCCCTCGTTGATGATATTAGAAAATGTTTTTACAACGTCCGACTTACCCTCTACACGAGTCGGTACGGATTGATTATAGCCCCACAGCCACAAGCTTCCATCGGATTGAATCAGACTCCCAGAATCATAGGAACGAATATGGGATGTAGACTCCTTTTCGTTCGCCCACGCGTTAGAACTGAATAACAATAACGTGATTATACTGAGTAATAGAGTCCGTCTTTTCATACGATTTTCCTCATTTCTTGATCAATGTGTATAAGATAAAAAATGATACCTTCGAGAATATCCCCTTATCCATAGACGTATATAATATAGAAAAGTTTTCCAAAATGTATGAATTTCAATAAAATAACCTCCAAACCCACGATTAGAGATGGATTTGGAGGCTATTTCTTTTAACGAGTAAGCAGAAATATGTTGGTTAGAACAGGTTAAACACGGTTATGAGCAGACTAATTCGCTATTCGACTGCGCACCATCAACAAGGTTTGGTCTTTGATTTGTCCGATTTCACGGATGAGTGCGGCTGTCTTGGTCTCATAGGAGTATTTGACATCCAAGTCTTTCAGCGAAGCAAGGTTAATGTCGACGGTAAGCAGGGCAGATTGAGCTGCTGCTTCGAACAGGATCGCGCCGATGCCAAGATCTGAAATCACATTTTTATTGGACATTTCCACAATGTTATAGGCTTGCGACAATCCGTCCCGGCATACTTCCAGCAGGCGCATGGGTACCTCAATGGCAGCGATCACCGCTGTCTGTAAGGAATGGGTACGATAGCGCTTTTCTTCATCTGTTTCCTTGGGCAAACGCAGCGCGGTCATGTACTGTTCAAAGGATTGGATGTCTGCGACCATTAGTTCCTCACAATGTGTAGACAATCTTTCCATGCTACTAATGACATCCGTGATTTGTTCATGGATGTGCGCATATTTTTCTCCTTGTGAAAGGTTGGCGGTCATGGAGGTCATAGCCGCGCCTAGTGCCGCAGCCAATGCGGATACACTTCCTCCGCCGGGGGTAGGCGCTGCACTTGCAGCCTCTTTCAGAAAATGTCCGATGGAATTGTTCCAAGACAGTTCACTCATGAATAGACCACCTCTCTGGAGTAGTGTTGCAGATGTATCGCTTTGAGCAGATTTTTGTACAAAATCGCAGTCGTTAAGGTGCCAACACCGCCGGGAACCGGAGAAATGGCATGTACCTTTTCACCCACGTTTGAAGCAGCGTCACCCACGATTTTTCCTTCCAGTGTCTCGTTAATTCCTGCATCCACGAGAATCAGACCGGGATGGACCATATCCTGCGTAATCACATCAGGGCATCCGACTGCGACGAAGGCAATGTCTGCATGGCTCAGATGCTCTGCAATATCACGCGTACCTGCATGACAGGCGGTAACGGTGGCATTTTCTCTTTGCAACATGTGGAAAAGGGGAAGTCCCACTGTCTGCCCGATGCCCACGAGCGTGACATTTTTGCCTGCCAAGGTGTGACCGTAATGCTTGAGCAGCTCGATACAGGCTTGAGGTGTTGCGGGATATAGTCCGGCGTCACCTGTTACGGTAGCCAGCTTGTTATCAGGTGTTATTCCATCAATATCCTTGTAGGGGGCGATGGATTGTTTAATAACGGAGGCAGAAAGATGTTGGGGAAGCGGCAGTTCCAGCATAATGCCATGTACATGGGATGCATCGTTCAGACTGCCGATCAGGTGCAGTAGCTCGGCTTCGCTAACATGACGGTCAAAAGTATGGAGATGAAATGAGATTCCCAGCTTCTCCGCTATTTTTTGCTTGGTCCGTGCATAGTATGCAGATGCCGGATCGCCTTCTACCAATAGGGTCGCCAGATGGGGACGGTGTCCTTGCTGCTTCATTTTTTCTACCTGTGAACGGATCGTTGCATATACTTGCTCAGCTGCTTCTTTGGATTTCATGATTATAGCCATAGTCCGTGCCTCCTCTGAATTTATCGCATGATTTATCAACAGGGTGTCATGGTCTTAAAACGAAAAAAAGTATTTGCACAAGGTCGTCAAGACAGACGAATCCTCTGCAAATACTTCTCCCAGGCGAACGGTACGCTTTTTTTGTATGCTCCCTCGTGGTTCATTCCACTGACTTCGCCAGTCACATACAGCGTTATTATGTCTTATATTTTAACAAATAATCATCAGAAAAGAAACCCGCGAACATTTGGAAAACGGGTTGTGTTACTTGTCTATATGACAAATGTCATATACCCGAGCTGACGTTTATGACTACAGCGCCTAGAGGCTTTACCTTATACTGAGATTAGATCAACATGTACGCCTAACAGGATCAAGGTATAGGCGTCATTTTAAAGGAGGATCATAATGAGTATGACACAACTCCCATTAGCCCAATTGAAAAAAAATATGGCTCCCTACGAGAAAATAAACACAAAATCCAGCGTTCTGCAACTCATCAATACCTTGGGTCCACTGATCCTATTGTGGTATGCTGCTTATCTTAGTCTGTCGGTTTCGTACTGGCTGACACTTCCAATTGCCATTGTTGCATCGGGGTTTGTGGTACGGACATTTATTATTTTTCATGATTGTGGTCATCAATCCTTCTTCAAAAGCCGCAAGCTGAACGACATTGTGGGAACGATTACAGGTATTATTACGCTCTGCCCTTATCACCAATGGAAAAATAGTCACGCAATCCACCATGCAACCAGCAGTAATCTGGATAAAAGAGGCACAGGTGACATGTGGGTGCTTACGGTAGAAGAGTACACAGAGGCTTCCACATGGACACGGCTGGCCTATCGCATATATCGAAATCCTTGGGTTATGTTTGGACTAGGTCCGATCTATACTTTTTTGATTTCCTATCGGTTTAATATCAAGACAGCCAAACGCAAGGAAAAAATGAACACCTATGTGACGAATATATCCATCGTTGCCTTGTATGCACTGTTGTCATGGGCTATTGGATGGCAGGCCTTCCTTCTCGTACAGGCACCTATCTTTTTTGTATCTGGTATGTTGGGAATCTGGCTGTTCTATGTACAACACCAATTTGAGGATTCGTATTTTGAGCACGATGAAGAGTGGAGCTATATTAATGCGGCCGTAGAAGGCAGTTCTTACTACAAGCTTCCTAAAGTATTGCAATGGATTACGGGCAATATCGGATTTCATCACGTTCATCACTTGAGCCCAAAAGTGCCAAATTATAATTTGGAAAAAGCACATGAAGCGACACCGTTACTTCAAAAGGCGACCACGATCACAGTAAGTAGCAGTCTGCAATCTTTGAAGTTCCGACTTTGGGATGAAAATACGAAAACCTTTTTGACCTTTAAACAAGTGAGGCCGCTCCTCAGCAAACGTGTTGCAGTTACGAAACCCATCCCTACACCTGTTGTAAGCACAGAAAGAAAATAACTTTGTACAAAACTTTTCTGAAGAGATGTTGAAAAATTGCAGTTTACTTTGAGAAATCTAAAGGGATAACATCCTTTTAGATTTTTTTGTTTATATTGAAAATGCAGTACTTTCATTCTTTGTTTTAGCAAGCGCTATTGACAAATCGATTGTCAACCTTTACATTCTATATATCGAAACGATATATATCGATTATATATAAATTAGCTACATGTAAACAGAGATAAGTTCCCTTTGATTTCAGAAGGATAATTCACTATGCCAGGAAAGAAGGAATAGATTTTATGTTGATTTATGTAATACTTGGGTTCCTCTGCGAAAAGGATATGACAGGATATGAAATCAAGCAGAAGATGACGATAAGCACTTCCAACTTTATTGATGCCAGCTTCGGAAGCATATATCCTATGCTGAAAAAAATGGAAAAGGGGGAGCTTATCAAGTATGAAGAAGTGGTAGAGGAAGGCAGATTCAAAAAATCATATGGTATTACGGAAAAAGGGAAGAGTGAATTTATAGAATGGTTAAAAACACCATGTACTTTTTCCCCTTTTAATTATGAGTATTTGAGTAAGCTTTTCTTCTATAAATATCTTGACGACATTGAGGTTGTTCGTTTGATTGCCAGCTTTCAAACTACTGTCGCCTGTGAATATAACAAGCTTGCCTTGATAGAAGAGAAGCACGTTCATGAGATGGATGTATATGAGCACGCGACGTTGATGTTTGGCAAAGAATATTTTCAAATGATTATGAATTGGCACGATGAACTCACAAGAAAAATTACAGGAAAGAAGGATAATGAAGATGAGAATGACAAAGAAATTTAAATTGCAGATTGCAGCTAAAAATGTGGATTTGTACAAATGGGTAACTGAGATGACTCCAGCTGAATATGAATCATTTTCAAAAGCTCACAAGGCAATGGGCAGTTATTTTGAAGATGGTGAATTCTATATGGTTAATGTGGAAAATATGGGGAATGAGATGATTGTTCAGCACTATCAATTAAAAGAGCACACAAAGGATCATTTGCGTTTCTACTCTGACAAGACAGAAGCATATATATGGCGATGGATACCCGCCATCGTTGGAGTTCCATGGGAAATGAAGATCACGCCTGTTGATAACAACTCTTGCGAATTTAGTTGTACGATTGGAGCGGACTTTCCATCTCGGCTACTGGCTTTTGCAGCATGGATAAATGGTTTTGGTGGATTCTTTATGAGAAAACATTTAGCCGATGAGGGCGGAAAATTTGCTAAAGATATAGAAAAGAAATTTAATAACGTTAGGTATGTATAATTCATGAACGAGCTGATCAGAAATATAGACCAGTCCCATTTCAAAGCACGATCTGGTGCAGTGGGTGGAGTGTACAGCGAATGGCTTAAGTTTGAGATCAGTTCCCGCAAAATGGACGGCTTCTAATCAAAGTGTTCATTTGCGGTTCACAGGAAAGGCTTTATCTTTGGTGCTTTCGAGCAGACGAAACAGTGGTATGATAAGATAAGGGATATAAGTCATGTGAAGTAGAAGAGGGTGGCAGAATGCAAAAGTGGTATCAGATTTTCCAAAGAAATACAGGGCTTAGTCCTTATGTGTGGGTCGTCTTTTATATCCTGCCCTTTTACTACTTTAGCTCTTCATCTACAAGTCATATTATTCTGGGTACTGCTATTATTTTGGTATTCTTTGCATGTTATGTACTGGCTTTTGTCTCAAAAGGCTGGCTCATATACTTTTGGACCAGTGTACAGATTGCCATATCGATTACCATGACACTGCTGTTTAGCTATATGTATTTTTCCATATTTATCGCCTATCTGATCGGTAATATTAAAAGTAAGGCTGCATTTACGACGCTGTATATCATTTTAATGGTTATTACGATTGGATTGATCAATTACGGTTTTGTATCTCAGAATCCCGTTTTTATTAAACAGATTCCTTTTATCCTGCTCAATCTGATCGGTGTGATTCTCCTTCCGATTACGAATTTTAATCGCAACAAAAGCGATCGGCTCCAAGTCCAATTAGAGGATGCCAATAAGAAAATATCGGAATTGATTAAGCTGGAGGAACGGCAAAGAATTGCGCGTGACCTGCACGATACCTTAGGTCAGAAGCTGTCACTCATCGGGCTGAAGAGCGATTTGGCGGGCAAACTGATGGATCAGTACCCGGAGCGTGCTCATGCTGAAATTAACGATGTTCGTCTCACGGCGAGAAGCGCGTTAAAAGAGGTGCGGGAAATGGTTACTCAAATGCGAGGTATGCGACTAGAGGATGAGCTGTTACGTATTCGGCAGATCTTAAAGGCTGCTCACATTGAATTGACCTTGGAGGGCGACCCGAAGCTGGAGCATACATCATTAATGAATGAAAATGTACTTAGTATGTGTATGAAGGAAGCAGTGACAAATGTGGTTAAGCACAGTGGAGCCACCGCTTGCTCCATCACTATTGAGCCGTCTCGTAAGGAACTAACTCTTCGGATTCAGGATAATGGAGTCGGTGCTACGAGAGAAAATGGAACCCTTCGTGGAAATGGCCTGCAAGGAATGAAGGAAAGGCTCGAATTCGTGAACGGATGTATGGAGCTGCGCTCAGATCAGGGAACGACCTTGGTCATTAAAGTGCCCAATATCCCTGAAAAGCCGAATGAGGAGGTGGGGCCATGATTCGAATTGTTATTGCAGAAGACCAGCGTATGCTGCTGGGTGCTCTAGCCTCCCTGCTAGACTTGGAAGAGGATATGAAAGTAGTCGGAAAAGCAAGCAACGGGGAAGAAGCTATAGAACTGGTGAAGCTGCACCAGCCGGATATATGCATTATGGACATCGAAATGCCGATTAAGAGCGGATTGGATGCGGCTGAGGAACTCAAAGCCTTGAACTGCAAGGTACTGATTTTAACTACGTTTGCTCGCCCCGGGTATTTTGAACGAGCGATCAAGGCGGGGACACACGGTTATCTGCTCAAGGACAGTCCCAGTGAAGAGCTGGCTTCCTCCATTCGAAGTATTATGGCAGGTCGACGTATTTACGCTCCAGAACTGGTCGATGATGCTTATGCCGAAGTCAACCCGCTAACAGAGCGTGAAAAGACCGTTTTGGCGCTTATTGCTGACGGAAAGAATACAAAAGAGATTGCTGGTGAACTGTATTTAACGACAGGGACGGTGCGCAATTATATTTCAGTCATTCTCGATAAGCTGGGTGTCAGTAACCGGATCGAGGCGATTACACGTTTTAATGAAAAAGGTTGGTTTAAGTGAGAAACAGGGACGCTATGAAGCAAAATGTAGCGCTCTGTTTTTTTTGTTTTATCCATAGATTTGGTATGCCTTTAGCGTACTACCTTGTGATACAATAGGATAGTTGTCCACAGGATGGACTGGAGTACAAGGAGGAGCAGAACTGCATGAAACAAGCCCCATTTATAGCCGTTGAAGGGCCAATCGGAGCAGGTAAAACGACGTTGGCTTCGATGCTTTCAACCGAGCTACATTTGCCGATAATCAAAGAGATTGTCGAGGAGAACCCATTTCTCGATAAATTTTATCAAAATATAGATGAGTGGAGTTTTCAGCTGGAAATGTTCTTTCTCTGCAATCGGTATAAGCAGCTGGAGGATACTGGTCTGCAATATATCGAGAAAGCTCAGCCCGTTATTTCTGATTATCATATCTACAAGAATTTGATTTTTGCTGAACGTACGCTTAAGGGTGTGAAGCTCGAAAAATATCGTCAAATCTATCATCTGCTCACGGATGATATGCCTAAGCCAGACATTATCATTTATATTAAAGCAGATTTGGATACCTTGCTGGGGAGAATTCGCAAGCGTGCACGCTCTTTTGAACAGGAGATGGACCCCGCTTATCTGGAGCAATTAATAATAGATTATGATAAAGGCATTCAGTTTCTCGCTGAACAGTCCCCTTCCCCTCGTATATTGACCGTGAACGGGAATGAAATTGATTTTGTAGAAAACCAGGCACAATTTAAACAAATTGTTTCCGATGTAAAGGAGCTTATATAGTGAATAATTACAACATTCCTGCGAATGCCCTGATTACGGTAGCGGGTACAGTGGGTGTAGGTAAATCCACGCTGACTGGTGCTTTGGCCGGACGCCTTGGTTTTAAAACCTCTTTGGAGCAGGTCGATCATAATCCCTATCTGGAGAAATTTTATCACGATTTCGAAAGATGGAGCTTTCATTTGCAAATTTATTTTCTCGCGGAACGCTTCAAGGAACAAAAGAATATTTTCTTGTCTGGTGGAGGTTTTGTGCAGGATCGTTCTATTTATGAGGACACAGGCATTTTTGCGAAAATGCATGCCGATCAGGGAACGATGAACCCTACCGATTATGAAACGTATACTAGCCTGTTTGAGGCGATGGTGATGACACCGTTTTTCCCGCACCCTGATGTGTTGATCTATTTGGAAGGCAGCTTGCCCTCCATACTGAGTCGGATTGAGGAGCGCGGTCGCGAGATGGAGATCCAGACCGAGCGTTCTTATTGGGAGCAAATGCATCGCAGATATTCCAATTGGATCAACGAATTTGATGCCTGTCCTGTACTGCGTCTGAACATTGATGAATATGATGTACACGACCCAGCTTCCATGGATGCCATTTTGGAAGAAGTAGGAAAAGTAATATCAAAAAAATAGAGATATAACCCCAAATAAATAACAGGGACTGTGGTACAATCAGTATAAATTATGCTGATAGACTACAGTCTTTTTTTGTCGAATGAACATGTTAAAGCATGAGATATGACTAACGGTATAGTGGACAAGTTTAGGCTGGAATGCGAGAATAGGTACATATGAATTGTAATGACTCACGGGAAGGATGGGATACTGTGATGCGTTTTGGTATTGTTGGAACCAACTGGATAACAGAGAGGTTTATTCAAGCTGCGATGGAGACGGACGAATTTTCCCTGACGGCGGTGTACTCACGCACAGAGGATAAGGGCAAAGCTTTTGCTGACAAATATAACAGCCAGCCGGAGGTTTTTACAGACCTGGCGCAAATGGCCGCAAGTGATCAGGTCGATGCCGTATATATTGCCAGCCCCAATTCCTTACATGCGGAGCAGGCGATCTTATGTATGAATCACGGAAAGCACGTGTTGTGTGAGAAACCTTTTGCGTCTAATACAGCAGAGGTGAAGAGCATGATCGAAGCCGCGCGGAACAACGATGTTCTGCTGATGGAGGCCGTTAAATCCACACTTATGCCTAACTTTAAAATAATAAAGGATCATATGTATAAAATAGGCCGGGTTCGGCGTTATTTTGCAAGCTACTGTCAATACTCCTCACGCTTTGATGCTTTTAAGCAAGGTAAGGTATTGAATGCGTTTAATCCGGCCTTTTCCAATGGTTCCTTGATGGACCTTGGAGTGTATTGTTTGTATCCTATGGTGACTTTGTTCGGCAAACCTGAGGAGGTTCGGGCGGTTGGTGTACTTTTATCCTCTGGTGTCGATGGCGAGGGCAGTATCGTGATGAAGTATCCTGATATGGATGCTACGGTCATGTATTCCAAAATTACAGATTCCTATCTGCCTGCTGAAATTCAGGGTGAGAATGGAACGATGGTGATCGACAAAATCAGTCAGCCCTATGAGGTGAAAATTCATTATCGGGACGGCACGATTGAAGATCTGACCAAAGCTCAGACGCGTGAGCCAATGTATTATGAAATTCAGGAATTTATTGATTTGATCAAGAGTGGTGAACGCAACAGTTCCATTAACTCCTTGGAGTGTTCACTTACAGTCGCTGAAGTGATGGAGGAGGCAAGACAACAATTCGGCCTTCGTTATGAAGCAGATTTGAAAAATACTTCTACACATTAGTCAGTGGAATGATCGAGATTACAATGCACAAAGGGCTGCCGATTTTGCAAACTTTGCAAATATACGGTTAGCCTTATTTGGCTTTGTAGCCCTAAAAGTGTAAGCAATTGTGATGACAGGAGTCAGAAGGCTATATTCATTTTTTATTGACAGATTCTCCTTCTTGTCTTAAGGTGTTAACAATGCAATATACAGTTAAATAATCCCACTTTCGGTCAAACGAAGATTAGGGAGTTTTTTTAGGGTGTAAATCCGATTAAATCCACCGGATTACTTAAATGGGATGGAGGAATACATACATTGTAGACGTAAGGAGGAAGCAGTTTGATAAAGTTTGAACAAGTTAGCAAAATATTTACCTTACCCAATCGTAAGGTAAATGCACTCGAAAAGGTTTCGTTATCGGTTGAAAAAGGAGAAATTTTCGGCGTGATTGGCTTTAGCGGTGCAGGTAAAAGTACGCTGCTGCGGCTTGTGAATTTACTGGAACGCCCCTCAGAGGGACGAATTGTCGTTAATGATCAGGATGTTACTCAGATACGACCCAAGGAACTAAGAAATTTAAGAAGACGGATCGGGATGGTATTCCAAACCTTTAATTTGTTTAACTCTCGTACTGTATATGGGAATCTGGCTTATCCTCTAAAACTGGCTAAACTGCCCAAGGCACAGATAGATGCTCGTGTTAAGGAACTGCTGCAATTTGTTGGATTGGAGGATAAAGCGGATTCCTATCCGGAGCAGTTATCTGGAGGGCAAAAGCAACGGGTCGGCATTGCCAGAGCACTGGCGAATTCGCCCGATATTCTCATCTGTGATGAAGCGACCTCGGCCCTCGATCCGGAAACGACAGAAGATATATTGAGGCTGCTGAAAAAAGTAAATGAAGAGTACCAGATTACGATCTTGCTCATTACCCATGAAATGAATGTGATTCGCAGTATTTGTGATCGTGTGGCGGTGATGGAGAATGGTAGGGTGATTGAGCAGGGCAGTGTGTTCGATGTATTTGCCAATCCACAGACGAAGACGACGAAAAATTTTATTCGCTCTGTACTGAATGATCAGCTTTCACCCAAACTGCTGAGCAAGATTCGGGAGCATCACGCTGGCCGATTGTACAGACTTGTTTTTCGGGGTGGGGCGACCAGTGAACCGGTGCTTTCTAGAGCGACACGGAAGCATAATCTGGATTACAACATTGTATATGGAAGTATTAATGAGCTACAGGGAGCGCTGTTCGGAAGCTTAATTGTCGAGTTAATCGGTGCAGACAATGAAGTTAACAAGGTCGTGGAGGAACTACGAACGACGGTGGAGGTCAGGGAGGTCGTCGATCATGAGAGTTAATTGGGATACATTTTGGCTCAAGGTAGTGGAGGCTACAGGGGAAACGCTTTTGATGGTTGTTGTCACGCTGATTTTTGCCAGTATTCTGGGGCTTATGATTGGTTTAGTACTGTATGTGACACGTAAAGGGAGCTTGTTTGAAAACAAATTTGTGTTTATGTTTCTGAATTTGCTGATTAATATCATTCGCCCGATTCCGTTTATCATTTTTTTAGTGGCGATTAGCCCGTTTACGCGTTTAATCATGGGAACCACGATTGGAACCTCGGCGGCTATTTTCCCAATGACTATTGTAGCGGCCTTTGCTGTAGCGAGAATTGTGGAAAATAATCTGGTCTCCATTGATCCGGGCATGATAGAAGCTGCCAAGGCACTGGGAGCGACTCCATTTCAGATCATCACGGGTGTGTTGATTCGGGAAGCGCTGGGACCTTTGATTCTAGGGTTGACGTTTATTACCGTGGCCTTGATTGATTTCTCTGCCATGGCTGGTACGGTGGGCGGAGGAGGCCTTGGGAACCTGGCAATGACCTATGGTTATCAACGATTCGATACTTCGGTCATGATTGTCACGATTGTTTTGCTGATCCTTTTTGTACAGGTCGCCCAATATGCGGGGAATTACTTGTCTCGTAAATTTCTACGGCGCTAATGGGAACAGAGTATTATACATAACGATTAAAGGGGAAATGAAAATGAAAAAAATATTTCGCTTGGGTTTACTGGCTATTCTTAGTGTAGCGGTTCTATCTGCTTGCTCAGCTAACGGTTCGGGCTCAAATGCAAATGAAAAAGTACATGTTAAAATCGGGGTTTCAGGATCTGAGGACACGTATTGGGATGTGCTCAAGAAGAAAGCAGAGGCCAAAAATATTGAAATTGAGCTGATCAGTTTCTCGGATTATACATTACCCAATAAGGCGCTCGCCAATAAAGAGGTAGATTTGAACTCCTTTCAACATTTGGCCTTTCTCAGTCAGTTTAATGTAGAAAATGATGTGAATATCGTCCCTATTGGTGCAACGATTATCGCTCCGATGGCACTGTACTCTGAAAAATTCAAAAACGTATCGGATATTCCTGACGGCTCCAAAATTGCTATACCGGATGATCCCTCCAATCAGGGACGGGCTTTAAAACTTCTCCAGTCTGCAGGGCTGATTAAGTTGAAGCAGGATGCGGGCCTGTATCCGACCACGGATGAAATCGAAGGGAATCCTAAAAAGCTGGAGATTGTCCCAGTTGTCGCCCAGCAGACGCCGCGCGTCTTGTCTGATGTAGCCGCCTCAGCTGTGAACAGCGGTGTTGCTACAGATGCCGGGCTCAAGCTGGATGGAGCCATCTACAAGGATGATGCAAGCAGCGAAGAAGCGAAGCCATATGTGAACGTGTTTGCTGCCCGGGCGGAGGATAAGGATAATGCGACTTACAAAACGATCGTGGATTTGTACCATGATGCTGATGTAGCCGAGGCGGTAAAACAGGATTCTAAAGGAGCTAACGTCGTGGTAGACCAGTCTGCCGAAGAGCTACAGGCCACATTGGATAAGCTGGTAGCAGATGTTAAAGCGCAAAAGAAATAAGAATGTTGAACAGAAGTAGGGTTGGAAGCATACTAATCTATTTTCGAAACGAGGAGAGATTGCGATGAGTACAACGAATACGGTCGATACACATAGACAGCGGATTATTAAGGAAATTGAGGAGTCTCGTCAGCTTTACACGGAAACGAGCCGGTTTATTCATGCTAATCCCGAAATCGGCAATCAAGAATTTCAGGCTTCCCAGGCACTGACGGGCATTTTGGAGCAAGCGGGGTTTGAGGTAACTCGTAATGTAGCGGGACACGAAACCGGATTTGTTGCGCGTAAGGCTTCTGCTAGACCAGGTCCGAAAATCGGATACTTGGCTGAATATGATGCATTGCCCGGTCTGGGCCATGCTTGTGGCCACAATATTATCGGAACCGCAAGCACGGCAGCAGCCATCGCCTTGGCGCAGGTGATCGACGAAACGGGAGGTGAGGTGTATGTGTTCGGTACACCAGCGGAAGAAGGCGGTCCTAATGGCAGTGCAAAAGGCAGCTTCGTGAAGCACGGGCTGTTCGAAGGGATTGATGCTGCACTGATGGTTCATCCATCCGGTGTGACCCGGCTGACCTCACCAAGTCTGGCAGTTGATCCGCTAGATTTTCATTTTTACGGCAAAGCGGCTCACGCCGCAGGATCACCAGAGCAGGGAATCAATGCGCTCGATGCGGTGCTGCAGTTGTTCAGCGGTATCAATGCTTTGCGTCAGCAACTGCCGACCGATGTGCGTATTCATGGCATCATTACGCATGGAGGAGACGCGCCCAATATCATTCCGGACTATGCGTCGGCACGCTTTTTCATTCGGGCAAGTACTTGGCAGCGCACAGAGGAGGTTTCCACGAAAGTTCGCCATATCGCAGATGCTGCTGCTTTGGCAACAGGAGCCACTGTGAAAATCGAACGTTTTCAAAATGAAGTGCGTGATTTCATTCTGAACGATACCCTGGATGAGGTAGTAGGTCGTGAACTGGAAGCGCTGGGAGAACAGCTGGATCGTGGCCCTCGTGCCGGACTGGGTTCGACGGATGCGGGAAATGTAAGCCATGTTATCCCGACTGCACATGCTTACATTAAGATCGGTCCGGATGATCTCATCGCTCATACGGTGGAATTCAGGGAAGCGGCTGGCTCTGAGAAGGGTGAGGAAGCCTTAGTGATTGGAGCCAAGGCGTTAGCCTTGTCAGGCTTGGAGCTACTGGTGAATGAAACACTACTGGTTGCGGTGAAGGAAGATTTTAAGCGTACGCATTCAGCGGCACAGTAAGCCAAGTCCACACATGGCATAGCAGAGCCGTCTAATATGAGTGTTATAGTTGAAGAGGATATCCTACAGTCTGTTTGACTGCATGGATATCCTTTTTCATTTTCTTATAAGCTGCTATCATTGCTCCTCAATCGCTAGGTCACTCATAACCTCATTTTTACAAAGTACTATATTTCCAAAAACAACGTATTAACATTTGATTGTTATGATTATAGTTATAACTTTTACATATTAACTGCAAAGAGGAGTGTACACATGTTTAAGAAGTTTCAAAAGTGGTCAGCAACATCTATGTCTGTTGCTCTTGCACTAGGTTTGATTACTGGCATGTCAGCCTTACCTGTCCATGCTGAGTCACCAGGGAACACAGATCAAGGGATTAGTAAAGTTACAGCTACATTTTATGGAGACACAAAAGTCTCCAAAGGATTTACTTGGTATACTTCAAAACTTTTCACGAACAGCACTGTTCAAGTAATCAAGAAAACGGCTTCTGAAGCTGATTATACGAGTGCTCTTACATTTGAAGGCACTTCCTCTCCATCGACCAATTCTGCAGAAGAGCTTGTCCATAAAGCTGTAGCTACAGGTCTTCAAGCGGACACAGCTTATTATTATCGTGTGGGTGATGCAGCGCGCGGGATATGGAGCGAAACAGGTACGTTTCAAACGGCTCCTAAGAGCGGTGAATTTACCTTCATTGATCTAGCTGATACACAAGCAAAAAGCGAAGATGAAGCCATATTGTCTTCACAGACGCTCGAAAAAGCACTTCAAACTGTAGGTAATGCTCAGTTTGTAGTCCACAACGGAGATATCGTAGATACGGGTACCAAAGAAGAGCAGTGGAACTGGCTGCTGGGGCATTCACAAAAAAGCCTTTTGAATACAACCATTGTTCCTTCAGCAGGTAATCACGAGGATGAGAACTACGCTTTTTATGATCACTTTAATATTAACGAACCTTCTGGTTCCGCTACTAAAACAGGAGCGTACTACTCTTATGATTACAGCAATGCTCACTTTATCGTACTGAACTCCAATGAGGACTCAGAGAAATATGCCAATTTTTCTGAAGCTCAAGTCGAATGGTTAAAGAAAGATGCGGCGGCAGCCAAAAGGGCAGGTGCAAAGTGGATCATTGTTAACATTCATAAAGGTCCTTACACTACCTCTAATCATGCAACAGATTCTGACATCATGGATAAGAATGGAGTTCGTAACCAAATCGCTCCACTAATGGCCGAACTTGATATCGACTTTGTCGTGCAAGGGCACGATCATATTTACGCTCGTACGAAACCAATCAACCAAGAGGGTAAAGCAACAACGCCAACAAAATTAAAAGATACATTAAATGATAAGACGATTGAATATAGTGTGAATCCAGATGGAAGTATCTATGTCATCCCAGCAACCGCTGGCCCCAAAGTCTACTACAAAAACCCAAGTGAAAAACTTGGAGATAAGTACTATAATCTCTTTGAACTAGCTGAAGAGAATCATGCGGCAGTATATGGCCCAGATCCGAGTGACAATCGTAGACCTACACGAGGACAGGTACAGAATTTTGTTGGCATCACCATAGACGGAAACAAACTTACAGCCGTAACGTATGAAATTGATCAAAACAAAAATGATGCCAAGCCTTTTATTGTGGATCAATTCGGAATCATCAAAAAAGATTAGTATAATTGATTTAATAGTTTCTAAATGATCATAAAAGGATATCCTACAGTCTGGTTGGCTGCATGGGTATCCTTTTTCATTTTCTTAGGGGATATCTACTATTGTACTTGTAATACTTACGCCCTGTTCGGAAGCTGGTAAAACGTACATAATGCAATTAACGACTTTACAAGTTTAAACATGGAGTGACTTACAGGAGGATGAAACGACGATGGCTTATCAAGAAATCAATGGAGTACGAGTATGGGGATCACCTGATCCAGGGGCATTATCTCAAGCTCGTACATGTGCCGAAAACGGTAATGTAATTCAAGCGCTGCTGATGGCAGATCATCATAAAGGCTACAGTCAGCCGATTGGCGGTGTGATGGTGTATGACGGACAAATTTCGCCTTCAGGTGTCGGGTATGATATCGGTTGCGGAAATAAGGCGGTAAGAACCAAGCTGTTTGCAGCAGATATTATGCCGCGTATTTCAGCCGTGATGGATGAGGTTGCATGTCATATTTCGTTTGGCGTAGGTCGTGTGAATGCAATTCAGATAGACCATGAGCTGTTCGATGACCCGGATTGGGCAGTATATGCGGCGATTGGGAAACAAGAACATGACAAACTGAAGTCCTTGGCGAGAGAACAGCTGGGTACAGTAGGGAGTGGTAATCATTTTGTTGATGTATTCGTCGAGGAAGCGACAGGACAGGTCTGGATTGCCAATCATTTCGGCAGCCGGGGCTTTGGACACAAAACAGCAAGTGGGTTTCTAAATTTGGCCGCTGGACGAGAGTTTCTCGGAAAGGCGCCGGGAGAGCATATGGATCAGCCGCCTGTGCTGCTGGATATGAACAGTGAGTTGGGGGATATGTACTACCGTGCGATGCGCCTTGCCGGACGCTATGCGTATGCGGGACGTGACTATGTGATAGAACAAGTGCTTGGTATTATGGGGACCGAAGCGGACTTTACTGTGCATAACCACCATAATTACGCATGGAAAGAACAGCATGATGGGCGTGACACCATTGTGGTCCGTAAAGGCGCTACTCCCTCGGCACCTGGCCAGATGGGCTTTATTGGAGGAAGCATGGGCGATATTTCGGTGATTGTACGCGGAAAAGATTCGGTAGAAAATCGGGATTCCTACTATAGTACAGTTCATGGGGCAGGTCGTATTATGAGTCGTACCCAGGCAGCTGGTAAAATGAATTGGAAAACCCGCACACGGAGTGGTGGACAAATCACGGACGTACAGATGAAGGAGGCCGTTCTGAACTATAGTGTCGAGCTGCGCGGAGCCGGTACAGATGAAAGCCCGTTCGTCTACCGTAAACTGCGCGAGGTACTGGACGCTCATTCCGAGACCGTGGAAGTTATGCATGAACTGAAGCCCATTGGGGTATGCATGGCTGGGGCTAATGAATTTGACCCTTATAAGGATTAATAAAAAGACTATGCCAGGCAGAAGTGTTCATTCGCCGAGCATAGTCTTTTGAGTACATAAATGAGTATATAATAGAAGGAATTCATTGCTTGATGCGTTTGTTAGTAGCTCTATGTTTACAGCTTGTCAGCAAAAAGCTGTTCTTTAATATAAGCGACTGGCATTTCTTGGCCTGTCCACAGTTCGAAGGCCAATGCACCCTGCCACAGCATCATGCCCAGACCGTTAATGGCAGTTGCACCTACGGATTCGGCTTGTTCCATCAACTTGGATTTAGCTGGGCTGTACACTACATCGGTTACGATCAGGTCGGAACGAAGCATGGACACATCTTCAATCACACTTTTGCCTTCCAGTGGTTTCATACCAACCCCTGTACCGTTAGCGAGAATGTGACTTGTGCGGATCTCTTCACGTAGCTGTTCTTGATTTTCCAATGGATAGATATTCGCCTTAACTTGGGTGTGTTTCATATCTTCATTAATAATACGGACATTCTCTTCTGCACGAGCAAAGAACTGATCGTTACGGGCAAAGATTGAAATTTCAGCCAGACCTGCTTGAGCCGCTTCAATAGCAATCGGTGTAGCTGCGCCGCCAGAGCCCACAAGTGTCATTTTCTTGCCTTTCAGGTCAATGCCGTGTTCACGCAAGTTACGAACATAACCAGATCCATCTGTACTGTAGCCTTTCAGTTTACCATCTGTGTTCACGACGGTGTTGACGGCACCTGTAAATTTAGCGCTGTCGTCCAGCTCGTCAAGATACTGTAGAATAGCTGTTTTATTAGGCATAGACACGTTATAACCGCGTATGTTCAGAGCGCGCATCCCCCGTACCACTTCTTCAAGTTGTTCATTTCCTACTTCAAAGGCCATATACGCATTATTCAGGCCCAGCTTTTCAAACGCAAGATTATGCATAGCCGGGGACAAAGAGTGTCCGATTGGTGTAGCAAGCAGTCCGATTAGTTGTGTTCTTCCGTCAATACGTCCAGCATTTTTCATGATATAAGCCTCCAAGTAATCTGTGTAGTTTAATGAAATACTTTTTTATATCGATAAGCAACAAACACGGCCAGCAAAATACTGACTACAGCAATCGCAATATCCAGAATGAATACCGAGGTAATTCCCAAACTTTTGGACATGCCCCCGGTAGCCAAAGGCATCAGGATGAACGAAAGACTGGCTGCTATGTTCACGAGAGAAGTCGTAGTGCCTTTGTTCTTGCGGAAAAATTCCGTCATAACCGTGAGGGCAATTTGGAATATGCCTGCGGTAGACAATCCGATCAAGAATGAACTGATCAAAGTAGCGACAGGATTGTGCCATGTAATTAAAGCCAACAAAGAAAGCAGGGCAATAAGCGGATATACAATCATGACAGTAATCGGTTTAATGAATTTACCAAGTACCACAGCTAACAAAATAACGGAAACCAATGAACCTATACTATAGTAGCTCAGCAGTTTAATGGCACTGGCTTTGTCCATGCCTAGGGCCTCTTGTCCAAAGGTAGGAAGCCATAGCTGTACGATCATGAACAATACAGTAGAAGTAAAACCGATAATAATCAGAGATAAACCTTCTTGCCAAAACTTAGGCTCGCTGCGGAAAATATCTGTGGATTGGGCAGCCTCGGTTGGAGCCTTTTGTTCCTCAGCTTTGTGGTTGGGGAAAGCTGTCATCGATAAGAAGATACCGTTCAGCAGATAAATCCCTGCTGGAATAAAGAAGGAATATCCATAGAACATATCGTGATTAATAAAGAATGCAATCATGAACGGAATCACAATAGCACCGATAGAGATGGATGCTTTGACCAGTACAGTTGCAGATCCAGCTTTTTTTCCAAAGCCTTCAATTAATGCAGGATACGTTCCTGAATCCATCATAGAGTTGCAAAGCCCTGCGATAATGGCAAACACGAATGCCAGCGAATAGTTAGGTGCAAGCGGAATGCCAATCAGAAAGATTAAATAAGCAAATGATGCAATAACAATGAGTGGTTTTCTTCCGTATTTGTCTGACATTTTTCCGGCTACCCCGAGAGCGAGCAGCTTACCGATCCCAATCGCGGACACCAGATAGCCGATGGCTGCTTTATCCGTGTTCAATTGGACGGTCAGGAAGCTCATATTCGACGAGAGAATAACATTGATCATACCCAGAAGAAAATAGTTGATGTAAAGCCCTGCTGCCATTCTGATATAAGGATTTTTCATAAGTGTAACTCCCAACTTAAATTTTAGATCAATGGCCTAGGTAGGCATCGTCCAGCGGTATTGCATTACGCCTACAGATAAGTGAAATTATTCACATTCTTTCTATGTCATTATTATATAAGGAGTGTTATTATAAATCCAATGCATATTTCTATCGTTTTTCATAGTTTGGGTCTATAATTTAAAATATGAATTAAAGAAGGAGATTACATAATTATGAACCTGAAGCACTTACAATATTTTCGTGTACTTGCGGAGATGGAGCATTTTACCCAGGCAGCTATGCGACTATGTATTACTCAGCCCAGTTTAAGTCATGCGATTTCAGAATTAGAAAAAGATTTGGGAGTTCATCTGTTCGAGAAGCAGGGGAGAAATATTCGGTTAAACAAATACGGACGATTTTTCCTGAAGTATGTGGAGCACGCGATGGATGAATTAGAAAAGGGAGAACACAATTTACGGGAGCTAGTGAGTCCAAGCCATGGAAATATAGATTTGGCGTTCATTTACACGTTAGGCTCACACTTCATTCCAGCGATCATTCAGGCCTTTTCAGCTCTAGATGCCCGTAAAGATATCTCCTTTTCGTTTCACCAAGGGAATACGAACGATATTATCAAGGGGCTGAAGCAGGAACATTATGATGTGGCGTTCTGCTCTCACATGGAAAATGAACCGGATGTGGAGTTTATTCCGTTGGCTCAGCAGGAACTGGTTGTCATTGTTTCGCCTGATCATCCACTGGCGACTCTAGACCAAATTGATCTCAAGGATACAGCGGATTATCCGGTGATCTTCTTCAACAAAAAGAGTGGGGTTCGGCCCATTATTGAGAATTTGTTTGTCAAAGCGGGCGTCACGCCACAGATTATTTGCGAGATTGAAGAGGATACAGCAATGGCAGGGCTGGTGTCTGTCAATTACGGAATTGGGGTTATGCCTCGAATTTCATCGTTAGATTATTTTAACGTCAAAACATTGCCTATTGTAAATCCAGAATACGAGCGTTTTATCTACCTGGCCAGCATCAAA
Source organism: Paenibacillus sp. cl130 (assembly GCF_900116035.1). Classification (NCBI taxonomy): domain Bacteria; kingdom Bacillati; phylum Bacillota; class Bacilli; order Caryophanales; family Paenibacillaceae; genus Paenibacillus; species Paenibacillus sp. cl130. Next base: position 124,075 of record NZ_FOYG01000010.1, read on the forward strand.
AATAGATATTTATCCCCGGCAGTAGTGGACTTTCGGAACTTTGCACTAAGCTACGGCAAGGAGTTTTATCTGAAAACGCATCAGCGCGTCTAGGTTGGGGTCCCGCAATATTTAAACTTGATAAATCTTAAAATGTGTTCTATACTTCATCATCGACACAGGTAATGTGAAATGATTCACATTTTTAATACTACAAGACTTACTTACAAAAGCAGGTGAATTCATGATGAAACGTTCTTCTTTTCCAGTGGCGACAGGCCTTTATGTAAACTATCTTTTGTTCGGCATGTTTAATATTATGCTGGCGTCCCACATGTCCTTTTTAACAGAGCATTTGCATACAGATCAGGCGGGCATCAGTCTCTTGGTTTCTGCGATGGGATTTGGCAGGCTGTTTACCCTGTACATATCCGGGGTGCTCTCCGACCGTTATGGTCGTAAGCCGTTTATTGTGGTAGCAGGGCTACTAATGGCTGTATTCTTGGTCGGTATACCGCTGAGTCCCAGCTTTGAGATGGCGATCGTACTGGCAGTGCTGGCAGGCGTAGCGAATTCTTTTCTTGATTCAGGTACTTATCCAGCGCTGATCGAAGCTTTTCCCCAATCCTCTGGTTCGGCTACAGTGTTGGTAAGAGGTTTTATATCCATCGGGGCGGCATTTTTACCGTTAATGATTATCTTTTTTATGAATCACGACATTTTCTACGGATTCTCTTTCTTTTTACCAGCCTTCATATTTGCTTTGAATGCAATTTACCTGTTCAAGATGAAGTTCCCAGACATGCGGGTTCAGTCACCCAAGGAGCCAGTTGGTGATACTTCTGTATCGAGCGTTGAGCAAGCGGGAAAATTGGAGGCAAATGATCGGAGTAAGCCGCGGTTTTGGCAGGAAGGGGTATGCCTTATCTTGCTCGGATTTACCGGACCGACTTTGCTTTATATTGTGCAGTTATGGCTGCCTACTTTTGGACAACAGTTTATCGGTATGACCCAATCAGAGTCTCTCAGATTATTAGTTTATTACAATGTCGGTTCACTGATTTCCGTGTTTGTATTGGTAATTGTGTTAAGAAAATGGGTTAAACCTGTTCACATTATTCTTATTTATCCATGTATTTCTCTGTTGGCTTTTGGAGCGCTTCTCTTATTCAAGTCAGGGGCTGCGGCCATTATTTGTGCGAGCGTCATTGGGTTTTCAATATCAGGTGTACTTCAGCTGACATTAACCGTAATGAGTGAATTTTTTAGTCAACGAAAAGGACAGATTACCGGGTTTGTGTATACAGCAACCTCGCTGTCATACACGGTCATTCCCGTGTTTACAGGCTTTCTTTTGAAACATTCTCAGATATCGAGTGTTTTTATGCTAGCTATTATTGTGAATGTGCTAGGGATCGTACTGGCGGTGTTTGTTAATTTTCGGTACAGTTTAGTTTTTCCAGCAAGTCGCAAATTGTCCCCTAAAATCGTACTTGATACCAAATAAATGACGACTGGACCTAATCATCTGCATGCTTATTCAGAATGCGTTATACTATGAATTATTGTACATGTTCGACTTGAAACTGTAATTTGGGAGTGAGATAGAGATGGCTAAAATCGTAAAGGTGAAAGATGTTCTGATCGGTGAAGGAGCGCCAAAAATTTGTGTGCCCATGGTGGGAGAAACGTTGGAGCAGTTGAAGGAAGAGGCCACTTATTTACGTACGCTCGACCTGGATATCGTGGAGTGGAGAGTCGATTTTTTCGAGCATGTGGAGGATCTGGAAAAGGTTAAAGCTGCCTTACATGAAATTCGGTCTATTTTAGCAAATGTTCCGCTCGTATTTACGTTCCGTAGCGCTCGGGAAGGCGGAGAAAAGGAAATCAGTGCAGCGAGTTATGTGGAATTGAACCGTACAGTAGCCGAAACGGGGCAAGTCGAACTTATTGATGTAGAGCTTTTTAATGAGGAAGCTGATGTGAAGACGCTGGTAGAAGCAGCACATAAGCATAACGTATATGTGATTATATCTAATCATGATTTTCATAAGACGCCGTCGAAGGAGGAGATTGTGTCCCGGTTACGTAAGGCGCAGGAATTGGGAGGCGATCTGCCTAAGATAGCAGTGATGCCAACCAATACAGCCGATGTGCTCACTTTGCTGGATGCCACGCGTACCATGGCAGAAGAGCATGCAGATCGGCCGATTATTACGATGTCGATGGCGGGGAAAGGTGTCGTGAGCCGCCTGACCGGAGAACTGTTTGGTTCGGCTCTGACCTTTGGTGCTGCTAAGAAAGCTTCCGCACCGGGGCAGATTCCTGTCACTGAACTGAGAGAGATATTGACGGTGCTGCATAGCCATTCTTAAAAGATGGATAGGCATTACTCGCTAGTCAGTAATATATCCGCAGTGAACCAAAAAGGAAGGCCCTCATGCGGTAAGCATGCGAGCCCTCCTCTTTGTGTAACTCTTAATTCAATCCCCGAGTAGGTTCATACAACTCCCAACCTAGATTCAGCGTTTGAATAATATAGTCTGCGACTTCTTCCGCATCCAACTGATCCGTATCGATCTTGGAGTGATTCACCGCGTAAATGTCCTGTCTGGAACGGAAGAGATCCTCAATTTCCCCTAAAGTCTTGTTTTGTAGATTGGGACGGGTGTCAATCAGCATCTTGAGCCGATCTTTCCAGGAATCCCAATTTAAATCCAAGAAGAAAACAATCGATGAAGCCAAACAAGCTTGCTTCACCTCTTCCTGTAAAAATGCACCACCGCCAACGGAAATGATTTTGAGGCGTGTGTTGCTGCATAGCTTCAAAATATGCTCTTTTTCAATCTCACGGAAACGCTTCTCTCCATAAGTTTTGAAAATCTCTGTTGTTGGCATGTTGTATTCTCGTTCAATCTCCTGGTCAATATCCACGAAATCGCGATACAGCTTGCGCGCTAGATGGGAACCGATCGTTGTTTTGCCTACACCCATAAAGCCGATGAGCACAATATTTTGTTCTTTTAATGGAATCTCACTATTGTTTTGCACGATAACCACTCTTTTCTCACCAGTAATGTTGAGATGTGACGCTTCAAAGCACTAAATACATTATACGTTCATCAAACGTGTCATTCAATAGTATAGACTACATCAAAAATGAGGTATAGAACGAAATAAGGTTCTGATTACCATTGTAGTGACATAGAGCACGCATTAGAGACTAGATACTCAGTAATTTGATGCGTAAATTGTCAAAAAATAAACTTGTACAAGTATAAAAGAGGCAATATTGTGTACTTAATTGAAAAAAAGGACATATTTTGGCGGAAAATATATTGAAATTACTGGAAGTATGATTATAATAGAGTTATGCAAATTGTAAATGTAATCGCTCTATTTACAATTTGTGCTTTATATTAATTAGGAGACAAAATTGCTTTGAACCAAAAACCAAGTATACATATGCAAATAGTTAAATAACGACTTTTAGACGTGTATCGGTCAATGGGTTCATTGTACGAAGGTGGTGATACGGTCTACGCGCTCTAGTCAACGAAGAATTGACAAGAATAAAAAAATATCTACGAGAGGGATGAATTGAAATGAAAACAAACACAGCTAAAGTATTGAAAAAGGGAATCAGTATCGCTTTATCAGGAATGTTGGTCGCTTTATTTGTCGGCAATTATTCTGCACATGCAGCTCCAGAAGTCGTTCATAAGACCATACTTGTTAAAGCTGGAGAAGTATACGATGGTAAAGGCAAGACTGTAGTGGCTGATCCTGATACCTTGGGAGACGGAAGCCAGAAAGAGGCTCAAAAGCCTATTTTCAAGCTTGAAAATAATGCAACACTGAAAAATGTGACCATCGCTGCACCTGCTGCGGATGGTGTGCATGTATATGGCAATGGAACTATCTCCAACGTAACGTGGGAGGATGTAGGTGAAGATGCCTTGACGCTTAAAGAGCCAGGCACGGTAAACATTACGGGCGGTGGAGCGTTCCATGCGTACGATAAAGTATTCCAAATTAATGCCGAAGGCACGATTAACATTAAGAACTTTAGAGCCGATGATATCGGAAAACTGGTTCGCCAGCTGGGGGGCTCTACCTTCAGAGTGAATATGACTTTGGATAACTCGGATATTTCCAACGTGAAGGATTCGATCCTGAGATCGGACGGTCCTAACAGCAAAGCTAAAATTACGAACACTCGTTATCACAATGTGAAACAATTGTTCAAAGGCTTTAAATCCAGTAATACGAGCGAGTCCGGCAATACTCAATATTAATCGGAGTAAGATAGGAGTAGAGATATGATAAGGGGCTGTCCAACAGGTCTTGTGATCTGATTGGACAAGCCCCTTTTTTGGTACGGCGAGTTTCCCCAAGATGATCTGGACTTCGTTCGGAACGAGGACTGTGATATGATCGTGCTATTACATTTTATACAAAAAAGTTGGGTAGCTATGAATCCTTTTCATCAATATGTGAATGTTGACGGCACTTTGAATGATACGCTGGCGCGGAATCGTGAAATTTTATATACAGGTACGAATGGTCGGCATGTGGAACGTTTTTACGTGTCTTCCTCTGAAAGTTATATATTCAAACCTCTAACCAACGATGATCAGGAGGGGCGGGAGAGATGGGTGTACGAGCATGTGCTTCCTGCGTTATCACCAATCTATCCCCGATTGCTAGCCTGGTCTGACGCAGACGCGGATGGCGGAGGAGAATGGATGGTTTTTGAGGACCTTGGTCCGTTACATCATCTACACGCAGACGAAACCCTGTTACGGGCTATTGGACTTGTTGCATGGTGGCATGCTTTGCCGACGGATCGTTTTGCTGGAATGCCGCTGCGGGGACCGAAGCCACTCATTCAGGAGATGGTTTCCGAGCTATACACGCGCAAGCCGGATGTGTTAAAGCTTTGCAGCTCACTGGGATTATCTAAGCAACAGATGCAGCGTATGTATGTACAGCTGGAGCATTTATCTTTTTCACAGCAGCTAGTACTGTCTCATGGTGATCTTCATCCGGGGAACTATGCGCTGAGCGGGGAACGGCTTATGGTACTGGATTGGGAGCATGCTCATCTGAACACACCGCTGTGGGATGTATATCACCTGATCGACATGTCCCATCCGTTGTTTCCCCGACGGATGACGTCCGAATTGCGTATTCGTATACTGGACACATACGTGGAGCAGCTGGAGCTGTTGGGGATAAGAGTGGATCGAACGGCATTTATGCTGGAATATGGCATGTTTGCGGTGGTATTTTCGCTCTGGATGCTGTTGTTAATCACAAGTGATTTGCAAAGGATTGGAACGAACCTGCATAGAAACGGCGATAAATGGTCAAAAGAGCAATTAGAGTCCCAGTTGGATGAAACGTTAGCCTGTTTGAACCAATGTGCAACGATGATGGATTGGGGACAAGCCCAACAATGTAGATAGTAGCTTAAGTCATAGACTGTATTTAGTTAGCAAAAGAAGGTGGGAAAATAAATTCATGAAAAAAGTCGGTTTGGTTATGAGAAAAATACAATTTGCTGAAGCACAGGGTCCTCGTATTTTTGCAGAACGTCTGAAGCAGATCGGGTTGGAATTGGGGGTGGACATCGTATTTGTATCACCAGAGCGCCATGTGAGCAGCCATGACTGGCTTCCGGGCTATGAGCACGAAAAGGGCGACTTGGTCAACTATGACGTCGTACTGGACCAACTCCATGAGCAGCAGATTGAGCACGTTATTTATACGGTATCTGGCTTTACCTATTTGAACATGTTCTTTAAAAACAGCGTGCTTTTTCCGCATAGTTTTCCTGATCCGGCACTTACAGGCTATGAGATGATGAAGCCTTTTTATCAGATCGTGGACAAGGCTATTGTACAGACTGCCTTTCTCAAGCAGGAGATGGCTTCGAAGTTTGGCGTAACCGACGTGACAGTCATCCCGATCGGATTTAATGAGCGGCTGGTTGAAAAGCATTTTGATCCCTCGCAAGTGGTAGAGAACCGGGTGATGTGGATTGGTAGAGATGAGGAGAACCGACGTCCGGATTTGGTGCTGGAGTATGCGAGGCATAATCCTGACAAGGATGTCTATATGGTATTTGGCGGTGAACGCTACAAGGAAAGTATGAAGAAGTACGATATCCCGGACAATGTTAAACTTCAATTTGCGTTGACGCAAGATGAGGTGTTTGCACTGATGAACACGGCAAAGGTGTATTGGAGCTGCTCCAAATTCGATACGTTCGCGATGCCACTGACCGAAGCGCTGGCTATGGGTAAAATCGTCGTGAAGCCAGAGCATCCTTGCTATGGACATATCAGCTCTACGCATTCTTTTTCAGGGAATGAGAAAAACTGGTTCGAGCTGGTCAATATGGCTGCCGCCTCACCGCGCCGGGTTTCTACAGAAAATCAGGCATACGCTATGGAAAAGTTTTCAAGTCAGGTGATGAAGCAGGGCTATCGGGACTTTTTTGATCATTGGTTAAGCTGAACGGCGAGGCAAAACACTGTGGTTGCAACAAGCGTCTGAATGTCCAGAGTGAAATAAAAATAACCCGCAAGGTGGTCACTTTTTTTCAAATATCCATCATGCGGGTTACGGTTCTTTGACTTATCGTTTGGACTTTACTGGAACCGGGGTTCCTTTTTTAAAGCGAGCCGGTCTTCTCGGAATTCTGCGAATGCCGGAGTCCTCCGATTTAGAAGGTAATGCTTTATGAGTTGTCTTTGTTGACAGTTGGCTGGTTCTGCCGAACTCGACAGTGTAACTGTCTACAGATGAGTCAATGGAAAGTCTACGCATCCCCACTCGTCTGGATGATCCGCTGCTATAGTTCCAACACCAATGAAAATCACTGCTAGTGCTTCTCGGAAGCCGTGTGCGGTACGTACCACGCCACGAATTGGAGTGATCTTCAGCATAATAATAGAATGTGGTTCCCCCGACAGAACCGCTCCATACTTCTCTCGTATCACCAGGTTCTATCCGATACCAGCCCATTTTAGAATAATTGGTGGGATGACAGTCGGAACTAGGATAAGCATAGGCGGCATAGATGGTATTACTCGTGTTGTTTGTAAAAAAAAGGCTCATCATACACACTTCTTTCCTCATAAATTTGTATTACAATGTCATACTATGAGGAATTTAGAAGAAGAGAGTGGACAATATCTCTCAATCTATGAAAAATGAACCATTCGTTTACTTCCAACCTGCTGTTTTTAGAGATTTGCCGCCATTCATTGCTCTCCGGTTAATAGCTGACACTGTCCAACAAACTGAACGATTCTATGACTGTATCTCAGCTATCGCTTCAGTATGAGCCGTCTTGCGATCCTCAATGTAGCTAACTATCATGAGTAGCAGACCGCCGACAGTGATTAGCGATGCAACCCATGGAATAGCGGCTAGCCCCATTTGATTAATAACAACTCCCCCGATAAAAGCACCGCCTGCGTTGCCCAGATTTAATGCGGAATGGCTGGAGGTAGAGGCAAGTAAAGGAGCCTCATAGGCCAGATTCATGATGCGAACCTGAATACCCGGCATGATGCCGAACGCAGCAATGCCCCAGATAAAGACTGTGATGACGGCCAATACCTTGCTTTGAAGCGTAAATGTCAGAATGGCCAAAATAATAGCCAGCACAGCATAGTTTGCGATCAGGGATGGAAGTAGTTTCCAATCTGCGAGCTTGCCGCCAACGATGTTGCCGATCGTTACCCCTAGGCCAAACAGGACGAGAATCCAGGTAATGCTATGCTCGGCAAAGCCACTAATATCCGTAAGCAAAGGCGTAATGTACGTAAAGACAGTGAACAGGCTACCACAACCGACTGCACCTGTGAGCAGCATCAGCAGCACTTTTGGATTAAACAGGCTTTTGACTTCTTGTTTGAGACTGGAAGGCTTGTCCTGATGAATCACCGGAATGTAGCGAATGATACCAAAGAGAGAAATCAAGCCGATGACCACAATGGCTCCAAAGGAAGCACGCCAGCCGAGCTGTTGTCCGATAAAGGTACCAAAGGGCACGCCAATAATGTTCGCCACGGTCAAACCGGTCAGCACCATAGAAATAGCACCCGCGCGCTTGTCAGGACGAACCAGTCTGGCAGCGATCAGGGAACCGGCTCCCAAAAAGGTTCCGTGCGATAATGCAGTAGCCATACGAGCGGCAATCAGAAGTTCGTAATTGGGAGCAATGACGGAAAAAAGATTGCCTAAAATGAATATAGTCATTAGTAGGCATAGCAGCTTTTTCTGCGGAACCTTATGGGTTAATACAGTAAGTACAGGTGCGCCAATGGCCACACCAAGCGCGTAACTGGTGATTAACTGCCCGGCTTGCGGAATCGTAACATGAAGATCATGGGCTACATTGGGCAGAAGTCCCATAATGACGAATTCGGTCATGCCGATGGCGAAGGCACCAAGGGTTAACCATAGCAAGGAGGGGGGGAAGCGATTTGCTGTCATATTTTCTTGATTACTCATAAGTGTCTTGTATCCTCCTGAAAAAATAGTAATGCGAGTATATCATTACAGGCGATATCTGGCGACCCATTTTGCAAGAATTTCACATACTAAGTTGATGAGTTTTATGTAATTTACAAAAGCGACAGGTAGGAAGGAGCCAAGTATGTTATTTTGGTAGTATGATATGAAGATCGTAAATAACGCTGTAAGAAACAATCTAAGGAGGATACAACGATGGCACCTAAAGTGGTACATAGTATTACAGATTTAATAGGAGATACACCTTGTGTAAGACTCCAACGGCTCACAGGGCCGCAGGATGCGGAAGTGTATGTGAAGCTGGAGTATTTTAATCCAAGCGGCAGTGTTAAAGATCGAGCGGCGGGCAACCTGATTGCCGAGGCGGAAAAGGCAGGACATCTAAAGCCGGGAGGCACCATTATTGAGCCGACGAGTGGCAACACGGGAATTGGTCTTGCGATGAATGCGGCAGCCCGAGGTTACCGTGCAATTTTGGTGATGCCTTCGAATATGACGAAGGAACGGATCAATATTTTGAAAGCCTACGGGGCTGAGGTCGTACTGACACCAGCGGAAGAACGGATGCCAGGAGCGATTCGCAAGGCACTCGAACTGGGGGCTGAAATTGAAGGGAGTTTTATCCCGCATCAATTTGAAAATGAGGCAAATCCGGATATCCACCGTACGACGACGGCACTTGAGATTTTGGAACAGACAGAAGGGAAGCTGGATGTGTTCGTCGCTTCTTCGGGAACGGGCGGTACCATTACGGGAACAGGTGAAGTGCTGCGTCAGCATTTGCCGGATCTGCGGATTGTTGTAGTTGAGCCGAAGGGCTCGCCAGTGCTATCTGGAGGAAAACCCGGTCCACATAAGCTGGTTGGCACCAGTCCAGGCTTTGTTCCCACCGTGCTGAATACGGAAGTGTATGACGAAATCGTGCAGGTTTCCGATGAGGATGCGATTGCAATGACACGGGCGATTGCTGCCCAGGAAGGGATTCTGGTTGGCCCCTCTAGCGGAGCTACGATATGGACGGCGATTCAGGAAGCTCGGCGTTTGGGAGCAGGCAAACGGGTACTTTGCATTGCCCCGGATACCGGAGAGCGTTATCTGAGCATGGGGATATTCGGATAAAAAGATGTGGATTGGGACCAAAGTGATACACGACCGTAAGTAAGTGGTAAAATAGGTGTGTGATAGCGGTTTCACGAACTATTCATATGTGGATAAAGCAGGGAATATTTTGAGGGTTGAAGGAGGAGGAGCATGAAGATTATGCCTTTACAGAAACGTGGAATCTCCGATAGTCGGCTGGCGCTCGGTTGTATGCCTTTTGGTGGAGAATGGAGCCATGCACCGTTTACGCAGGCGCATGTCGTTGAAGCGGAAAGAGCTGTAGAAGCTGCACAATCCATTGGGATTACGATGTTCGATCATGCGGATATCTATCGTATGGGGAAAGCGGAAGAAATTTTCGGTCGGGTTTTAAAGGGACAGCCGGGCTTGCGTGAACAAATCGTAATTCAGTCCAAATGCGGCATTTTTCTGCCGGATGGTACGCTCCCGGGCCGTTTTGATTTCTCATATGCACATATTATGGAGTCCGTGGATGGTATTCTGAAGCGTCTGGGTACGGAATATTTGGACATCCTGCTGCTGCATCGCCCCGATCCGCTGGTAGAGCCGGAAGAAGTAGCGAAGGCGTTCAGCGAGCTTAAGACGTCTGGCAAAGTACGGCATTTTGGCGTTTCCAATATGAATGTAAGCCAAATTCGGTTTCTGGAGCGGAGCCTAACGGAGCCGCTGATCGCTAATCAGCTGGAAATGAGCCTGGCGCATCTGCATTTTGTAGATCAGACAGTACATGTGAACCAGCAGGCGGGGACGAATGTACATTTTGGCGAAGGTTTGCTGGAATATTGCCAAACCGAGGATATTCAGCTCCAAGCCTGGGGACCGCTGGCGCAGGGACGTTTTAGCGGAGGTTCTTTGAAAGGGGAGCCTGAGCATGTCGTTAAGACGGCAGAACTGGTGCAGAAGCTGGCTTCTGAAAAGGAAACGACACGTGAAGCGATCGTCCTTGGCTGGCTTATGAAACATCCGGCACGGATTCAGCCTGTCATTGGCAGCGCCAATCCTGAACGAATCAAGGCATGTCAGGATGCGGAACGCCAGAGCGAGCTGATGACCCGTGAGGAATGGTACGAATTGTACGTCAGTGCGCGCGGACAAGCCTTGCCATAACTCGTATAGCGGACCAGCTTGTTACAACAGGCGTATGTGGATGTAAGTGTATGACTTCGTTTATACGAACCGTAGTTTAATAGCCCCTCCCTTCGTCTCATTAACAGACGGAGGGAGGGGCTATTTACATGGCTGCATCTCATATTGTCTCAGCAGCTATTCCTCTTCGTAGCGTGCAAGGGCCCTGGCCGTTGTTTCCTTCATTCGTGAAATCAGCCGGGAGCCTTGGACGACCTTGACACGTTTGCCAAGGAAACGGATTTTAGATAGTACATATTCACATTCGTCTGCCTGGAAAGTGAGCGTAATACGATAGGTATCTGCTTCCTGAACATATTCGACTTCTTTTTCAAAGCAGGAAAAAGCATATAAAATACGGGACATTTCTCCGTTGTATACAGGAATAATTTCGATGATGCCCTGTTCTTTGCGCGACTCCAGTATACCGAGAATACGTTGGATGAATTTTTCGGCCTCTTCGGGTAGAAGCTCATCTTCCGTGACGTTCACGATATTAGACAGCTTGGTAGACATGAGCGCGCGGTGTCTGCGGTTATACCACAGCAGGCTCCATTCTTTTTTGACCATGGAAAACTCCAGCTTATATGGAAAACCCGACATCCGTTCATGCATACGCCCGTTGCGCAACCTGTAGCTCAGGCAGATGCCTGAACGGGAGCGTAGGATCGGACGCAATGTGAGCAGAAGCGGATGATATACGGAGACAGCAGGGATACCTGCTTTTTCCCGCAAACTTCCATCGGCCTCCAGAGGCTCGTCGTCTGCGAGCATCTGCCGAAGCTTATCAAGCGTAGACGGGGTGAAAGCCTCTATTGCTGCCGAGTCTGTCAGCATAGATTGGAGCCAGACTCTTTCCTGCGATGTGGTGGCAAAAGCGCCCGATTCATCCAGCCGAGAGACGATCTGATAGTTAAATATTTTCTCGAACAGGCTCATAATAGGCTTGCAGCTCCTTCCATTCCTGTCTGAATTCCTTACGCAGCCGCTGAGGCTCCAATACCTCACAGCTTGATCCGAAGCTGCGAATCCACGGTTTAATCTCGGTGATTCCATTCACTGTGATTTCATAGATAAAGGATTCACTTTCTTCCTCCACGATCGTACCCCATTGTCCCTGTGACAGTACACGTTCCCGAATAAAGTTGCGCTTCGCGCCCTCAGGATTAAAAAAACGTACCCGTACCTTCACAGGACGACCGGTATCAACAAGCCAGCTGTACCGCATTTTTTCTTCCAACACCGCTAGCAGATCGGCATGAAACTGCTCTGGTACAGGCTTGCCCTCCACCAATTGAGTCATGCCCTCCATACGAAACTTCATGATTCCTTTACCGCCTACATGACCCAGAACATACCAACGTCCATATTGATGATCATAGATGACTTGCAGGGGCAGAATGGTATGTTCACGGCCCTCCGTCTCTTTTTCAAACAGCGGGTTTGTGTTCTGTGACCCGTACATGCTTCGTTTGGACATCGAAAAATATAAAAAAGTTACACAGCGACGTTGCCGAATGGCGTGTAGAAGCGGATGAATATGGGCTTCGTCCAGAATGCGTGAATAATAGTGGTATTTATATAAAAAAGGTTCGGCCAACTCCCGATCTCCGGCCTGACGGCGCATGGCTTTTTTTAGATGATCTCGCAACAGATATCCCTGAACAGAGGGAAGCTGGGTGTTGGCCATAATGTCTACAAAATCATATAAGTCCAGTAATTCCTCGTCCGTCAGTCCTGTCACCAGATCGTTGCGGACAGCATAGCGATAAGGTCTGCCGCCGGGTTCCTTGCGAACCACGCCGACTTCGACCAGATATTTCAGATCGGAACGAATCGTTTTCTCATCCGGCAGCGAACTGTCGGAAGGCAGCCCGTTGCAGCAAGCATCCAGCAATTCCATAGTGGTCAGAGGCTGTGACTGTAGCGCTGTCAGCAGAAGAGATAAGCGGACGCTTTCTGATTCCTTGAGCGATTTGGCCCGAAACAAGAATAGTAGTAATGGATCAGCGGATTCATAATAATTAAAGCGCAGCATCTCATTAAAATCATGTCCCTGGTCCTCAGGCAACTGCTGTTGTACGGATTGGACGATTTCCTTGAGACGCCGGATTGTTTTATCAAAGGTATGCACTGAAATGCCCAGTCTGTCTGCAAATTGCTGCCGATTATAAGCGCCGCTGGTCAGTGTGAGCATGCGCAGGAATTGAATTTCTTTATCAAAACTCTCTCTCGCCATGATGCATTCCCCGTTTCTGTTGCCGTTCTCCGAAAGCAAGTATCCCTTTATTCTAACAGGGAAGGGAAACAGGAAAAAGGGAAATTATTCTTCTTTGTAATACTTTCACCATGTTCACGACTTCCAATATAAAGCATCATAGAAATATAAGATAGCACGATGAAACTAAGAAGCAATACATAACAGAAGGGTGATGCAACATGTTTGGACGACGCAAAAATGAAGTGTTATATCCATGGGTAGGCAAGCTTTCGATTTATGAAACGATTATGCAGGGAATGGATACTCAGGGCAGGCTTACTGATGATCATTTACCGGATGATGAAGAATATTGGGCAGGTCACACGATACGTTGGGTGGCAGGAGGATTGGATGGAGCATTAGGGCATCATGGTGCTGGCGAACATGTAGCCGACAAAATCAAGGATCTGGTGCAGCTGTTGTCCAGACAATGTCGTAAGCCAGGAATGAAGACGAGACGTGAGACGTATGTACGCCTGATGGAGGAAAATGCGCTCAGTCTGATTGATCCGTTGCTGGATGCGGTGCGCCAGCATCCAGCAATTCAGCCGGATCGTTTGTATGAGGAAGCGCGTTGGCTGGCTGAACACGGAGCACACCGCAATGTGGTGAAGATTGGTATTGCGTTGCTTGGATTGCTGGAGACAGAGCAGCATCACGAGCTTATTTTAACGCTGGCAAAGCATGATGAATTCACGCTATATGCGGCTGTAGCTATCTGTAATATTTCGGAGCAAGCCAACGAACAGTTGTATACGTTAGCCCGCCAGGTACATGGCTGGGGACGTATTCACGTAGTGGAACGGCTGGAACCTACGCGTCAGGAAATACGTGATTGGCTACTGCGGGAAGGATTCCGCAATAATGTCATGTATGAATATCTTGCTTATGAGTGCGCTCATAAAGGCGAGCTGCATACAGCCATCGCCGTTCCGCAGATTGATCAGGAGTTGTTTGACGGAGCAGGCGAGATTCTGTCGGCTTTGCTGGCAGCAGGCGGACCTGCGGAAAGTATAGACGATTATGAGCATGCCGCTATGGTTATAGGTAACTACCTTCGTCATGCCAAGGCCATGTGCACGACGGTGCAGCATTTTACGATCATCATGGATATTGCAGACTTTCTGGATGAAGAGGACGATTCATGGGAGACTCGTTATGAGCATGAATGGACACCGGAATTGCGTAGACGTTACGCGTCGCTGTGCCAGCAGATGATGGACGATCCGCAGTGGGTGCAATTGGTGGAGCAGGAATTGCAGCATGCAGATTCATCTCATCTCCACTATGCCATTCGTGTAGCTCGAATGCTGACACTAGATGTATGGCCCGTGCTATTTGATCAATTAAGCAGATACCCAGTCAAGCCTATTTTGTACTTTGAACTCATCAAGACAGAGGATGAACAGCGGGTGCGCAAGTTGGTGGCTTTTGCAGAACAGCACTTGCCCTTGGGAGAGATTGCTTCCGGCCCTGCTGATGTGCCAGGCTTTGGACCGGAGTATGAAGCGCATCAATGTCTAGGTATGCTGCTGCAACTATTGTCTTCTTACGAAGGAATGGGACAAGAGCTAGTTGCTGCCGGACTTTGGAGTCCGGTGACCTCCAAACGCCGTGCAGCGCTTCATGTACTCAAGGTATGGTCTTCTGAGATGTGGGGAGAGAAAACGACAGAGCGCCTTCGCCGCTTATCGGTAGCTGAAACGGAGGAGTCGATTAGAGAACAGATTCGGGAAATACTTTAATGATAAGGGAGGGAACAACATGACAGATGTGAAGCATGGGCAGGGTTTCATTCAACCGGACATGTGCGAGACGATTTTGCGTGAGCTGCGCGCGTTGGAGCAGGCGGAGCAGGTGCGCATTGTATACGCTTGTGAATCAGGCAGTCGGGCATGGGGGTTTCCTTCAAAAGACAGTGACTATGATGTACGATTTATCTATGTAAGATCCGTAGAATGGTATTTGTCTATTTTTGATAAGCGGGATGTGATTGAGCGACCCATCAGCAATTTGCTGGATATGAACGGCTGGGATTTGAAAAAGGCACTCCATTTGTTTCGCAAGTCCAATCCGCCTTTGCTGGAATGGCTGCAATCTCCGATTCCCTATCTGGAGCAGTATTCAGTGGCTGACCAGATTCGTGCGATATCGCCGTTAACCTTCTCTCCGAAGTCCTGTGTGTACCATTACCTGAATATGGCGCGGGGGAACTATCGGGATTATTTGCAAGGAGAACAGGTGAAGATTAAAAAGTATTTTTATGTACTGCGCCCACTGCTGGCCTGTGGCTGGATTGAACGTTACAACATCATGCCTCCGATGGAATTCGTAGACTTGCTAGAGGAATTAATTCCGGCCGATACAGAACTTTATCAGGTGATCGGGCATTTGCTGCAACGTAAAAAAGCGGGCGAGGAACTGGATATGGAGCCACGGCTTTCGGTGGTGAATGATTTTATCCAGCAGCAAATTGCTTATTTTGAACAAAAGGCACCCTTGCTTCAGCATATGGAGAGTGGACTTGATCAGCAGTTGGATGATTTGTTCCGCGCTGCGGTGAATGAAGTATGGAAAGCATAAGCTGGGAAGGAAAAGTGGAGTATGCACATTACGCTAAAAGCAACCGGAACGAATGCAGGGATGATTTCGCATTTGCTTGCTAAGAATCCTTACAATACGTATGATCGCACAGAAAAAGGCGCACGTGTACGCATGGTGTACACTGTTTTTACCGAGGAAGAGGCTGAGATCGTCATTCAGGCTTCGCCAGATTCGATTGATTTGGTCAAAAACAGTCCAGACAGCTATGATATTACACAATATATAAATGATCGGGAGTTTGTAACCAGCAGCTTATTTTGCACCTATATTCGTGGCTCGCTTGGCACAGCCCTGAACGGTAAACCCAAAGAAGATTATGCAGGATGGGTGACGCACCCTTTTGCGCTGGAGTTATCGTTTGGGCCTGTTGCTTCGGATTTGCCGGATTCTGTGGTGGAGGGACTATTTGCTCCGCTGGGCTATCAAGTGGCCATAGAACGAGGGGAAGCAGATTATTCTTTTCAGCTGAAAAATCGAAGCACCGTCAGATATGTCACGTTAAGTGGCCACCAGACGGTGCAGTATGCGCTGCGTCAGTTATTGCTGTTGATTCCGGTGCTGGATAATTATAAGCATTACTATATTAGTGAAGAAGAGTTTGACAAGCTGAGACGTTACGGTGAAGGCTGGCTGCCAGAGCATCCGCTACGCGAGCTCATCATTCGACGCACGCTTCGTTTTACCAATCTGATTGAGCAATTTGAGCAATCAGATTCTGCTGAAACAGGTACTCAAAAACATATTGAAAAACATACTCAAAAACATACTGTCCAAGCTCAAAATGATAAGCACAAACAGATTCAACAGCCAGAACAGCCACAGGAGGAAGGGAAGCAACAGCCTACTGTACGGCTGAATGAACTGCGATATCAAGCTATTATGGACGTGATTCGCAAGCTGCCTCGAAGACAGAAAATCGTAGATTTTGGTTCAGGAGAAGGGAAGCTTTCGGCTCGGATGGCCCGAATGACGGGCATTGAAGAAATTTGGGCGGTGGAGCCGTCTGCGTATGCACAGGTGAGAGCCATGGAGCGTTTTGCCAAGCTGGAGAGGCATACCGACGCGATCATTCCTACACCCATGATGGGCTCTCTCTTTTATTATGATGAACAATTGCGGGGCAAAGATGTGATGATCCTATGTGAGGTCATTGAGCACGTGGACGAGCATCGTCTGAACCGGGTGATGAAGACGATTGTGACGGAGTATCAGCCAAATGTGCTGATCGTGACGACTCCCAATCGTGAATATAATGAGGTATATCGTATGAACCAGCAAGAGCTGCGGCATGGCGATCACCGTTTTGAATGGAATAGAAGCGAGTTTCAGGAACAATGTGAGCAGTGGATTGAGGAAGCTCCTTATTTGATAGCGCTGAAGGGGATCGGAGAAGAGATCGAAGGCTTTGGACAACCGACCCAAATGGCTATATTTACGCGCAGAAAGGAGCAGAAGGAAGCATGAGCAATTCATCCAAACGTACGATTCATTTACCGCATGCTGGACTGGTTGTGTTGGTGGGGGCCTCCAACAGTGGCAAAACCACATTATTGGACAGGCTGGTGTGCGAAGGGATTCTACTGGAGACAGAAGTGGTATCCTCGGATCATTTTCGCAAGCTGGTCGGAGATACGGAATTTATAGACTGGAGTGGACTTCCAAGGCTGGAATCGGACGTACTGTTCTATGAGTATCAGCAAATGTCAGCCAAGGCGTTTGAGGCGATGGATACGATTCTGGCTATGCGCTGTCGCTTGAATAAGCTAACGGTTGTGGATGCCACTCATTTGTACGCTGAGGATCGCCAGAAATATGTACAGCTGGCAGCCAAGGCGCACGTTCCTGTTATGGCCTTGGTACTGGATGTACCCGAATCTGTGCTGCTGGAACGTGATTTAGGCAGGGAGCATCCGCGTGGCCGCCAACGGGTCAAGCAGCAGGCACAGCTGTTAAAGCGGAACCTGCGTGGTATCCGTGAGGAAGGCTTTAACGCTTGCTATGTTCTTAAGGATGTAGAAGAAATGAACTTTGTTCGCCGTGTGCAGCCACTGTTTCATGAGATTGGCTCAGGTATTGACATCATTGGTGATATCCATGGGTGCTACCGTGAGATGCTGGAAGTGATAGAGCGGCTAGGATATACGGAAGATACGGAAGGACTATACCATCATCCAGATGGTAGAAGACTAGTATCTGTCGGGGATGTGATGAGCCGTGGCCCAGAATCGTTACAAGCGGTGCAGTTCTGGAAAAAGCACGTGGATGCCGGACTAGCGTATATGATTGACAGCAATCATGGCTGGAAAATCGGCCGTTACCTCGATGGGAGAAAGGTGACTCTCAGTCATGGCGATGAACGATTTGCAGAGGAACTGGCCCAATATGAACAAAAAGCGGGCAAGACAGCGGCGGAACAGCTTAGAAGCGAGTTGAGAGATTTTCTGCTACATGCACCCTCTCATCTTATTTTTGGCAGAAATGGATTGCGACACGTGGTCGTGGCTCATGCCGGGATTAAGGATCATTTTATTGGCAAACAGTCGGCACGTATTTCTGATTATTGCCGCTATGGAGATACGGAAGGACAGGATGCGAACGGAACACCGATCCGCAAGGATTGGTTCGTAGACCATGAATCGGGAGAAATAGTAGTATGGGGACATGATCCGAGACCGCAACCTACCCTTGTGAACCAGACGGTGAATATTGATCAGGGTGTGGTATTTGGCGGGATGCTGACCGCTTATCGTTATCCGGAAAAGGAATTTGTCAGCGTTCCGGCACATGAGAATTATGCGAATGATCCAGATAGCCCACTTGTCCGGTGGCAGAGAAAACGGTTTTCCCCGCCGAATTTACGCAAGCTAATCGCTGGTTACAGTGTGTTGACGGAATCGTATGGCGAAGTGCGCGTACAAGGAGAATGGATCAAATCCGCTATAGATACCGTGTCACATGTGACTGTACCCATGGAGGAGCTGGTGTATATTCCACCGACGATGAGCCCTGCTCCAGCGGTGTCTGCAGAGGAAGGATATCTGGAGCATCCACGTGAGGCGCTAGCTTATTATCGAGGACAAGGAGTACAAACGATGGTGGCCGAGAAAAAACATATGGGTAGCCGAGCTATTCTACTGTTATTCAAAAACGAACAGGCCGCTGTTCAATATGTAGGCTACCCGACATTGGGCGCGATCTACAGTCGGAGTGGGAGAGCTTTCTTTGAACAAAGCCTTGGGAAGCAAGTGGTGGAGAAGCTGAATGTGGATCTACGGACTGCTGGATATTTTGAACGGAACCAGACGGATTTTGTATTGCTGGATGCGGAAATTGTACCGTGGAATCTCAAGGCTAGGGAACTGATTGCTGCACAGTATGCGCATGTGGGGGAGGCAGCCCTGCTGGATCGCAGTAAGCTGGTAGACAAGCTGAAGCAGGCGAAGGTTGCAGGTCGAGAGGTTGGAGACTGGTTGGAGGAAATGGAACAGAAGTACGCGAATGCCGTAACGTTTCAAGAGGATTTTCAAAAATATTGCTGGGATGTGGACGGTCTGGATGAAATTCGTATTGCACCGTTCCATACACTGGCACACAGCGGAAAGACTTTTTTCGACCATTCTCATATTTGGCATATGGAGCAAAACCGGGAGCTGGCTGGGCTGTCTTCCCTGTTTATGGAGACAGAGTATCGCGTGATCACGGACGAAGCAAGCGAGGAAGAGGTCATTCGCTGGTGGAACGAGATGACAGAGGATGGTCATGAAGGGATTGTGATCAAGCCGGAACGCTTTTTGATGAAAAATCGGGACAAGATGATTCAGCCTGCAATCAAGGTGAGAGGCCGGAAGTATTTGCACATCATTTACGGTATGGATTATCTTGCCCCTGAGAATTTAAAGCGTCTGAAGCAGCGTCGAACGAACAAAAAGGAGCGTCATGCCCTGATGGAAGGAGCGCTTGGTATGGAAGGCGTGGAACGTTTTGTCCGCAAGGATACGGTAGATCGTATTCATGAATGCGTCCTTGCCGCGCTATCTCTGGAATCGGAGCCGATTGATCCGAGATTGTAGTTTGCGAAGGAGGGATTGAGATGGAAAGGGGTACACCGTTAATTGATATTGGCGTGAACTTGATGCACCGTTCGTTTCATGCGGATCGGGAACAGGTGGTAGAGAGAGCCGCAGCTGTAGGGATTTCACCCCTGATTATTACCGGGACCAGTGTCCGCAGCAGTCGGGAGGCTTCTCAGTATGCAGCACGTTATCCGGGCAAGCTGTATGCGACAGCTGGCGTGCATCCCCATGATGCCAAAGACTGCAGCGCAGAGACGGTTCAGCAGCTCCGTCAGCTGGCGAGTCAGCCGCAGGTCGTATCCATAGGGGAATGCGGATTGGACTATAACCGTGATTTTTCGCCGCGTGATGTGCAGCGCCGATGGTTTGGCGAGCAAATCCAACTGGCGGGTGAGCTAAATATGCCGTTATTTTTGCATGAACGAGATGCACATGAGGATTTTGCCGCTATGCTGCGGGAGTATCAAGGGCTTGTCGATAAAGCAGTGGTGCATTGTTTTACAGGCACGGAACAAGAATTGCATACGTATGTAGAGATGGGACTGTATATCGGGATCACCGGCTGGATTTGCGACGAACGGCGTGGCAAACATCTGCGTGAACTGGTCAGAGATATTCCCTTGGACCGTCTGATGATTGAAACGGATGCTCCATTTTTGACCCCGCGTAATTTGCCCGTGAAGCCCAAAGAAGGGCGTAATGAGTCGATGTATCTCGCTCACATTGCTGCTACGATAGCCGAATGTACAGGCCGAAGCATGATGGAGATCGAAATCGCCACGACGGAGACAGCCAAACGTTTCTTCGGATTATAGGATTGTCAAAGCCATAGATGTGGTATATATTATAGTGAATTAAAAAAGCATTGTCGGGAGCTTGAGAAAGTCAGGCTGAGAGGGTGGCCCTTGCCACTGACCGTGAAATCTGATCTGGGTAATGCCAGCGTAGAGAAACCAAGAACACTATACAGGAATGCCGCTTGTTTTGCGGTTGTCGATAGATACAATGTATGTCCTAGCATTTTACCTTGACCCTGACTTTGGCTTGGTATCAGTGTAGTAGCTTAGACTACTGGTTATATAAGGCATATCGACGAATGATGTTTTGTATGGTGCTTCACCTTTTACTGCGCATAAAGCTTGCCTGGAGATTCAGCTCCAGACAAGCTTTTTTTTATGGCCAAGAGGCCAATTATAAGGATAAGGGGAGCACGCAATAATGAATACTGCTGTAAGAGCGTCCAAAGGGTTGAAGCTGACTGATATTTTGGTCACGATTGTGATCGCTGTTGTGTTCGGGTTAGTCTACAAAATATGGGGACCTGCCTATGATTTGATGAAACCATTCGGTCTACACGCCGAGCAACTGATGTATGGCATGTGGTTTATGGCAGGCACGTTTGCTTATCTCATCATTCGCAAGCCGGGTGTTGCAATTTTGGCAGAGGTGGCAGCGGCAACGGTCAGTGCTTTTTTGGGAAGCGAATGGGGGATGTCCACTTTGTACTATGGCCTGCTGCAAGGCTTGGGAGCGGAGCTATTTTTTGCGGCTTTTCTGTATCGGAACGCAAACCTGTGGGTTGCTTCGCTAGCTGCGGCCGGGGCGGCTGTCGCTTCTCTGATTTTAGACTTCAGCTACGGGTATATTGATCAGCTTTCGACCTGGAACTATGTTTTGTATATCGGTTTTCGCATGATTGGCAGCATTGTGATTGCCGGGGTATTCGCGTTCTATCTGGCTAGGGCATTGGAGGTAACCGGAGTCACGCGAAGTTTGAGACCCGCAACGGAACAAGATTATAAGGGGCTGGATTGATGAGCCAGGCAACCGAAGATGTGGTGGCTTCGATCACCCGTCTTCGGTTGAAATTCCCCGGTGAGCAGGAGCTGCTTTTTCACAATATGTCTTTGTCTGTCCGCAAGGGGGAAAAGCTGCTGTTGCTGGGACCGAGTGGATGCGGTAAATCAACGCTGCTCCAAGTGTTAAGCGGTCTGATTCCACGCACGATAGAAGTGCCTATGAAATGCGATGCTGCTGTAATCCCAAGTGTCTCAGGTATTGTATTTCAAGATCCTGATACGCAGTTTTGTATGTCATATGCAGACGAGGAACTGGCTTTTGTGTTGGAAAATAATCAGGTTCCTCGTGAGCAGATGCGATCCCGTATTCGCGAGCTGCTGATACAGGTTGGTCTATCAACGGATGATATACACATGCCCATTGGCAGCATGTCACAGGGAATGAAACAGCGGCTGGCGATTGCGTCTGTGCTGGCTATGGAGCCAGAAGTGCTTTTTCTGGATGAGCCCACGGCTTTGTTGGACGAGGAAGGCACTACACAGGTGTGGGATACCATTCGAAACATTTCGGTAGACCAGACACTGGTGATCGTGGAGCATAAAATTAATGAAATTGTCCATGATGTGGACCGGATTGTGGTGCTTTCTGCTCAAGGGGAGATCATTGCGGATGGAAGGGCGGAAGAAGTATTTCATGGGCAGCGGCAGGCATTGTCCGAGTATGGCGTGTGGTACCCGGGAGTATGGAGTGAATCGTCTTCGCCGCGTTGGAGTGAATCAGTGACACAGCAGAATGGTACGGGGAATGGTACAGGGATTGATTTGCTGGAGCTGGAACATTTTAGTGGCCTCCGCGGTTTAAGTTCAGTGATTTATGTGGAGCATGCGCAGGTGAAGCCTGGCGACTGGATTGGCGTGGTCGGTGAAAACGGGGCTGGCAAAAGCTCACTGCTGCTCTCCATGATGCGCTTACTTCGCACACAGGGACGTTATAGCGTGCGCGGAATTGAGGCAGGCAGTACGGAACAACTGGCAGAGCGTATCGGGTTCGCGTTTCAAAATCCCGAGCTGCAATTCGTAGCACACACCGTACGAAAGGAACTAGAGTATTCGTTACCCAAGAGCTTGTTCACCGTTGAACAGTGCCGGGAACGGGTCGATCGGATGCTCGTACAGTTCGGACTGGAGCGGCTGGACGAGCGTCATCCGTATCAGCTTTCATTGGGCCAAAAAAGGCGGTTGAGTATTGCTACGGCTATGATCCGTGAGCCGGAAGTGCTGCTGCTGGATGAACCGACTTTTGGGCAGGATGCGCGTAATACCTTTGTCATGCTGGATATGTTGGAGCAGCTGAGAGCGGCAGGCACGGCCATTGTGATGGTCACGCATGACCCGGAAATTGTCCATCGATATTGTACCGATATATGGCGGATTCAGAAAGGGGAACTCCAGTATGAACCTGTCCTTTCCCCATCATAAAACATGGCTGCATCGTGTGAATCCGGGCCTAAAGCTCGTTATGTTTTCCATACTGTTTGTGGTCGTTATAGTCATTCATGATCCGAATGTCATGTTTAATGTTGCGTGTGCTATGCTGCTGCTGCTTGTCTGGTCAGGCCATCCATGGAAGCGGCTGCTGCTGTATGGATCTCCCTTTATATTGGTGTTTATTTCAACCTCAACGGGCATGATGATGTTCGGCAAAGGGGTGACGACCTGGTGGACATGGGGCCTGATCCATATTACGCAGGAAAGCTTTTATCGGGGTATACATCTGGGCTTTCGTGCGCTGAGTATGGCGGCGGTAGGGTTGCTGTTTGGTTTAACGACTCGTCCAGTGGACCTTTTTTATTCACTGATGCAGCAATGGAGGCTCTCTCCGAAGTATGCGTATAGCTTTTTGGCAGCCATGCGGTTGATGCCCATGATGGTGGAGGAATTCCAGGCATTGAGACAAGCCCATCGTATTCGAGGTTTACATCAGCATGTGTCCAAATGGAATATGTATGCCACGCTTCGCAGGTATGCAATTCCGCTGCTCGCTCAAAGTATCCGGCGTGCACAGCGAATTGCTATTGCCATGGAAGCCAAGGGTTTTACTAATGAAACCAAACGCACGTATTATTATGCGATTGGCTATTCGGCTGTAGATATTGTGTTCATATTCTATTTTGTCATCATGCTTACGCTGGCTTGGGGACTCGGTATCTGCTTTCCTTACGTGGGGGTGTGGGATGTACGTTAATTGTTGTCAAAAGGCTTTGCCCGTTTTCTGCTCTGTGGTATATTAATGCAATGGGAATTGACGGCTCGTACAGACCCGCCTGGGCTGGCGGGCTTATTACATTTTCCCTGAGAAATGGATCATCAGGAGGCCAGGTTTCATGATTACGCTGCATCAGGTAAGCAAGCATTATACCACCTCAAGCGGCCAATTTCATGCGGTTCAATCCGTGTCCCTTCAAGTGGAGGAGGGGGAAATTCACGGTATCATAGGTGCCAGCGGTGCCGGTAAGTCTACGTTGCTCCGGTTGATGAATGTATTGGAAAGGCCGGATGAGGGAAACGTGGTTGTAAACGGGGAAGATTTGACTCGCATGCCGGAAAAACGTCTCCGTGAAGCGCGGCGATCGATAGGGATGATTTTTCAGCATTATCATCTTGTTCACAATCGGACGGTCAGTGGAAATGTGGCAATGTCGTTGGAGCTGGCAGGTGTCGCGAAAAAAGAGAGAGTGGAACGTGTGCGCGAATGCCTGCAATTCGTCGGTTTAGCTGATAAAGCAGAACAGTATCCGGCACAACTGAGCGGAGGCCAAAAGCAACGTGTGGCGATAGCCAGAGCGCTGGCGAATCGACCTGCGGTGCTGCTGTGTGATGAGCCGACCTCGGCGCTTGATCCGCAGACGACCGCGGATATTCTGGGCGTGTTACGGGAGATCAACCGGGAACTGGGAGTTACCATTGTAATCGTAACGCACGATATGGACGTGGTACGCAATATTTGTACCCGTGTATCAGAAATGCGGGATGGGCAGCTGCTTTCAACGCAACGTGTAGTTGACGCTGCGGTAGGTTCAACAGCGGAAGCAGGTGAAGCTGATGAATGAAATGCTGAGCATCATTGTGCAATACCAGTCAGAGATATGGAAAGCCATCGGGGAGACGTTTATCATGGTGGGGATTTCTATCGCAGCAGCTGTACTGTTAGGGCTTCCGGCAGGAACGATTTTGTATTTGTGCGGCAAAGGGCAAAAATATGAAAATCGACTGCTGTTCACCTTATTGAACAGTGTGGTCAATGTCATCCGCTCGTTCCCGTTTTTGCTGCTCGTCGTGTTTATGATTCCATTTACACGTCTGGTCGTAGGGACGGCGCTGGGCACGATGGCTGCAACGGTTCCCTTGTCAGTGGTGGCCATCGCCTATTATTCGAGGCTGGTGGAGCAATCATTGCTTGAGGTGCCCAAGGGTGTAATTGAAGCCGCTACTTCTATGGGGGCATCCACCCTCCAGCTTATTTTTAAATTTCTGTACGTGGAAGCTCGTTCCGGGCTTGTACTGGGTTTGACCACGTCCACCATTAGCTTCATCTCCTACTCCACGGTGATGGGCATTGTGGGCGGCGGCGGGGTAGGCGATTTTGCCATCCGCTACGGTTACCAGCGTTTTGAAACAGGCTTGATGGCGTTCACCATCGTCGTCATGATTATTTTCGTACAAACGATCCAGTTCACCGGAAGCACCATATCCCGCCGGATCGACAAGCGATAGGGCAAAAATGTAACTTTTCGCTACACTTGCACCACTCACTATGGGAAATAAAAATGACTTTACAGTACCTCAAAAGCGGAGCGGACAGAATTGTTCTGGAGAAGCGTCAGCGTTCGCCTTTGAAATGGGATTCTAACCTATAAATTGTGTTATAAATCAGAGAGAATCCCATTTCAACAGCGATCGGAAGAACAATCTGCACGCGAAGCGGCTGCGGCTGTACTGTAACTCATTTTTATCTTCCCAATCACAATTTACTTGGAGGTTCCTCATCAAATGAGTCGGAAAAACAACATGAAAACGAACTTGAAACTACTCACACTATTTGCTGTCGTTATGCTACTGGTTGCCGGATGCGGTGGTCAAAAGCAGGCTGCTCCAGAAACACAGTCTAAAGAAGCAACTTCCCAAAAAGAAGTGACCTTGAAAGTAGCAACGCTAATCCCACCGATGACAGATGTGCTGGATATCGTGAAGCCGCTGCTTAAACAGGACGGAGTCAATCTGGAAATCGTCGTGCTTTCAGACAATATCCAACCGAATAACGCATTGGCAAGCCATGAAGTGGATGCTAACTTCTTTCAGCATGCTCCTTTTATGCAACAATATAATGAAAGCAACAAGTCCGATTTGGTAGCGGTAAAACCAATTTACAATGCCATTTATGGCGCGTACTCCAAAAAATACAAGAACATTAAAGACCTGCCCGAAGGTGCGACCATTGCTATTGCCAATGACCCGGCCAATACCGGACGCTCTTTAGTAATGATGGAGCAAAACGGTTTGATCAAGCTTAAAGAAGGCGTAGGCTATAATGCTACACAGGCTGATATTATTGAGAATAAGAAAAAATTCGTGTTTAAAGAAGTGGATTTGTTGATGCTGGCGCGGTCACTGGATGATGTGGACATGGCTGCCATGTATCCCGCATATGCCAAGCCGCTCGGTCTGACACCGAAGAAGGACGCGCTGATTACCGAAAAAGACGATACGCACTTTGCCATTAATCTGGTAGCGCGTAAGGATAATGCAGATTCCGATGCTATTCAAAAGCTGGCAAAGCGAATGACTGGACCAGAAGTACGTAAATTTTTTGAGGATAATTACAAGGACAGCGTTGTTCCAGCATTTTAAATAAATGAGGATTTTGCAAAAATCCAATAAGCGACTTCCAATGAATAAGATATAGATCGAAATGGTTTAGTTCGTCTATATCTTGCACGTTGGAGCGACTGGAATCGAATTTTGCAAAATCCTGAAATAAGTATGTTGAAACATCGTTTTATGATGAAATACGACCTGTATAATGGAAGGAAGTCTGTGAAGAGCAGATGGTCTCCCTTGTGCAGGTCTTTTTTCATCCTTAATATGGAAAGGAATGATCGAAAACAGGGTATAAAGTCTTATTTTTTAAGATTTTAGGGTGTTACACCGCTGCGAATTTTGGTCATAAAGGGCGATGGAGTAATGATAAGGAACATATTAAAATAAATATACGAACAAACATTCGTTTTCGATTTCGTTAACGGTGTTTTTATATGGGTCAAAAAATTCAGCTGACAACGGGCCAAAAGCGTGAATAAAAAGGAAGGGGAACGACATGAAGCTGTTTGTAACTGTAAAAAGTTTGGGAAAGCGCAAGCCCGCACTCGCACGACAGGAATTAGAACTGAGTCCTGCTCCAGAAACATTGCGAGATTTGATTACTGCAACCGTTGCTCTGAATGTTCAAAAGCTACGGGAAAAGCAGGAGAGTGTCGCGCTGATTCCGTTCCTCACGGGAGAGGAAGTTCAGGCACAAGGCGAGATAGGCAAAGTAGGATTCGGTTCCATATATAATGAGGGTGTCCCGGATATTAAGGATGCTGTGAACACGGCGATGCAGGCTTTTGAAGATGGTTTATACAGAGTTTTTGTATGTGACGAGGAAACTATTGAACTGGATGCTCCTTTGTCACTTAAGGATGGGAATGAGATTGTATTTATACGCTTCACAATGCTGGCTGGAGGCCTATGGTAGAGGGGGAAACGAAATATGCATCAAGAGAACAATGAGCAAGAATATTTCACCACACTGAAGGAGCGCGCGGCGCAACTGGATGGACAACAACAGGAGTTGGCTCAGTATGTTGTGGAACTGGGGAAGCTTCATTACATACAGGAGAACGAGGAGCCATTTAACGAATGTCAGCGAATATTAAAAGAACGGGCGACAGAAAGCGGAGAACCGCTGTTTAAGCCACTGACAGAGGTATTACGTGCTCTAATTGGACAAACAGCGGGCGATGTATTCGCCCATCTAACAGAGCATGTGACTGAATATCCATACAGCACAGGGTATGCGCGAAAACCGTTTCGCACTTCGGATATTACGGCCCATACTTCCCGGATTTATAAAAGAATGGTGCAGTTGATTCGAATGGACTGTATCGGGTTCTCTGTAATGGATTATTTAACAAAAAAGGATTATGAACCAGGCAGGGATTACCGGATGCAGGAAACGATTGGTGACTGGATTGCTTATGAGCTGGATAACGATAATTTACAGGTGCTTGAGGCGTTAAAAGCTATTATTTATGGAGATAATCAGGCTGCGTTACTTACGCGCAATATGATTAAAGGCATGCTCCTGAGTCATCAGGAGGAGAATTATCGCATGATCGGCGAGCTCTTGGCAGCCGCCAAGCTCCAGGAGGGATTGCGCCAAAGTATCGTGGAACAAATGGATGAAGGAACCCCGGAGGCTCTAATATATCTGTTAAAGGTGATCATCGACCAAGGCTTCATTCGTTACAGCTCGGTAGTGCGGGCGCTTGCAGTATGGACGGGCATGGGGCTGGAGTCCGCCAACCAGCGGGTCGTTCGCCAACTGATAGAGCAGGCATATGAAGCATTGACTCGTAGTGAACTGCGCAAAGAATGGCTGACCAGCTCAAATGCTAATGAAGTATATATGAGTTTGTGGGCTACCGCAGTACATGAGGAACGTGATTTGTATGGACAGGTTCAGAAACTCATGGAGCAGGGAGCACCTTACCAGAAGATCGTAGCGCTTTATGTACTGTCTAACAGTGAAAACAAGGATGTGCGCCTCGGAATCGCGAGAGAATATCTGGATGAAACGGACCCGGAGCTTCAATATTGGATATTGACGAACTATACAAGCAATTATTTTTATGAATGGATAGAAGGCGGGACGGTCGCGGATCGGATTGTTAAAGTGGTGCGCACTCCTTTGTTGGAGAGCAGAGAGGAGCGGCGTAAAGATTTTGAACGACTTCATAACCTGTTTGTACATATGAAAAAGGGTGAGTCCACCGAGCCCTCCAAGGTGCTGGATTTTGTAAATCTGTATCACCGCTCAGATGCACCTATTCAAAAAATGCTGTATCTCGCTGGTTATGATATGGACGCTTCCTGGATTGGGGAAATCATAGCCTTAAAGGAACAGATTAGCCCTAATCTGCGTGGCGAACTGTTGAACCATTTTGTGCAAAACCCTGAGGATACGGTACAGCGTGATTTTATTTTTTCCAGTTTGTCTGACAAAAGTATGAGTATCCGTGAGTTCGCTGTGGCCAAGGCGCGTAAGCTGACGCTGTCGGAACCAGAAATGCAACAAATGGAAACCTTATTAAAGCTCAAGACGGGATCGTTGCGACAAAGTGTCATTGGTGTGTTGCTCTCACAATCGGAAGGGCCGCTGGCTGGCTCATTGGAACGCTTGCTTCGTGCTAAGGCGGAGCTGCAACGATTGGGTGGACTGGAAGTATTGACGAAGATATATGCAGACCCGGATCGTGCCGAACAGTATGAAAGCCTGCGGGCTTTGGCGGATATCATTCAGCAACCCACAGCCAAAGAGGAGCAACTGCTGTCCAAGCTGGGACAGGAGGATGCTTATACAGGGGCTAACGGTTTTGGCCTGTACGATCCGAATGTCAAGGAAGCTTGGTTGGAAGAGAAAGTTGATCTGGGTGATTTTCGATTGTCCGATGTTTTTGTTAGTCCATTGGAGAAGCTCAAGCAGTTCTTGAGCGGACTGGATGAGCTTGTTCATCATCATCGTGATGTGGAATATACTGCGGAGTATTATTCGGGCTACAAAGATACATTGCTTATTGGGACGAACCTTCGTCCTCTACGGCTGGTTCAGGTCGATGAAGAAGTAGATTCTAGACTGTCTTTATATCCTCTCTATGAGGAGTGGGACCGTTATTTGCAGGAAAGCGGCATGGAAGCGCGTGAACTGCTGGAGCTTGTTTTTTATGACCGATTGGAGCCTATGGACCGAACGCTGGATCGCTACTATCGATACTTTTCTTTTAACATGAACTATTCAGAACAAAGCAAGCACAAGCTGCTGGAAGGATGGCGTAAAGACTTCGCTGAGCAAATGTATCCTTTGGATCGGATTAACGAGGTTCAGAAGTGGATGGCAGAGCTGACCTATTCCGATCAGGTAAGCACATTAGTTAATGCTTATTTTATGGACACATCCGGTGACCAAACATTTGACGTAATTGACCTTGCTTTAAATTCACTAATGCAGGGCGTGCCTAAGGACAGACCTGTAGAGGATATGGGAATGCTCCATCTATTGTCCGGCCCGTGGGTGGCGCTGGAGAAGGGGCAGGTTCATGATGGTGAGTCCTTTAAGCGCTTTTTCCATACCTTTGTGAACTACGCAGAACTGCCAGGAGCGGAAAATCGTTTTTATTCTCCGCTGGATCTGGAGGATTATTTCAAAGCATATGAAAAAGGGTTGATCGGTGTAGGGGAAGTCTATCGGGAACTGCTGGCCGGTAGTGAAAGCAGAAGACATATGAGTTCCTTAACCAATGCCCGCAATACATGGATTTCTAGCAAACATGAATTTTTGGAAATACGTCGCACGGTTATTGATCGACTGTTAGAGGTTGAATTGGTTCGAGGAGATTTGCCTACCGAGGCTACGCCAAAGGTTATGGGATTGAGCCAATTTGAAGGTATGGATTATTTCATCCGTATTCTGGAGGGTCTCGACAAGGAAACGTTTGTGCGTGGTTATGTGTACGGCTACGGTGATCGTATTACCAAAAAAGAATCGTTCAGCCACTTGCTCAAAGCATGTTATCCGAGTGATGGCGAGGATGCCACATTGCTCAAGGAAAAGCTGAAAAACACTAAAATTACGGATAAACGTCTGCTGGAGGCTGCTATGTATGCTCCACAGTGGATTGAGATTGTAGCAGACTATCTCGGTTGGGAAGGGCTTCGCAGTGCCGCATGGTATTTCCATGCACATATCAATGAAGGTTTTTCGGCCGAGAAGGAAACGATTGTAGCCCATTATTCGCCGATTGCTCCGCAAGATTTTAATGATGGTGCCTTCGATATTCACTGGTTCCATGAGGCCTATGAGACGTTGGGCGAGGAACGATTTGATCTGCTGTACGATTGTGCCAAGTATATTTCAGCTGGAGCCAATCATCGTCGATCCCAGTTGTTTGCAGATGCGACGCTAGGCAAGCTGAAACGAAGTGACATGGAAAAATCAGTGGAAGACAAGCGAAACAAAGACCATTTGCTGACCTACAGTCTGATTCCACTTGCTCAGCCGCCTGAACCAGATGTACGCGAACGTTATGATTTTATCCAGAGGTTTCTGGAACAAAGCAAAAAATTCGGAGCACAGCGTAAGGCCAGTGAGGCACTCGTTTCACGGATTGCACTCGGGAATTTGGCACGTAACGCAGGTTATGATGATGTAACCCGTCTCGTATGGGACATGGAAGCTCGTAAGCTGGATGATCTCCGGTCTTATTTTGAGCCACATGCTTTGGACGAGGCTACAACGGTGCAGCTCGTCATTGATGCTGAAGGAGCGGCAGATATTGAAATTGTCAGCAAAGGCAAGACGCTGAAATCCATTCCGGCTCGTTTCAAGAAGGATGAGTATGTTACGTCGCTGAAGGAGCTTAAAGGAGATCTAGTGGATCAGTACCGCAGAGCTCGCAAAGAATTGGAACGCTCTATGGAGTCTGGTACGACCTTTATGGTGAAGGAATTAAGAGGACTGCTGGGTAATCCTGTGCTTGCTCCGTTGGTGCGAACACTGGTTTTCAAGGCCGATGATCACCTCGGATATTTTAATGAGGAAACGTTGGTATTGACGGCTCCTTTTGCTGAACAGCATACTATAGGAGAAGAAGACAAGCTGATTATCGTTCATCCCCTTCATTTGTTCGAAAGTGGTCGTTGG
Organism: Paenibacillus sp. cl130; assembly: GCF_900116035.1. Taxonomy (NCBI): domain Bacteria; kingdom Bacillati; phylum Bacillota; class Bacilli; order Caryophanales; family Paenibacillaceae; genus Paenibacillus; species Paenibacillus sp. cl130. The sequence goes on from NZ_FOYG01000010.1 coordinate 155,608, forward strand.
AGCGACTTCCAGAAGGACTTATTCGACCGCCAGATACGCCAGCCATTTAAGCAGGTGTTCCGTGAGCTGTACTTGCTGAATGCTGATGAACGTGCAAACGCGACAGTTTCCCGTCGATATGCGGGACACCAGGTACAGCCGAATAAAACGGTATCCCTATTGAAAGGTCGCCAATGGACAGTCAGCTATGAGGACGGACTCCAGAAGGTGTACTATGCCGAGAATCTGATTGCGAACCTGTATGCCATGGCAGACTGGTTCTCACCAGCGGATACTGAGGCTCCTACGCTGGAGACAGTACAGTTCTTTGATCGGACAACGTATAAGAGCGTACCGTTGGACGAAGTTCCTCCTGTTCTGTTCTCCGAAGTTATGCGGGACGTGGATCTGGTCGTCAGTGTTGCCCATGTAGGCGGCGTTGATCCAGAGGCCAGTCTGACGACCATTGAAATGCGTAGGGTGATTGTGCAGGAATCACTTCGCCTGCTGAAAATTAGCAATGTACGCTTGGATGGGAATTATGCACGTGTAGATGGGACTCTTGGCGAATATGCTGTGCATCTGGGAAGCGGGGGTGTCTATAAGCAAGCGAAGGGAGCACTGCATATTATTCCGGTGCATTCGCAGCATCGTGGACGCATCTTCCTGCCGTTTCTGGACGAAGACCCAAGAACAGCGGAGATTCTATCTAAAATTGTCTTGTTGGCTGAGGATCAGAAGATCAAGGACCCGCAAATTCTTACACAGCTTCAAGCGTAGAATAGAATTCTGATATATAGAGATTCATAATTAACTCAACGTTCGCACCTAGACAATGGTTTCAAATCCTCTACTGTGTAGGTGGAAACTTAGTTTAGTTGCGGAGGTTGAGTTATTTAATACTGAGCGTGTATCAAGCGCCAATAAGGAGATATGGGTAATATTTTAGGTTCTGTGGTTTAATGAGAATCTAATAGTATAACAATTGACGATAATAGGAGAACACAACGATGATTAATAGTATCTTTCTAAAAGAGTACTCAACCGAGTATCAAACACAAGTTGTCGATTTAATTTTACATATTCAAAAAGATGAATATAATATCGCCATAACCAAAGAAGATCAGCCAGATTTGCTTGATATTGAAAATTTTTATCAGCGTGGTAACGGCAACTTCTGGGTGGCTCTTAGTGAAGGAACCGTAGTAGGGACTATAGCTTTGTTAGATATTGGGAACCGTAAGACAGCACTCAGAAAGATGTTTGTAAAACAAAACTATAGAGGTAAAACATTCAATGTTTCGAATCAATTATTGCATCATGCCATAGGATGGGCCAGGGAAAGGTCTATTGAAGAAATCTATCTTGGAACAACACCACAATTCGTAGCAGCTCATCGTTTCTATGAGAAGAATGACTTTGTTAGTATAGCTCCAGAAGAATTGCCGATTGGTTTTCCAGTCATGAAAGTGGATAAAAAGTTTTACAGATACGTCATTCAATAATGGGTATAAATGAAGATGCTGCTGGGTCACAAAAGAAACTGTCGTCTAGCAAATGTTTCTTTTGTTTAGGACAGGCGTTTGCTAGAATAAAAGGGTATGTTGTAAGTCAACGTTAACCAAATTGCTGGGAGGGACACAAGTATGAGCAAAAAGATTAAATGGGGAATTGTCGGCACAGGCTGGATCTCAGATCAATTTGTGGCGGATTTGGCGCATGTTACGAATGGAGAAGGGTATGCTGTTGGATCACGCACTATTGAAAGCGCTACCGAATTTGCAGCTAAGCATCAAATATCAAGGGCTTACGGGAGCTATGAGGAATTAGCACAAGATCCCGAGGTAGATGCTATTTACGTAGGGACTCCCCATCCTTTTCATAAAGAAAATGTTCTGACGGCTCTTCGGGCGGGCAAAGCAGTCTTGTGTGAGAAACCCTTCACCGTCAACAGCAAAGAATTGGAGGAAATGATCGGCTTTGCACGTGAGCGTAAGCTATTCCTGATGGAAGCAATGTGGACACGTTTTTTGCCTCCGATTCGCCAAGTGCGGGAGTGGATACATGCGGGACACATTGGCGAGATAAAGCTGGTTAAGGCGGAATTTGGTTTTCGAATAGATTGGAACCCGGAGGGGCGGCTTTTGAACCCTGAGCTGGGCGGAGGTGCTCTATTAGATGCAGGAATTTATCCGGTTTCTTTTGCTTCAATGGTCTTCGGTCCTGAACCTGAGCATGTATGGAGCACAGGTCATATCGGGGAGACAGGCGTTGACGAGACATTTTCGATCTTGCTGGATTATGGAAAAGGACGCACGGCTATGCTTAACGGGGCAGTCCGCCTCGGATTGACGAATGAGGCATACATCCATGGAACAAAGGGCTATATCCACATTCCGTCATTCCTGAACAGCACATCGGCTACTTTAGTTGTGGACGGTGAAGAGGCACAAAACTTTCAGGATGACCGATCCTCTACAGGCTATGCCTTTGAAGCAGAAGAAGTCGGGCGTTGCTTGAACGAAGGTTTGCTCGAAAGTTCTACTATTTCTTTAGATGAATCGTTAGGAATTATGAAACTGATGGATCAGATTCGTTCACAATGGGGGCTTCGGTATCCGTTTGAATAATCACATTAATTCCAGGGACCTTTCAGGTTCTCTGGAATTTTTTTGTTTATGAGCGTTGTTTTTTATACCAGGATTTTGCAAAATCCTTATACATAAGTATTTCCAATTCTCAAATAGCGACTTTGGTCGCACGCTAGGTAACGCCATATGAGTAAGTCAAGAGTGGGACATATGAATCATTTTTATGGATTGAAATTAGTTAAAAAACCGTCATTAAATAGTTACAAAAGTGTAATTTTATTATCGGTTAACTGAATTGTTAACGCTCTCTTTTCATGAAAAAGAATGAAGGTCCTAGTGTTGTACTTCCAAAAACTTTCAATGAAATTTTCGAAAATGTACGGTAGGGTGGTAAACGTGTCACTTGAGCCATTGCGGCTTTTGCTGACTTGCTTGCTTATCCCGTGGCTCTGGATTCTTGTCGGAGCTCGCAGGATCGAGAGCCTTTGCAAGCCTGTGAGAGTTGAATAGGCATTCACCTCATGACCTAACATCAAGGAGGAATTACAAACGTGAAAGTGAAATCAACATGGTTGTTCCGTATGGTGATGATGACAGTTATCGCGGCTGTTGTGATCGGACCTATGAATATTGCAGGAGCGGCAGGAAGCCAGACAGATCGGCCTTGGATGAACACGGCCCTGTCGGCTGAGAAACGGACAGCGTTGCTGCTGCAGGAAATGACGCTGGAAGAAAAAATAGATTTGGTGACTGGCAAGGTCAACAATTACTATGGATTCTATAATAATTCGATGGAGCGGTTGGGCATTCCGGCGCTGACGATGGCAGATGGACCAGCGGGTGTGCGTATCGCTAATCCAGATGTGCAGGACAAGCAATCTACTGCGTTGCCTGCTCCAATTGCGTTGGCTGCAACGTGGGATACCCAAGCTGCCAAACAGTATGGTGATTTGATTGGAGACGAGGCTTTTAATACAACTCATAATGTTGCGCTTGGACCGGGGATGGATATTGCCCGTATTCCATGGGGATCGCGAAACTTTGAATCTATGGGTGAGGACCCGCTACTGCAATCGCAAATGGCGACCGCTTATGTCAAAGGTATACAAAGCCACCCTGTTTTGGCGACTGCGAAACATTATCTTATGAATAATCAGGAAACAGAGCGCTTCACGACGAATGTCAAAGTCAGTGACCGTGCGTTGCATGAGATTTACATACGCCCGTTCCAAGAAGTCATCGCCAAGGCAGATTTGGGAGGGGCAATGTGCTCCTTTAACAAGGTCAACGGCGAGTCTGCTTGTGAGAACAAAACTCTTTTGACCGACCTCTTGAAGAAGGAACTGCAATTCAAGGGCTTCGTGATGAGTGATTACGGTGCGAACCTGAGTACAGTCGAATCGGCAAATAGCGGATTGGACCTGGAAACACCGGGGACCCCTTATGGTAAATGGGGAGATCAGCTGCTGGCGGCTGTTAAGAATGGCAAGGTAAGTGAAAAAACGATTGATGATAAGGCTGGGCGCATTTTGGTGCAAATGTTCAGCAAAGGTTTATTCGATCACCCGGCTCAAAATAATCAAATTGATGCCCGTGACCATGGCAAGACAGCCCGTCAATTGGCTGAGGAAAGTATGGTACTGCTTCAAAATAAAAATAATGCATTACCGTTGTCTAAAGATAAACTCAAGTCCATTGCTGTGATTGGCCCCGATGCAGATAACGGCACTGTGGCAGGCGGAGGCAGTTCGTTGGTGAACCCGACGTATACCGTGAGTCCGTTAGAGGGCATCCGCAATCGTGTCGGCAAAGGTGTTACCGTCCAATATGCACCGGGTACAGACCCGATCTCTGCAGGAGACATTATGCCTGGCCCATCGGCTGTTCCGTCTTCACTGTTGACTACATCTGATCAGAAAGAGGATATCAGTGTTGGATATGCGACTTATGGAGATGGCGAACAGGGGCTTCGAGGCGAATACTGGAAGAATAACAAGATGGAAGGCAATCCGATTCTTGTACGCAATGATGACCAAGTCAATATGAACCTTGGATTTTATAATTATCAGGGCTTCAATGCGAAGTCCCCTAAAGTTCCAAATACACCAACGACACTGAACGGCTTGATATCTGCACGCTGGACAGGGGCAATTGCAGCTCCCAAGGATGGTGACTATGCATTGTCATTAACCAGTTTGGGATCAAGCAAGCTGTATCTCGACGATAAGCTTTTCGTGGACAATCAAGGTGAAAAGCTGGGCACTACGAAGAAGAACATCTCCCTTAAAGCGGGTGAAAAGCACAAGATACGTATTGAATACCGCGCTGATTATCCGACCAATGGTCGTGATTCCGGTGGTATGGTTCGTCTGGGCTGGGAACCTCCGGCGGATACGTCAGATAAGTTGATTGACAACGCTGTGAAATTGGCGAAAAAATCGGATGTTGCGATTGTTGTTACGCGTACGTATGAGAGCGAAGGATATGTTGAGCGTTCCGATATGGAGCTGCCAAACAATCAGGATCGGCTGATCCGTGCGGTTGCGGCTGCAAATCCGAAAACCATTGTCGTACAAATGAGCGGCAGAGCCGTGCAAATGGATACCTGGCAGGACAAAGTCCCTTCCATCGTACAAGCATGGTTTGCTGGACAAGAGCAAGGGAATGCTATAGCACGCGTCTTATTCGGGGATGTGAATCCTTCGGGTAAGTTGCCGGTAACCTTCCCGGTTAACGAGCAGTCTACACCCGTGTCCTCACCAGAGAAGTTTCCGGGTGTGAACGGTATAGGTGACTATTCAGATGGTATTTTTGTAGGCTATCGTGGGTATGAGAAATCGGGTATTCAACCGGCGTTCTCCTTTGGACACGGTTTATCCTATACGACATTCGGATATAGCGATCTGAAAATAAAACAGCATGCGAGTGGAAAAAAATCCGATCGTACGAGTTCCGTCGAAGTTTCGCTAAAATTGAAGAACACGGGTAAAACAGCCGGAGCTGAGGTTGTACAGGTGTACAACGGTAAGCTTCCGACAAACGTAGAGACTCCATCCCGTCAACTGGCAGGCTGGTCCAAGGTAGAGTTAAAGCCGGGTCAAGAGAAGAAGGTTCGCATTGAGCTCGACCCGAAAGCTTTCTCATATTGGGATGAAAAGTCCAAAGCATGGGTTATGCCAGCGGGTGAAGTGCCCATTTATGTGGGCAGTTCCTCTCAGGATTTACGACTGACAGGAAGTGTTACGATTCCGGCAACCTCTACAGAAAAGGCAAAAAAGTAATCCCGTTACATTTGTTTTAAAATGGTTATATTCAAGAGAGCGCGGGCACAAGCACCGGCTCTCTTTTTGCTATCGGTATGTAAACGTCCAACAGGTATGCAAAGGGAAACCCAAGTGAAAGCTGAAATAGTAGGGAGGATGGGGACAGGATAATGATGGGGAGAGGAGGATATAGATGAAAAAAATCCAAAAGCAACGACGTACTGACATCTGGCTGCTTATAGCTGCAGTAGCCATTTTGATCTGTGCGGTCCTGGTCAGTATGGCTATACGGAATGTTCCGGGGCCGAAAGCAGAAAATAACGTCAACATGTGGCTAACAACACCCGATCCGGCGAATCGCCTAACCCAAAAAACCCCGATCCGTTGGGAAAAGGATAACAGTAAAGAAAATGCAGCGAATGCGGATACACTGACGATTGAGATTAAGCCAGATATTCATTATCAGACGATGGAGGGATTTGGCGCAGCGGTGTCCGGTTCGTCCGCATACCTGATGAATTATGGCATGTCTGCCAATCAGCGTGATCAGCTGCTAAATGATTTGTTTACAGCCAGTGGCATTCAACTGAGTTATATTCGCCATACCATTGGAGCCTCAGATTATTCCGTAGATGAGCAGGGACAGCCTGGCAGCTATACCTATGACGATGTGGCAACAGGCAAGGACTATGAGCTGAATCATTTCTCCATCGCCAAGGATCGGGATGTGATCGATGTGTTGAAGCAAATCCTGAGAAGAAACCAGGATTTAAAGATTATGGGAACCCCATGGACAGCTCCGCCCTGGATGAAATATGGGGAGCAGATTTATAACGGCTGGTATTTGGACTATACCGATTCGCGCGTCTACCAGGCGTATGCTGACTATTTTGTTCGTTATCTACAGGCGTATGCGAACGAGGGAATTCCGATTCAGGCGATTTCCATTCAAAATGAGCCAGAATTCACTACGCCCAAGTATCCCAGCATGAGTATGGGAGCAGCAGAACAGGCGAATTTTATTAAACAATATCTGGGCCCGACCCTAAATCGAAACCATTTATCTACTCACATTATTGCCTTTGACCATAACTGGGATACAGGAAGCGATTATGCCAAGACCGTGTTAGGAGATGAACAGGCTCGAAGCTATACGCACGGAACGGCCTTTCATTGCTACAAAGGAGAGCCCACGGCGATGACAGATGTGCATAATGCTTTTCCTGATAAGCCTGTATATATGACAGAATGTAGTGGGGGGGCGTGGAGTCCGGGCTTTGGAGATGATTTGAGCTGGGATATGTCCAAGCTGATCATTGGTGCACCCCGAAACTGGTCGCAAAATGTCCTCTTTTGGAACATCGCACTTGACCCGTCCGGGGGTCCGACCAATGGGGGTTGCGCCAACTGTAGAGGTGTAGTGACCATCGACCCGTTAAGCGGTGCAGTTACGAAAAATGTGGAGTACTATGCGATTGGGCACGCCAGCAAATTTGTCCGTCCAGGTGCGGTACGTATTGATTCTACACATTATAGTGGAAGTATCGAAACGGTCGCCTACCGCAACCCCGACGGTACGCTTGTCCTGATTGCCGCCAATACGGGAGAGAACACAAAGACATTTAAGGTTCGGCAGGGAAATAAGGTTTTCAAATCTACCCTTCCCTCCAAGTCCGCAGCTACCTTTCAATGGAATCCTACGGTTTCCTGATATGGCATGTACATCAACGTTTTATAGAAGTTTTAGAGCGCTTAGCCCATCTGGCTGAGCGCTCTTTTTTCATTTGCTACAAAGTCCAGACTGTGAAAAAGATAAAATTTTAATATTGTTCAGAATTGGTTCAGAGGCGGATGATAAGATCTTTTCACTAATAACAAGAATGAACCGTTCACGGGGGAGAGTCTGATGAATCAAGAAACGAATAAAGAATGGCAAAAAGTGCTGATGGTGACGTTGCTGGCAGGTATGGCATGGGGGCCCCAGCTTGTTCATGCAGAAACGAAAGGGGAGACGTCAGCGATTGTGACTAAAGCCAGTACAGTATCTTTTACAGATCAGTCCACTATGTCATCCCAGGCATTACAGGCGGTACAGGAGGCTGTGAAGCAAGGACTGATCACGGGTTATCCAGATGGTTCTTTCCGTCCAGATCAACCGTTAACGCGTAAGGAAATGGCAGCTTTGCTGGCTAATGCACTTAAGCTTGACGCAACGGAGAAAGCAGTAACTTTTAAGGATACGCAGGGGAGTTGGGCAGCTTCTTATATAGAAGCTGTACGTGCGGCAGGTCTAATGACCGGAGATGAATCAGGTGCTTTCCGCCCGGATGCTGCAGTGAGTCGTGAGGAATTGGCAGCCATTCTGGTGAGAGCGATTGGAGGAACCCATGTTCAAGGCGGAGATGTTCAGGACATTTCTGATGGGGATCAGGTGAGCGCATGGGCCAAAAGCAACGTAGAAGCAGCTCTCAAGCTGGGATTAATGGATACGCCGGATAATCGGTTTGACTCTAAAGTACAGGTAAAACGTCAGGATATCGCAGCCTTTTTGGTGAATGTATTCCAATCGGGTGAACAGACGGGAATCCTATCTCGTATCGACGGGGATATCGCCTATATGGATGGAAAGCCCTATTTGATCGGCCAGCAATTGAAGCAACTGTTCGGAGCAGACAATGTGCCGGCGCTTCAAGGGGCTACCCTGACCTATCAGGCATCGAACCGAAACGTAGCTGATCTGTCAGCACTTCAAATTGTGCAAAGTGGTACAGCCCAACAACCGTTGACTTTGTATAGCAAAGGGACAGAATTTAAAGGCAAGTTAGCTATTGCAGCGGATTATGTGCGTATTCAAGGTGATACGTTACCTCAGGTAACCTTGATGCAGGGTGCCAAAAATGTAGAGATTCATGCAGACGTAAACGAAATGATCGTGGATACGCATGAGCCTATTCAGATTCAGGGAAGTGGTGTATGGCAGCAGCTTAAACTGAATTTTGCCGATACACAGGTACGTCTCGCCAATGGGATACAGACTGTACAGACCCGTCTTGCGGAGCGGGGAACAGAGACTCAAATTATACGTGATACCACGTTGGGTGCATCTTCGGATACATCCTCAACAAGCACTAAAAAAAGTTCATCTGGTGGTGGCGGTGGCAGTTCTACAACGAATCCAACGCCAACATCTAATCATGTACCTGTCTCAGCTATCGTTCCTGCCGATCAGTATGCCATTTTGGGTTCTGGAGATACGCTAGTGGATTTGAAAAATGTGTTTTACGATGCCGATCAGGATGAACTGTCGTACCATGCGGTCACTTCGGATGTATACGTAGCAGAAGCAGAAGTGGCAAATCAACAGCTTACACTAAAACCTAAATCAGTAGGAAGCACGCAGGTATTTGTTACGGCAGAGGATGGAAAAGGCGGTAAAGCGAGCGTGTTTTTCAGCTATACAGTGACCAGCTCTACTTATGAGGAGGACATTAATCACAGTCCTGTCGCGAGCAACAGCCTAAATGACATTCCTTTGCTCTTAAATGAAGGTGGCAAGCAGATTAGCCTGTCTGACTTGTTTAACGATGAGGATGGCGATGCACTGACCTACACGGTGGAATCGGCTTCGCCAGAAGTGGCCACAGGAGAAGTAACAGGCGATCAGCTTATGCTTACGCCGCTTCAAGCCGGCATTAGTCTAATGACGATAACAGCCCATGACGGCAAGGGAGGTACAGCCTCACTTCAGTTTGCTGCTATGGTGAATGCGCCTTTGCCTGATCCGCAGCCTGAGAATCACATACCTGTGGCTTTACCTCATTTACCTATCGTAGTTGCTAATGTGTTGCAGGACAAGCTGATGCTGTATCCGGGCTCGTTATTTATGGATCAGGATGGCGACACCTTGACGTATACCATAACTTCCTCCAACCCCCTAGTAGGCAGTGTGGCGGAGAATGGAGAAGATTCATTTGTAACACTGCATAATGCTGGTATTACGATGATTGGAATTACGGCGAATGATGGACGTGGGGGCGTTTCTTTCACTTCATTTATGCTGCAAGTTGAAGCTCCTCAACCAGTAAATCATCGTCCGGTAGTGACCCGTGTGCCTGAACCTCAATATTTGGACCCGGGAGATGGTCAGCAAATATTGCAGCTGAATGATATGTTCTCTGATGAGGATGGAGACACGCTGACCTATACTGTGGTGTCTTCTGATCCATTGGTGGCAGGGGGGCTGGTAGGAGGGAATGCACTTTTCATACAACCTTTGCGTAATGGTCTGACGTTCCTTACGATTACAGCAAATGATAATCGGGGTGAAACGACATCTTTTACGATTCCAGTGATTGTTGAGAAAAGAGACTTGTTCATTTCCGAAGTCGTGTGGCAAGGCGAACCGGATTATCTGGACCAGGCGATTGAATTGTATAACCCTACAAACAGACCGTTGGAGAAAAATAGAATATGGATTGAGCGATCCGACCAACCAGACCCGATTATTATAAATGCCAATGACGGAGATGTAATTATGCCTGGGCAAACATTTGTTATTGCGGATGATCTGAGTTCATTCGTATCGGAGGAGTGGTATTTTACCTTCCTGCAGTTACAAAATAACAATTCGGAACCTGTTACGCTTAAGCTGTATTATAACAACACGCTTATAGATATCGCAGTTATTGGTCAAGGGCAGGCATTGGGACGGAATAGCGGTACGGTCATTGGTAATCCAGACCATTATCAATCTGGTGAATGGAATGTTGAGGGGACGAACTACCCTGTTAATTTAGGAGTCTTTATCGGTCGTCCTCGGCCGTAAAACATACGTATCCTATGATTTTAAATACATGATTACATTTATCGGTGGGGAGAGAATTGCACCATGAAAAATAAGAAGTTAACCGCTCAGCTGGCAGCTGCTTTGCTGCTGCTGACCCCCTCGTTTCCTGCCGGAGCAGAGCAAGCTACCGTGATAGATACGGCTTCCGTATCCAAGGGGTCCACACGGAACAATACTGCCACCTGGACGGATGTACAGAAGCTTACAGCACAGCAATTGGAACAACTACAAAAAGCCCGTGAACTCGGGATTATCCAAGGCGATCCCGCCGGAACGCTCAGACCTGAGCAGAAGCTCACACGTCAGGAGCTAGCCGTGCTGCTAGTCAAAGCGTTGCAGCTTCCGACGGGCAACTTGGACGGCGCTGCCTCCTTCACGGACGTGCCCGCCGATAGCTGGGGGCGCCCGGCTATAGAGGCAGCCCGTAAGGCCGGGCTGATGCAAGGCGACGCCAACGGACACTTCCGTCCGAATGACCTGATCAGCGCCCAAGAACTGGTCGCGCTGTTGGTCAGGTCCGCTGGGACGGGTACGTCTGCGGGCACGCCCGCCAGCACAACCGACTCGCCGTCGGCGCAGACGCTGCCGACGGCGTGGAAGGACGCCAGCCCGTGGGCGACCCCGATGATTCGGGCGGCGCTGAATGACGGGCTGATGAGTGAATTTGGCGGAAATCTGCACGCCAAAGACTCGGTAAGCCGCGTAGATGCGGCCAGCCTGCTCGTATCTGCTTTGTTTCCACAGGAGCGTGCTTCGCAGCTCCAGGAAATGGACGGCAAGCAGATACGGATCAATGGCATAGCTTATGACGTGGCAGAGCCGCTGCGCGGCATTTTTCACGCGGATAATCAGGCCGCGCTGCGCAACGCAGGCATCCGTTTCCATGCCATAGGCCGGACGGTGGATAAGGTCACTTGGCTGGAGCTTCGCAGCAGCGGGAGTTCGGCTCGTGACGGCGAAGCGGAGTTCAGCGGCAACGTTGTGCTGGACGGACACGGCTCTACGTTAAACGGAGATTTGGTGATTGCCGGGGATTTTACATCGGTGCTGCATTTGAAAGTGGAACAGCAGTTAACGGTGGATGCCCGGGTGCAGCAGGATTTTTATGCACAGGATGTACAGGTACAGGGACAGACCCATATTAACGGCGGAGATAACAATACAGTTGTATTTGATAGCTCAACGTTGACACAAATGGATGTCACAAAACCGGACGTTCACGTTGTACTCAGTGGTACCGCAAGCGCGACAGTCATGAACGTGCAATCCAACGCAAGCATTGAGGTTAGCGTCGATGCATCCTTGCCGCAGCTGAATGTTAATGAAGGGGCGAACAAAGTCAATCTTCAGGGAACGGTTCAGACCGTTCAGGTAACTGGCAGCCAATCCGTCGAGATGACAGGTAATAGCACAATCCAGCAGCTGACCGTCACCGGGACGGGTGCTTTGGAATTGAAAACTACAGGTAGTATTGAAAATATTCAAGTCAGCAACCCGGCAGCTAGAGTAAATGTGAGTGGAAATGTACAGGTATCTGCGGTCACACTGGGTACCGGAGTAGCTTCCAACGCTGTTACGGGCCTAGCTGTGGCAAGTGTAACAGGCACGTCCTCATCTTCTGGAAGCTCATCTGGTTCATCCAGCAGTGCTAACCGTTCACCGGAAGTCGTGAATGCTTCTGTAGAGCGTGTAATTACAGAAGGCGCTGGTGAACAATTGTACGATTTACGCCAATTCTTTACCGATCCTGATGGGGATATCTTGACCTTCTCGGCAGCTTCTCTTCAATCCGGCATCGTACGGGCGTCTGTATCGGGCAATACATTAAAGCTTACGCCAGTCAGTGTCGGAAAAGCATCCATCAGTGTATCGGCTAATGATGGACGGGGAAAAAGGGTGTCGTCTACCTTCAAAATTATCGTGAACGGCCAGCCAGTATCTGCGGGTATACCAGATCAGGCGCTTACTGTGGGACAGTCCGACTTGGTACTGCATTTGAACGACTATGTTCAGGACCCGGAAAATGCTAGCTTAACGTATCAGGTTACTGTTGATAATCCTGCTGTAGCGTCGGTGGTGCTTACAGGAGATGAATTGCGTTTGAGTCCGCTTCGCGCGGGCAGTACGATCGTTCATGTCACTGCCAATGACGGACAGCAAGGAGAAGATGGCAGCACAGGCCAAAAGCAGATTGAATTCAAGCTAACGGTTCAGGGCACTCCTAACCATGCTCCGCATGGACAAGACCCTCAACCGCTAACCGTCACATTGGGTCAGCCGAATACGACGCTGGATCTTTCCACGATATTTACGGATGTAGATGGTGACCCGCTGGTGTTCACAGCGACCAGTTCGGATGCTTCTATCGTGCAGACTGCCATAACGAGAGATCAGCTTTCTTTGCAGTCGCTGCAAGCGGGGAGCGCAAGTATTACCCTGACGGCAGACGACAGCAAGGGTGGAACAGATACAGTTACCTTGATTGTAACAATTTTGCCTATACCGAACAGTAGCCCGGTAGTAACCCGTGCACCAGACGCGGTACATCTGATTTTAGGCAAGGCTGACGGAACCGTGGATCTGTCCACCATCTTTGCTGACCCGGATCATGACCCGATTCGTTATGAGATCAGTTCGTCTGATCCAGCCGTGGCAGATGCTACAGTTCAAAATGAACAGCTTGTCATTCATGGACTGACTAGCGGCAATACCGTGATTACCATCACGGCTAAAGACGATAGAGGCGGAGAGATTAGCACAGACCTACAGGTTCATCTATTAGAAAATGCGGTTATTACAGCGATCCCTGAGCAGTTGCTTCAATTGGGAGATGCCGCCTCAGAACTGGATCTCTCACCGTTCCTATTGAACTGGGATCTAGCATCCCTGTCAGTGACAGCAGACACGTATGATCCAGGAATTGCTACGGCCCATATGAATGGTCAGAAACTACAGCTAAACCCAGTGAGTGTAGGAACCACAAGTGTAACACTCAGTGTGTATGACCAGTACGGACGTGCAGAGGGAGCGACGTTCCCGGTTACCGTCAGCATGCCTCAGCTTAATCAAGCTCCTCAAGTCATAGCGGCTATAAACGAGCAGGTATTGACTCCCGGAGTTACACAGCAAAGGGATTATGATCTGCAACAACTGTTCTACGACGAGGATGGGGATGAGCTGCGATTTACAGTCAGCTCCAGTGATCCGACGTTGGTGAGTGCATCGCTTAATGGCAGCATTTTAACACTGGCTTCGGGTACAGGCAGCGGCCTTGCTGAAATTACTATTACGGCTGCGGATGATCGGGGTGGCTCAGTTCAATACACGTTGAATACACGCAACGCGGAGCTGGTTTCCGGCGGTATCACTCCGATTGGGGTTAAATATGGCTTGCCGCACAGAACCGTGGATCTGTCCAGTTATTTCCCAGGACAATCTAAATTCCTGGTATATAGAGGAACGCCATCATCGACATTCCTCGGTCCTGTAGAACTCATGGGCACCTCTATCCCCCTTTCCCCCGAACCTTTACTGGTATGGGTAGTAGGAGCAGATGGAAGGGCTGCTGTATTTCAGGTCCAACAGGAACCACAGCAAGCGCCTGCTGTATATTTCTCGCAATATGTGGATGGCGGGGATGGAAGAATTGTTTTGCAATTGCATTATAACGGGAATGGAGACCCTTCCCATCGGGCAGACGGTTACTCACTTGAGTTTCATCAATGGATGAAGAAAACAAACCAAATGAAAGTTACCACTTTACCGATTAATCCGCTTTATCCTGCCATGCCATATATAATCATCGACAGTATCTTTTATGATTTCATGGATATTACGAATGCTTGGTATTTCAATGATGAGGGCGATTTCTACAACCCGAGCGAATTTAATACCGTTGCATATGTTTTAAAATACCAAGGACAAGTGGTAGATGTATTAGGAAATCCAAATTCGCATGAGCAGTTTGCACCGCAAGGAGGAACGTTCGTCCGCAAGCCAGGAATATCCTACGGATCGTCTGCCTATAATCAGCCAGATGAGTGGAATGCGTTTCCGAAAGGGACCTATCAATATGTCGGCGCTCATACACCATAAACGGTATGCTTTGTAGCACCAAGGAGACTCCTGTCCCCTCGAGAATGATTATTTGACTTTTTTAAGAGTCCAGCTTAAGTAGGTCGTAGGAGTTGCTGGCAGAGCGACTATATTTCAGGTTCATCAGGAACCACAGGAGGCATTTCTTTTGTTTTTTTCACAATATGTCGATGGTGGAGACGGTCGCATCGTGCTGCAATTGTTTTACAACCGAGAATGTGACTTCTCTCATAAAATAGAAGGATATGAGCTGGAGGTTCACCAATTCATGAAAAACACGAACCGCATGAACGTATCCAGCATAGCGCTATATCCGGTTAATCCAGTAATTCCGTATCTGATCATAAACAGCATCTTTTACGATTTCATGGATGTCACGAATGTTGCCTATTTTAATCAAGAGGGTCATTTCTATAACCCAAGTGAATTTAATACGGTCGCATATGTACTGAAGTATCATGAAACTGTGGTAGATGTGATTGGAGAGCCTCATTCGCAGAATCAATTGTTTCCTCAAGGGGGGACATTTGTTCGTAGACAAGGTATATCATGTGGCTCACCCGTTTTTAATCAGCAGGATGAGTGGATTGTATACCCGAAAGGTACTTATCAATATGTAGGCAGGCATACACCTTAATCGGTATGTTTGTCCGCGATCGCTGTCTGTTGAAGACAGGTCATAAATTCTTATAAAGGTGTAACCCAACAACTATGGAGGGTTACACCTTTTTGTATACTGAGCATTTTGTATTCATCCAAGCCTTTACTGTACAAGGAGATTTTCAACATGAAACTAGAGGCACGGGGAGTTCTTCCACAGCAGTATCAATATGCTTGAACAATGTACTCAACTGAATTACAATACAATTGATAATGATTTTTAATATCAATTAGGATGAGAAGGGGGAGTTGAACTACATGTTTGGATTGACAAAAAAGCTACATATTTATATAGCACTTATTCTGATGATATCGGTGCTGGCTGGTTGTGCCTCGGGTGGAACTACAGGGACAACTGACCCTTCAAGCAAGTCTGCAAGTGGTAATAAGAGCAATACAGTAGGCAGTGGTGCGGACGAGCAGACCAGAGTTATCAAACATGCCATGGGTGAAACGACAATTAAGGGAACTCCAAAGAGGATTGTAACCTTGTTTCAGGGTGCCAATGATGTTGTTGTTGCACTTGGTGTGAAGCCAACGGGTGTTGTGGAATCCTGGGTTCAGCAACCCGTATATAAATATTTGAAAGCGGATCTGGATGGCGTGACGCAGGTAGGTCAGGAATCACAGCCGAATCTGGAAGAGATCAACAAGTTGAAGCCGGATCTAATCATTGCCACCAAAACAAGACATGAGGATATCTATGATCAACTGTCCCAGATTGCTCCAACGGTAGTTACCGAGACGTTGTTTGACTGGAAAGAGACGGTAAAGACGGCTGGTGAAGCGATGAATATGAAGGAACAGTCGGACAAGTTGCTTGCCGATTGGGATGCAAGGGTAGCGGATTTCAAAGGCAAAATGGGTGACCGTCTTCCTATTGAAGCGACTATTACGAATTTCAGAGCCGATCAGGTTCGCATTTTCTATATGGGATACGCCGGGAAAATTTTGAAAGAGCTTGGATTTACCAGACCGCCTGGACATGATGAAGACACCTGGGGTGTGGAGTTGACTTCGAAAGAGAACATCCCGGATATGAACGCAGATATGATCTTCAACTTCAATTCAGGTACGGAAACAGAAGCTATTGAGAAGAATTATAAGGATTGGACCAGCAGTCCGCTCTGGAAAAATCTCGATGCGGTAAAGAATAACCAGCTGGTACAGGTTGATGAAGTGGCCTGGAACATGGGAGGCGGATACACATCGGCCAACATGATGCTGGACGACCTATACAAGCAGTTCAATCTGAATTAATGGGAGCAAGACCTGCCATGCACCAGGACATCGTATACGAAGTGTATGGGCAGGCAGGTCTTTTTGCATTTCACGAATGAAAGAGTGAGAATATGTTTCCCCTTTTTACGAAGGCAAGTACGAAGATGTATGGACTATCCGGCTTATTCATTTTACTATTACTCGCCTGTGTAGCCAGCATGATACTGGGACGCACACACATAACATTTCAAATAGCAGTGGATGCACTACAACACTATGACGAAAGCTCAGTGGAGCATGTCGTACTTCTGACAGAACGTTTACCACGCACAATTATTGCCGCTGTTGTTGGTGCAAGTTTGGCGGTGGCGGGAGGACTCATGCAAGCGCTAACTCGTAATCCGCTCGCTTCACCAAGTGTGTTTGGGATCAATGCGGGCGCCATCTTTTTTATCGTTATTGCCATCGTGGTGCTGTCGGTGTCCTCGCTCAGTACGATGATGTGGTTTGGTTTTGCCGGGGCAACCATTGCAACAGTGATTGTGTACGCGCTTGGGTCCATCGGTCGTGATGGTCTGACTCCCATCAAGATTGTGCTGGCGGGTACCGCCATCTCTGCACTTTTTGCTTCGTTCACGCAGGCAATCCTGGTGCTGGATGGAACGGGATTACAGGACGTGTTGTTCTGGCTTGCAGGTTCAGTGAGCGGTCGGACACTCGACATGCTGTATCCTGTACTGCCATATATGACGGTTGCCATTGTGGTATCCCTGTTTATGGGCCGGGCGATCAATCTGCTCCTGACCGGTGATGATATCGCCAAAGGCATGGGACAGAACGTGCTACTGGTTAAGCTGCTTATGGGAGTCGTTACGGTATTGCTAGCCGGTGGTTCTGTTGCGGTGGCCGGTTCGATTGGTCTGGTAGGATTAGTTGTACCGCATATCATGCGGGCGTTTGTTGGCAACGACTACCGCTGGCTTGTTCCCTACTGCATTCTGGGCGGCGCCATTTTGTTATTGGCGGCGGATGTTGTTGCACGGCTGATCATCATGCCGCAGGAGGTTCCGCTTGGCGTTATGACAGCGCTCATTGGTGGTCCCTTCTTCGTCTATATTGCCCGCAAGGGGGGGACGAAGATATGAGGAAGATGATTACTTTTCGCAATAAGAAAGATACGTTATCCTTGCAAATGGAGCGCAAATCGCTGTTCATCATCGGAATCTGTATGGTTTTGGTATTGATTGCATCCATTCTAGGAACCAGTGTGGGTAATGATTTCATATCTCCGCTGAATGTGCTGCAGACGATTTTCGGTCTGGGCGCAGGCGATCATGACTTTGTCGTGTTGACGCTAAGGCTGCCGCGTGTGCTGTTATCGTTGCTTGTTGGTGCAGCACTAGGCATGTCCGGTGCCCTATTGCAGGGGATTATTCGTAATCCGCTCGCTTCACCGGATGTGATCGGGATAACGGGAGGAGCTGCCGTTGCCGCTGTAGGTTTTGTCACCCTGCTGGGTGGAACCATCAGTATCAAGCTGTTGCCGCTGTTTGCCATTATGGGCGCGATGATTACCACAATCATCATATATCTTCTTGCCTGGAAAAAAGGAGTAAGCCCGATTCGACTGGTGTTGATCGGAATCGGAGTGTCAGCCATTACGGGGGCCGGGACGACCTTCATGCTGATTCTTAGTCCATTCTATACGGCTGGTCAGGCGTATATCTGGCTGACGGGGAGTGTGTATGGAGCATCGTGGACCGATGTCAGAACGATCATCCCGGTGATTGTAATCGTGCTTCCGTTGGCGATCTGGTTTGCCCGTAGTCTGAACGCACAGGAATTCGGGGATGATCTAGCCACCGGGCTGGGGGTCACTGTACAGCGTCATCGTTCAGCACTGCTACTGTGCAGTGTACTGCTGGCCGGGGGTGCTGTAGCTGTCGCGGGGACGATTGGTTTTGTCGGTCTGATTGCGCCGCATATTGCCCGGAAACTGGTAGGGCGTATGTTTGGCAGCATGCTCATCGTTTCGGGACTGGTCGGTGCCCTGCTTGTATTTGCTGCTGATCTGATTGCCCGTACGGTATTTCTGCCGCTCGATGTTCCGGCAGGGGTATTTACCGCCGGGGTAGGAGCACCGTTTTTCCTGTATCTGTTGTTCAAGAATCGAAATCAGTTTTGAGGAGGAGAATGCTGTGAGTATTCTGGAAGCCAAGGACCTTACGATCGCCTATGGCGCAGAGCCTATTATTGAGAATCTGAACCTGACTATTCCCAAGGGGAAAACTACTGTCTTGATTGGCAGCAACGGTTGCGGGAAGTCCACCTTGCTGCGAACGATGGCGCGGCTGCTGAAGTCCAGTTCAGGCTCGGTGCTGCTGGATGGCGAGGAGATTGCGAAGTTGCCTACCAAGGAAATTTCAAGACGTATGTCCATTCTGCCGCAAGGCCCTTCTGCTCCAGAGGGACTTACAGTGAACCAACTAGTTCGGCAAGGACGGTACCCACACCAGACCTGGCTGAAACAGTGGTCAGGTGAGGACGAACGCATGGTCAGGCTCGCGCTGGAATCCACACATCTGACTGCTCTGGCTGATCGGCCCATGGACGCATTATCCGGCGGACAACGCCAGCGTGCCTGGATTGCGATGACACTCGCACAGGGAACAGAGACCTTGCTGCTGGATGAACCAACGACTTATCTGGATATGACCCATCAGATTGATATTCTGGATCTGCTGTTCGATTTGAATGAACGGGAGGGGCGCACCATAGTGATGGTTCTTCATGATCTGAATCTTGCGTGTCGCTATGCTCACCATATCGTGGCTGTCCACAACAAGTCCATCTACGCGGAAGGAAAACCGGAAGACATTGTTACGCAGGACATGGTCCGCGCGGTCTTCCAGATGGAGTGCGACATTGCGGTTGATCCGCTGTTTGGCACACCAATGTGCATTCCGCACGGGAAGGGAAGGAAGTTAAATGAAACCACACGCTACAGCCACTTGGCTTGATGATCAAGAGATGCAGGCCTTGGCTGCCGAATACCGTTTGACCTGGGAGCCTTCGACAGATCGTACATTTTCGATGCCATTTACGGACTTGCTGGACCCGTCCAAAAGCCTGAACTATTTGCAAGGGGTGAGTAGCATCTTTGAGACGGATTCTGAAACGGCTACTGTATCTCTCTTTGCTAAACGGTATGCTTACTTGATTTTGGCTTCGGGTCTCTATGCCATGTCACGCTTCAACAAAGGCCTAAATTATGAGATTGCCAACGGCACGATCGAATCCAGTTATCAGGGGGAGGCATGGCTCCCCAAGGCTCGTCTGACTAATTGGCAGACGAGCTCACCGGAGGCGGATCAGCGTGGCGTATGGAGAGATCAGGTGATTGAACAGATGTTCGCCGGTAATCTGGCCAAGGTGTGGCAATCGCTGTCCAAGGCAACGCGGGTTTCACGTTCAGTCCTGTGGGAGAACACGGCCATTTACGTATACTGGCTCTATGAGAACAAGTTTGCTGAAGGAGCCACGCCTGAAGAAAAGCAGCGTGTCGAAGAGGACTTCCATTATCTAATTCGTGATGCACCTGCACATCTCTTTGGTGAATCCCGTAATCCGCTCAAGCAGTTTAACACGCCCAAGCGGGCAACAGCTGTCTCAGATACACCCATTCGTGTGCGCAAAACCTGTTGTTTCTATTATCTCGCTGCAGATGATCCAGAAGATTACTGCCCAACCTGCCCCAAATTAAAGCATTAATGCCGATGATCATCATCCACATCCCCAGCCTATACTTCATTGCATCTCAATACAGCGAATAGCACAGGCAAGCTTATGACATAACGAAATTCAGAGCTTGCCTTATTTGTTGTGCCCATTGTTCCATGAACACTCCTTCATTTGGGGATTCTCTCCCTGCAAAAACCATCTTATTTTTCCTAAAAAGCTTATTATTGACAAGGTGACTGAAATTGCCATAAAATAGATTTTGTTTGAAACTGATAATCATTATCAATATTATTTCCATCAAATCAATCCGATGAAAGCACAACCAGGAGCGAACGCCTTCATTCGGTCGGGGAGGATTTTCATTGTTTCCGAAAGGAATTCATAATCTGCAAAACCGACTCATCATAAGCAAAGCAAGAGAAATGGGAATGACCTGCGAGCCACTTCTCGCAGAATGTGAAGATTTTTTGGAATTATCCTATGGGGATAAGCGCAGAGTCATTAATAAAACCAGATCGCATCGTCTACCCTTGATCGCTGGACTGCTCGCCAAGAACAAGCAGGTTTGTAATATGCTACTGCATGAGCGGGGAATGCCTGTGCCGCCGTTTATCGTTATCGAGGCAATGGGTGACAAGGCAACGCAGTTTCTGAAACTGCATCGTTCCGTTGTAGTGAAGCCGCTGGACGCAAGCGGCAGTGCAGGTGTGACACTGGACGTTCGAACAAACGAGGAACTGGAAGCGGCTATTGCCCGGGCGGGTACCCATAGTAACAGCATCATGCTGCAGCAATTCGTAACGGGTGTGGATTACAGGGTACTGGTCATTAACGGGGAAGTGGCGGCAGTAAATGAGTATCGACCTGTCTATGTAGAAGGAGACGGCACCTCAACCATCCGGGCGTTGATTCGAATGTTGAATCAGCAGCGAATCCAGCATACCAGTATAGGGAAGTTCGAGGCCTTTCCCAAGATTAATGAAGACGCAGAGCCTTTGCGAAAGGTTCTGCTTGGACAGGGAATCACACTGGAGGAGGTACCTGCGGCAGGAAGGGAGATCGAGCTATATGATCTTCGCAATTCGGCCGCCGGGAACATCAGTGAATTTTATATGGACTGTACGGAAGCGATTCTTCCTGACAATGCACAAATGGCAATTGAGGCCGCAGGAGCCCTCCGGATTGATGTGGCTGGCATTGATATCCGTTGTGAGAATATCCGCCAGCCGCTGACAGGAGATCAGGGAGGCATTTTGGAAGTCAACGCATTGCCGGACCTGACCCACCATGTCTTCCCCTTTGGGGGGACCACACGTGATGTCGTCCGGTTGTACCTGGAGTATCTTTTTCAGATGGAACATCATTTCGAAAAGTCGATTGCAGAATAAGGGCAAATCATTGCTTGTTCTGGCTCAATAGCCCGCTTGCGTTTTGCGTTGTTCTTGCTCCTATGGTGTGATCGGTATATTCGAATGGACGTGCCTGCCCGCCGCAAGCGGTGGCATCCATCCAGCATTCCGCTGCTGGTCAGCAGTGTAGGTACTCTGGATGATTAGTCTGCTAATGGTTCAACGGGTCAGAACACCAGCAGATACGGCCAGATGGGCGGCACTGAAAGAGATTAGTATGGGTCTCGGCTGTGCCATCCTGTGACCTTGTCCCTTGTTTTATTTATAACCCGAAAGAAGGTTGGCAACATTGTTCGAGATGGAAAACAGGCTCAGGTCTGAAGCAGAGCAGCAGGCGAATATACACTCTTGTAAGCTGCTGCTCAATTGTTATATCCGGGAGCTTGCGGTGGAGAAGGAGGGCGACATTCGGATTGATCCGAATGCGATGACGTACGCAGTTGCTTTTCAGGCCAGCGGGGTGATGATAACCGGACAATTAGCGTATTACTCGGCTATGGGAGAGCATGAGTACCGAAGCGTACAACAGCACGGGCAAGCGGTGCATTATCAGGACCTGGTTCGCTGGATCACACGGGAGTTGAGTGAAGACACGGCGTATGGAAACAGCCGGCATGAGCAAGGCAGGTTGACCCATGCGGCTGATGTGCGTGATTTTGCGGAAAAGGTAGATAACAGCGTGAATAATCTTGCGCTGTATATCGAGCAGGCTGCTGGACTTGGCATATATGATTACTGTACTTCTGAACAGTCTCTGGTATATGGTCATCCCTTTCACCCGTTTCCGAAAAACTCCAAAGGCTTCACCGAACACGACGTACGGATGTACAGCCCAGAACTGCGTACCTCGTTCCAACTCTGTTACGTTGCTGTGAGGAAGGATGTGTACATGCAGGAATGGGTGGATGATTACACTAGGATCAATCTGCAAGCCAGCCTGCACGGGCATGTGGAACAAGCTTGGGAAGCGGAGTGCGGTGAGTATGGGGATGAGTATGAACTCCTGCCTATCCATCCCTGGCAGTATGCGTACGTGTTGGGCTTGTCCGAGGTCCAACAGTATATTCTGGACAAGAAACTCATTCCGATGGGCAACGGCGGACCGAAGGCCTACCCGACCTCCTCGGTACGCACTGTTTATATTCCAGAGCTGAATTGCAATATCAAGCTGTCGCTGAACATGCAGATTACCAACATGATTCGCACCAATAGTGCAGAGCAGATGCGAAGGACGCTGGACGCCTCCAGGTACGTCAGGCAGCAGAATTGTTTCGGTGCAGATCAGCATACGCAGATTGCCTATGAGACAGGTGTAGCTACTTGTGACTTTCAGGAGGGAGAATTAACGAGTCTGTTTACCGTCGCATACAGACCGATTGAGTTTGACCCGGAATGTACATATGTCCTGTCGAGTCTGGTAGAAGCCCCCTTGCCGGGAATGCGATCACGACTTATGACGATGCTGGGTGGCGTACGTGCTGAAGCCGAACGCTGGTTTGCACGTTATCTGACCTTGTCTTTGCTGCCCATTGTACGAGCGGCCGGAGAGCGCGGCATTCACTTTGAAGCTCACTTGCAAAATACTCTCGTGACGCTAAGGGACGGAATGCCTGAGGCATTTATCGTGCGTGACTTGGAAGGAGTCAGTGTCGATGCGGAGCTGATCCATGAGGAGGATACCGCTCCCTCCAGATTGCTGTTTTATCCACGGGACAAGGCTTGGGCGAGGACATCCTATTACTTTATTATCAATCATTTGGGTTCCCTCATTCATGCGATGGCAAGGGATGTGAACGTACCGGAGGAACATTTCTGGGCAAAGGTCCGCGAAGTGCTGGTGAAGGAACTAGACCGAAATGGAAACGTATATGTGCAGCATTTGCTGACCACGGACAGTTTTCTGGCGAAACAAAATCTGGTGAGCTGTCTCAAGGGGATCAGTCAGACCCCGGCGTATGTGCCGGTGAGCAATATAATGAACCGAATAGGGAGTGAAGTGGCGTGGGGTTCATAGGGTACAGGGCTGAGAAAGGTCACAAGACGGCAGTATACACGGATGTACAGGAACGGATCATGCGGCAGGCACTGGAAGCCATGTGGTTCGAGGGTATCCTTGACTGTAAGGTGGATGGGAACGAATGGCGCACTGTGGGGCGGAATACGTCAGGGCAGGCTGTGACATACAGCTGTGAGGCGGAGCGAAAATTTTCATTTGGCCGAGTGAAGGTGGCGAAGGGCTCGATTCGAAGAGAGGGCGTTCCCTGCACCGATCTGGATCTGTTTCTGGAGGAAATGGTACTGAACCTTCTGGAGGGTGCGAATGTGACGGCCTTCATTCAGGAATTGCTGGAGACGATGGCGAAGGACAGTCAGTGCCGGGCTTTGCTGCCTGAGAAGATTCCGGATGAAGACCTGCACTATGATGCCCTCGAAAGCCATATGAGCGATGGTCATCTCTACCATCCAAGCTACAAGTCGAGGCTTGGCTTCACCCTAAAAGACAATCTTGCTTACGGTCCAGAGTTTAACTCGGATGTGACCGTATACTGGATTGCCGTGAAAGAAGGACTTGTGCAAACGGCTCTTTCCACAGGCTACACGTCAGAACAGTTGGTGAGACAACATCTCACAGAGGAGGATATCAGCCGATTTAATCAGATACTTCAGTCGGAAGACACGGAGGGTAAACGCTATATATTCATTCCTGTTCATCCGTGGCAGTGGGAACACCAGTTGGAATCGGTGTTTGCCCGGCAACGAATGGACAGAGATATCGTTTTTCTCGGCCCTTCGGACTCAACCTATCGCGCCCAGCAGTCCATTCGTTCCCTGTCGAACCGGATGAATTCGAAGGCACCG
Organism: Paenibacillus sp. cl130; assembly: GCF_900116035.1. NCBI lineage: Bacteria > Bacillati > Bacillota > Bacilli > Caryophanales > Paenibacillaceae > Paenibacillus > Paenibacillus sp. cl130. The sequence continues at coordinate 180,272 of NZ_FOYG01000010.1, forward strand.
TATCTCAAGCTGTCGCTGAGTATTACCAATACATCGAGCATACGCATTTTGGCACAGCACACGACCCAGAATGCACCGCTAATCAGCGACTGGCTGGAAGCACTCATTCGAGAGGATGAGTTGTTGCAACGGGAAGAGTTTTCCATTCTGAAAGAGATCATGGGACTCTCGCTCCGGTACGAGAATTTGCCTGCAATCCAGTATGGACGGGCGTATGGCACAACAGGGGCGATCTGGCGTGAAAATGTATCTGTTCATCTGCAAGAAGGCGAGACTGCCTGGCCCTTAAATGCACTTATGCTGGTACAGTCGAACGGGGTACCGTTTATCCAGGGTGCAGTTAAGCATCATGGCATTCAGAAGTGGAGTGAAGCGCTCGTTAGAACGGTATCGCTGCCTATTATTCATCTGCTCTATGCACACGGCATCGCGCTGGAATCGCATGCCCAGAATATCATTTTGGTGCTGGAAAATGATCTGCCGAAACGGATCATCATCAAGGACCTTCATGATGGTGTCCGCTATGTACCCGAGAAGTTGCTGAATCCAGAACGAGCCCCGAAGCTGCACCCCGAACCGGAGACCCACCGCAAGTTCAATCGGTATTCCTTTATCTACGCGGGTGACGTGTCGGAAGTCCGGGACTATACGTATGATGCGTTCTTTTTTATTTGCATGACGGATATTGCGCTGACGCTGGAGAATTTCGGTCTGACGGAAGAAGCGTTCTGGCAGCTGTGCGCGGCCACGATTGTGGACTATCAGCGAGAGCACCCGGAGTACGAGGAACGGTTCGAGTGGTTTGATCTTTTTGCCGAGGATGCGCTGATTGAAGAGATGACCAAGCGCCGCCTGTATGGGGATGGGGAACTGTATTTCCGTAAGGCCAGCAATCCGCTGAAGTTGGCGAAGGACGTTCTCAGATGAGAACCAACACGCTGAAGGAGAAAATTGAACGTAAACAGCCGGTGTTCGGTCTTTTTGTCTCCATTCCGCAACCGGTCATCATTGAGATGATTGGACATGCGGAGTATGATTTTGTAATTATCGACCTGGAACATGCCGCAACGAATATGGAATCGGTGGAAGAGCTGGTTCGTGCTGCGGAACTGGCAGGGATGACCCCGCTGGTACGCATCTCGAAGGTAGAGCGAACAGAGATTCTAAAGGTATTGGACTGCGGCGCACAAGGCATTGTCATACCTCATGTGGAACAGCGGGAGCAGGTGGAGGAAGCGGTTCGTCATGCGTATTATCATCCGCTTGGCATGCGGAGTCTGAACAGTGGGCGACCGGGGGTATTCGGCAAGTATCCACTCACCGGGTATATTCAGGAAGCGAATGAACAGGTGATGGTTGTACCGATGATCGAAAGTGTGGAGGGCGTCCGGCAAAGTGCGAGCATTCTGTCTCATCCCCAGGTGAGCTGGGTACTAGAGGGGGCGGCAGACCTGTCGCAATCACTTGGTGTACCGTGGCAGACGGAACATCCAGACGTGCAGCGTGCGCTAGGCGCATTATACGAAGACGCGAAGGAGTGCCAGGTACCGTATGCAACGGTGGCCAGAAGCCAGGAAGGCATGGCGCTGTGGGCCGAACGAGGGGTATACATATACGTGTTGGGCGATGACCGGAATACGGCTTTTCGGGCATACGAACAGAAACGGAATGACTATGGAAATGCGGGTGGACTGATATGAAATCAAGCGTATGGAATATGATCCATGAACTGCAAAGGGATAGTGAAGACCCGGTATGTGCTTATGTCTACGATCTGGCTGGTATTCAGGAGCAGGTCCGTCACATGCTGCACACGCTGTCCAGAGGCACGCGGCTATTCTATGCCATAAAGGCTAATCCGGATCCTCGAATTATCGAGGCTTTGCTGCCCTGGGTTCACGGGTTCGAGGTAGCTTCCATTGGTGAGTTGCTCAAGGTGAGGAGTGTAAGTAGCGAGGTTCCAATCCTGTTTGGCGGTCCAGGGAAAAAGGAGAATGAGTTGAAGCAGGCTATCGAGCATCAGGTGAGTTTTATTCATGTGGAGAGCCTGCTGGAACTGCGGCGTGTCATCACCATTGCTACAAGGAGAGAACAGGAAGTCCGCATTCTGCTGCGGATCAATCTGAGAAGCAGCACATTGCCGCGGACCCGGATTGTAATGGGCGGCGGTCCGAGTCCATTTGGCATGGATGAGGAGAGCGTGGAAGAAGCAATCCGGGTCATTCGTGAGGAAGGCGCAGGTTTGGTGCGTTTATGCGGATTTCATTTTCACTCGTTATCGAACAATGTGGACGCGAGACTGCATGCCGAGATGATTGAGATGTATTTGCAAAAGGTGGAGATGTGGCAGCAGGCATATGACCTGCATCTTGAAGTAATTAACGCCGGAGGCGGGTTTGGCGTCACATATGATGGTAGCCCCGGGTTTGACTGGTCCCTGTTCACATCCTTAATTGAGCGCAGTGAAGCCAGAGGGCGCCTTGCTTCACGCGGCATACAGTTGTATTTCGAGCCGGGTCGCATGCTTGTCGCTGACCACGGTTATTATGCGGCAGAGGTTACGGACATCAAAACATCGCATGGTCAGCATTTTGCCGTGTTAAGAGGAGGTACACATCATAATCGTTTGCCCGCATCATGGGGACACAACCATCCGTTTCACATTATGTCTACGGACCGTTGGGGGCATTCGTTTGCAAGACCAGAGGTACGGGACAACAAAGTTCACGTGGTCGGAGAACTGTGTACACCCAAGGATCGTATGCATTCAGATGCGGAAGTAGAGCGGCTGCGGGTAGGCGATATTGTTGTATTCGAGAAGTCGGGAGCCTATTGCTGGACCATCTCGCATCATGATTTTCTGGGTCATCCGCACCCGGCATTCCATTATTTGACGGAGGACAATAACCATGTCAACAGTGATGAAGCGTGCCAGTCTGCAAGACGCTGAGCGCCGGATTATGGAGGATCTGATCAATGCATTTCTGGCCGAGCAATTGCTTCCGCTGGAAGGGCATCCGTTCATTGAACTCTCTACTTCACCAGAACCGTTCCGCCGAATGTTTCTGGGGGATGGTAATGGAGGTCCTTCGCAGAGCAGATGGGGAACGGGGAACGGAACCGACGGCAATGTCGCAGGTAAGGATAAGCAGGATGAGAATGGGGCAGGTAGACATAGTGGACAGCTTATGCTGCATCAGAAAGGGATTTTGTTTCTGGTGAAAGCAGGCAAAAGGCAGGGATATCAATGGGTACAAGGTTCACCCGTCTATGGAGAGACACCGGATGGAGGCTGGAAGCTTCTTGAATCTCCGGCAGTCGTAGGACAGGCTGTGCTTCGGATGACGCTTTCGGATGAAGCATACGCGCATCCCGGGGTTGCGGAATTCTTGGCAGGCGTGAAAATAGCCACCGAGCAATTGGCACTGGGACTCCAGCAGGTACAACGTCTGAGAGAACAAGTTCCGTTCAATGCCTACGATTGGTTTATCAAGGGAGAGCAGGTGGCAGCGCTGCGAGATCGTCCATTTCACCCCACCTCCAAGGCCAAGGTGGGGTTCACAGAAGCGGATGTGACCCGGTATGCAGCGGAATTCAGGAAGGAGATCCCGCTGCGATGGGTGGCGGTGCGTTGGGATGCCGTACAACAGGGATGTAAGGAAGGATTGTCCACACTGGATGTACTGGATGAAGAACAGCGGAGCAGGCTGGAAGCAGAATTGGCCCGGAAGGGCCTGAATCTGCAAGAATACATGCCCATGCCAGTACATCCATGGCAGATGGAACATATCATCTTGCCACGTTTCAACGGAGAGATCGCGGACGGTACCATCGTTGTACTGGATATTGAATTGGGAGAGGTTCAGGCGACATCGTCCCTGCGCTCGATGGCCCCGATGGAAGGATCCACACAGATGCTCAAGCTTTCGGTCAGTGTGTTGTCTCTCGGGGCCGCCCGCTATCTCCCGGTGGTGAAGCTACTGAATGGTCTGGCTGGAGAGAAGATGTTACGACAGGCGGTGGCCTGCGATGAATCGCTCACAGGTAAAGTGTGGCTCTGCGAGGAACGGAATTGGTGGGGATACATGCCGGAATCCATGGGATTGTTCGATGATCATCCTCGCCATCTGGCCGCCCAGATTCGCATCTATCCGCCAAAGTTGCTGGAAGAAGGTGTCCAGGTTATTCCCATGGCTGCGCTTGGGGTGACGCTGGAAGGTCGCCATATGTTATCCGACCTGTTGGGCAGAGAGTTAACCAGTGAAGAGGTTATAGGATTCTATACCAATCTGACTGCGTTATTCTATGATGTGGTGATGCGGCTGTTCAAGGTAGGCGTTGTACCCGAAATTCACGGTCAGAACTGCTGCGTGGTCCTGCGGGACGGACAGGTGAACGGCCTATTATTCCGTGACCACGATTCCGTACGTTTGCATCAGCCGTATCTGGACAAACACGGCATTGCGGACCCAGGTTATCATATCCGGCCGGGATACTCGAACAGCTTGTATAATGAGACGATCCGCAAGCTGATCTTCTACGTGCAGTCGCTGGGCACGCAGGTGAACCTAGCTGCGATTATGGAAGCGCTAAGCGAAGTGTATCCTATCCCGGAAGCGAAATTATGGGATATCACCGAGCAGGCGTGGAAGGAAGCGCTACGGGTGGTGCCGCTTCCTGAAGCTGACCGGGCCGAGCTGTTCCAAACGGTATTCGAGAGCAGGGAATGGCCGGTGAAGCTCATTGTCCGTCCGCTGCTTGAAGCGGACGGGGTGCCTGGGGCGATGCCATCGGGCAAAGGCACAGGTCATAATCCTTTTTACAAAGGATAGAAGTTGTGACTAGAATGTTGGTTTAGATAAGATGAGAGATGACGGAGGTGACCCGGTGTAATCGGGTTGCCTTTTTATGTAAGAGTTCATTGATAGCAGTGAGTGCAGTCACATAGACACATTCGAAAACATGACTATAATGAACACATAGTTAAAATTTAGTCTTTATGGAGCTGACGGTTCCAAACATCTCATTTACAAAGGAGAGAATTCATCTCATGAGCATACATTTAGAATTGGATTCCTTGTCCGTTGAAAGACTAGAATTGGCCCTTTCAGGACGACCGGGAATGTTCAAGTTGTTTTATGACACAGAGGATTGTGGATGCAATGGCGTACTCGTCATCTTGGTTGTCACTACACCGAATACAACTGATAAAGTAGTTCAGTCTGAGTCTTATTCTTTTTGGGTAGATCAGCAGCAGGAGCAGCAGTTCGATAGCAGAATGCGGCTTGAGGCAGACCCTAGTTACCCGTCATTCAAGCTAAGTAGTGATGCCGGTATATTTAGTAGCAACATTAGAATTAAAGATGTCCGCATAAAATCGTCTGAGGAGTGATAGGGAATGGAAAAAAATAATCTTACCCAATTTCAATAATATCAGGAGAACAAATTCACCAAACGCATTATTCATAAGGAAGCGGCGGTAGTCAAAGGGGATATCATTCATATCACCGGAGACGAGCATTTTGCTTATCGCAACGGCGCAGATACTACGTCCAGCCTGTATGTCGTTTTAATGAAAATACCAAGTGAGGATTATGCTCAGAATAGATAATAGGAATTCATTAGGCACCCAAAAAGCAGTTCTGAATGAACACCAAACTCCAAAAGACGATCCTGATCCAGCCCAATTGGAAGAGGTTCGTCTTTTGCGTTATATTCAATTCGTTCCTCCAAAAAACGAAGTGTTTAGTGGTCTGCTCTGAAGTGGTACAATAACCTTTATGATAATCGGAGAAGGACGTTGAGAAGATGAAAAACTTGCTTGTTTCGGGCTATCGTGCCCATGAGCTGAATATTTTCAGTCAGAAGCACGAAGGCATTCCATATATTAAAAAGGCGATTGCAGGCAGGCTTATTCCCCTGGTCGAAGAAGGGTTGGAATGGGTGATTACCCCCGGCCAATACGGGGTGGACTTGTGGGCCTGTGAGGTCGTTACTGCACTAAAACAGCAATATCCCCACCTCAAATGCTCTATTATGATGGCTTATCAAAATATGGAAGAAAAATGGAAAGAGGACAAAAAGGAATATTTTCAGCAGATTTGTGCCGAAGTTGACTATGTGGGAGTAGTCAGCCGCCAGCCTTATCAGGGAATATGGCAACTTAAGGCACGGGATGAACTCCTTTTCCGCAAAACAGACGGTTTATTGCTTGTTTACGATGAGGATGCGGGAGAGGGCAGCCCACGTTTTATGAAGGAACTTGCATTGAAAAAACAACAGGCAGAGGGCTATCAGTATATCAGCATCAGCTCGGAGGATATCCAGAGCATTGCGGATGAAGAACGATTATTCATGGACCTCTGATTTTTAAAGCATTAGCCCGGATTTTTGAACAAAAAGGACGTATTCGTCCCTTTACATTTATGTAAGCGCTATCATAAAATTTAAATAACAATAACTTATCAGTCACATAAAATAAATCTATTGAAAATACAAACCATGAAAGGAGCTAATGATTCAGATGAACAAAAGGTTTCGGTATACTGCGTTGCTCTGTCTCGGTGTAATGTTGAGTGGAGTGGTCACCCCGATGGATAGCCAGGTCTCTGCTGCCTCTACGAGGCAAATGGAAAAGCTAAGCCGGGGAGCTGTCGCTGTAAAGGTGCCTGAGGGTGTACTGGTGAGCTGGCGCTTGCTGGGCACGGAAGCGGATTCGGTCGGCTTTAATTTGTACAGAGGGACAAGCAAGGTAAACGATGCGCCGATTACATCGAGAACCAACTTTTTGGACAAGGCAGGTACGACCTCATCTTCGTATACCGTTCGTGCCGTGGTCAATGGAGCAGAGCAGGCTGCTTCTCCTGCGGTGAAGGTATGGAACAACAACTACCTGGATGTTCCGATCCAGCAGCCCGCGGGAGGCACAACTCCGGATAATGTGAACTACACATACCATGCCAATGATGCCAGCGTAGGGGATCTGGATGGGGATGGCGAGTATGAGATTGTGTTAAAATGGGACCCTTCCAATGCCAAGGATAATTCGCAATCCGGTTATACGGGAAATGTATTTTTGGATGGCTACGAGCTGGATGGAACACGCAAATGGCGGATCGACCTGGGACGGAACATACGGGCTGGAGCTCACTACACGCAATTTCTCGTCTACGATTTTGATGGAGATGGTAAAGCAGAGATCGTATGTAAAACAGCAGACGGCACGGTAGATGGTGTAGGTGTAAAGATTGGGGACGCTTCGGCTGATCATCGAAACACGAGCGGATATATTTTGCAAGGTCCCGAGTTTCTAACTGTGTTCTCAGGTGATACAGGCAAGGCTCTTAGTACGATTGACTACGTGCCACCGCGCGGAACGGTATCGAGCTGGGGAGATAATTATGGTAACCGTGTGGATCGTTTTCTCGCCGGGGTTGCTTATCTGGATGGCGTGAGACCCAGCATAGTGATGGCACGTGGTTATTACACCCGCACCGTTCTGGTCGCATATGATTGGCGGAACGGTAACCTGAGCCGACGCTGGACCTTTGACAGCAACAGCTCCACCAATGCCGGGACGGCTGGACAGGGGAACCACAGTTTGAGCGTGGCGGATGTGGATGGAGATGATAAGGATGAGATCGTGTATGGCTCGCTGGTTGTAGACGATAACGGAGCGAAGCTGGCTAACACGGGGATGGGACATGGAGATGCACTTCATGTTGGCGATCTGGACCCCGACCGTTCAGGTTATGAAGTGTTCAAGGTGAACGAGGACAAAAATGCCACCTACGGAGCTGCCATGTACGACCCGCGTAATGGAAATATTTTATGGGGCGTAAATACAGGCAAGGATACCGGAAGAGGCATGTCGGCAGACATTGACCCGCGGACCAAAGGGAACGAGCAGTGGGCACCGGGTATTGGTTTGCGTTCAGCCAAGGGGCAGCTCATCACCAACACGCTACCGTCTTCCATTAATTTTGGCATCTGGTGGGATGGGGATCTCCTCCGTGAACTGCTGGATCATACCTCATCAAGCGCTGGAAAGATAGACAAGTGGAACTATACGAACTCGACTACTTCCAACTTGCTTACGGCAACAGGAACGAGTTCCAATAACGGAACCAAAGGAACACCGTCCTTGCAGGCCGATCTCTTCGGTGACTGGCGTGAGGAAGTCATTTGGCGCAAAAGTGATAATTCGGCGCTGCGGATCTACACAACACCATACGAGTCAGAACATCGATTCTATACGCTTATGCATGATCCAGTGTATCGCCTGAGTGTTGCCTGGCAGAACGTAGCTTATAATCAGCCGCCGCACACCGGGTTTTATCTCGGAGAAGGGATGTCCAAGCCCCAGCAACCGAATATATATACTCCTTGATATGTCGTTCGAAAGTGGTCTGAAAGCAGGTAGAATGAACAAAAACAGAGAGGGCTCCTAGCTAATTGGAGCTCTTTTTGTCATGAGAGCCCAAAAGATAACGTATGATTTCCATAAAAATGGGAACACTAGTTCTTATTGATGGAACATATGTATGAAGAAGGAGGCGGAATCTGTGAGTTCTTTAACGACTGAAGGCATGATCGAGCTCGTAACTAATGTCGGATTCCCTGCTGCATTAAGTCTGATTCTGTTAAAATACATCCTCGTCACTTTGAGTCGCAGATTGGAGGAGCTGGACCGATCTGTTAAGCAACTGTCGCTATCCTTGGAAGAGATGGAGGCAAAGCAGTTGAAACAATCAGAACAGCCGTCCCCGGCAAATACGGACAAACTTCGTGCAGAATGAACAAAAAAAGGCAAATAGAAACAATTTAGCAACCCAATCGAGAAGCGAAATTCTTATAATAGAAACGTGTGCAGTTTATGCAGACATATGATTATGGAGGTGTATATGAGTATGAAAATAAATACGAAGCTATCCGCGCTGTGCATTGCGGCCACACTTATGAGCGTGGCACAGGCCGCCGCTGCCGCGCCCGCCGTGACCGCTCCAGCGGAAGCGACGCAACCGAGCGTGGCCAATCCGGCTGCATCCGTCCCAGCCCAGGTGCCAGCACCAGCAGCGTCTGCATCGGCTACGATGCCAGCCCCGGCGCAAGCGCCATCGGTTCCAGCCGCCTCGACCCCGGCTGCAGCCGCAGGTTCTGCTAAAGCCGCTACACCAGTAGCTCCGTCTGCACCAGCACAGCGTCCATCTACATCGGTAGCACCAGCGGCTGCTCCGTCCGTACCGTCGACTGTGAAGCCGTCTAAGCCGCAACAGCCGTCCACTTCGGCGCCAGCAGCCACGGCTACCAGCGTGAAACCGACGCAGCTGGACAAGCTGAACCACGAGAGTGCGGTTCCGCTAGTGCTGGAGGCGCAGTCTCGTTATCAGTATGCGATTAGTGGTGGCAGCCCGGTAGGTGAGTCGTTCCAGTTGAACGGTAAAAGCTACCGCTATCTGTCCGAGGACATCGGCACGAAGACCAAATTGATCAGCTATCTGACGCAGGCTTACACAAAGCAGGCCAGTGAGCAATTTGTCGGTAAATTTTTCGTTGAAGTTAACGGCAGATTAGCTCAGTTGAACGCAGATGGTGGCAATTTGCTAGAGTTCAGCCGGGCTACGGCGAAAATGGTAACCATGACTCCGGTGAAGCGCAGCTACCTGCTAACCGTGCCTTATCCGGCAGAAACCAAGCAGCCGAATGCGAAAATCACCGTGAATTTTGAAAAGGTCGGCAGCTACTGGAAAATCAGCTCCGCGCCGCATGTCATTTTCTAAATTAAGATTTTGCAACAGGCTTCATATGGGGTAAAGTGATGTTAAGGCTTGTTTCGTAAGCCCCAATTCAATACAGGGGAGTGCTGTGCAATGATGACACCCATCAAGGTAAAAGACGTGAAGGATATTGAAAAAATCAATCAAATCGTTTCGAATTATACCTATGACATCTGGATTCATGGCAAAAGCGGCATGGCAGATGCCAAATCCATTTTAGGCATGTATGTGCTGAAGCTGGATGAGCCGCTAACTCTGGTTGTACCTGACAATGTTAATCCCAAGAAGCTGTTCAAGGAGTTGGAGGAGTTTATCCATTTTCCTGCTCAAGAAGGATAAAAGGCAAGAAAGCATCTGCTCTATTACTAAAATAACGCAAAGAAGCCGTGGAACCTAAGTCCCACGGCTTCTTTTTTTAGTGTTCTTCCTCGTCCAAAAACGGGAGATTCACCGAATAGTACATAACCCCCATAAGCAGCACGCCACCAACCAGATTTCCGAGCGTAACCGGAACGAGATTATGGATCACACCAGCGACAGAAACCGTACCCGGATGATCCAACACGAGCGCAATGGCGAAAGTACACATATTAGCCACACTATGCTCATATCCCGAAATGAAAAAGCAGAATACAAACAGCATCATGGCAAACATCTTTGCGCCATTTTCCTTCATAAACATTGGAACAAAAAAGGCAAGACAGACCAGCCAATTACACAAAATAGCTCGGAAGAATAGCTGCATTGCAGGCGCTTCCATTTTATGCTCAACCACGTTCAGTAGAAAGCTGTTCACGCTGGAGGAGTCAAACAGCCCGGTCAAGTAAATAAGGAGTGCAAATACCCCCGCACCCAGCAAATTACCGCCATAGCTGGCAGCCCATAATCGAAGCACCTGCCCCCAGCGCAGCTTTTTACGGAGCGCAGCATACGTGTAATAGAAGGTGTTACCTGTAAACAAATCCCCGCCGCCGTAAGCGATCAGAATGATGGCCGCTCCGAACGTGAGTGCCGCCATGGGATAAGTGAATGGAGAATGCTCCATGTAAAAAAAGTTGCCCGTCTTGAAGGCTACAATAACGCCGAACCCGATGAACATACTCGCCAGCATGGAACGTGCCAAATACCGGAGTAGGCTCTGCTTGTAAATTTTGTACTTCTTCATGGCTAGCTGTTCGACATTGCGTAAGCCTTCCGTCTCCATATTTAAGGACAACCTCCTATTTTCTCATATGTAAGTCTTTAAACAGACTTTATTTTTCCCGAAACATGCCCAGTCTATCAGCAATCCTATTAGCTTAACAAGCCAAGCTTTTGCAGTCCGTACAAAATACCGTCTTCATCTGCGCGTTTTGTGACCATTTTAGCTGCGGCTTTGGCTTCATCACAGCCGTTGCCCATCGCGACGCTGTTATGTATAGCTGTCAGCATCTCCACATCATTTAAGCCATCGCCAAAGGCGTATTGATTTTCATCGGCAATGCCCAGTCTGGATGTAATTTCGCGAATGCCCTTCGCTTTGGAGCCAGCATGAGGAACAACGTCCACAGAACTCGGATGCCAGCGCACAAAGTCAAACGCCTTGAATACCGCTTCATAGAAAGGCTCTTCTTCTGCTGTACACATCAACAGCGTCTGATAAATATCTCTTCCCTGGAAATAGAGCGGGTCGTATCCAACTGAAATCTTGGCCTTAAGCGTTTGGACTGATCTCTCCACAAGCTCATCGTTAGGAATATTGGCCTTCATGTCCATATGATCCATATATACGAGAGCATGATTATGTGTGAGGGCCAGATCGGTCATTGCTTGCAAGGCTTCTCTGTTCAACGGATTGGTAGCGACCACTTCCCCGCGAAGCACGACATATTGCCCATTAAAGCTGACGTAGGAGTCAATTTCCAACTGCTCGCGGATATCTTTGAACATAAAAGGCGCACGGCCTGTTGCGATGGCTACCTCATGTCCCAGCTCTTTCAAAGCAAAGACGGCCTTTTCTGCCGTTAACGGCATTTTCTTGTCATCGTCCAGTAATGTACCGTCGATATCGAAAAAGATAATTTTTTTGTCTGACATGTCCCTACACCTGACTTTCAATAATGTATTGTCGAAATAAACTCATATGGATTCATTATATCAAAGGAACTGCTTCTGAATACACAAATACGTATAAATCCTCATGAATGTCCGACCTCTATAGCTTACAATATGAAATAAGGATTACTGTAAAATATAATTTCTATCTCCTATTTTCATAGATGGGATGTGATCACCATGACAAAAATCCAAGTCACACCGGAGCAGCTGGACAGCGTGGCCTCCCAATTTGCCAATGCCCACGGCACACTGTATAACCAGTTAAATGGCCTGGATAGCACAATGAACCGCCTTCACAGCCAGTGGGATGGTATGGAGAGGAATCGTTTTTATAATGACTATCGTACGGCTAAATATACACTTTCTTCTGTATTAAATAAGGTTCAATCCATTGAAATTGAGCTGAAAAGCATCGCTTCGAAGTTTAGAAATGCGGATGGTGAAAGCACACGTGGCTTCTGGACAGCCCTAGCAGCGGCAATGAACGCTAGCGCAGCGCTGGCAGGCGGTGGAGAGGCTGGAGATCATGATGGTGAAATTGCCAAACAGCCCAAAAACATAGACGAATGGGATCAGGCAGACGCGGATAAATATCATCAATATGAGGAACTGCTGAAAAACGCCGAGGCCATCGGCGACAAGCAGGTTATGCAGAAAATTCATGACCAGATGAATGTCCTGCGGCTGCAATATGAGGACTCAGTTCCCCGTACAGATTACAATACAGGAGAGACCTCCAAGATCACATCCGATTCCCTTGTCGCCGTCACCGAACTGACAGGTAAAGACGGAAGCAAAACGGATATATCTATCGATAAAAAAGGGAATGTTGTGAGTTATGAGCAAAATACGGATAAATACGATTACTGGGTCCAAAAGCATACCCAATCAGCCGGAGAGCACGCTCTAGGTAAAACGGCCCAGACCGTCACCGGATATGGAATAGGTCTTATTTTGTCGCGCGGGGCTGGAGTTAGTGGGGCAGGTTCGGGCATCGGTTCTGGCGCAGCCTCCGGGTGGGGGGAACACGTCGTCGGCATTGGTGGCGGCATGCTCAGTGACAAAGTACTCTTCTCTGTACCCGATGAGGGCGAAACTCGTACCATGATCTACCGAACGAATAAAGAAACCGGACATATTGAAAATATGATCATCGTCACCAAAGGTGAGAATGAAATGGAGTATCGCTATTGGGAGGATTATAACTAGGTCTTGAGCTGTGAACGATAATAGCGTGAATAGGAGTATCTATAAAATCTACAGTCTTTTTTTCTGGAACAGGTGAGCGGCAGGTGGAAACTGTAAACTCGCTAGCTGGAGAAGTCTGTAGATTTTTTGGTTACCAATTTTTTCGGAAAACCGATATATTAAATAGATAGAATACATATCCAAAGAGAAGTGAAAATTAAGTAGAACTAAATTTATAGATGGATAAACCGTGGATTATGGTCAAAGGCACAGTGCTTCTGTTGAAATTGGAAGGCTGTGCCTTTCTATCAACTCTACCATTTCACAGACTTGCAATTGGGGTACCAAATGATGGATGATGGAAGAGAGGGTTTTATGTAGAAATAGGGCTAAAGATAGAGAGGATACCAATAATAAATAGATCGGATTTACCGTATTTTTGTATATTATTGTAGAAAAAGATCGTAATTCAGGTTATAGTAAAGGAAGAAATTAACTAGGATACCTTTACCCAAATACGTAATTGTGGAGGGAAACATGAGTACATTTAAAAATTGGTTGAATACAACTAAAAAAGGACTTGGAGACCAAGTTAAGAAGTTTAAGAATAAAGATTTTATGGAAGCTGTTGTTGCAGGCTGTGCGTTAGTAGCATTTGCTGACGGTACGATTAGTCCGGAAGAGAAAACAAAAATGGCCGGATACATAAATATCAGTGAAGAATTGAAAGTGTTTGATATGGGTGAGGTCATCAACCGTTTCAATCACTATGTAGCGAACTTTGAATTTTCACCTCAAATCGGTAAACAGGAAGCACTGAAGGCGATTGGTAAATTGAATGGCAAGCCTGAAGTAGGCCGACTCGTCGTTGGCGTATGTAGCGCTATTGGCGCAGCTGATGGTGACTTTGATACCAATGAGCAGCGAATTGTGGCTGAGATTTGCGGCGCGCTTGGTTTGAATCCGTCTGAATTTAGTCTGTAAATTTTACGGAAGGGAGGTGTGTTAATCAGTGGCTGTAATTAATCTGGTCAAGGGCCAGAAAATTGATTTGACCAAGGGAAACACAGGACTAACCAAGGTTATAGCAGGATTGGGATGGGACCCTGTACAGTCCAAAGGATTTTTTGGCTTCAAGAAGCAACCCAATATTGATTGTGACGCTTCTGCCATTTTGCTGGACGCCAACGGAAAACTGACTCAGTCAGATAACGTAGTGTGTTTCCACAATAAAAAAAGTCCATGTGGCTCTGTTGTGCATTCCGGTGATAATTTGACCGGACAAGGCGACGGTGATGATGAACAAATTGCGATTGACCTGGCACGTATTCCTGCCAATGTCGACAAAGTGCTTGTTGTTGTGAATATATATGATTGCGTAAACCGGAAACAGGACTTCGGCATGATCGAGAAAGCGTATATCCGTATTCTGGATGGTGCTAATTCCAAGGAACTGGTGACGTTTAATTTATCTGATAATTATGAAGGGCTGACCGCACTGGTCTGTGGAGAACTCTATCGTCATAACAACGAATGGAAGTTTGCTGCAATCGGTGAAGGAACCCATGCCGTACATATTGATGTGCTGGCTCAGCGTTATATGTAATTTTAGGTTGCTCATACAAAACTTAATGTGAAAAGGGGTTCTTACTCATGGCAATTAACTTATCCAAAGGTCAAAAAATCGATTTGACGAAAACAAATCCAGGTTTGTCTAAAATCACAGTTGGTCTCGGTTGGGACACAAACAAATACGATGGCGGTAAAGATTTTGACTTGGACGTATCCGTGTTTTTGGCTAATGCGGAAGGTAAAGTAGAATCCGATAAGAACTTTGTCTTTTTTAATAACCCACAAAATGAGAACGGCTCTGTCATTCATACAGGGGATAACCGCACAGGTGATGGCGACGGAGATGACGAGCAAATTAAAATTGATCTGGGTAGCGTGCCAGCTAACGTTGAAAAGATCGCTTTTACGATTACAATCTATGAAGCACAAGAACGCAGCCAAAACTTTGGACAAGTGTCCCGTGCTTACGCTCGTATTGTAAACGAAGCAAACAATGAAGAATTGGTCCGCTTTGATCTGGGAGAAGATTTCTCGATCGAAACAGGCGTTGTTGTAGGCGAACTGTATCGTCATAGCGGTGAGTGGAAGTTCAATGCCATTGGTAGCGGCTACCAAGATGGTCTTGCAGGATTGACGCGCGATTACGGTTTGGCGTAAAAAATCTATACAAAGAAAGCAGGTATGCGGAATGACCATTAGCCTTTCCAAAGGACAGCGTATTGATCTGACCAAAACGAATCCCGGCTTGACTCGTGTCGTTGTAGGTCTTGGATGGGATACGAATAAATACAGTGGTGGCGCGGACTTTGACCTGGATGCTTCGGCTTTCCTACTTTATGAAGACGGTAAAGCCAAAGCTGCGGATGATTTTGTATTTTACAACAACCCGACAGGCGGAGCAGGATCGGTTACTCATACAGGCGATAACCGCACAGGTGAGGGCGATGGGGATGACGAGCAAATCATCGTTGATTTCTCGAAGATTCCTGCGAACATCCACCGTATCGGGATCACGGTTACCATTTATGATTACGAGGCACGCGCGCAAAACTTTGGTCAAGTGTCCAATGCTTTTGTACGTGTGGTAGATGCGGCAACGGATCGTGAAGTGCTGCGCTACGATTTGGGAGAAGATTTCTCCACCGAAACGGCCGTCGTATTCTGTGAATTTTACCGTCAGAATGCAGACTGGAAATTCCAGGCTATCGGTAGTGGCTTTGCTGGTGGATTGGGTGCGCTTGCTAAAAACTATGGCTTGGACGCTCAATAATATCCACTTGGGGTGGTGTCCATAGGGCGCTACCCTTTCTTTTTAAGCTATTACATTAGCGTACGCTGACACATGACAAACGGACAGAAAGGTGACACAATCATGGCTGCTATCGTAGTAAAGGGACAGAAGGCGGATTTGACGAAAACAAATCCGGGCCTGACCCATGTCAACGTAGGGATTGGCTGGGAGTCCCCAGCGTCTCTGGAGCTGGATACTTCGGCATTTTTGCTGGGTCCTGGAGGAAAAGTATCGGGCGATGAGGACTTAATTTTTTACAACAATCCGACCACGCCCTTTATCACCTATTCAGACGGACAACAGTCCGGTGACAAAAAGCAATTTGCCCTTGATCTGACGCGAATTCCTGCAAACATCGAGAAGATTGCGTTTACGCTAACGATTTATGATGCGGATCAGAAACGGCAAAATTTTGGACAGGTTCAAGGTGGGTTCATTCGTTTTGCTCATCCGGTTAGCGGAGAGGTTTTGCGGTTTAATTTGGACAGTGGATTTACAGTGGAAACGGCGATTGTCATTGGGGAACTGTATCGTCATAACGGGGAATGGAAATTCAACGCGATTGGCGCAGGTTTTTCCGGTGGATTGGATGCGTTGTGCGTTAATTTTGGGATTGAAGTGGAAAACAGTCCGGCTCCTCCCACGCCAGTGCCTACACCTCCGTCTCCAGCGCCTCGGCCAGCACCAACGCCGCCACCAGTACCACCTGCTCCGAAGCCAGAGCCATCTGCAACACCGGTGAATCTGAATCTGCGGAAAATTGAGCTGAAGAAGAAGGGCGACACCATCAACCTGAAAAAAGGCTCAGGCGGATTGGGTGAAATCCTGATCAATCTGAACTGGAATCAGGTGCAGCAAAGCAAGGGCTTTTTCAATCGCGGCTCCAAGGGTGTCGATCTGGATCTGGGCTGCTTGTATGAGATGAAGAACGGAGATAAAGGCGTTGTGCAGGCGCTCGGGGAAGTTTTCGGTTCTCTAAATCGCTTCCCGTACATTGCTCTGGATGGCGACGACCGTACAGGCTCTGTGAAAACAGGGGAAAATCTTCGCATTAATGGTGCTAAAATTTCTGAAATTAAGCGAATTTTGGTATTCACCTTCATCTATGAAGGAGTCACGAACTGGTCACAAGCGGACGGGGTAGTCACGCTGTACCAGAAGGATGGGCCGGACATTATCGTTCACATGAATGAACATGACAATCGCAAAGGGATGTGTGCGATTGCCATGATTCAAAATGTAAACGATGAAACGTTCAGCATTGAAAGACTCGTGCAGTTCTATGGCGGTCATCGTGAGTTGGATCGGGCCTATAACTGGGGCATGCGCTGGTCGCAGGGTAGCAAATAAATTGAATTATCGGAGGCACTCTTTTCATGTTGAATGATTTGTTTAAAAATATCAGCGAAAACTATGGCCATTTCTTTTCATGGAGTGATGTTGTAGCTACGCTTACTGATCCAGTGAGTTGGGGGATTATAGGAACTCTCATTTTGCTGGAAGGACTTTTATCGGCGGATAACGCCTTGGTTCTCGCAGTTATGGTTAAACACTTACCCAAGGAACAACAGAAGAGAGCCTTATTTTATGGGATTTTGGGTGCGTATATATTCAGGTTCCTGGCTATCGGCTTGGGTACATTCCTGATTAAGTTCACACTGATTAAGGTACTGGGTGCGGCTTATCTGCTCTATATCGCTTATAAGGGCTTATTCAAGTCCGAAGGTGATGGAGAAGTGAAAAACAAACCTACTTCTTTTTGGAAAACCGTATTAATGGTCGAACTGATGGATATTGCCTTCAGTATTGACAGCGTCATTGCCGCTTTCGGTGTGAGCGAGAAAGTATGGGTTCTGTTCCTGGGTGGTATTCTCGGCGTTCTGATGATGCGTGGTGTTGCTCAAGTGTTCCTCAAGCTCATTGATAAATTTCCGGAACTGGAACAGACAGCCTTTATTATGATCGCCATTATCGGGGGTAAAATGCTGGCTGCTGCTTTTGGCTTTCATATGTCGCAGGTTTTATTCTTCGGCATTTTGATTGCTGTCTTTGTAGGCACAATGGTTATCAGCTCGGCGAAAAGAAAGAAAAAGGCCGACAAAGAGGCTTAATGTACAAAGTATAGCGAAATCCCTCCTGAAACTAAGGGGGGATTTCTTTTATACCCGAAGCACAGGGCTTCAGTCAGGCAAGAAAGAGCAAGAGGAGGGGAAGGGCCCTGAAATATTTTAATGATTTAACCTCTGAGGAAGTAGAAGCGATCTTTTATACTCCACCGTTGGAGTTTCATAACCGTTCTCCCAAAAGTATATTGGCTTATGCAATAGGAGCAGCTTTGTACATGCCTGCTACCCGCTCGGAGGTAGCGGAAGAGATCAAAAATGGAAAACATGAAGGACTAACAACGGTCATTTTGGATTTGGAGGATGCTATAGGGGATCACCAAGTCGGACAGGCAGAACAATCGCTGGCACAGCAGCTGCTTCAACTATTATCCTATGTACGGACGGGGATGATGAGTGAACAGCAATTACCTTTGTTATTTGTGCGTGTGCGCTCTGTAGAGCAGTTGGAACGACTACTGAACGGTTTGGGTGAATCTTTGTCGCTGCTCACGGGCTTTGTCTTACCTAAGTTCTCTTCTGATAATGGACGGGCGTATTTTGCACTCATTTCCGAATATAACCGGAATATGCATACAGGGGCAGGAAACGCAAGCGACATGCCTGTGCTGTACGGATTACCGATTCTTGAAAGCTCCAAAATCATATATCGGGAAACCCGCTGGAAAGAGCTGCTGTCAATTAAGGAAATTTTAGACGAGTACCAGGAATATGTGCTCAATGTACGAATTGGGGCAACCGATTTCTCCAGTCTGTATGGCTTGAGACGCAGCCCGGATATTACGATTTATGAAATTGCCGTCATTCGGGATTGCATCGCAGATATTATTAACTTGTTTGGACGCGTGGGCTCAAATTATGTCATTTCCGGTCCTGTATGGGAATATTTCTCTCACCGAGAACGTGTCTTTAAACCTCAATTAAGAGTGTCTCCTTTCGAAGATGCACTTGGAAAGCCGGGAAGACACTTGCGGATGGACTTCATCTCAGATGCCGTAGACGGACTGATTCGAGAAGTCATGATGGACAAAGAGAATGGGATTATCGGCAAAACAATTATTCATCCCTCCCATATTAAACCGGTACAGGCCATGTATGCGGTGACACATGAAGAGTATATGGATGCACTTGAAATTGTTGAGCGTAACGACGGCAGTCTGGGTGTATTCAAAAGTACCTATGCCAACAAAATGAATGAAATTAAGCCGCATTTGAATTGGGCTCATCGAATTATCAATAGATCAAAAGTATACGGGGTGTTACATGAACAACAACATTTTGTCAGTCTCTTACCCAACCACGAAAACACATCTGCTGCCAATCCTGGAGCAGTTCAGCGTTAAAATTACGGAGACGCATAATCCATTCCGCCTTCCTGTGGACAAGCTGTTTGCGATGGCGGCACGGGTCAATAAAAAGCGTTCGTTTTTGTTTGTCAGCAAGGTGCTGGGCAAGCATATTCCGGTAAACCCATACACTTCTCTGCTCAGTGGTGCGGCGCTGGCGATTCTACTATATAAGGAGCTTGTCCCGCAGGCAGGACAACAAATGGATGAACTGATTGGAGAGGCCGTGAGAGGACTTCTTGACCCGGACTATGCGAAAGAGGCCTACCGAAAGCTGATGGATGAACGTCTAGCTTTTGCTTTTACGGAGCCGATCAAGTTTGTTGGTTTTGCCGAGACGGCTACAGCATTGGGACACAGCATGTATCGGTTGTTTGACGACGGAGCCTCGTATATTCATACGACGCGCGAGGATATTCCGGGCCTTCGGCCTATTATTCGGTTTGAAGAAGAGCATTCGCACGCTGTTGACCATCGTTGCTATGCACTGGATGAAGATGCTTTTGCGGGAGATGGCCCGATTGTGCTGGTAGATGATGAAATTACGACGGGAAAAACAACGCTTAATATCATACGGGATATTCAGGAGCATTTTCCGCGTAAGCAGTATGTGATTGCTTCATTATTGGATTGGCGGACAGACAGCGATGAGCAGGCTTTCACTGATCTGGAGGCAGAGCTAGGCATTACGATTACGCCTTTAAGCTTGCTCAAAGGAAAGATTGAGGTACAGGGAGTACCCATATTGGATCACGCAGAATATGCTGCACAGGTTGGGCACCCAGAACATGCAGCCACTAGCATGGCAGAGGTTAATAAAGACGCTTCTGGGATAATTGACCACCGTTTTGAAAAGGATACTTCCGGTTTTGAGCGGGTAGTACACAGTTCCATGTCAACGGACGGATACGCCAATACAGCTCCTTATCTAAAATATACAGGCCGTTTTGGTCTACAATCCGCTGACAATTCAGCGTTGGATGCAGAAATCACGCGTACAGCTGAACGACTGAACCAACTTCGTTCTGGGCAACGCACGCTGGTTATGGGCACAGGCGAATTCATGTACATTCCAATGCGGATTGCAGCAGAGTTAGGTCTGAATGTGTATTTTCAATCGACGACACGCAGCCCGGTGTATCCCCATCGCGAAGAAGGGTATGGAGTCGCCTGTGGCGTGACATATCCATCACCTGAAGACAGTACGATACGCAATTTTATTTATAATGTAGACCCCGGTCAGTATGACGAAATATTCGTTTTGATGGAAAGGGAGTCGGACCCAGAGCGGATGAACCCCATGCTGGAGGCTTTGACCCGTCTGGGCTGCGATAAAGTGCATGTCGTTTATTTTAACGGTTTAACTAGTCAGGAGAGTAAAGGAGCGCGGATATGAAGCAAGCACTCATGGAGCAAATACAGCAGAAGAACATTCATCCGCCCGAACCGCTGGGCAGTTATCCTGCCTCGGATGTCACTTTTTTATTGAAGGATTTGAGCCGGGTTACGTTGGAAAAAGGGACGGAGGATCGTGAAGAGGCGATTCAGTCGGGAGTCCATTATTCAGAAATGCTGCCAGTGGAATACGAGCCCACAGCAGAGTATATTGCACTGTTTCACGAAACGCTTGCCCAATCTGCCAAAAAGGTTGCATTAGCGGCAGCTTCTGTGGCTGAGATGATTGTGAGAAAAAGAGGCCTGAACACGGCGATTGTTTCTCTTGCCAGAGCAGGGACGCCCATTGGTATCCTGATCAAGCGTTATATTGACTGGAAGTATGGCGTATCCTTGCCGCATTACAGCATTTCTATTATTCGTGGCAAAGGCATTGACCGGAATGCGATTTTATACATTTTACAGCAGCATGGACTGGAGATTGAACTTCAGTTTGTCGATGGCTGGACGGGGAAAGGGGCGATTCGCCAGGTATTGATTGAGGCCTGTCGTGAGATGAACGCGGATTACGGGTTGCGTCTAAATGATGATCTGGCGGTGCTGGCCGATCCGGGCAGATGTTCAGAAACCTTTGGTACACGAGAAGATTATTTGATTCCAAGTGCTTGTCTGAATTCGACTGTATCAGGTTTGATGAGTCGGACGGTATTACGCGACGATCTCATAGGCCCTGACGATTTCCATGGGGCCAAATTTTATGAATCCTGGCGGTCAGTGGATCAGTCCAATACGTTTGTGGATACGGTATCCGGGTACTTTCAAGACGTGGCTGAAACGGCCGTTGCATACGCTGAACAAATGACATTGAATCCGCCTGCGGTGACATGGCAGGGCTTACGGGATATTGAGGCGATTCAGCAGGCATTTGGTATTCGGGATATCAATTTGGTCAAGCCCGGAGTGGGGGAGACGACTCGTGTACTGCTGCGCAGAGTGCCGTGGAAAATTCTGATTGACCGCGAAGATAATCCGAATCTTCAGCATATTATGCTGCTGGCAAAGGATCGTGGAGTGCCTGTAGAGGTATTTGAAGGATTGACTTATTCCTGCTGCGGAATTATCAAGCCGCTCAAGGGGGGACAAGAATGATCTACGCAAGTGATCTGGATCAGACACTGATTTACTCCAAACGTTCGCTTGGCGTACCGCTGGAATCCCCTGGTCTGTTGCCTGCGGAACAGATAGACGGGGCGACGTCGGCTTTTATTTCTGAACAAGCCCTGCAATTGCTAAAGACACTGCCTGAAGATGTGATGTTTATGCCCGTGACGACTCGGACGATAGAACAGTATAGACGAATCACTGTGTTTCAGACGGAGTTGGTTCCCGCATATGCCGTGACGAGTAATGGTGGAAACATCATCGTCGGAGGCGAGGTGGATCGAGAGTGGAATCGGCGTATTCATGAACAAGTACGCCGTGATGGTGCTCATGCGGAAGAAGCACGTCAGGTGTTCGGACAGGTGCTGGATGAAGACTGGGTCGTAAACGAACGCTTTTGCGACGAGTTATTTTATGCTTTCATGATTGAACGGGATCGTATGCCGCTGGAACAGGTGCTGGAGAAGGCGCGAATCATGCGTGAAATGGGCTGGGAGGTATCCATTCAAGGTCGTAAGATATATCTGGTGCCTGCGGCGGTGAATAAACAGGCAGCCGTGGAGCATATCCGTAATCTCACGAATGGAGGGGCTGTGGTTGCGTCCGGTGACTCTTTGCTGGACCGATGTCTGCTGGACTATGCTGATTATGCGATTGCTCCCCGTCATGGTGAATTGTATCGGGAACAGCTGCGGGATAAGCTGGAGGTCAATTACCGTTTTACAGAAGTGTCGGGGGTGTATGCAGCGGACGAAATCATGGCGTATGTTCATGCAATACACCGGAGTGTGTTCGCAGCTCAAACTTCATTTTCAGAATAGATAGGGGACGTGGCTCTGTGAAGAAGGTTAAGGTGTATTTTAATCGCTGGTTTTCAGTGGCGTATCATTATATGAATGCTATTCGTAACAATGAGGACGGTATTCCGTTCGAGATCTATGCGACACACTCAGATCCGCAGCACATGGCGCTACAGGCCAGTGATGTGGCTGAAGTAGAGCCTCGCACCAGTGGTGTGGAGTACGCACAATTTTGCGCTGATTTTTGCAAGCGGCACGGAATTGATGTCTTTATCCCACGGTGGAATATGCTCGATATTAGCAAGCATCTTTATTTGTTCGATGATATTGGGACAAAAGTGATGGTATGCCAAGATACCGAACTGCTGGAGCAACTGATGGAAAAGGATTTGTTTTATGAATCCATTCGTCAAAAGGAAATTGTCACGATTCCCGATTATGCCATTGCCAGCAATGCCGAGCAGTTTAAACAGGCATATGAGTCGTTAATAGCACGTGGGCATAAGGTATGCTTCAAGCCATGTAATGCAGAAGGCGGAATGGGCTTTCGTATCATCGACAATGAACGTAATCCGCTGGAGGAACTGTTCGGCCATGCGCTGAATCATATTTCGTTCGAGGAAGCACACCGCGTATTGTCATCCACAGAATCATTTCCCAATCTGATGGTGATGGAGCTGCTGGAGGGATACGAATACAGTATTGACTGCCTGGCTGACCGGAACGGAAAGCTGCTAGCGGCAGTTCCGCGTAGGAAGGCAGGAGGACGATTACGGCTGCTGGAGCAGCATCCCCAGCTGTTGGAGGTGGCACAGAAGGTCGCTGAGGCGTATCACATTCCGTACAATTATAACATTCAGGTAAAATATAACGGCGAGCATGCCAAGCTGCTAGAGATCAATCCGCGGATGTCCGGAGGACTTCATGTATCATGTTTGTCTGGTATCAATTTTCCTTATCTAGCGGTGAAATCGGCTTTGGGTCATGAGATCGGTTCACTTCATCCGCAATACGACATTTTAGCCAGTCATATCGAGCAGCCAATCACCATACGTAAATCCGTACATTGACACACACAAATATTGTTTTCTACAATATGGTAAGGGTTTACGTCAGGAGGTACAAGCTATGACGTCAAAAATGTGGGGTGCCACGATTGCTGTGGTTAGCTACCTGATTGCGCTTTTACTAAGTTTTTGGTTGCCACTGTTTGTGTGTTTGGCGATTCCGATCATTGGTTTGGGAGGATACAGCGCCATCATGGCTATTCGCCATCCTCGCCCCAATCTGACCGGTTCCGTGATTCCGGTGGTGCAGGAGCAGGTCGCTGAGACACATCAGCATGAAAAGGAAGCTGCCGTTCGACCGGAGTCTATGACAGGACAAGTACGTCAATCAGTTCAGGTGAGCAGTGAATTTGCTCAGGTGATGGAGTATTTGGAGGTACTGGAGGATATGGTGATCTCCGAGGGACAGAAGGATGCGCTTGATAACGAGATTGTCGAGAAGGCGCTGGCTCTATTTGCACGTTTGCAGCGGGTCATTCCACTTTTGCATGAACTGAACAACAGCGAAGTGAATCATACGGTTCGGAGATTGATTTTGAAGGATTTGAACGGACTGATTAATCCGTTTCTTCGGCTCAGCGGCGATGCGAAGCGGACTAACCGGAGGACGTTATTAAACGGATTACGGGATGTGGACAGCAAAATATCGGTAATTGTATCTACGGTGGAGCATAAGGATCTGTTGGAATTACAGAGCAAAGCGGAGCTTATTCACCAGCGATATAGCAGTTCCGAATTGTAGGCGATTTTTTGGGAAAATAAAAAAAGTAGCAGTATAGCTGCTCTGAATAACAACGATTAGACTTGGGTAACAGTTGTTTTCAGAATAGGAGGTAGCGTATGGCGACCCCATGGGCTGAATTGAAAAAAGAAGATGAACAAAAGGTGACTGAGGAGGCTTCACAGCTGATTCAGAAGGTATCACAAAGCGATGTCATGAGCCTGGATACCTTAATGGATGATATCGGTAAGCTGGGGGTTAAAACGCAGGAACGTGCGGGGCAAACCCTTAAAATGCTGGATCGTCCGGTAAACGACCTCATGTCCGGTGATCGGGCTGAGGTATCCAATATGATCTTAAAGCTGCGTGATGAATGCGAAACGCTCCAGCAGAGCAAAAATGTGAGCTTTTTTGGCAAGCTTCTGCGTAAAAGCCCGTTAAAGAACTACATTTACAAGTATCAGTCGGTGAAGACGAACATCGAGAAAATCATTACTGCCTTGAGAGATGGTAAGGATAATCTGGAAGAAAACATCGTCAGCATGAGACAGTTGAAGAAGGCTTCCATTGAAGAAATCTACAATTTACAGACGAAGATTGCCTTTGGTAATCGCTTGAAAGAACTGTTTGAGACCGAGATTGCCAAGCCGGAAAACGAAAACCGTAAGCCACATCTGGAGCGGGGATTGCGCAAGGTGGTTACTCGTACACAGTCGATGACAGAAATGATTTTGTTATACAATCAGGCGATTGCAGCAACAGATATTATTAATGATAACAATGATAAACTGATTGATTCTGTAAATAATGCGATTGATAAAACATCGAATCTGATCACTGTATCGGCTATGATCGCGATGGCGCTGGCGGATCAGGATAAAATCATTTCAGCCGTCGATGCGACCAACCGTACGATTGAAGATCAATTCAAGGAAAATGCAAAGCTTCTCAAAACGACGACCGAGAGAACGACAGATCTGCTTAGCAAGCCTTCTATGTCACTGGAGGCTGTGAATCAGGCGATTGGTGATTTGGTATCTGCTTTGGATCTGTCTGAAAAATCGAATCGCCAAATTATTGAAAGCTGCCATGATTACACAAGTAAAATGACAGCAATCAATGCCAACCTTAGCCAACGCTTGGGGATCGAAGGGAAAGAACCATCCAAAACACTGAAGGATAGCAATTCTTCTGAGGGTTTAAGCTCGTTTTTGAACTGATGACAATGTAGAATAATAGACCCAATCTATTAAAAGACGCCGGATGACTCCGAAAGGCGTCTTTTTTGGTTTGGCAGCAGCTAATAAAGGACATGATGAACATACATAGCATTCTCGTGCATAAACTTTTAAAAAGCGAATGACAAAAAGGAGAGAGCGAGCGTATGATGTCCTTTATTTTAGGGTGTGTGATTGTCTATTTACTCGTGGCTGTCAGCAGCGAAAAAGCAGATTCAATTGTGGAGTTAAATGATTCTGTGAAATAAAATTTTTTATTGAAAATCATGCATTTTCTGATAGGATAGAGTTAAATATTGGAATCCCAAAGGAGAATGCATGCTGGAATTTTCATTTGAAATCATCGATGAATCGAAAATCAACATTGTATATCAGTATGGAAGCAGCAACTTTAATTTTAATTTATTTTTTAACTACGGTGTGTGGACGCTGCATCCTTTTGACGGGATTCTGCTGCAAAACAAGGAAATGTGCCGTCTGATCGTTACGGATCTGTTTAAGAACAAAGATTTTCATGTCATGCTGGCGCGCGAAAATATTTTATTGTCAACCCTGCGTACCTCTATTGATCTCAATCCCGAAACTCGGGGAGAGCGATATCAGGAACAGGAGTTTGATGAGCTGTCTGATTTTGCTGAGACACACAGCTTTGAAGAGGTACTGCAAATCGAGCAGGATTCCGTCCGCGAACGTATGGATTTCTTCCAAAACATCATTCAAAAAATGTATATGGAAGGATTCGGTCCGGAAGACAATGATTTTAACAAGGTACAAGCTATTCTTCGCATTTATAAGGCTGCACATGACCAACTCGGAGAATTGAGCGACTTTCCCCTGAGAGGCGACGAACGACGCAGATGGTAGAGTAGGCGTACAAACGCAAACATCATAGAGGAGCGTGGGGACATGAGCGGTATTTCTTTACTTAAAAAGAATGCGCAACTGGTGCTGACTAAAAAGAATCTATCAAATGTGACTGCGAGAGTTGGATTGGTGCTCGATATTTCAGGATCTATGAGAAGTTTGTACAAAAATGGTACCGTTCAAAAGGTGTTGGAACGAATTGTTGCAGTAGCGAGTTCTTTGGATGATGATGGTGTACTAGACGTATGGGTGTATGATCACCGTTTTTCACGTTTGCCGTCCGTTACCGAAAATGACGTTGACAACTATGTTGAAAGACATATTCTGTCCAATGATTATTTGCCCAAGTTCGGTCGCAATGATGAGCCGCCTGTGATGCGCGATGTCATCGCCAAATACACCAAGGAAGAACCCTCTTCTGATCCGGCCTTTGTTATTTTTATTAATGATGGCGGTGTGAAGCGTGGAAAAGGAGATAATATCGATAACGCAGTCATTGATTCGTCAGGAGAGCCGATTTTCTGGCAATTTATCGGTGTGGGTGAGTCCGATTTTGGCGTATTAAAGAAGCTGGACAACATAGAAGGCCGTGTGGTAGATAACGCTAACTTCTTTCAAATTCAAGATATCGAATCTATGGAAGACAATGAATTGTACGAACTATTGCTTAACGAGTTCCCGTTATGGCTGCAAGAAGCCAAGGAAAAGCATATTTATTAAGGCTACTAAGTATTGTAGTATGAGCCCTTTTCAAAGTTTAATATAAAAAATGCAAAAAGAGAGAGTTCCGCTAGCAAACGCTTTGCGAAACTCTCTCTTTTCATTTTCACACCTCTAAAACGTATGGAAGCTCTACGGCGGTTGCCAGCTGAGCGGGCAGAATTGTTCTGAAGAAGCGTAGCGTTCGCGATCGGAAGAACAATCTGCACGCGCAGCGCCCACCAACACCGAGAAAGCTTTCATACACCTAACTAGCTTATCCCCATTAATATCATCGAGCAAAGTATAAGCCCTGTCCCGCACCCCGAAGTGTATACCTTGAGATGGCGGAACATGGATGTTTTCCAGGCTGACAGAGATTCATCGGAACGCAAACGCTCATTTTCCTCTCGTAATGCCTTGGATTGACGAATGAACAACTGTCTGATGTCGGCAAATCCCCGCAGGAAGAGGGTTAGAAAACCGCTTTGCAGAACGTGGAAGATTGCACCGATCACCAAGCCCAGCAACCCCAACAGGAATAGCAGATTTGCAGTAGCCATGTTTTCACGACCATACAAGAGATGGGGTGTGGCGTACAGAATTCCTAAAGTACCGACAATCAGGGCAGAGATCCCGAAACGTAAAATCATTATTTTTCGACCCGTTTCGCAAAGCGCAGGTCTGGGTTCGAACGAGCATCAAATACGATACCTTGAATCTTAGGACTGATTAATGCCGTGTCCGCAGAGAACTGGATCGGAATAATCGGCAGATCTTCCATCAATACGTCTTCTGCCTGATGGAGCTGTTCAAAGCGTTTTGCCGGATCAAGCTCAAAGGTTGAGGATTCGATCAGTTTGTCATACTCCGGGTTGCTCCAGTTGGTAAAGTTGTTCGAATTTTTGGAAGTATAATGCCCCAATACGCCGAGTGGATCCAGGAAGTTTCCTTCCCAGCCCATACGGGCGATCTGGAAGTTCTTCTGTTTAAAGGTATCAATGTACGTTTTCCATTCCTGATTCTCCAGCGTCACTTCAACACCCAGGTTTGTTTTCAGCATTTCCTGAATCGCTTCAGCTACTTTTTTATGCTTGTCCGAAGTGTTGTATTTGAAGGTGATCGGTGGCAGCTTGGTCAAACCTTCTTCTTTCAGACCTTCGGCCAGCGATTGTTTCGCTTTTGCAGCGTCAAACTCATAGTATTTTTTCGGTGCTTCATCACGGAAGTCTTTGCCGGATGGCGTTGTTGTTCCGTATGGAACATAGCCGTAAGCCGGAGTTTCGCCACCTTTGGTTACGCTGGTAGCCAGTGCTTCGCGGTCAATCGCGTAGGCGATGGCCTGTCTGATTTTTTTATTGTCAAACGGCTTTTGTTTTACGTTAAAAGAATAGGTGTACACACTGAAAGATGGATGCGACAGGAATTCCTTGTTGCTCTTTTCCTGATCCAGTGTATCCACGGGAAGGCTCAAAATCAGATCCAGATCGCCCGTTTTATACATTTGATAATAAGTTGTGGAGTCTTGAACCATTTTAAAATTAATCGTTGCCATCGTAATGGCATCTTTGTTCCAGAATTGATCGTTTTTAGCCAGCGTAATTTGCTCGTTATGTTTCCATTCCTTGGCTACATACGCACCGTTGCCGACAATTGTGCCCGCTTCTGCTGCCCATTTGTCATTTTTCTCAACAACCGATTGGTTTACTGGCAGATAGGCATGACCCACTGCGATCGTTGGGAAGAAGCTCAGCGGCGATTTCAGCTCAACTACAAGAGTTTTATCATCTTTGGCTGTAACTCCCACGTCTTCAATTTTACCTTTGCCTGTGTTGTACGCTTCGGCACCTTTGATGTAGTAGAGGGCAGAAGGATCGTAGGCAGCTGTTTTCGGATTCAGTACCCGTTTCCAGGAGTATTCAAAATCCTTAGCTGTCAGTGGGTCACCATTCGACCATTTTGCACCATCACGGATAGTAAAGGTGTAGGTTTTGCCGTCAGGAGATACATCTACTTTGCTGGCAGCGCCTTCTACGATTTTACCGGCCTTATCGTATGTATACAGCCCTTCATACAAGTTATCAATCACAAAGTAGGACGTTGTATCTGATGCGAAAGCAGGGTCTAGCGTATAAGGCTCCCCACCTGCCAGATTGGCAGTAATTTCTTGCGGGATATCTGCTTGAGGCGCAGCGGACGGGTCGTTGCTTGCTGTTTTGTCCGAAGTACCAGAGCATCCAGCCAAAGCCGTTACGGCCAAAAGTAAGATGATCGTCATCCAATGCATTTTTTTCATCGTGGTTTTCCTCCATTACTGTGATTAGTTATGCCAAAAATAAGGTATACGTACCGGGATTTATTCATCCTCCTTTCCCGCAGGTATGCCGCGTGTGCGCACTTCGATAAAGGAACTGCCGTTTTTCCTGCGGTTAGGCGAGAAGCTGCGGATCATGGTGACACCCCTCCTTGTCCAATTTGGATTTCTCTGTTGTTAATGTTGTGAGCGCGGGTCAAGTGCATCCTGAAGCCCGTCTCCAAGTGTATTGAACGCCAGCATGGTGAGCGATATCATCAGCCCGGGGAAGAATAGGCGCCACCATTGACCGCTTAAAATAACGCCAAGTGAATCGTTAGCCATCGTCCCCCAGCTGGCCGAAGGAGACTGAATCCCCAGACCGAGAAAGCTCAGGAACGATTCGGCAAAAATAGCCGACGGAATAGTGAACGTCAAATTTACAATAATGATTGCCGCTGCGTTCGGTAGCAAATGTCTGAAGATAATACGCGAATGAGATGTCCCCAAGCTACGGGCTGCTAACACATATTCCTGCTGCTTCAGCTGTAAGATTTGCCCACGCACTACACGGGCCATACCGACCCAGCCAGTAATAGATAATGCAATAATCATCGTGAGTAGGCCTGGCTTCATAATGACGAGCAGCAGAATGATGACCAGCAGATAAGGAATACTATACAAAATTTCAATAATACGCATGAGAATGCTGTCGATCCGGTCGCCCGTTTTACCGTGCCCAGCACAATAGCCAGCAACACAGCCGACGAGAATGCCAAGCACCAAATCAATGGCGGCAGCGGCAAAGCCGATCATGAGTGAAATTCTAGCCCCGGCCCATGTCCGTGCCCATACGTCCCTCCCCAGATCATCCGTGCCAAACCAGTGCTCTCCCGAAGGAGAAAGATTCGTCTTCAAAAGGGATTGATCACTGGGTGCATAAGGAACCATGGAAGGTCCAATAATCGCCAGCACAATAATAATGATAAGTAGGGAAAGCCCCAACAGAGCAAGCTTGTTGTTAAAAAGTCTGCGTAGCCGATCCCGCCAGGGTGATTCTTTGGGTCTGGTCAACGTGGGGGTGGGGATCTGGCTACGGTCTACAAGACTAAACAGGCTGTCCTTTTCGACAGTAGGTGCTGCTTTCATGTTAATCTCCTTTGCTGTCTAATTTGATTCGCGGATCGACAAGGCGATAGGATATATCAATTAAAAATAAAGTAACGACCAGAATGGCACTATAGAAAATGGTCGTCCCCATAATCACTGGATAATCCCGGTTAAAGATACTGTCTACGAAGTATTTACCGATGCCGGGAATGGCGAATATTTTTTCAACGACAAAGGTACCTGTAATAACGGAAGCGAATAACGGTCCGATAAAGGACAGCACCGGAATCAACGCGTTGCGTAATCCGTGACGAATGACTACTGCCCAAGAGGACAACCCTTTTGCTTTGGCAGTGCGTATGTACTCCTCATGCATAACTTCCAGCATACTCGTCCGCATAAAGCGGGCGATAACGGCAAGCGGTGAAACAGCGAGAGCCAGCGACGGAAGCACCGTATGCTGCCAGGTTCCCCATGAGGCGACCGGAAGCAGGTGCCATTGGACGGCAACATACTTGATTAACAGCGGTGCCAATATGAAGCTGGGTACGGAAATACCAACAATGGCGATAAACATCGAGATATAATCCAGTGGTCGATTATGGTGTAGAGCAGCCAGCGTTCCGAGCGAAATACCGGCAATAATCGCGACCACGATGGATTGAATACCCAGCAATGCAGAAGGTGGAAAACCTCGGGCGATAAGCATATTGACGTCCGTCGTTTTCGATTGAATAGACGGGCCCATATCCAGCACTAGCAGATTTTTTAGATACAGCACATACTGCACAGCGAGCGGCTTGTCCAGATTGTACCTGGCACGCATGTTTTGCAATACCGCTTCCGGAATCGTTTTGGAATCGTTCGAGAATGGATCACCCGGAATGATGTGCATGATGATAAACGTTAAAGTGACGATAATCCACAACGTTATGAACATCGTAAAAAGACGCTTTAAAATGTACATGGGGCTTTATTTCTCCTGTCTATCAAGCTGATTTACATACTATTGCTGCTGAAATTTTAAAATAAATAAAAGTATATAAGAATACTAGGAAATAATAAGACGGTTTAGGTGACATGTCAAGGTAAGGTTTTACATTATAGAACACAGGTCAAATTTTCGTCACAGGTTTTCCATTTATATGAGGCTAAGATTCCGCTCATTCCTCTCGACGAGTATCCTGCGGTGTGTTATGATGATACTCTGATAACGTGTTAACGAACTAAAGCGTTTGCCACCTGTTCTTGGATACGGGGGTCACCATTGTTGGAGGGGAATAAGATGAGAAAAGCAGCCATGTTTACGATGTTAATTGGATTGATGATGATCGTGTTGGCCGGATGTTCCGGCGGTAAGGATGACAGTAAATTGATTATTGGAATTGATGATAAATTCGCCCCGATGGGCTTTAGAGATGAAAATAACGAGCTGACCGGCTTTGATATTGATTATGCAAAAGCGGCCGGGGAACAAATGGGTAAACAGGTGGAATTTCAGCCGATTGACTGGTCTGCCAAAGAATCCGAGCTGAACAGCGGACGTATTGATCTCATTTGGAATGGATACACCATTACGGATGAGCGTAAGGAAAAAGTGCTGTTCACGAAGCCATATCTGAAAAACAGTCAGGTGATTGTCATTCCGGCTACTTCCAGTCTTTCCAAGCTGGCTGATCTGACGGGCAAAACGGTCGGACTCCAGACGCTGTCTTCAGCAGCCGATGCATTGGATGCAAATCCGATCAAAAGTAAATTGAAGCAAGTGTCCGAGTTCCCGGATAATGTTCTCGCTTTGACAGACTTGAAAACCGGACGTCTGGATGCGGTTGTCATTGATGAAGTTGTTGCCAAGTATTATATGTCGAAGGAACAAGGGACGTATAAGCTGCTTGATGAATCTTTGGCCCCTGAGGAATACGGCATCGGCGTGAAAAAAGGAAATGAAGAGCTGTTGACGCAGCTGCAATCCGCTTTGGATGAGCTGCACAAGAACGGAAAAGCTGCTGAAATTTCGAAAAAGTGGTTTGGTGAAGATAAAGTATTAAATTAATACGTAGTGTATTGAACTAAGGGTTTAGGAGTCGAAGGTCATGAGTATGGAATACATTTTACGAATTATGAAGCCTATGCTTGAAGGGGCACAGATGACGGTTATTTTATTTTTCATCACGCTCATCTTGTCTATTCCATTGGGTTTTATCGTTACGTTGCTGGCCAAAAGCCGGATTAAGCCAATCGCCTGGCTGATGCATACGTACATTTATGTTATACGCGGTACGCCGCTATTGCTGCAATTATTGTTCTTTTGTTTTGGTCTTCCGATGTTGCCTGTCATTGGGGAGTATCTAGTATTAGACCGGACAACGGCTGCGGTACTGGCATTTGTACTGAATTATGCAGCTTATTTTGCAGAAATTTTTAGAGGCGGGATGTTGTCGATTGATAAAGGGCAATACGAGGCTTCACAAGTGCTGGGCTTGAGCAAGTCGCAGACGCTGATTAGAGTCATTGTGCCGCAAATGGTACGGATTGCTTTGCCTGCGGTAACCAATGAGGCGACAACACTGGTAAAAGATACGGCACTACTGTATGCAGTAGCGGTACCGGAACTGCTGCATTTTGCCAATACGGCTGTAAACCGTGATTTCTCGATTGTACCTTATGTTGTAGCGGCGGTTATTTATTTGTTGTTAGCTTTGGTGCTGACGCTATTCTTTAGGGCGCTGGAAAAACGTTTTAAATTCGAGTAAAAGGAATGTCGAGATATGAATACTAATGCAATAGAAGTTACCGATTTGAAAAAATCGTTCGGCAAGCTCGACGTTCTGAAAAGAGTGAGCTTTAACGTTAAAGCGGGCGAGGTTGTAGCCGTCATCGGTCCTTCAGGTTCAGGAAAAAGTACCATGCTCCGTAGTTTGGTGCACCTGGAAGATGTGACGGGCGGGACGATCCGCATTCATGATAAAGCACTGGTGGAAAACGGTCAGTACGCTCCGGCAGGTGATATTAAGGGCATTACTACCGGTATGGGCATGGTGTTTCAGCATTTTAATCTGTTCCCTCACTTGACGGTGCAGGATAATCTGGAGCTGGCTCCGAAGCTGGTGAAAAAGGTGAGCAAGGCTGAACTGCGTCGCCAAAGCGCTGAGTTGCTGGCTAAAGTCGGATTGGCAGATAAAGCAGATGCGTATCCATCCCGACTGTCGGGAGGACAGAAGCAGCGTGTGGCGATTGCCCGGGCAATGATGATGAACCCTGATATTTTACTGTTCGACGAGCCGACCTCGGCCCTTGATCCCGAGCTGACGGGTGAGGTGCTGCGGGTTATCAAAAAGCTGGCTGAGGAACATATGACGATGGTCATCGTGACCCACGAGATGAACTTTGCGAGAGATGTGGCGGATCGTGTCATTTTTATGGATAATGGAGAAATTGCAGAATCCGGTACACCAGAGCAGATTTTCAACAATCCGCAGTTGGAACGGACGAAGGTGTTTTTGAATCGGGTGGGGGATTAAAAATATAGTTGCTTGTTGGGTGTGTGTCGGGGAGGCGCTGGGGGTGTAGATTGTTCTTCCGATCGCTGTTATCCCCGGATTTTTTCATTGGAATAGAAATTTAAAGGTGAAAATCCGGGGATAAAGGCGAACGCTCCGCTTCTTCAGAACAATTCTGCCGCTCCGCTCACTGACCATCTGGCAAGCAATATGTTTTTAAGCAAGTAATGTGGAGTTAGAATAAGAGAGGGAGATGGCCAGTGCCATCTCCCTTTTTGTAGTTGCAGGGATGTGAACTGTGTAACCACATTTGGGCAATATGTAGATTTAAGCGCGTGTACAGCTAACTTAGTGAGGGGGAGAAATCCTTAACTGGTATATAGGATAGAGATTAATATTTTTTAATCTTTACACACCTACCGAAGGTATGTAAAATAAAAGATACCTACCGAAGGTAGGTTTTAAATGATGAGAGGATGAGTCGATCATGAATAAATCTCGCAACGAAATCATCTTTACGTTAATCATCAACCTCGTATTGCCTTATTTGGCTTATCGTCTATTAATTCCACACACAAGCAGTCTGATAGCTCTGTCCATCGCTGCACTTGTACCGCTATGCGACTCGATCTACAGCCTTATACGGACCCGTAAAGCAGATGCTTTCTCCGGATTCATTTTTCTCGGCCTAATTCTTAGTGTTGTTGCTGTTCTCTTGGGCGGTGATGAACGCTTCATTTTGCTGCGGGAGTCTTATGTGACTGGTATTATGGGGGTGGTGTTTCTAGGTTCGCTGTTTTTTAGCAGACCATTAATTTATTATTTTGCCGAAAGATTCACAGGCCATAATCCACAGATGAACGATAAATGGGAGAAACTTCCGCGCTATCGCTTTAATTTCCGCCTGATAACGGCGGTGTGGGGACTCAGCCTGTTGCTGGAAGCCTTCATCAAAGTTGTGCTGGTATATTCGCTGTCGATACCGACCTTTCTGGTCGTATCGCCGTTCTTCACCTACGGGCTTATTGGTTTGACGATCTGGTGGAATATAGGTTTCATTAAACGAATAAAAAGACAGACAAACGGGAGGTAAAAGATTATGCAAGACAAAGCAATGAACGACAGTCTAAAAAAGCTGCTTGAGATTGCCGAAGAGATGATTATGGAGAAAGGCTGTCGGGCGACGACACTACAGGATATTGCGGATCGCAGCGGACTGACTAAAGGAGCCATTTACCATTATGTCAAAAGCAAAGATGAATTGTTCGGTATGATTCTAGAGGCGGGAATGGCGAAAACCAATCAGCGCTTTTTTGAATCTGTCGCCCGGACTCCCGCAGGACCAGAAGGAATCAAGTCCCCGCTTAACACCTTAACTGAACGGCTTCGTAACATTGGTAGTGGGGACAGCGCTGCCAGCCTGATTTTTATTTATCTACTCAGCCAACAGGATAAGCCCGCCGTGGCTGGCATTCTGAAACGTTATCATGAAGCATCTATCCTCACTGCCAAAACGTGGATCGAAGTCGGACAGCAGAATGGAGCTATCCCTGTTTCAATCGATGCGGACAGGACAGCTCGGATGTTCACCGTGTTCAAGAACGGGCTGCAAGTTCAGCATAACATAGTGACCGATGGCGATAAAATCAACGAACTGGAAATTTATGAGTTCTTGATGAATGCGCTGGGGGGCGCAGGCAGAGGCTAGGGAGCCCCTCCATTCGTTTTGTTATCCCCGGATTTTACCTTTAAGTTTATATTCTACTGAGGAGAAATCTAGGGATAACAGCGATCGGAAGAACAATCTGCATGTACCACCATAACTCCTCCATTATCTATCTATTACGTCAACAATTTCTTTGTCCCCGTTAAATACTTCAATCATCGTTAATGCCCCCGTCCGATACCCGTGAATGAATGCTGCTGCGGAGTGCAGGGAAGTTGACTCGCTTATAAATCAAACATGACTTCAATTGACTCAAACTCGACTGCTGGTAATTTGCTTTTCAACATCTCCATGAGATCACTAATTTTTTGATTCACTTTTTGAGATTCAGGGTCGGTTGAATGTATCTGTTCACTGGGACGCCATTTCCCATAGTACATATCCTCCAAAATCATTTTTATCATACCTCCTTATGAAAAGTTAAGTGTTTGTCCTCACGTGAATCGGGGATTCCTTTATGCGCTGCTAATCAACCAAGCACATTTTACAGCATGCGATGGATGTATATTGATATTTATGCGTTATTTGCATAAAGTTTTTATAAGTTGAGTTGAAAATGTACCTGAGGCGCCACTACGCGTTTAAGTGGTGCTTTCCCTCGCTGTAATGCTGGAATTATTCGTTGAATCGTCCCATCATAACCGTATTGTGGAGCTTACTTTCCTCGACAGCTTCTATAAATTTTAAAGAAAGCTAAACATAATAGAGTTAAAGCTTTAATTTGCTAGGTTTTTATGCAAACGCTATCATTCTATAATTTACTCAGAAAGGAGGTAAAAGTAAAAAAACGGGATATGACACGGATAAGCAATGTACTGCAAAGAGAACCAACTAACAAGCAGGTGTATGGGACAAACACAAAAATTTTAGGAGGGAAAGTATGTTTAAGTTTAGTAAGAAAATGATGACGGTAGTTCTTGCAGCTTCCATGAGTTTTGGGTTGTTTGCAACAACCTCAAGTGCAGCGACAGACTATTGGCAAAATTGGACCGATGGCGGTGGGACGGTCAATGCTGTTAATGGATCAGGCGGTAATTACAGCGTAACATGGAAGGATACCGGGAATTTTGTTGTCGGCAAAGGCTGGACTACTGGATCGCCAAACAGAACGATTAACTACAATGCCGGTGTCTGGGCGCCGTCCGGTAATGGATATTTGGCTCTCTACGGGTGGACGAGAAACTCACTCATCGAATATTACGTCGTTGATAGCTGGGGGACTTATCGACCTACCGGAACGTATAAAGGTACGGTGACCAGTGATGGGGGCACATATGACATCTACACAACAATGCGATACGACGCACCTTCCATTGAAGGCCAAAAAACGACGTTTATTCAGTACTGGAGTGTTCGACAGTCGAAGAGACCGACCGGGGGCAACTCCACGATCACTTTCAGCAACCACGTGAAAGCATGGGCGAGCAAAGGAATGAATCTGGGGAATAGCTGGTCTTACCAGGTGTTAGCAACAGAGGGGTATCAGAGTAGTGGGAGCTCTGACGTAACGGTGTGGTAACCACTCAACTGCAAGCTGTTCAACGAACAGGCGCCTGTTGGGACTGTCTCACAGGATAAGCGGGTTTTGAGAGCTGTTTGATAGATAGGGTTTAAATGAATCGATCATAGAGGAAACATCAATCCCTAAACACTGGAGGCAAACGGAAGGACGTTCCCCTTCAGTTCTATCATTAACCCGGATACGTCAAAGGTCGTCTCCCATCAGACAAAACGACCTTTGACATTGCCCGGAAGCGAGTTGCAGGCCATCACGGCCTACTATTTTTCGCTTAAAGGAGATATATCAATGAGAAAGCTATTAATGTTTCTTTTAATAGCAACAATGGTTGTGATCAGCGCTTGTTCGCAAGATAAGCCTGAAAAAAAGGATAACCTTGTATTGGTGGAAGGTGGGACTTTTCAGAACAACAAGTCCAACAACTCTGGAAAAAGCGTGACCCTAGCGAACTTTTATATCGGCAAATATGAGGTAACTCAAAAAGAGTGGGTTGAAGTCATGGGAAGTAATCCCTCGGTATTTGTAGGCGACAATATGCGGGTAGAAATGGTGAGTTGGTATGACATTGTGGAGTACTGTTAAGGGAATGGTGTTGGGAGTGGTAAGGAGATTGGATAGCCAAAGCGGTTCCTACCGGGTTGTGAAGGGCGGCGGTTGGATCGGCAACGTCAGCAACAACGAGATATCTTTCCGAGGCGAGTTCGATGCGAATGGCTTTGGTCCCGATCAAGGGTTTCGTATAGCTCGTAGAGAATAGTCGGAACAAGGCACAACAAATGAAGGTTAAACTAACGGGCAGTAGTTCTACCCCACCGAGAAGACAGGGTTGGGGAGTGTCCTTATCCTGCCTTCTTGGGTGTTATATGTTTTCTACTGTACTAACTTATCCAATTCTGGCTGCAATTTGTTCCGCAAAACATACACCATGATGGCACCAACAAGGAATGCGACCGCATCCGCAATGACAAGCGACCAGACCACCCCGTGGAATCCGTTCATTCGATTAGCAATATACAACACAGGAATCAGAGTAACTCCTTGAATAACTGACATAATAAACGCGGCAGTTCCTTGCGCTGAAGCTTGGAAGATCCCGGTAAACAATGTGGTCATTCCTGTAATGAACAAGGATAGGAACGTCACATGTAAAATGTAGCTGCCCATTCCAATTAATTGCAAGTCATTTGTAAATAAACCAATTAAGTGGTCGGAAATCAAATAGACGATGATGCCGAATACGACTGCTAACGCCACAATGACTTTGATCGTAAATCCAATGGTATGCTTCATGCGTAATTTATTCGCTGTGAAAGAGAAGGCAATCAACGGCACGACTCCCTCGCATAAGCCCATCAGAATAAACTCAGGAAATTGCAATAAACGTGATGAAATTCCGTAAGCCGCTACGGCCTGATCCCCATATTCGACAAGAAAATGGTTAAAGATGAGCGACATTGCACCCAAAAAGATACTCATAATAAAGACGGGAACTCCGATTTTGAATACATTGCTCAGAATGTCCTTGGTAGCCTTGAACCATTTTACGGAGACGGTTAAGAATTGGCTCTTATATCCCATATGGAAGGCGTAGAATGCACTCGCAACCAAGTTAGAAATGACCGTAGCAGACGCAACGCCGATCACGTCCCACTGGAAGACGAAGATGACTAACGCGTCGAGAATAATATTTATAACAACACTGAGAATCATACCGATCATCGACGTGATTGCTGCACCCTCCGAACGCACGATATTCTCCAACGTGAAGAATAATACGACGAATGGTGAGCCAATAAGCATAATCGTGACATAGTCCTTCGTGAATCCAAAGGAGTCAGTTATTGCCCCGAGGCCATGAACGATTGGATCGATCAACGGGAGACCGACCGCCATTACGATAAGACCGAGAACTAAACTGCTGTAAAAGGCGAATGAAGACACATGCTTCACATCGTCATATTTTTTCTCTCCCAGCAAACGGGAGATGAATGTGCCACTACCCATGCCTATCAAGTTGCCTAGCGCCATAATGATCGCGAATAACGGCAAGGTTAGTGCGAGTGCGGTTAACATAGCAGTATTGCCCAGTGTACCAAGGAAATAGGCATTTAAGATGGAATAAATGACACTCATTGACGTGCCTAGCATCATTGGTATAGCGAAGTGAGCTACGGCTTTTGCGACCGGTGCTTTTTCAAAGTAATGGAGGTTTTCTGCATCCATGCGGATCACTACTTTCTTTATTTATTTTGCCTTTCAGTCTAACACTGTTAGTTTGTACCTTACAGTGTTAGATGGTATCATGAACCAATGAACCTGTAAAGCATAAACTTACACTGTTAGATAAAAGGGCGGATGACAATGAAAAAGCAGCAACCTCAGATTTCGGAGGATAAGATTTTGGAAACCTCGTGGGAGCTTCTTGGAGAGGAGGGCATCGAGAAATTAAGCATGAGACGATTGGCCGACAGGTTAGGGATTCAGGCTCCCTCTTTGTACTGGTACTTCAAGAGCAAACAGCATCTCTACCAGCGTCTGGCCAACCAGGTATCGAAAATGATTCTGGAAGAGTTCCACTCCGAGGGGGAATGGAAGGAGCAGCTAACGGGGCTTGCAGTAACGGTACGGAGCGTGCTCAGCCGATATCCTTGCTCCACGCAGCTCATGATGATGACGCTGCCCCACGAACCGGACATCATCCGGTTCACCAACCGTATGCTGCTCTGCGTGGAATCGACGCCGCTTGAGCAAGAGCAGAAAATGCAAGTGGTTACTACGCTTGTGAACTATGTCTTCTATTTCGTTCTAGACGATTATCAGCATGAGCGTAATGTCTCCGCTATCCTCAAGGACCAGGGAGCACTTCCGGGTGAGGAGATGATTCACCTTCTGAATTCCATGAGCGAGACAGAAGTGGGACTATTCCGGAGGATGTTCACGAACGGGCTGTTCGAGCTGATGGGGACCGACGGAGCGTTTGAGTTCGGATTGAAGCTGATTCTGTTGGGGGTGGAGCAGGTGATAAAGGAGCAGGAAAGTAGTATGTAAAAACCGCCCATCCGGTTATTGGATGGGCGGTTTCAATTAGGTTATGTTTACCCTAAATTGTTAGTGAATTTATAATCTTCTGCCTGTCTTTTTTCCTTTGTAAACGTGATTTACTTGTATTAATCATCAAGACAGGAAATATGTATCTTCAACTCAATTACTAAGCATAAAACCAAACGAGTACGTTATTTATACAAGGAACCATAGAATGGCCGGATATGTATAATATCGCCGAGCACTTCAAGCGTGTACCTGCGATTAGGTTTGCCGAAATCAAAGGAGCTGATCATATGCTTGTCCTTACTCATGCGGAAGAACTAGCAACTAGCATCCGACAGTTTTGTCACAGGTGAGAACCATCCGTGAATAGATTGGGTATCTCTTGAATCAAAGTATTATAATGAGGTGATAAGAAGTTTTGAACCTTAAGAGCAACCCGGAAGAAACATCTTGGTGCTTGGAAGCGGCGGATGAGTGAAAAGCGTTTGTTTACAGATAACATCAACACGATGTCTCTTAAGCATGTCTATACCAAGACCTTACATTCGGAGCAGTTGAATTGACGTACCGCCCATCAAAAGAAGATTAACGCTTTTCACCAAAAATCAGGAAGTGTTTATTGAATTAAAGGGACACGTTAGTTCAATAAAACAGCGGCAGGCTCAGACTGATAAAAATAAAGTCCGAGCCTGCCGCTGTTTTATATTGGAGCCAGTCATATAATTATAATCCGGAGCCTGACGGTAAACTATACCCAGCTACCTTGTATCCCACAGACGGTTCTTGCGAGCTGTTACTCTGAAAATAAAGCATCCGTTGCAACCGGATGAAGGATAGGCAGTGGCTGAAGGGAGATGGTCCGGTCGAGATGAACAAACGCATCATAACGATCCGTCATGCTGGAAGGCACATAATTGCCGAAGCTTTATTGGCTTACTAACACAATCGGGTCGTCAACGCGGATATATTATGAAAATTCACATTCTCTGCCGCCATTAGGCTATATAAAAGTACCAACTGGGGTTGCATTATTCCGTGTTTCCTTTTAAAAGATATCCGTCGACAATGAAACCCGAACCAGGGAAATTATCTTTAGGAAAGGTCACGATCGCGCATGTTTGATCTTCATCATAATTTTGCGTTACTCTCGCCCAGAAGGTTGACGATCCTGTACGTAAGAGAATGGAGGCCTCCTTCTGTTTTCACATATAAGCAGATAACATACGAATGGTTGGCATTGTACTTATAACGTCTGGCCGGCCACCGTGAGATTCAACCATTTCTACTTCAATGATTTCTCCGGTTTGTACAAGAGATTTGATGACGTTTCCGCAAGTCGCCACGCTTAAACCGGTAATGTTAGAGACCGATGAAGTTGTTCCATGCTGCATTGACTTTAACTTGTTTTTACCAATTATATATTAAATTGTTAACTCGAATCGAGTTGTGTGGTAGATTTGGTGACTTGATCCTCATTTTTATATAAGTTATTATAAGTCGTATAATATTAGATAATAAAAAGAATGTTAGGTATAAAGTCAGACGAAAGGGAGTGCTTGAGTGACTTTAAAAGAGCAATTGAGAAGCGGAGAAATGTACAACGATTATTCGGAGGCGTGTAGTGCTGCAAGACACGAAGCGTCTAAACTAACCAAGCTGTACAATAACA
The DNA here is from genome assembly GCF_900116035.1 of Paenibacillus sp. cl130. Taxonomy (NCBI): domain Bacteria; kingdom Bacillati; phylum Bacillota; class Bacilli; order Caryophanales; family Paenibacillaceae; genus Paenibacillus; species Paenibacillus sp. cl130. The sequence continues at coordinate 222,475 of NZ_FOYG01000010.1, forward strand.
GCGATGATAAGCAGGAAAGAAAAGAAATCTTAGACAAGCTGCTAGAGAAATGCGGAGAAGACGTCCATTTTGCGAATGATTTTCGCTGTGAATTTGGGTTCAACATTACGATTGGCAATCACTTTTTCGCAAATTATGATTGCGTGATTTTGGATTGCGCGGAAGTTATGATTGGTAATGATGTTTTGTTCGGGCCTCGAGTTGGAATCTATTGCGCGAATCATGCAACAGATGCCGTTGAACGCAGAAATGGTGGTTGTTATGCGAAACCAGTAACCATAGGAGACGATGTATGGATCGGCGCCGGTGTTCATATTAATCCTGGAGTCTCAATCGGTAGCAATTCGATCATTGGTTCCGGGAGTGTCGTAACTAAAAACATCCCGGCTAATGTTATAGCTGCCGGTAATCCCTGCCGAGTGATTCGAGCTATTACCGAAGCCGATAAAACCGGATTTATGGATGCATGACAAAACCGATAGGTGGGATCATAAAAGAAGACTGCTGAAGTAAGCTTCAGGCAGTCTTCTTTGTGTTTTCTTTTCGAGGCGGCCCAAGGATATTTAAAAATAAGGAGAGGAATGCGAGTTTTTTCTACTTAAAATGATGCCCGCTAAAATTTCGCATAACGTCGTTATGCCTTCACGAAGCAATTCCTGACTGACGAACGAAAAACTTAATCGGATATGATGATTCTCATGTTCAACAGAGAAGCAGGAGGATCCCGGCAAAAAGGAAATTCCCTTTTTATTGGCTTCTGCTAGAACAAGATGCGATTGTACCCATTCCGGAAGGCTAAGCCACAGATTAAGTCCTCCTTGTGGCACCATCCAAGACACTTCTTTCGGGCAGCGCTCTGACAGAATTTCAAGCGCTAAATCGCGTCTTATTTTCAGTGTCGTTCTTAAGTTTTGCATATGACTTTCTACAATCGAAGGCTCGAGAAAAGGAAGCAGTATTTTTTGAGTCACCAATGGAGTACCTAAATCCGCGTTAGCTTTTGCAGCTAACACTCGCTTGAAAATAGAACCTGAAGCCGATAAAACGCCGATCCTACAGCCGGGTGCCAATATTTTACTCAATCCTTTTAAATAAATAACATGTCCATATTCATCCATGCTTTTAATTGGAGCAGGGGGGTGCTGATCATAATAGATTTCGCCCCAAGGATCGTCTTCGATAATAAGTGTTTGTGTATTTTGCGCCATTTCCAGAAGTTTCCTTCTTCGCTTATGGCTCATTAAGACACCGGTCGGATTATGAAAATTCGGAATCGTATAAATAAGTTTAGGATGATGTTTATCAAATAATTGCTGCAAAATATCCAAACGCATTCCTTCTTGGTCGAGAGGAACGGTTAGAATCGTAACGCCTCGATTTCGGAAAATATCGATAGCTCCGGGATATGTCGGAGCTTCAAGAATCACAACGTCCCCAGGACCTACGAATGTTCGAGCAATTAAGTCAATTCCTTGCTGCGAACCGTTCGTGACCAACAAATTTTCAATTTGCGTGTAAACGCCTAGACCGTTTAAATATTGCTGCATAGCGAGCCTAAGTTGTTGATCGCCCTGAGTATGACCGTATCGCGATAAAAAGGTTCCATCTTCTTGAATCAAGTGTTCAAACGCCGTTTTCAAATGTCGGTTAGGAAGCAATTCGGGATCGACCATGGAAGAAGCCAAGTGAATTTTTTGCGGCACATGATGAAATTGAGCGAGTTGGGAGCGCGGTAAATAATCCGGAACCGACAATTGCCAGTCCTGAGTTAATGGTTCTTCGATGCAGGCAGTCTCAATATCATTGTTTTTTTTACGGACAAATGTCCCGCTGCCTTGTACGGAATAAAGAAAATTTTGCTGCTCTAATTCGCGATATGCTTTGACTACTGTTAATAAACTGACATTAAGCTGCTTGGAGAGTACTCGAACAGAAGGCAATTTTTCACCTTCCTGCAGGAAACCGGATAAAATTTGATCAATCACAGCCAGCACAATTTGCCGAGTAATTGAAATCCCATTGTTTCGCTGAATATAGATGTGCATACGAAACCACCTCAAGTGTTATATCATCTAGTTGATTGTTATACATATAAGTCCTTTATAATGTCTACATTGTTTCATCATAACATAACACTTTAAGTGTTATTAGCGAAAAAAGAAGGAGAAGGATGAGATACTATGTAGTAGATGCTTTTGCGGAAAAGGTATTCGAAGGGAACCCTGCGGGCGTATGTATTTTGGAAGAATGGCTTCCGGAAGCAACGATGCAAAGCATCGCAACCGAAAATAATCTTTCTGAAACAGCATTCGCTGTTAAAGAAGGTGAAGATTATCGGTTAAGATGGTTCACACCGGCAGCAGAGATTGAGCTATGTGGACATGGGACTTTGGCTACTGCTTTTATTCTCGCTCAGTTTTATGAGCCAAACAGCAACAGGTTTGTTTTTCATACGTTAAGCGGGATCCTGACTGTTTTGAAAAAACAAAATCTGTTTGAATTGGATTTCCCGAATCGGCTTCCGGAATCTTTTGCTTTGACTCAGGATATGGTCGATGCGCTCGGAGTCACTCCTATAGAAACCTATTTAGGTCGTGATCTGATGTTTCTATTAGAAAACGAGGATCAAGTTCGTCAGTTAACCCCGGATTTTTCGAAGCTTAAACAGCTGCCGGATGGGCTAGGGGTCAATGTGACATCTCAAGGCAGTCAGTTCGACTTTGTCTCGCGAAGCTTTTTCCCAAAACTTAATGTCAACGAAGATCCGGTATGCGGTTCGGCTCATTGTAATTTGATTCCATTCTGGGCAGGACGATTAGGGAAGAACGAATTGGTGGCTCGGCAGGCGTCCCCTAGAGGAGGCACTTTGTATTGTCGTCTGGAAGGCGACAGAGTCGTGATGGGCGGTACAGCAGTTCTCTATGCTACATCTGAACTGCATCTCGATCACCTATAAAAAAACCTGAACGGACTAAAATAGCAGTTCAGACCTTTTTTTATTCGTATGTATTGAGTAGAGGAGTATCCTGAAATGAAATTGCATTATGGATGGATTGTACTATTTGCCACGTTCTTTGCGCTGTTTGCTGTCCAAGGCGTGCGATTGGCTTTTGGCGCATTTATTATTCCATGGGAGAACGAATTTTCCCTGGACCGAAGTATGACTTCTTTGATTTCGACCGTCAGTTTTATCGTGTATGGCCTTTCTCAACCTGTTGTGGGACGACTAATCGATCGATACGGCGCGAGAATGATTGTGATAGGGAGCACGGCTTTAGTTGGAGTAAGCGTCATATTGACTGCTATGACTCAGCAATCATGGCAGTTATTTTTATTGTATGGTTTCTTTGTTTCCTTAGGCGTAGGGGGAGCTTCCAATGTAGCAGCTGCAGCAATCGTGACGAAATGGTTTACAGCTAAGCGCGGTTTTGCTTTGGGGATCGTGGAAGCGGGTTTCGGAGTCGGGCAAATGATCATGGTTCCGGGCTCTCTTTTGCTCATTCAAGTTATGGGCTGGCGAGGGACGGTTGTCGTACTGGGATTGTTTTTATTGCTTTTAGTCGTGCCGGTGGTTGTTTTTTTATTACGAAATCAACCTGCTGATAAAAATCTTTCGCCGTATGGCGGCGTCAATGAACAAGGCGATACCGTAGCTGAAAACAAAAATTCTTCCCCATGGAGTGTTTTTGCCGATTATAAGTTTTGGTTCATTATTATGCCATTCGTCATCTGCGGTTTTACAACTACGGGATTAATGGATACCCACTTGATTCCTTTCGCACATGACCATGGGTTCTCAACTCAAGTCACCGGGAGTGCGGTCAGTATCTTAGCCGCTTTTAACATTGCCGGCATCATACTGTCAGGATATTTGGCCGATCGCTGGAGCAGTCGTCGAATGCTGATTTTCCTTTATAGTGTTCGCAGTCTGTCTTTAATTCTTTTACTGGTCAGTCACGAACCGGTATTGCTTCTTATATTTGCGGCAGTATTTGGATTAGTCGATTTTGCAACAGTAGCGCCTACTCAACTGCTGGTTACCAAGCATTTCAACAAACATCGGGTAGGATTCATTATTGGATGGTTATTTTTGGGGCATCAGGTAGGTTCAGCTTTAGGGTCATATATTCCAGGGTTACTATATTCTCATCATAACAGCTATTCCAGCGCATTTTACGCGGCTATTTTTCTTCTGGTTTTGGCCGTTATAATTACTTATCTATTACCCAAGAAAGAACTTGCTTCCTAACTTCAATACTTCATTTTCAGGAGAATATTCATGAAGCAAACCGTGGATTTTATAAAAATGAAGCAGCGCGAAGAAAAAATCGTTGTGCTGCCTGCCTATGATTATCCTTCTGCTAAGCACGCAGAACAGGGTAGCGTAGATATCATTTTGGTTGGCGATTCTCTCGGGATGGTGGTACTGGGTTACGATTCCACCGTCCCGGTTACGCTTGAAGATATGATTCATCATACTAAAGCAGTTAAACGAGGGGCAAAGAACACATTTATTATGGCGGACATGCCCTTTCTAAGTTATCACCTTACGGTGAAGGACACCTTAATCCATGCCGGCCAATTGGTCCAAGAAGCCGGTGCCCATGCTGTAAAACTGGAAGGAGCCGGTGAGGTTATCGAACATATTGCTGCATTGACGAGAGCCGGAATTCCTGTCTGTGCCCATTTGGGCCTGACGCCGCAGTCTGTCGGTGTCTTAGGTGGCTATAAAGTGCAGGGGAAAGATGCCCGATCTGCTCAACGTCTTCTGGAAGATGCGAGAAAGTGCGAAGCTGCCGGTGCCTTTGCTTTATTGTTGGAATGCGTGCCGAAGCAGCTGGCTGAAAAGGTTGCCAAGTCCTTGACTATACCTGTAATCGGGATCGGAGCTGGCTTGAATGTGGATGCTCAAGTTCTCGTTTACCATGATATTTTAGGCTACGGTGTTGAACGTGTGGCCAAGTTTGTGAAGTCTTATCAAAAACTAGATGCTTCTATATCAGAATCCATTCAGGCCTATGCAGCAGATGTGCGAACCAAACAATTTCCTGAAGAAATCCATTCGTTCAACATGAAGGAAGAGGAATTAAAAAGAGTTTATGGAGGCAAGGAATAAAACAAGCAGTGATTTGTGAAGGGTAACCGGTTTTGAAATTGAAAAATGAGAAGTTAAGGAACAGCAGTGCCAAACAGGCACTGCTGTTGTTAGTTTCACCTGTTCTAAAAAGTATACTTTTAGGAACGGTTCTAAATTAGTTTATTTCACGTTCCAAAATGTTTGTAAATTATTATTGGAACGTTTCAATATTAATCCCCCCTTTTGGAACTGAAAGGGGGAGGCATCATATAGTAGAAATGAAGAATAGCAAATTCGAAAGTATGAGCAGTAAAGTAATAGAACTGATTTTGATAACTTGGTTATTAATTGGTGTAATTTTCATGTAGTAATCAGCAAATCTAAATGATATATTATTTATCCGGCCGTAAGATAGGCTGTGATGTAATATTTAGATGGACTTCAAAAATTCAAAGGATCACCTGTGAGGTATTATTTACCAGTAGTATGAATCGCCAAAGTATGATATATTAATATTCCGGGTGTTGATATGTCCGGAAATGCTTGATCTTTGAAAACTGAACAACGAGTGAGTAAAACGATTTTGTTCGCAAAATCAAACAAGAGATATTTTATCTCGTCAGTTTCAAAATGAGCTTATCGCTCTTTCTATAAACCAACTTCGGTTGGTCTTTAATGGAGAGTTTGATCCTGGCTCAGGACGAACGCTGGCGGCGTGCCTAATACATGCAAGTCGAGCGGGGTTATGTAGAAGCTTGCTTCTACATAACCTAGCGGCGGACGGGTGAGTAACACGTAGGCAACCTGCCCACAAGACAGGGATAACTACCGGAAACGGTAGCTAATACCCGATACATCCTTTTCCTGCATGGGAGAAGGAGGAAAGACGGA
>NZ_FOYG01000003.1:0-132876 GCF_900116035.1 Paenibacillus sp. cl130
CTTAGTACGAGAGGACCGGGATGGACGTACCGCTGGTGTACCAGTTGTTCCGCCAGGAGCACCGCTGGGTAGCTATGTACGGAAGGGATAAGCGCTGAAAGCATCTAAGCGTGAAGCCCCCCTCAAGATGAGATTTCCCAATTAGTAAGACCCCTTGAAGACGACGAGGTAGATAGGTTGGGGGTGGAAGTGCAGTAATGCATGGAGCTGACCAATACTAATCGGTCGAGGGCTTATCCTAAGAATAAAACGCAATGAGTTTCGGATCCAGTTTTCAGGGTGTAACCTTGAAAGTATGTACAAGTGACATATGATAAGCGCATGGCTATTCATTCACACGATAAGTGATGAACCGAATAACCATACGGAAGAATTTACGATGTAAATTCATGTTTGGTGGCGATAGCGGAGGGGTTCCACACGTACCCATCCCGAACACGACCGTTAAGCCCTCCAGCGCCGATGGTACTTGGACCGCAGGGTCCTGGGAGAGTAGGACGTCGCCAAGCAAGATAAAAGAGCACAGCCTTGATGGGCTGTGCTCTTTTTGTATACCATAAGGCTTTCGCGTTTTGGAAAATATACAAGAAACCCATACATATACTCCATTCCACTAAATTAATATGATTGGGGGATAACTACAATAAAGCTTACAACACTCTGCATATCGACCGATAGTGAAGTCAAACATAATGAAATTTATAAAGCAGCAAGTCTCCAACAACAGGGAGCCTTGCTGTTTGCCGTTACTGTTTTTTGAGGGGGAAGATTAAAAGTAAGGCTATAAATTTCTAGAGAACAGGTACTTTTGAAGCGAGATAGAAACGTTTCTATTAGAGTTTGAAAAGAAAATTCATAGCTTTGGGAGAGAAAAACTCAATCCGAACTGAATTTTTTAGACGAAGAGTCAGAAAAAAATATGAAAAATATAGTCATTTAGGACTATGAAATAACAATATTTATTACAAAATTAAAGAGTTATTAATTTTGGCTTATGTGAGCTTGATACAAATTAGATCCATTATTTAGGAGGTTAAAGAGAGTTGCGGAAAAAGGCGGAATTTGTCGGATGATATCAGGTTGAATTTGTTACATTTATGTTAATGGCATGTAAAGATAAAATTGTTGTAGGATAAGGGGTTGGAGCTTCAATGTAAATCATAATGAGTTTAGTTTTACAAAATTCGTGAAAACCAAAAATTTCGTTTTAAACTAAATTAACAGATCATGATTGACAGATAACTAATACAAAAAGTGAAATTGTTGCTTTTGAAGTTTGGAAACAAATAACATAATATGGATTTTGTTTTATTTTTATGAGCTCCATCAATTTAGCCCTTTTGTCCCATGCCAAGCGGTTTTAAAGTTTGTATATTTAAAAACAGTTAGAAAGTGCTGGAAGAAAAAAAGAGATATAAGGATTTACTGTAAAATTATGAACTGCATAGAGGATGGAGGAATTCATTTGACAACTCGATCACAATCTTGGTTCGCAAAAACAGAGGTCCAACCGACTGCGAAGCTCCAACTATTTTGCTTCCCCTACGCTGGTGGTGGCGCTTACATATTTAACTCTTGGAAGTCTAGGTTCGCGCCTGATATTAACGTGTTGCCTATACAACTTCCAGGACGTGAAAGCCGCTCAACAGAAGCTCCAATGGATACTCTTCAGGACATCGTTCAATCGTTGATTCCCGCTATGGCCCCATACATGCATAAGCCGTTCGCTTTTTTTGGGCACAGTATGGGTGCACTGATTGCATTTGAAACAGCACGACAGTTGTACAGCAAAACTGGAAAGCTACCTGTGCATATCATCATATCTGGTAAATCCGCACCACATCTTCCATACTCCAAAAAACGACTCCATGATTTAGCAGACGATTCTTTCACCGAAGAGCTTCGTTTGATGCAGGGAACACCTGAAGAGGTGCTGCAAAATGCAGAATTGATGCAAATTATTATGCCTCGTCTGCGTGCAGATTTTAAGGTATGTGAAACTTATGTTTATCAGCCGGGAAATCCACTGGTATGTCCGATGACCGTTTTAGGCGGAATGAAGGATTTTGAGGTTAGCACAGATTCACTCCATGCCTGGCAACAGCATACGACATCACCTATGGATGTTCAGATGTTCGAAGGTAATCACTTTTTCATCCATGAACAAGAACAAGAAGTTATGAGCGCAGTCGAGAACATTCTTTCTACATCCTCGCCGATGGCCCACGCGGCGGCAGCTCATACAGCTTACAACACAAGCACCCTACAACCACGATTCAGACAGAGTTGAATGTCCCACACATCACGATACACTTCGTTATTACCATCTCAGCAACAATCGACAACCAACCCACAAACAAGATGCAAATTCCAGCATAGTTCAAAATCGCATTTTATTCTGTACGGATACTCATGCATCCAAACCCAGAGTTTATCTCAACGACGTCCACAGCCAATATAAAAAGTTCGCACTGAAAAAGTGTGGGCAACGAAAAGAGGGATGCCCTTGTTTCGATCAAATTCTGCTTTTCGGAGACTCGCACGTTATGTAAGGCCGTATAATCTATGGGTTTTCATAACGGTGATCGCCTCCTTGTGTTTGGCAGCTATTGACATTATTTTGGGTAAGGCTATTGAGCAAATGGCACAGGGGACATTCTCCTCTACCCAGAACATGATCTATCTGGTTGTTGGGATGACGCTAATTGGAATGCCCTGTAAGTTTGTGATGAGGTACGCTTCAGCGCGTTTTAGTGTTAGTGCTCTGCGCGACTTGAGAGGCGATCTCGTACATAAGTTTTGCGATTTACCGGTTTCCAGCGTGGAAAGGAAATTTACCGGAGATTTGGTATCCCGTCTAACCAATAATACGGCAGTATTACAGAACTTTTTTATCCAGCAGTTTTCCAATCTGTTTTATTTACCGCTTGTGTTTACGGCATCACTCATATTGCTTTTACTGACAAGCTGGAAACTGATATTGGCAAGTCTTGCGCTCATGCCAATAGGAATGATCATAACATCACTAATGAGCAAGCCGATTGAAAAATATTCCGCAGATCTTCAGGAGAAAATTGCTCATTTGAACGCTGTGGGGCAAGATGCAATCGGAGGAATCCCTATCGTCAAGGCATTCAATATGCAAGCTGTGCTGTTGAAGAAGTATATGGTGATTATGGAGGAGGTCGTCAAGCGCGGCTTAAGGCTAGAAAAGCGCTATGCAGCCATTACTCCAGTAGGTGTGATGATGCTGGCAACACCAATTATTTTGGTCATTGTATACGGAGGATACCTGATACAACATGGAGAGCTGAATGCTGGAGGCATAGTACTTTTTTTATACCTGATTTCGTTCATATTACAGCCGATTGCCATGCTGCCGACAATCATTTCGCAAATGAAGGAAGCGGGTGGAGCCGCAAAGCATTTGTTTGAGGTGCTGGATTGGCAGAATGAACGTCAGGACGGCGAAATGACCTTGGTAGATCAGAGGCGAGAGAATAGGGCGCCTCATTTGGAAGACGATGCAGATGGGGAAGCCAACCGAATGAGTGAAGGCGGAGCAGAAAGCGATGATGGCGTTGATGGTGTTGCTGTAGTCAGCTTTGAGCATTTGACCTTTGGCTACGATGAAGGGAACACAGTGCTGAAGGATATCAGCTTCCAGGCAGGGCAAGGGGATATGGTGGCGATTGTCGGTGCCAGCGGTGGCGGTAAAAGCACGATTTTCAAGCTGCTTTGCGGATTTAATGAGCCTGGAGAGCATGCCGGAACCATTCAACTATTTGGAAAGAGTTTGACAGATTGGAATTTAACAAGCCTGCGCAGTCATATTTCGATGGTATCTCAGGAGTCGTCGCTTTTTCCGGCCACCATTGCAGAAAATATCGGATATGGACGTCTGGAGGCGACTCGGGAAGAAATTGTCGAGGCGGCGAAAGCGGCACATGCGCATGATTTTATTGTTCAACTTCCCGAGGGCTATGAAACCCTGTTGAGCGAGCGGGGAGGCGGATTGTCTGGCGGTCAAAAACAGCGTATTTCTATAGCAAGAGCATTACTGAAAAATGCTCCGCTGCTTTTATTGGACGAGCCGACTTCAGCACTCGATAGTCAGTCGGAGGCTCAGGTGCAGAATGCGATGAATGCGGTAATGCAAAACCGGACGGTACTGGTCATTGCTCATCGACTGTCAACCGTACGTCAGGCGAACCGTATTATTGTACTCGATCAGGGGAGCATTGTGGAATCGGGTTCTCATGAGGAATTACTAGGTCGTGATGGTGTGTACCGAAAGCTGTATTTGAAAAATTTTGAAGAAGAACAGCATACGGCGGAAAACGGTAATTCGTTGCCTGAGGAAAGGAGTGAGCGTCGTGACCTTCAAGCAGGGGTTTTATGAATTTAAGCAGTTGATGTCCCTGATGAAGCCGCATCGAAAATGGTATTTTACCGGGCTGGTTGGCAATAGTCTGACCAATGCCAGCATCACGATTTTACTTTCTTTCGTGGTGCATTATTTGCTGAATTTTGCGGTTAATGGCGATGTACAGGAGCTATACCGAGCGGTCTATTTGGTCAGTGGTACATTTTTGGCATTAAGTCTTATTTCCCCCCTGTGCAGCTATATGTATAAACGGTGTGTAAAGCTGGCGATTGCCGATGTACGAATGAAACTATTTGGCCACATTGTCAAGCTATCGTACGAAAAAGCCGAAAAACACCATTCGGGTGATCTTGTATCCCGTATGACGAACGATGTACAGGCGCTGGAGCAGGCTTACACCGTTCATATCCGCTCGATTATACTAGAAATTTCGCTTTTCTTGGGCTCGTTGGTCATTTTGATGGTTCTGGATTGGCGATTTGGGATTATGGCGGTTTTACTTGGGCTGGCTTCAGCCTGGATAAACGCTCATTTCGCGAAGAAAATGCGAAAGACGAGTGAAGAGTTACAGGGACGGATGAGCAGGTTCACGGAACGATTGAGTGATTTGCTTTCCGGTTTGCAGACGGTGAAGTTGTTTGGGTTGAGGACAAAGGTAGGTGGACTTTGTAACGATGCAAGCGAGGACATAAACCGCATCAGCATTCGGCAGGGACGTCATATGGGCTTGCAGGATATGTGCAATTTTGTCATAGAGTTCATCACGCTGGGCGGTGTGCTTGTCGCCGGATTGATTCTGGTATCGCAGAAGCAAATGGAACTGGGGGTATTGGGACAGATTGTGCAGCTGCAAACCGGTATTTCAACGGTGTTTTTGGAGCTAGGGGCGGCTGTAACACTGTTACAAAACTCCTTGGCAGGCTTGGCGCGTATCCGCGAAATTCTGGATGAGTCGAAGGAAGAGGAGCAGTTCCCCGCGGCTAAAAAGAAGGGACCGCTGACTAGGCTTATCGATCCCGAGACGGCAGCTTTATCAGCCCGTGAATCTGGGGGATTCTATGGCGATGTTGAGAGCTTGCGTTCAGACCACGCCATTGAACAGACTCCGGCTGCGCTGGAGCTGCACGACATCACCTTTGGCTATCAGCCTGACCATCCAACGCTGCAAAGGTTAAACTTGGTCGTGCCAGAAGGGCAGGTAACCGCGCTTGTCGGCCCGAGTGGTGGTGGCAAAAGCACAGTCATGAAGCTGTTGCTGGGATTTTACCCACCGGACGAAGGTGTGCTGCGGGTTCGTGGTCGCTTGGCAGAAGAATTTCCGTTGGATGAGGTCAGGGATTTAATGGCCTATGTACCACAGGAGGCTACGCTGTTCCACGGTACAGTAGCGGATAATATCCGTTTTGGCTCACCGGCTGCCACGGATGAAGAAGTAGAGGCTGCGGCCAAAACAGCCTATGCCAGCGGCTTCATAGGCGAGCTGCCAGAGGGGTACGACACGATTGTCGGTGAACGCGGAGCCAATTTGTCCGGCGGTCAAAGACAGCGGATCGCAATTGCCCGTGCTTTGCTCAAAAATGCACCGATTTTGCTGTTGGATGAAGCGACCTCGGCTTTGGATGCAGAATCGGAATATGAAGTCCAGCAGGGCTTAAATGAGCTGATGAAGGATCGTACGACATTAGTTATTGCCCATCGATTGTCTACGATTGAACGGGCGGATACGATCTGTGTCCTTGCCGATGGCGAACTGAAAGAGCAGGGTACCCATGATCAGCTCCTTGCCGAGGGAGGTCATTATGCAGAGCTGTATGAGCTTCAATTTCGAAAGCATCCCGAGGAACAAACCGCATAAATATGCGAATTTCCTTTTTACCAATATCTATTTTGCGAGGAGAGAAACGGATGACACAGCAAGATGTTCAATTGTTTTCGCTAAGCCAGCCACAGCAACGGATTTGGTATACGGAGCTTCTGTATCCTAATCGGAACACATCAACAATTATTGCAACAGTAAAAATCAGGGGAACTGTTCGTATAGATGCCTTGCAGCAAGCAATGAACCGGGTGATTGCCCAAAATGATTCTTTCCGTATCAAGATCACTGCTCAGGATGGGATTCCATATCAATATGTAGAGCCGTTTACGGCGGAAAATATAGAAACGCTCCAAGTTGCCCCGGAAGAAGCGAATGTATGGTTAAAGCGTCATAATCCACAGCCGTTCTCATTGTTGGATTCGCAGCTGTACCGATTTGTTATCTTGCAGCTCGGAGCAGAAGAAACCTGGTTTAATTTTAAAATGCATCATATTATTTCAGATGGCGTGTCCATGAATCAGGCCATTAATGAAATCACCGGACATTATATGGATATTGTGCATGGTACAGGTCAAGATGCACCGACCAAAGGCAATCCCTATCTGGATTTTATCCAGGTAGAGCAAAGCTATGAGCAATCAGACCGTTATCAGAAGGACAAAACGTACTGGACAGAAAAGTTTGCCGATTTGCCAGAGACTACAGGTTTGAAATCATATAACCCGCTGACACTGAGCACAACTGCACGCCGGGAGAGCTTTATACTGGAACATGAGTTGTATCGTGGTGTTACGGCTTTTTGCGAGGAACATAAAATTAGTATTTTCACGTTCTTCCTGGCAGCTCTGTATATTTATTTGCATAAAGTGACTGGAGAGCAGGACCTAACCGTGGGGACACTCTATGCCAACCGTACGTCTAAGAAGGAAAAGGATACCATCGGTATGTTCGTCAGCACCGTGGCTACGCGTCTGTTAGTCGAACCAGAATCCGAACTGCTGACCTTCCTGCAAGGTGTAGGGAAGGAGCAGGCGTCCATTTTGCGGCATCAGCGTTACCCATACAACAAAATTATTCAGGATTTGCGTGAACAGCAAAGCAGTCTGGACATTCAGCGTCTGTTTGGTGCTTCCATCCAGTATCGTACATTGAGTTTCTCCCGGTTTGATGAAGCCATTCAGCAGGTAGATAACGATTTCTGCGGAGATACGGTGAACGACTTCGATATTCACATGGTTGAAATGCTGGATGACGATAGACTTGTGCTGTACCTAGATTATCGTACCGAGCTGTTTACTGAACAGGAAATTGCTCGAATTATTCGACAATTTTTGAGTGTAGCGGAGCATATGGTGCAGGGCCCACACAAGCGGATACAGGAATTGTCGCTGATCAGTGAGGAAGAACGGGCACAAATCGTCGACGTATTCAATGCTACTGCGGTGGAATATCCACACGAAGCAGGCATTCATGAGTTGTTTGAGGAACAGGCTGAACGTACACCGAATCAGACAGCAGTTGTGTTCGGAAATGCCAGTTTAACTTATGGCGAACTGAATGTTAAAGCAAATCGACTGGCTCACACGTTGCGCGGATACGGTGTTACCGCCGAGCAAACTGTAGGTATCGTTGCTGAGCGTTCCACGGATATGATTGTCGGCATGTTGGCGATTCTCAAAGCGGGCGGCGCATATGTGCCGATTGACCCTGATTATCCGGCTGAACGTGTCCGTTACCTGCTGGAAGATTCGGGGGCAAAGTTGCTGCTGGTGCAGCATGCAGAACAGCAACTGGAGGAATACACCGGAATCGTACTGGATCTGAGCGATGCTAAGGTGTACGGGGCAGAGAATGACCAAGGCTTGAATACCGTACATTGGGAGCAAAACGGGGCTTATCATGCGGATTATACCAATTATACAAATCTGAAAAATGAGATTTCAAATGAATCATCCTCGTCTGTCGTAGACAGCACTGCTGGAGAACAAGAACGTAAATTTGGAAACCGACTAGCTTATTTGATGTACACTTCGGGCACGACCGGACAGCCCAAAGGGGTTATGGTAGAACATCGCAATGTCGTGCGTTTGGTGAAAAGTACAAACTATGCGCAATTGGATGCTGATACACGCATTTTGCAAACTGGCGCCGTTGTCTTTGACGCGTCCACCTTCGAAATTTGGGGTGCGCTATTGAATGGTGGACAGCTCGTGCTGGTAAGTCAGGATGTCATTTTGGACGCTCCAAAGCTCAAGGAAGCCGTGCGCAACCATGGTATCACGACAATGTGGCTGACTGCGCCGCTCTTTAACCAGCTATCTCAGCAGGACTTGGAGCTGTTCGAGGGGGTACAAGAACTGCTGGTCGGTGGTGATGTGCTGTCCGTACCGCACATTAACCGGGTGCTGGAGGCTCATCCGTCCCTGCGGATCATTAACGGCTATGGGCCGACAGAAAATACAACTTTTTCTACAACTCATGCGATTGCCAGCGTGCAATTGGAAGCGGTGCCGATTGGGCGTCCGATTCACAACTCCACAGCGTATGTCGTAGACCGTTCCATGCAGCTTCAGCCTGTCGGGGCATGGGGGGAGTTGATCGTCGGCGGCGACGGGGTGGCACGTGGCTACCGGAACCGTCCGGATTTAACGGCTGAAAAGTTTGTAGACAGCCCGTTCCGCAGCGGAGAGCGCTGCTACCGCACAGGCGATTTGGTGCGCTGGAATGAGGACGGGACGTTGGAATACAAAGGACGGATTGACGCACAGGTGAAAATCCGGGGCTACCGGATTGAGTTGGGCGAGGTGGAAGCACAGCTGCTGAAGCTGGAGGCGGTGCAAGAAGCCGTCGTCATTGCACGTGAGGATGAGCAGGGGCAAAAGCAGCTCTGTGCATATGTAGTCACCCTTGCGAATATCGCGGCTAGCGAGCTGCGAAGTGCCTTGAGCCAAGAATTGCCGGGTTACATGGTACCGTCATATTTTGTACAGTTGGAGCAATTGCCGTTGACACCAAATGGCAAAGTGGATCGTCGGGCATTGCCGCAACCAGAAGGAAGCGTGGATTCCGGTGAGGATTACATAGCGGCACGTAATGAGGTAGAACGTACGCTAGTGTCTGTGTGGCAATCTGTACTTGGTATTGAGCATATTGGTGTGCTGGATAACTTTTTCCATCTGGGGGGCGACTCGATTAAGGCCATCCAGGTGTCTTCAAGACTGCTGCAAAATGGTTACAAGCTGGAAATGAGGGAGTTGTTCCAGTATCCGACGATTGCTGAGCTGAATGGACGAGTGCAGCGGGTGAGCCGTGTTTCCGATCAAGGAGAAGTCAGTGGAAACGTGGCATTAACACCGATTCAACACTGGTTCATTGAACAGCAGCCATCCAATCCTGAACACTATAACCAGGCTCTGATGCTGCATCGTGAGGATCGATTGGATGAAACGGCGCTTCGTCAGGCACTGCAACGCATTGTCGAGCACCATGATGCTTTGCGCATCGTATTCCGCCAAAATGCGGACGGTGGGTATGAAGCATGGAACCGTGGCGTGCAAGAAGGAGAATTGTACAGCCTCGAAGTAGTTGATTTTACAAATGAGTCTGACTTTGCTCATTTGCTGGAGAACAAAGCCAGCGAAATTCAAAGCAGTATCCGTCTAGATGAAGGCCCTTTGATGAAGCTGGGTCTGTTCCGTTGCACCGATGGAGACCATTTGTTGGTAGCGATCCACCATTTTGTGGTCGACGGTGTGTCTTGGCGTATTTTGCTAGAGGATTTGGCATCCGGTTATGAGCAGGCTTTACAGGGCGAGTCTGTCCGTTTACCCAACAAAACGGATTCCTTCCGTCTGTGGGCAGATCAGCTATCCGCTTATGCGAACAGTGGCGCGTTGGAGAATGAGCGTACGTATTGGGAGCAGATTGAGCAAGCAGGGAAGAGTCAGGCATCCTTGCCTAAAGATTACACTCGTAAATCTCAGGCTAAGCCACAGCTTCGCGATGATCGGACACTGACAGTAGCGTGGACGGTAGAAGAAACGGAACAATTCTTGAAACAAGCTCATCGCGCCTACAATACGGAAGCAAACGACCTGTTGCTGACAGCTCTGGGCACTGCAATTCAGGAGTGGGCAGGCATCCGTCAGGTGCTTGTAAATCTGGAGGGTCACGGACGGGAAGCCATTTTGCCGGATGTGATTATTACGCGGACGATCGGTTGGTTTACCAGCCAATTCCCGGTTGTACTCGATATGGGCGAGGAACAGAATGTGGGACGGCGTGTCAAGAACGTCAAAGAAGGACTGCGCCGTTTGCCGCATAAAGGAATTGGATACGGGATTTTGAGATATCTTGCTGACAGGGAAGGGGAAGCACCTTTTATCAGCGAGCCGGAAATCAGCTTTAACTATCTCGGACAATTCGATCAGGATTTAAAGAATAATGCCTTTCGCATGTCTCCTTATTCCATCGGAGCTTCCATTAGTGACACGTTAACCAAGCGGTATGCTCTGGATATCAACGGCATGATCACGGACGGTGCACTGGAGTTGACGATCAGCTACAGCAACAAAATGTTCATGAAAAAGTCAATCAAAAAGCTGGCTGATCTGCTTCAGGAGAGCTTGCGTGAGGTATTGGCTCACTGTGTGGAAAAAGAGTTGCCAGAGCTGACGCCAAGCGATTTGTCCTTCCAAGGACTGACGGCTGGAGAGCTGGATCATATTGTAGAGCAGACGGCTGCTGCGGGAGAACTGGAAAATATTTATTCGCTCACACCCATGCAAAAAGGCATCCTGTTCCACGGCTTAATGGAGCCGAAATCCGGGGCGTACTTTGAGCAGGCGACATTTGATCTGCAAGGCAGCTTTCAAGTGGAGGCTTTTGCCGAAAGCTTAAATCAACTGGTGGATCGCCATCAAATATTCAGAACTAATTTTTATAGCGGCTGGAATGAGCAGCCTTTACAGGTGGTGTACCGCCACAAACATGCCGGGTTCCGCTTTGAAGATGTGCGTTCAATGGGACAAGGAGAGCAGGACGCATACATTGCTGATTTTGCTGAGCGTGACAAAGTCGAAGGTTTTAATTTCAGCTCAGGCGAGCTGATGCGGGTGTCTGTTTTGCGTACAGGCGAGGAGTCGTACCGTTTTGTATGGAGCTTCCACCATATTTTGATGGACGGCTGGTGTTTGTTCCTGGTTGTGGGGGAAGCATTTAATACGTACTTTGCCATCCTCGAAGACCGCAAGCCGGAGCTTGTCCCGATAACGCCATACAGCGAATATATTGAATGGCTGGAGCGACAGGACAACGCGGAGGCTGAACGGTTCTGGAGTGATTACTTTGCTGGTTTCGAGCAGCAGACGGTATTGCCGCAGGCAAAACAGCTGGACGGTCACGCTAAAGAATATGAAGCGGACAAGCTTTCGTTTACACTGGGCCGCGAAGTGACGGAACGGATGAACAAGCTGGTTAAGCAAAAGCAAGTGACGGTCAACACCCTTCTGCAAGCAGCATGGGGCGTTGTGCTGCAACGGTATAACAACAGTCGGGATGTTGTATTTGGCAGTGTCGTATCCGGCAGATCAGCGGATATTCCGGGCATAGACAAAATGATTGGTTTGTT
Source organism: Paenibacillus sp. cl130 (assembly GCF_900116035.1). NCBI lineage: Bacteria > Bacillati > Bacillota > Bacilli > Caryophanales > Paenibacillaceae > Paenibacillus > Paenibacillus sp. cl130. The sequence continues at coordinate 11,836 of NZ_FOYG01000003.1, forward strand.
CATTAATACGGTTCCTGTACGGATTCACAGTGAGAAAGATATTACGTTTGCTGCGTTAATGAAGCAGATACAGGAGCAGGCACTGGCTTCCCGTGCTTATGAAACCTATCCGTTGTATGAAATTCAGGCCCTGACAGAGCAAAAACAGGACCTGGTGAACCATATTATGGTGTTTGAAAACTACCCAGTGGAACAGCGTATGGAGCAAATGGGTAGCCGTGGTGAGAATGGTTTTACGATTACAAATGCTTCCGTATCGGAGCAAACGAACTATGATTTCAACATTACGGTTGTGCCGGGTGATGAAATTCATGTCCATTTAGAGTACAACGCGCGAGTATTGGAACGTACAGCTATAGAGCAAATCCGCGGGCATTTGCTGCATATTATTGAAGAAGCGATTAACAGACCAGATGCGCTGGTAGATGAGCTTGAGTTGGTGACTGCTTCGGAAAAAGCGAAAATCATCGACGGTTTTGGATCAGTGGGCGTATCTGCATGGAGTGATGAAAAGCAATCAGAAGGGTTGTTCCACGCCTATGTGGAAGAACAAGCGCAGCTTGTGCCGGATCACGTGGCAGTTGTATACGAGGAGCGGCAGCTTACGTATCGCGAGCTGAACGAGCGTGGGAACCAACTTGCTCGTAGATTGCGCAATGAAGGCATTGGGCGTGAATCCATTGTTGGTATTTTGAGCGAGCGCTCGGTGGACATGCTGGTCGGCGTATTGGCGGTATGGAAAGCCGGAGGTGCATATGTACCTTTAGATGCGGATTATCCGTCTGACCGTATCCGCTTTATGCTGGAGGACAGCGGCGCTACGGTGCTACTGACTCAAACAGGTTTGCAGGAGCGTGCCCAAGCATGGCTGAATGAAAGCCGATGGGCTTTGGCCGAAGTAAAGGCTGAGGGTGAGCTGGAAACGGCGGTTAGCATTGAAACGATGGAAAGAGACAGCCTTAATGAGGGATTAAGCTTGAAATCAGATTCGGAGTCTGATAGCGAAGTAGCATCCGAATCCGCAGCGAACTTGCGTCTGCATGCCGTGCTGGCGCTGGACGATGAGTCGCTGTACACCGGGGATCCCACGGATGTGGAGCACATCAATGAGCCGCAGGATCTGGCGTACGTGATCTACACGTCCGGTACAACGGGACGTCCGAAGGGCGTCATGATTGAGCATCGCAGCTTGGTGAATACAGCCGCGGCCTACCGCCGGGATTACCGTCTGAACCAGTTCCCGGTACGCCTGTTACAGCTGGCGAGCTTCTCCTTCGACGTATTCGTCGGCGATATCGCGCGGGCGCTCTATAACGGTGGAACGATGGTCATCTGCCCGAAAGATGATCGCATTGATCCAAGCCGTCTATACGGCTGGATTCGCGACTATCAGATTACGGTGTTCGAATCAACCCCGGCCTTGATTGTACCGTTTATGCAGCATGTGCATGAACACGGGCTGGACATGAGCAGTCTGGAATTGCTGATCACCAGCTCGGATAGCTGCAGCGTGACGGATTACCGGGTGCTGCAAGAACGATTTGGTGCGGATATTCGCATTATGAACAGTTATGGCGTCACGGAAGCGGCAATCGACTCCAGCTTCTACGACGAAGAACTGTCGAAGCTGCCGGACAGCGGCAGTGTGCCGATTGGTCAGGCGTGGCTGAACGCACGATTTTACATCGTGGACAGTCAGCTGAATCCGGTACCGATCGGTGTACTGGGCGAGTTGTGCATTGGCGGTGCCGGGGTGGCACGGGGATACCTGAACCGTGCCGACCTGACGGCCGAGAAGTTCGTAGCGAATCCGTATGTAGCGGGTGAACGATTGTATCGCACAGGTGACCTCGCGCGGTGGATGCCGGACGGCAATGTGGACTTTATCGGCCGGATGGATTATCAGGTCAAAATCCGGGGATATCGGATCGAGCTGGGCGAGATTGAAACGGCAATCCAGCGGGTGCCGGGTGTGCGTCAAGCGGTAGTCATCGACCGGACGGACGAACGCGGACACAAGTATTTGTGCGGATACATCACGGGAGAAGTGGAGCTGCGGATCGAGGAGGTACAGGCCGAGCTGGAAGCAGGACTGCCAGCACATATGGTGCCTGCACGCTTGATGCGACTGGAGACCTTGCCACTGACCCACAATGGAAAAATCGACCGCAAGGCCTTGCCGGAACCGGAAGGAAGTATCCATACCGGTGCAGCCTATGTGGCTCCACGTACTACGGTAGAACAGGTTTTAGCTTCAGTGTGGGCCGGGGTGCTGGGTGCCGAAATAGTAGGCACGCAGGATAACTTCTTTGAACTGGGCGGCGATTCCATCAAAGCATTGCAAGTATCATCCCGATTGCTGCAAGCAGGGTATCGACTGGACATGAAGGATTTGTTCAGCAATCCGACGGTAGCGTCACTCAGTCCTTTGCTTCGTACAGATGGCAAGATTGCCAGTCAGGAAGAGGCAGTAGGCCAGGTAGATCTGACACCCATTCAACGGTGGTTCTTCGAGCAGCAGCCGGTAGACCTGCACCACAGCAACCAGGCGATGATGCTGTATCGAGCCGGGCGCTTTGACGTCGACGCGCTGCGCTGTACGATGGAACGCATTGTCCAGCATCATGACGCATTGCGCACTGTATTCCGTGAGACGGAGCAAGGCTATGCCGCCTGGAACCGCAGTGTGGAGGAAGGCGAGCTATACACGCTGGACATCGTAGATTTTAGCGGAGTTGAAGACGAATCCACCGCTGTAGAAGCCAAGGCGAGTGAAATTCAAGCGAGCATTCACTTGAGCGAGGGTCCACTTGTGAAGCTCGGTCTGTTCCATTGCGCTGAGGGCGATCATTTGCTAATCGTCATTCATCATTTGGTTGTGGACGGTGTATCGTGGCGCATTTTGCTGGAGGACTTGGCAGCCGGATATGAGCAGGCCGTTGCAGGTAAAACGGGTAAAGCTATTCGACTGCCGCATAAAACAGATTCATTCCAGGAATGGGCTAAACAGCTGTCAGCCTACGCAAATAGTGTGACGATGGAGCGGGAGTTTGCATACTGGCAGCATATCGAACAGGCGGAAGCCAGCCTCGCGAAGCCTCTGCCGAAGGATTTTGCGAATGACAATGCTCTGCTTGGAGACAGCGAGGTAGTGACAGTCAGCTGGACGAAGCAGGAAACCGAGCAGCTGCTCAAACAAGCTCATCGCGCGTATAACACGGAAATGAATGACCTGCTGCTGGCCGCACTCGGCAAAGCCGTGTATGAATGGTCTGGTTCCGAACGGGTGCTGGTTAACTTGGAAGGCCACGGACGGGAAGCCGTTGTACCCGACGTGGATATTACGCGCACAGTCGGCTGGTTTACGAGCCAATTTCCGGTTGTACTGGATGGAAGTCTGGGACAAGGTGGAAATACCGCTCGGCTGATTAAACGGGTCAAGGAAGGGCTGCGTCATATTCCGCAAAAAGGCATCGGTTATGGTATTTTGCGATACCTGTCAGATATGAATGTTCTGGAGAAAGCAGGCGTGCAGTTAAAGACTCAGCCTGAGATCAGTTTTAACTATCTGGGCCAATTCGATCAGGATTATAAAGGTAACGATCTGAAGCCTTCCTCCTATTCCATTGGTGTGCCTGTTAGCACGAACGCGGCTATGGATTTTGCACTAGATATCAATGGATTAATCGAGGATGGCGAGCTGATGTTCACTATTCGCTACGGTACCACACAATTCCGGCACGAAACGATTGCACGGCTTGGAGAACTACTGGCATCCGGCTTGCGTGAGGTGATTAGCCATTGCATTGCGCAGGAAAGAACGGTGTTGACCCCAAGTGATGTCTTGTTAAAACATGTAACGCTGGACGAGCTGGAGCAATTGGTGAAAGATACACAAGATATGGGTGAACTAGAAAATGTGTATGCTTTGACGCCGATGCAAAAGGGCATGCTCTTCTTCAGTCTAATGGATGAGAGTTCGGCAGCTTATTTTGAACAGGCAACCTTTGAATTGAATGGATGTTTTGATGTGGTTGCTTTCAGCAAAAGCTTTGATTTGCTCGTACAGCGTCATGAGGCGTTACGGACGAACTTTATCAGTTCATGGAAGGATGAACCTGTGCAGGTCGTCTTCCGTAATCGTAGTGGGCAATTATATTATGAAGACTTGCGCGGACTAGAAAAAGAGGAACGAGAAGCTTGTGTTGAAGCTTTTGTCATCGAGGATAAAGCGAAAGGATTCAATCTTGCAGAGGATGCACTCATTCGTGTCTCCATTTTGCAAACCGGGGATGATACGTACCACTTTGTTTGGAGCTTCCATCACATTTTGATGGATGGCTGGTGCTTGTCCTTTATGACACAGGAGGTATTCGGTAGCTATCTGGCACTGCGTGCGGGTCATGAGCCAACGCTGGAGCCTGTCACGCCGTTTAGTCGATTTATTGAATGGTTGGAGCGTCAGGACCGTGAGGCAGCCTTGCAATACTGGCGTGGATATCTGGCAGACTACGAGCAGCAAATTACGCTTCCTCAGCAAAAAACACAGCCTAAATCGATGCAAGATGGGGAATATGTTGCTGAAGATCTGGAATGTGACTTCCAGCCGGAGCTGGTTGCTCAGATCGAACGGGTGGCGAAGCAAAATCAGGTGACGGTCAACACGTTGATTCAGACCGTATGGGGCGTTCTGTTGCAAAAATATAACAACAGTTCGGATGTCGTGTTCGGTAGCGTAGTGTCTGGTCGTCCAGGCGATATTCCAGGTGTGGAGCACATGATCGGGCTATTTATTAATACGATTCCAGTGCGTGTGCAGTCTGAAGAGGGCGAAGCCTTTAACGAGCTGATGAAACGAACACAGCAGCAAGCACTGGCTTCCAATGCCTATGATGCCTTCCCGCTGTATGAAATTCAAGCACTCACCGAGCAGAAGCAGGATTTAATCAATCATATTATGATATTTGAAAATTATCCGGTGGAGCAGCAGGTAGAGCAGCTGGGAGGTAAAGGACAGGAACCATTCACGATTTCGAATGTGGTGGCTACAGAGCAAACCAACTACGATCTGAACGTAGCTGTTATGCCGGGAGAAGGTATTAAGATTCGGTTTATGTATAATACGCTCTGCTTTGATCAAGCAGGCATTGAGCGTCTGTATGGACATTTTACCCGCCTCCTGGAGCAAATTTCGCTCAACCCAAATGTTCGGGTTGAAGAGTTGGAATTGGTCACAGCAGCGGAAAAGCAACAGATTACAGCAGCATTTAATGACACTGCTTGTGCATTTCCGTCCAAACAGACGATCCATCAGCTGTTCGAGGATCAGGTGGAGTGTACGCCAGACCAAGTGGCATTGGTGTTTGGAAATCAGAGTCTGACTTATCGGGAGCTGAATGAACGGGCAAATTCATTGGCCCGAATGCTTCAAGCCCAGGGAGTAGGACCTGACAAGCTGGTCGGTCTGATGGTGCAGCGCTCAGTGGAAATGATCGTAGGTCTGCTGGCCGTTCTCAAAGCAGGTGGTGCTTATGTGCCAATCGATCCCGAATTTCCGTCCTCTCGTATTGAATACATGCTGGAAGACAGCGAGGCCGCAGTGCTTCTGACCAGTCGTGAGCTGGCAGAAGAGCACCATTGCCATGCCAATACCATGTTTCTTGAGGATGCCGCATTGTATCAGGGAGAAAGTAGCAACCTGGAGACGATTGCCCGCCCAGAGCATTTGGCTTACGTCATCTATACCTCGGGTTCGACTGGAAATCCGAAAGGAGTTATGCTCCAGCATCGCTCGGTACTCAACTTTATTACCGGGATGCGCGAAGCCATTGACTTTGAAACGAGCCAAACCATTTTGTCACTCACGACCATTTCATTCGATATTTTCGTCTTGGAAACCATCCTGCCCCTGCTGGGTGGAATGTCTGTTGTGCTTGGCGACCGCCAGCATCAGGTGAATCCGCAGGCGCTTGGTGAGTTGATTACTCAACATTCTATTGAGATGTTGCAAATGACCCCATCCCGGCTGCAAATGCTGCTGGGTCATGAAGCAGGTTCCCGCGCGCTGCGAAACGTGAAGGTCATTATGGTCGGGGGTGAAGCCCTTCCGTCCAAGCTGCTCGCAGCACTGCAAGAAATAAACGGTCCCCGCATTTATAACATGTACGGACCTACAGAAACGACGGTGTGGTCGGCCGTACAGGAACTGACCCATGCTCAAGACATTAATATCGGACGTCCCATCGCGAATACCCAAATCTATATCATGAATGCGAGTGGAGAGTTGCAGCCCGTCGGTGTGCCGGGCGAGTTATGTATTGCAGGGGAAGGATTAGCCCGTGGGTATTGGAAACGTGAAGAACTGACGGCTGAGAAATTTGTAAATAATCCATTTGCTGGTGGCAAGGCAGGCCATGAGCGGATGTACCATACAGGCGATTTGGCAAGATGGACGCCGGACGGCAACATTGAATATTTGGGGCGGATGGACCATCAGGTAAAAATCCGGGGCTACCGGATTGAACTGGGCGAGATCGAATCGCAGCTGTTGCAGGTGGAGTCGGTACAAGAAGCGGTCATCATGGCCCGTGGGGACGAAACGGGCCAAACACAGCTCGTGGCGTACTACGTCGCGAGTCAAGAACTTGGAGCCGGTGAACTGAGACATGAGCTGGGGCGGGAGCTGCCAAGCTATATGATGCCGTCGTATTTCATTCAGTTGGAGCAGATGCCGCTGACACCAAACGGTAAAATCGACCGCAAGTCCCTGCCGGCACCGGAAGGCAGCCTGCAAAGCGGAGCGGATTATGTAGAGCCGCGCACTGCACCGCAACGGGCACTCGTAGCGGTCTGGCAATCCGTCCTGGGCGTGCCAACCGTCGGAATGTTGGACAATTTCTTTGACCTGGGTGGCGATTCGATCAAGGCGATTCAAATCGTGTCCCGTGCGTTCCAGGCAGGCTACAAGCTGGACATGAAGGATTTGTTCCGCTATCCCATCGTTGCAACCCTGGCACCGCATATGCACGAGGCAAGTCGTATGGTAGATCAGGGAGAAGTGAGCGGAGAAACGGCGTTGCTTCCGATCCAGCACGGGTTCTTTGCACAGGAGCAAGTGGATGCGCATCACTTTAATCAGGCCGTTATGCTGCACCGGGAGCAGGGGTTTGACGAAGCTGCTTTGCGTCAGGCGCTTATCAAGCTGACGGAGCACCACGATGCACTGCGGATGGTGTTCAGCAAGACCGAGCAAGGCTATAAAGCATGGAACCGTGGAATACAGGAAGGCGAGCTGTATCACCTGGATGTGCTGGACTTTGGGAATTTGACGGATGAAGCCATGCTCAGCGCGGCAATTGAGGCGAAATCTAGTGAAATCCAAAGTAGTATCCAACTGCAAGAAGGACCACTGTTAAAGGCTGGTTTGTTCCACTGTGCCGATGGGGATCATCTCCTGATGGCGATTCACCATTTGGTGGTGGACGGGGTATCCTGGCGTATTTTGTTTGAGGATTTGGCTACTGCCTATGAACAGGCCGTTCATCAGGAAGTGCTTCAGCTACCGGACAAAATGGATTCCTTCCGTTCCTGGTCACAAAGACTCTCCGCATATGCGAATAGCACAGCTATGGACAGTGAACACGCCTATTGGGAGCAATGGAACGCAGCCGCTTGGGCTGACCAAGTACGTTTGCCTGAGGATCAAGCGCAGGCTGAGCCATTTACCTTGGCTGACACGGATACAGTGGTCGTCCAGCTTACAGAAGAAGAGACTGAACGGCTGTTGAAGCAAGCACACCGCGCATATAACACGGAAGTGAATGATCTGCTTCTGACTGCTTTGGGCATGATGCTGTACACATGGACCGGCCATGAACGCAGCCTGATCAACCTGGAGGGACACGGACGTGAGGATATTTTGCCGGATATGGACATTTCTCGTACGGTAGGCTGGTTTACGAGTCAATATCCGGTATTGCTGGACATCGGTCGTGATCACGCCTTGTCGGGACACATCAAACAGGTCAAAGAGAGTCTGCGTCATATTCCGAATAAAGGAATGGGCTACGGAATCTGGAGATATTTGAGTGAATCCGGCCAAGCCGTTGGTCAGCAAGCAGATGCACAGCACCTTGGTCAACATCAAGTTTTTGCCGAGCCACAAGTAAGCTTTAACTATCTCGGCCAGTTTGATCAGGACTTGCAAAATAGCGATATGCGTATGTCTCCTTACTCGATTGGATCGGTCGTTAGTGACCGGACGAAGATGAAATATGCTCTGGATGTGAGCGGAATCGTAACGAACGGCATCCTGGAACTGGGCATTCGGTATAACGGCAAAGCCTTTCGTAAGGACACCGTCCACATGCTGGCTAATCTGTTAAAATCCAATCTGCTTGAAATGATCGAGCATTGTGTTACGCAGGAGAGGACCGAATTGACTCCAAGTGATGTATTGCTAAAAGGTCTGACCCTGGAGCAATTAGATACGATTAAGGAGCAGACCAAGACGGTTGGGGAATTGGAAAATATGTATCCGTTAACCCCCATGCAAAAGGGGATGCTGTTCCATAGTCTGATGAATGCAGAAACAGGCGTGTATTTTGAGCAGGCGACCTTTGATCTGGAGGGCCACTTGGAGCCGTCCCTATTCGAGGAAAGCTTGAAGCTGCTGGTTAGCCGGCATGCTATATTACGGACGAATTTCTACAGCGGCTGGTATGGTCAACCGTTGCAGATCGTCTATCGTCATAAAAATCCGAACTTCCGTTATGAGGATGTCCGAGGCCGTGAGCACGCTATAGCTGAATTTGTGGCCCAGGATAAAGCTCAAAACTTTGATTTAGGCAAGGATGCGCTCATGCGCGTAACCGTCTTCCGCACGGGTGATAGCTCCTACCGTTTTGTATGGAGCTTCCATCATATTGTGATGGACGGTTGGTGCCTGTCGCTGGTGACGGATGAAGTGTTTGGTGCCTATGTTGCCCTACTGGAGCACAAGCAGCCAGAGCTCGCACCTGTCAAGCCGTATAGTGACTATATCGAATGGTTGGAAGATCAGGATGCACAGGAAGCGACCCGTTATTGGAGTGAGTATTTGGCGGGTTATGAGCAGCAAACCTTGTTGCCTGGTGAGAACGCACAAGCTTCTGTAGTCGCACGGGATGAAGAACCAGACGGAAGCGGTGCGGGTTCCCGTTCCGGCTATGTTTCAGAAAAGCTGCCATTTATGTTGGGTAAAGAACGGACCGCGGCATTGAACCAAATGGCCAAGCAACAACATGTCACGATTAACACCTTGCTGCAAAGCGTGTGGGGCGTTATTTTACAGCAATACAATAATCATCAGGATGTTGTATTTGGTGGTGTGGTATCTGGTCGTCCGGCAGACATTCCGGGTGTGGAGAATATGATCGGGTTGTTTATCAACACGATTCCGGTACGCATTTGCAGTGCACCGGATGCTACATTTGCAGAAGTATTGCAGCGCACACAGGAGCAGGCTTTGGCCTCTGGTGTCTATGACACGTTCCCGTTATACGACATTCAGGCACTGACTGCACAAAAACAAGACCTGATTCATCACATTATGGTCTTTGAAAACTACCCGATCGGGCAACAGATGAAGCAGATGGGCGGTTCCGGTGAGACAAGAGCACAAAATGGCTTCTCTATTGCCAATGTGGCACTTGCCGAGCAAACCAACTACGATTTCAACCTGATTGTCGTGCCTGACGAGGATATCTCCATCCTGCTTGAATACAATGCTCTGGTGTATAGTCGGTCTGCCATGGAGCGTATCCAGGGGCATATCGACCATGTCATCGGACAAATTGTGGACAATCCGAATATCCGTTTGAATGAGCTGGAATTGGTAACACCGGTAGAACAGGCACAGATCGTTCAGGTCTGGGGGGATACGGCGGCAGCCTATCCGCAGGATCAGACGTTAAGTGTGCTGTTCGAGCAGCAGGTAGCGAACACACCGGAGCAAGTGGCGGTACTATGCGGAGCGGAGTCGTTGACCTACGCGGAGCTGAATGAGCGAGCCAACCGTTTGGCTCGGACGCTACGTGCGGAAGGTGTTGAACCAGATCAGCCTGTAGGCATACTGGTTCACCGTTCGCTGGACATGATCGTAGGCATCTACGCGATCCTCAAAGCAGGCGGAGCCTACGTGCCGATCGATCCGGACTATCCGGCGGATCGTATCCGCTTTATGCTGGAGGACTCGGGCGCGAAGCTAGTTCTGACGCAATCGCATCTGGCGGAGCAAGCATCACTGAGTTTCGACGGCAAGGTGCTGGTGCTGGATCGCGAGGACATTTACCACGAAGATGGCTCGAATCTGGAGCCACTGGCCGGACCACACCATGTAGCCTATGTCATCTATACGTCCGGTTCCACGGGGAAACCGAAGGGCGTGATGGTGGAGCACCATTCTGTGCTAAATCGGAATTTGTGGATGCATGATCGTTACGGCTTGAGTGCGGAAGATACGATTCTGCAAAAGACGGCCTTCACGTTCGACGTGTCGGTGTGGGAGCTGTTCTGGTGGTCGCTGGTCGGCTCGAAGGTAAGCCTGCTGTCAGTCGGCGGGGAAAAGAACCCGGAAGACATCGTCGACACGATTGCCCGCGATGGCGTGAGCACGATGCACTTTGTACCCGCCATGCTGCATGCGTTCCTGGAATATGTAGAGCAGCAGCCACGGGAAGTGATGCAAGCGAAGCTGGGTACGTTGCGCCATGTCTTTGCCAGTGGCGAAGCATTACCGCCACAGCATGTCGCACGGTTCCAACGGCTTGTGTCGAGCCTGGCTGGAGCGAAGCTGATCAACTTGTATGGTCCAACCGAAGCGACGGTGGACGTGTCGTACTTCGATTGCGAGCCGAATGAAACCTATGCGGTCATCCCAATCGGGAAACCGATTCAAAACATTCGTCTGTACATCGTGAAGGAAGGCACGGAGCAATTGCAGCCGATCGGGGTTGCAGGGGAGCTGTGCATCGGCGGTGTCGGCGTAGCACGGGGCTATCTGAACCGACCGGAGCTGACGGCAGAGAAATTCGTAGCCGATCCGTTTGCTGGCGGGGAAGCCGGCTATGAGCGGATGTACCGCACAGGCGATTTGGCGAGATGGATGCCGGACGGGAACATTGAATATCTGGGCCGGATCGACCATCAGGTGAAAATCCGGGGTTACCGGATTGAGCTGGGCGAGGTCGAGTCGCAGCTGCTGCAAGTGGAATCGGTACGCGAAGCCGTAGTCATGGCTCGCGCGGATGAAACGGGCCAGAAACAAATGGTGGCGTACTATGTCGCCGGACAAGAGCTCGGAGCCAGCGAGCTGAGAAGTGAGCTGGGCCGGGAGCTGCCAAGCTACATGGTGCCATCGTACTTTGTACAGCTAGAGCAGATGCCGCTGAGTCCAAATGGCAAAATCGACCGCAAGGCCCTGCCAGCACCGGAAGGCAGCCTGCAAACCGGAGCCGATTATGCTGAGCCGCGTACCGCGCAAGAACGTGCTCTGGCAGCGGTCTGGCAGTCAGTACTGGGACTACAGACTGTCGGTATTTTGGACAATTTCTTTGATCTGGGCGGCGATTCGATCAAGGCGATCCAAATCGCATCGCGTGCGTTCCAGGCCGGCTATAAGCTGGACATGAAGGACTTATTCCAGTATCCAACGGTTGAAGCACTGGCACCGCATATGCACGAGGTCAGCCGTATGGCAGATCAAGGAGAAGTGAGCGGGGAAACCGCTTTGCTTCCGATCCAGCATTGGTTCTTTGCGCAGGAGCGCGAGCGTCCGCAGCACTTTAATCAGGCGGTCATGCTCTATCGTGCCGAGGGCTTTGATGAGACGGCGGTTCGCCAAGTCATGGATCACATCGTGAAGCATCATGATGCGCTTCGTACAGTTTTCCGTCAGACTTCCTCGGGTTATACGGCTTGGACACGCGGTGTAGATGAAGGCGCGTTGTATACGCTGGAAACCGCAGACTATCGTGAACAAGTAGCCTATGCGGAAGCGCTGGAAGCGAAGGCAAATGAAATCCAAAGCAGCATCGACCTGTCTGCAGGACCTCTGGTCAAACTCGGATTGTTCCGCACAGCAGAGGGAGATCATTTGCTCATAGCCATTCACCATTTGGTGATAGACGGGGTGTCGTGGCGGATTCTGTTTGAAGATTTCTCGACTGGCTACGAACAGGCGATCAAGGGCGAGTCGGTACGATTGCCCTATAAAACGGATTCCTTCCAAACATGGGCACGGGAGCTGTCGTCTTACGCCAACCGTCCTGCGGAGGCATCGGATACAGTCTACTGGAAGGAGCTGGAACAGGCCAAAGCGGAAGCGGCGCCGCTACCTAAGGATTTTGCCTATGAGGGCTCCTTGAATGCAGACAGCGAAGTGCTGACGGTAGAGTGGACCGAAGCTGAAACTCAGCAGCTGCTGAAGCAGGCCCATCGCGCCTATAACACCGAGGTCAATGATTTGCTGTTGACCGCGTTAGGATTGGCAATGCACAACTGGACAGGCGCGGGACAGGTGCTGGTGAACCTGGAGGGACATGGCCGGGAAGCGATCTTGCCAGAGGTGGATATAACACGTACGGTAGGCTGGTTTACGAGCTTGTATCCGGTGCTGCTGGAAATGGGCAAGGGAATGACACTGGCACAGCACATCAAAGAAACGAAGGAAGGTTTGCGCCGGATTCCACATAAAGGGCTGACGTATGGAACTTGGCGCTACTTGTCTCCTGCGTCCAATGCGTTTGCAGTAGAACCGGAAATCAGCTTTAACTACTTGGGACAGGTCGATCAGGATGTGCAAAACAGTGGAATCACATTGTCATCCTATAGCGCAGGGGAGACAGAGGATGCACATTCACCGTTACTCTACACGCTGGATTTGAACGCGATGATCTCGGAAGGCACGCTGCACTTGACGATCGCTTACAGTCGTAAGCAGTATCGCAAAGAAACGCTGGAACGTGTGGCGGGACTGCTACAATCCGCTTTGCAAGAGGTGATTACACATTGTGTCGCTCAGGAACAGCCGGAGCTGACGCCGAGTGATGTGTCCTTCCAGGGTCTGACGACTGGAGAACTGGAGCACATGGCAGCGCAGGCCGCACATATAGGTGAGCTGGAAAATGTATACGCGCTGACGCCGATGCAAAAGGGCATGCTCTTTTACAATCTGATGGACTCGCAATCGGGAGCTTATTTTGAACAGGCCTCCTTTGATCTGCAAGGACATTTTAATATCGATGCGTTTGCGGCAAGTTTGGATGTATTGGTGCAGCGGCATACAGCACTGCGCACGAACTTCTACAGTGGCTGGAAGGATGAACCGCTGCAGGTCGTGTACCGCAATAAGCACAGTGAACTCTATGTGGAAGATTTGCGAGATATGGAGGAAGTGCAGCAAAACGAGTACATCCTCGAATATACGCGCAAAGACAAGCAAAGAGGCTTTGATCTGGCGCAGGATGCTTTGATGCGTGTCGCCGTTTTGCGCATAGGTGAGGATGCGTACCGTTTTGTATGGAGCTTCCATCATATCGTGATGGACGGCTGGTGCTTGTCGCTGGTGACCAATGAAGTGTTTGCAAGTTATTTTTCGATACTGGCCCATAAACAGCCGGAACTGGCCCCTGTAACGCCATACAGTCAATATATCGAATGGCTGGAGCAGCAGGATCGTCAGGCCGCATCAGGTTACTGGAGCAAGGTTCTGGAAGGATATGAGGAACAGTCCCGCCTGCCACAGGCTAAAATTCAGGGCAAAACAGGATATCAGGCGGAGCGTCTAGATTTTGACTTGGGCGCGGAGCTAACGGCAGGCATTCAGCGCATAGCCAAGCGTTATCAGGTAACGATCAATACGTTGATGCAGACGGTGTGGGGCCTTTTGCTGCAAAAATATAATGGCACAGATGATGTGGTGTTTGGCAGCGTGGTATCTGGACGTCCGGCAGACATTCCGAATGTGGAGCACATCATAGGTTTGTTTATCAATACCATTCCTGTACGCATCCGCAGTCAAGTGGACAGCTTATTCTCAGACGTGATGAAGCAAACCCAGGAGCAATCCATTGCTTCCCATGCCTATGATACGTACCCGCTGTATGAAATTCTGGGGCTGTCGGAGCTTAAGCAGGATTTGATCAATCATATTCTTATTTTTGAGAACTATCCGGTAGAGGAACAATTGGAGCAATTAGGCAACGACGATGAGTCCAGCTTCAGCATCACCGGAGCCGAGTCTGTCGAGCAGACCAACTATGACTTTAACCTGGTGGTACTGCCAGGGAACACCATTCACATGAGCTTTGGTTATAATGCACTGGCCTTTGAACGGGAAAGTGTAGAGCAAATTCGAGGTCATCTGGTACAGCTGCTGGAACAGGTGACAGCGAAGCCGGACATTCGCGTACATGAGCTGGATATGGTAACCGCGCAGGAGCGCAAGCAAATTCTCAGCGTATGGGGAAATACAGCTGCTGAGTATCCAAACGAGCAAACGATTCATGGCTTGTTCGAGGCGCAAACCGTGCGGACGCCGGAGCAGACAGCCCTGTTCTTCGAAGGAGAGCAGTTGACCTATCGTGAACTGAATGCACGCGCCAATCGATTAGCTCGTACCTTGCGCAGTCAAGGTGTGACGAAGGATCGTTTGGTGGGTCTGATGACCGAGCGCTCGGTGGACATGATCGTAGGTATCTTCGGGATTTTGAAGGCCGGGGGTGCATATGTCCCCATCGATCCGACGTATCCAGAGGAGCGTATCCGCTACATGCTGGACGACTCAGGGGCGAAGCTGTTGTTGACACAAAGCCATCTGGTAGACAAAGTCACGTTTGACGGCCGCATGCTGGTGCTGGATGGAACGCAGGATGTGTACCATGAGGATCATTCCAATCTGGAGTCGTTGTCTGGTCCGAACGATCTGGCGTATGTCATTTATACGTCGGGTACAACGGGGCAGCCGAAGGGCGTAATGCTCGAGCATCATGGGCTGTGCAATCTGAAGACGTATTTTGATCAGACGCTTCGGATGAGCACGTCGGATCATGCGTTGCTGTTCGCCAGCTATTCGTTTGATGCGGCCTGCTGGGAAATCTTCCAGGCGCTGTTCTGCGGAGCCACGTTGTATGTGCCAACGTCAGAAACGATTTTGAATTACGAACGGTTTGAGCAATATATGGCGGATCATCAAATCACCGTGGCCGCTTTGCCGCCGACCTATGCGGTGTATCTGGAGCCGGAGCGGATGCCAAACCTGCGTATTCTGTTCACTGCGGGTTCTGCATCTTCAACAGAATTGGTGTACAAGTGGAAGGATCAGGTCGCGTACTACAATGGCTACGGTCCAACTGAAAACTCGGTGGCGACATCCATCTGGCCGGTATCCGAGGATGAGAGAGCCGGACAACTGATTTCTATCGGACGCCCTGTGCCGAATCATCGGGTATACATGGTGGATGTGCATGGACATTTGGCTCCGGTGGGCGTAGCGGGTGAACTGTGCGTGTCCGGTCCGGGTCTGGCTCGGGGTTATCTGGATCGTCCAGAGCTGACGGCTGAGAAATTTGTATCGAATCCGTTTGCGGCTGGCGAAGCGGGCTATGAAAGGATGTACCGTACAGGTGACTTGGCGAGATGGATGCCGGATGGCAACATCGAATATTTGGGCCGGATCGACCATCAGGTGAAAATCCGGGGCTATCGGATCGAGCTGGGTGAGGTTGAAGCACAAATTTTGAAAGTAGAAGATGTACAAGAGGTCATCGTACTGGCACAAGCGGACGAGCAAGGGCAAAACCAACTGGTGGCGTACTATGTCGCTGAACGAGATGTAAGCGCTGGTGAGCTACGCAGTTTACTGGGTGAGGAGTTGCCAAACTACATGGTGCCTCCGTATTTCATCCAGCTGGAGCAGATGCCGCTGACACCGAACGGTAAAATCGACCGCAAGGCCCTGCCGGCACCAGAAGGCAGCCTGCAAAGCGGAGCGGATTATGTAGAGCCGCGCACAGCGCTGGAGCAGACGTTAGTGTCCATTTGGCAGGCTGTATTAGGAACGAAGAGAGTCGGGATTTTGGATAATTTCTTTGATCTGGGCGGCGATTCGATCAAGGCAATCCAGGTATCCTCCCGTTTGCTGCAAGCGGGCTACAAGCTGGACATGAAGGATTTGTTCCAATATCCGTCCATTTCGATGCTGAGTGGTCATGTACACAAGGTCAGCCGTACAGCCGATCAGCGGGTAGTTTTGGGAAGCGCCAAGCTAACCCCGATTCAGCAATGGTTCTTTGGACAATCATCAGCAGAGCCGCATTATTTCAATCAGTCAGTGATGCTGTATAGAGCACAAGGCTTTGATGAAGCCGCATTGCATCAAACGGTGACCAAGGTAACGGAGCATCATGATGCGCTACGTATGATCTTCCGTCAGACCGAACAGGGCTATGAAGCGTGGAATCGCGGTTTGAACGAAGGTCAGCTATACAGTCTGGACGTTGTTGATTTGACGGGTATCGAAGACGCTGCAGATGTGGCGGTGGCGATTGAAATGAAAGCCAATGCCATCCAAAGCTCCATTCGTCTGGACGAGGGACCACTGGTGAAGCTGGGACTTTTCCGCTGCATGGATGGGGATCATTTACTGATTGCGATTCACCATTTGGTGGTGGACGGGATTTCATGGCGGATTGTGTTTGAGGATTTTGCCACGGGATATGAGCAGGCGGTTCGTGGAGAAGCCATTCGTTTGCCATATAAAACGGACTCGTTCTCCACTTGGGCAGAGCGCTTATCACAATATGCGAATAGTCCGGCCATCGAAGACGAACGCGAATACTGGCACCGTCTTGCCCAAACGGAAGTCGCATCGTTGCCTAAGGATCATGAGAGAGCAGAGGGACAACATTCTCTAATCAGAGACACTGCGACGGTGAGCGTAGCTTGGAGCGAGCAGGAAACACGACTGCTGCTGCAGGAAGCACATCGTGCGTACCACACGGAGGTCAATGATCTGCTGTTAACCGCACTCGGCACAGCATTATATAACTGGAGCGGTCAGGAGCGCGTGCTGGTCAATCTGGAGGGACATGGTCGGGAAGCCATTGTTCCAGATATCGACATCACCCGTACCGTGGGCTGGTTTACAAGCCAATATCCGGTGCTGCTGGGTGTGGACGGAAAGGCAGAAGTAGGGCAGCGAATCAAGCGGGTGAAGGAAGACCTGCGCCATGTACCGCATAAGGGCATTGGCTACGGCATTTTGAAATATATGTCTCAGGATGATGCCCATCATTCCCTTGCCTTGCAGCCTGAAATTAGCTTTAACTATTTGGGACAATTTGATCAGGACTTGGAAAATGGGGATATCGTTCTGTCTTCACATCCAGGTGGAGAGCCGATGAGTGATCATACCGTACTGGAGCATCCTTTGAATGTGAACGGAATGATTACGGCGGGCGCGCTGACACTGGAAATTCGCTATGACAGTAAGGTATATCATCAGCAAAATGTAGAAAACTTTGCGCAGCTGCTGCAGGAAAGCTTGCAGGAAGTGATCACTCATTGTGCCTCCAAAGAGCGGAGTGAGCTAACACCAAGTGATGTATTGTTCAAAGGCTTGACACTGGAGCAACTGGAGCAATTGACGGAGCAAACAGCTTCTGTGGGCGAGCTGGAAAATGTATATGCTCTTTCGCCAATGCAGAAGGGGATGCATTTCCATAGCTTGATGGAGCCGCAGTCAGGCGCCTACTTCCAGCAAGCCTCGTTTGATCAAAAAGGAAGCTTTGATGTTGAAATTTTCCGCAAGAGTCTGGATGTACTGACACAGCGTCATGAAGCGCTGCGCACGAATTTCCATATGTTTGAGACAGGGCACAGTCAGGAGCCATTGCAGATCGTGTTCCGTCACAAAGATAGCGACCTTTCCTTCCAGGATGTACGCGGCATGCAGGAAGCGGAGCAACAGGCGTATATCCAGGCGTTTAAGCTGGAGGACCAAGCTAGAGGCTTTAATCTCGGAACCGATGCACTCATGCGCGTACAGGTATTGCAAACAGATGAAGAAACGTATCATTTGGTATGGAGCTTCCATCACATTGTCATGGATGGCTGGTGCTTATCGCTGGTTACAGGCGAAGTGTTTGGTACGTACTTTGCACTGCTGGAGCAGAAGCAGCCGGAGCTTGCAGCGATTACACCGTATGGCCAATATATCGAATGGCTAGAGCGTCAGGATGAACGTGCGGCAAAAGAATACTGGAGCAGCTATTTGGCGGGCTTTGAACAGCAAACGTTGTTGCCGGGTGCAGATGCTTTATGGAAGGAGCCAACGCCGGACAGCAAGGAAAAAGAAAAGGAACATGTTCCATCCACCACAACAAGCGACACCAGCAAATATATCTCTGAAAAAATAACGGTAGATCTGGATCCAACATGGAGCGAAGCCATACACCGGATTGCGAAGCAGCAGCAGGTCACGATTAATACGCTGATGCAGAGCGTGTGGGGCCTTATTTTGCAGAAATATAACAACAATGAGGATGTTATTTTTGGTAGTGTCGTATCTGGACGTCCAACAGATATTGCCGGCGTAGAGCATATGATCGGTTTGTTCATTAATACGATCCCGGTTCGGATTCAAAGTGAACGGAATGCCACTTTTGTGGAAGTGATGCGGAAAACGCAGGAACAGGCACTGGCCTCGGGAGCCTATGACAGCTTCCCGCTATATGAGATTCAGGCGCTGACCGAGCAGAAGCAGAACCTGATTAATCACATTATGGTATTTGAGAATTATCCGGTAGAGGAGCAAGTTGAGCAGCTGGGTGAAGCTCGTCCGTCCGCTTTTGAAATTACGAATGTAGAGGTTGTTGAGCAAACGAACTATGATCTGGACTTGATTGTGATGCCCGATGAGCTTTTCCGCATCCTGTTCAGATATAACGCCAATGTATACGATCGGTCTACGATAGAGCGGATGCAGGGACATGTACTGCATGTCATCGAGCAAATTATCGACAATCCGCATATCCAAGTAAATGAGCTGGAATTGGTGACACCGGAAGAGCAGGCGCAGATCGTTCAGATGTGGGGAGATACGGCGGCAGCCTATCCGCAGGATCAGACGCTAAGTGCAATGTTTGAGCAGCAGGCGGCACGAACACCGGATCAGGTGGCAGTGTTGTGCGGAGCGGAATCGTTGACCTACGCGGAGCTGAATGAACGCGCGAACCGTTTGGCTCGGACGCTGCGTGCGGAAGGTGTTGAACCGGATCAGCCCGTGGGCATTTTGGTTCAGCGCTCTCTGGACATGATCGTAGGCATCTACGCGATCCTCAAAGCAGGCGGAGCCTACGTGCCGATCGATCCGGACTATCCGGCGGATCGCATCCGCTTTATGCTGGAGGACTCGGAAGCGAAGTTGGTACTGACGCAATCGCATCTGGCGGAGCAAGCATCACTGAGTTTTGACGGCCAGGTGCTGGTGCTGGATCGTCATGAGCAGTCTGGCCAAGACATTTACCACGAAGATGGCTCGAATCTGGAGCCACTGGCCGGACCACACCATGTAGCCTATGTCATCTATACGTCCGGCTCCACAGGCAAACCGAAGGGCGTGATGGTGGAGCACCATTCTGTGCTAAATCGGATTTTGTGGATGCATGATCGTTATGGCTTGAGTGCGGAAGATACGATTCTGCAAAAGACGGCCTTCACGTTCGACGTGTCGGTGTGGGAGCTGTTCTGGTGGTCGCTGGTCGGCTCGAAGGTGAGCTTGCTGTCGGTCGGCGGGGAAAAGAACCCGGAAGACATCGTCGACACGATTGCTCGCGATGGCGTGAGTACGATGCACTTTGTACCTGCCATGCTGCATGCGTTCCTGGAATATGTGGAGCAGCAGCCACGGGAAGTGATGCAAGCGAAGCTGGGAACGCTGCGCCACGTTTTTGCCAGTGGCGAAGCATTACCGCCACAGCATGTCGCACGGTTCCAACAGCTTGTGTCGAGCCTGGCCGGAGCAAAGCTAATCAACCTGTATGGGCCAACCGAAGCGACGGTGGACGTATCGTACTTTGATTGTGAACCGGATGAGGAATATGGAGTTATTCCGATCGGAAAACCGATTCAAAACATTCGTCTGTACATCGTGAAGGAAGGCACGGAGCAATTGCAGCCGATCGGGGTTGCGGGTGAGCTGTGCATCGGCGGTGTCGGCGTAGCCCGAGGTTATCTGAACCGTCCAGAACTGACGGCCGAGAAATTTGTGAAAGATCCGTTTGCTGGCGGGGAAGCAGGCTATGAGCGGATGTACCGCACAGGCGATTTGGCGAGATGGATGCCGGACGGCAACATTGAATATCTGGGCCGGATCGACCATCAGGTGAAAATCCGGGGTTACCGGATTGAACTGGGCGAGGTCGAATCGCAGCTGCTGCAAGTGGAATCGGTACGCGAAGCCGTAGTCACGGCTCGCGCGGATGAAACGGGCCAGAAACAAATGGTGGCGTACTATGTCGCCGGACAAGAAATGGGTGCCAGCGAGCTGAGAAGTGAGCTGGGCCGGGAGCTGCCAAGCTACATGGTGCCATCGTACTTTGTACAGCTGGAGCAAATGCCGCTGAGTTCAAATGGCAAAATTGACCGCAAGGCCCTGCCAGCACCGGAAGGCAGCCTGCAAACTGGAGCCGATTATGTCGCACCGCGGACGTGGGTGGAAGTGAAACTGGCACAAATTTGGCAGGATGTGCTGGGTCTGGCGCAGGTCGGTGTGAAGGAAAACTTCTTTGAGATTGGCGGACACTCGCTGCGGGCGACGACACTGGCCTCGAAGATTCACAAGGAGCTGAACAAACCGCTTCCACTGCGCAGTATTTTTGAAGCACCAACCATTGAACAATTAGCAGTCGTACTGGAACAGCTGGATCAAGTAACATACGCGTCCATTCCGGTAACGGAAGAACGCAGCTTCTACCCGTTATCTTCGGCGCAAAAACGACTGTATGTATTGCATCAGTTCGACCCGAATGATGTGAACTACAACATGCCGTCGGTGCTGCAAGTGAGCGGCCCGCTGGATGTGAAACGAGTAGAAGATGTGTTCCGTCAATTGATCGATCGCCATGCAACCTTGCGTACCCGCTTTGAGCTAGTGGACAATGAGCCGATGCAATGGGTTGAGGACACCGTGCCGTTCGAGGTGGAATATACGAAGGTACAGGCAGAGCGTTCGGCTTCGGATACAGATCAGGACACAGCTACAGATTTGGATACAGCTACGGACACGACGATCAGCCAGGAAGCACAAGAACGGGTTCGGCAGTTTGTCCGTCCGTTTGATCTGAAAGCTGCACCGCTGCTGCGGGTAGGCTTGGTGGACTTGGGCGTACAAGGAGCAGAGCAAGAACAACAGCATCTGCTCATGCTCGACATGCACCATATCGTTTCGGATGGTGTGTCGATGGAGGTACTGACCGATGAATTTGTCCGCTTGTATGGCGGTGAAGAGCTATCGCCATTGCGGGTTCAGTACAAAGACTATGCGGTCTGGCAGCAAAGCGAAGCCCATCAGGAGTGGATGCAGCGTCAGGAAGCGTACTGGCTGGGTACCTTCCGGGGCGGAGTGCCTGTGCTGGATCTGTCAACCGACTTTGCCCGTCCGGCGGTGCAGAGTACGGCAGGGGATACGATCGAATTCGGACTGGAGCGTGAAGTTAGCGAACGCCTGAAAGAACTGGCTTCGCAAACCGGCGCAACCCTGTATATGGTGCTGCTGGCGGCGTACACTACGCTCTTGCATAAATACACAGGCCAAGAAGATATCGTAGTGGGAACGCCGATTGCTGGAAGACCACATGCGGAACTGGAGAGCCTGGTAGGTGTCTTCATCAACACGTTGGCAATCCGCAATTATCCGTCTGGCGACCAATCGTTCCTGGATTATCTGCAAGAGGTGAAGGAGCATGCGCTCAGTGCTTATGAGCATCAGGACTATCCTTTTGAAGAGCTGGTTGAAAAGCTGAATTTGACGCGGGATACGAGCCGAAATGCGCTGTTTGACACGATGTTTGAGTTGAAAACATTGGAGCAACAGGAGTTCCAGCTGGAAGGTCTGACCTTACATTCATATCCGCTGGAAAATAATACGGCCAAATTTGATCTGAGCTTGGATGCAATAGAGCAGCCAGAAGGTATTCTGTGCAGTCTGGAATACAGCACGGCGCTGTACAAGCCTGAGACTATTGCGCGATTGGCGCAGCATTTTACCGAACTCGTACGTGCAATTACACTGCATCCACAACAGCCACTGGCAGCTTTGGAGATGGTACCTGCCGAGGAAAAAGCACAAATCATCCATGGATTTGGAAATGTGGGGGTATCGGATGTTGCTGCTGTTGAAGCAGAAGCCTTATTCCATACCTTTGTGGAAGAACAGGCACAGCTTGTGCCGGATCACGTGGCGGTGGTGTACGAGGAGCAGCAGCTTACGTACCGGAAACTGAACGAGCGTGCGAACCAATTGGCGCGTAGATTGCGGAATGAAGGCATTGGACGCGAGTCGATTGTCGGCATTTTGAGTGAGCGTTCGGTGGACATGCTGGTCGGCGTATTGGCGGTATGGAAAGCTGGAGGCGCCTATGTGCCGCTGGATGCAGACTATCCGTCCGAACGTATTCGTTTCATGTTAGAAGACAGCTGCGCCACGGTACTGTTGACCCAAACAGGCTTGCAGGACCGTGCGCAGGTCTGGCTGGATGAAAGCCGACAGGCCTTGACGGGAGGGCAGTTTAAGGCCGAGTTAGAAACAGCGGCTGGAACGATGGAATCAGGTACTCTCCATGGAACCCTGAATGGAACAGCAGATTCGCCACCTAGCGAAGCAGCATCCGAATCCGCAGCGAACTTGCGTCTGCAGACGATGCTGGCTTTGGATGATGAGTCGCTGTACATCGGTGATACCACAGACGTCGATCATATCAACGAACCGCAGGATCTGGCGTATGTGATCTACACGTCCGGGACAACAGGACGTCCGAAGGGCGTCATGATCGAACATCACAGCTTGGTCAATACGGCTGCGGCGTATCGTCGGGATTACCGTCTGAGCCAGTTCCCGGTACGACTGCTGCAGCTGGCGAGCTTCTCCTTCGACGTCTTCGTCGGGGATATCGCGCGGACGCTCTATAACGGTGGCACGATGGTTATTTGTCCGAAAGACGACCGGATTGATTTTAGCCGTTTGTATGGCTGGATTCGCGATTACCAGATTACAGTGTTCGAATCGACCCCGGCCCTGATCGTACCGTTTATGCAGCATGTGCATGAACAGGGACTGGACATGAGCAGTCTGGAACTGCTGATTACCAGCTCGGATAGCTGTAGTGTGACAGATTACCAGGTACTGCAAGAACGATTTGGCGCAGATATCCGCATTATGAACAGCTACGGCGTCACGGAAGCGGCGATTGACTCCAGCTTCTACGATGAAGAGCTGTCGAAGCTGCCAAGCAGCGGCAATGTGCCGATTGGTCAGGCGTGGCTGAACGCACGCTTCTACATCGTGGACAGCCAGCTGAATCCGGTGCCGATCGGCGTACTGGGCGAGCTGTGCATTGGCGGAGCCGGAGTGGCACGAGGCTACCTGAATCGTGCGGACTTGACGGCCGAGAAATTCGTAGCGAATCCGTATGTACCAGGTGAACGATTGTACCGCACAGGCGATTTGGCGCGGTGGATGCCGGACGGCAATGTGGACTTTATCGGCCGGATGGATGATCAGGTCAAAATCCGGGGCTTCCGGATTGAACTGGGCGAGGTGGAAGCGCAGCTGCTGACCGTGGAAGGCATTCAGAAAGCCATCGTCACCGCCTGGGAAAACGAAGACGGAGACAAGGATTTGTGTGCGTATGTCGTAGCCTCTGAGGCGCTGAATTTGCCCGAGCTGCGCAACATGCTGCAGCCCAAGCTGCCGGGTTATATGATCCCGACGTATGTTGTACAACTGGATCGTTTCCCGCTGACACCAAACGGAAAAATTGACCGCAAAGCGTTGCCTGCGCCGGAAGCGCGCCTCGAAGGAGGCACGGCGTATGTGGCACCGCGGACACTGCTGGAAGAGCAACTGGTACGTATTTGGCAAAGCGTTTTGAATCATCGGCAGATAGGCATCCAGGATAACTTCTTTGAAGTGGGAGGACATTCTCTGCGCGCCACAACACTGATGGCGAAAATCCATCAGGAGCTGAATTACAAGCTGGCCCTGCGAGATATTTTCCAATATCCGACGATTGAGCAACTGGTGCAGGTGATGGGAGAAGATCAGACGCAGCAAACGTATGTATCCATCCCTGTGGCGGAGGAGCGTGCATATTATCCCGTTTCCTCGGCGCAAAAACGGATGTACGTGCTGAGTCACCTGGAAGGCGGAGAGGTTAGCTACAATATGCCGGGCGCTTTGATTATTGAAGGTTTCTTGGATAAAACGCAACTGGAGCAAGCCTTCCGCCAGCTGATTGTCCGTCATGAAGCCTTGCGAACCCGATTCGACATGGTGGATGGCGAGGTTATTCAATGGATTGAATCGGGCGTCGCATTCAACGTGGAGCATGTGCAGGCAAGCGAAGAAGAGACCCAGCAGTACGCACAGGACTTTGTACGTGCATTTGATCTCGCACAAGCACCGTTGCTGCGGGTTCAGTTGGTGGAAACCGGACCGGAGCGTCACGTCATGCTCTATGACATGCACCATATTATTTCGGATGGCGTGACTGAAGGCATTATCGTGCAGGAGTTCTCTCAATTGTATGAAGGCAAGGAACTGCCGTCCCTGCGCATCCAGTACAAGGACTATGCCGTTTGGCAGCATGCCGATATGCAAAGTGAACGTCTTCGTGAGCAGGAAAGCTACTGGCTGAACACGATGGCTGGTGACATTCCGGCGTTGGATATGCCAACGGATTTTGCAAGACCAGCCGTACAGCGTCTGGAAGGAGCTCGATTGGAATTTGCGATCAGCCTGGAGGACAGCGAGCAGTTGAAACAGCTGGCCGCGCAAACCGGCTCCACCTTGTACATGGTGTTGCTGGCCGCGTATAGCACGCTCTTGCATAAATATTCGGGGCAGGAGGACATCATCGTCGGCACGCCGATTGCCGGAAGACCGCATGCGGAACTGGAGGGCTTGGTAGGCGTATTCCTCAACACGCTGGCGATCCGCAATTATCCGTCTGGCGACAAAACGTTCCTGAATTACTTGCAAGAGGTGAAAGAGCATGCGCTCAGTGCTTATGAACATCAGGAGTATCCTTTTGAAGAACTGGTTGAAAAGCTGAATTTAACGCGGGATACGAGCCGGAATGCGCTGTTTGACACGATGTTTGAGTTGAAAACATTTGAGCAGCAGGAGTTCGAACTGGAGGGTCTGACCTTTAAGACGTATCCGACGGACAATCATACGGCCAAGTTTGATCTGACTTTGGATGCAGTGGAGCAACCGGAGGGTATTCTGTGCAGTCTGGAATACAGCACGGCGCTGTACAAGCCTGAAACCATCGCGCGATTGGCACAGCATTTTACCGAGCTTGTTCGTGCAATTACCCTTCATCCGCAGCAGTCACTGGCAGCTTTGGAGATGGTAACCGTCGAGGAAAAGGCACAAATCATCTACGGTTTTGGAGATGTAGGGGTATCGGATGTTGCTGCGGTAGAAGCAGGAGCACTGTTCCATACCTTTGTGGAAGAACAAGCGCAGCTTGTACCGGATCACGTGGCGGTGGTGTACGAGGAGCAGCAGCTTACGTACCGCACACTGAACGAGCGTGCGAACCAATTGGCGCGCAGACTGCGAAATGAAGGTATTGGCCGCGAGTCGATTGTCGGCATTTTGAGTGAACGTTCGGTCGACATGCTGGTCGGCGTATTGGCAGTGTGGAAAGCTGGAGGCGCATATGTGCCGCTAGATGCAGACTATCCGTCCGAACGCATTCGTTTCATGCTGGAGGACAGTGGTGCTACGGTGCTACTGACCCAGACGGGATTGCAGGAGCGTGCACAAGTCTGGTTGGATGAAAGCGAAGCTACAGTCGAACCCGCAACGCACTTGCGTCTGCATACCGTGCTGGCGCTGGACGATGAGTCGCTGTATACCGGAGACACCACCGATATCGAGCACATCAACGAACCGCAGGATCTGGCCTATGTGATCTACACCTCCGGTACAACGGGACGTCCGAAGGGCGTCATGATTGAGCATCGCAGCTTGGTGAATACGGCTGCGGCGTATCGTCGGGATTACCGTCTGAACCGGTTCCCGGTACGATTGCTACAACTGGCAAGCTTCTCCTTCGACGTGTTCGTCGGCGATATTGCGCGGACGCTTTATAACGGCGGCACGATGGTCATCTGTCCGAAGGACGACCGGATTGATCCAAGCCGTCTGTATGGCTGGATTCGCGATTACCAGATTACGGTATTCGAATCGACCCCGGCCCTGATCGTACCGTTTATGCAGCATGTATATGAACAGGGACTGGACATGAGCAGCCTGGAATTGCTGATTACCAGCTCGGATAGCTGCAGCGTGACGGATTACCGGGTGCTGCAAGAACGATTTGGCGCAGATATTCGCATTATGAACAGCTACGGCGTCACGGAAGCAGCGATTGACTCTAGCTTCTATGATGAAGAGCTGTCGAAGCTGCCAAGCAGCGGCAGTGTACCGATTGGCCAAGCGTGGCTGAACGCGCGCTTCTACATCGTGGACAGCCAGCTGAATCCGGTGCTGATCGGTGTACTGGGTGAGCTGTGTATTGGCGGAGCTGGGGTAGCACGGGGCTACCTGAACCGTGCAGACCTGACGGCCGAGAAATTTGTAGCGAACCCGTACGTACCGGGTGAACGATTGTACCGCACAGGCGACTTGGCGCGGTGGATGCAGGACGGCAATGTGGACTTTATCGGCCGGATGGACTATCAAGTGAAAATCCGGGGCTACCGGATCGAGCTGGGTGAGATTGAAACGGCGATCCAGCGGGTGCCGGGTGTGCGTCAAGCGGTAGTCATCGACCGGACGGATGAGCGTGGACACAAGTATTTGTGCGGATACATCACAGGAGAAGCAGAGCTGCGGATTGAGGAGGTACAGGCCGAGCTGGAAGCCGGACTGCCAGCACATATGGTACCTGCACGCTTGATGCGTCTGGAGACCTTGCCACTGACCCACAACGGCAAAATCGACCGCAAGGCCTTGCCGGAACCGGAAGGAAGCATCCATACCGGTGCAGCCTATGTGGCACCGCGTACCACGGTGGAACAAGTATTGGCTGCGGTATGGGCCGGGGTGCTCGGTGTGGAAGCGGTAGGCACGCAGGATAACTTCTTCGAACTGGGTGGCGATTCGATCAAGGCCTTGCAAGTATCATCCCGATTGCTGCAAGCAGGTTATCGACTGGAGATGAAAGACCTGTTCAGTCATCCAACCGTGTCTGCATTGGCACTGAAAGTCCAAACGGTGACCCGATTGGCGGATCAGAGCGAAGTGGTGGGCGCTGTGAAGCTGACACCCGTTCAACAATGGTTCTTTGAGCAGAACCTGACGGATGCTCATCATCATAACCAGTCCATTATGCTGCATAGCAAGGACGGTTTTAATGAAACGGCCCTGCGCACAGCGATGGATCACGTCGTGAGCCATCACGACGCACTGCGTATCATTTTCCGTCCTACGGAGTACGGATATGAAGCTTGGAACCGTGCGGTTGGGGAGGGCGAGCTGTATACGCTGGATCGGGCCGACTTCAGAAATGAGTCTGAGGTATCTGCGGCGATCGAGGCCAAAGTAAATGAAATTCAAGCGGGTATTCATGTAAGCGAAGGACCGCTGGTGAAGCTGGGGCTGTTCCATTGTCCCGATGGAGATCATTTGCTGATGGCGATTCATCACTTAGTGGTGGATACCGTATCTTGGCGCATTTTGTTTGAGGATATTACGACCGCCTACGAGCAGGCATTGAACGGACAAGCGGCTCGTCTTCCGCACAAAACGGATTCGTTCCGCACCTGGGCTGATGGGCAGTCTCAATATGCGAACGGCCCGGCCATGGTAGCAGAACTCGCATTCTGGCAAGAAATTGAACAGGGAATGTATGAGCCGCTTCCAAAAGACGAATCCCATTCTCATTCCTTGAATAGGGACAGCGAGAACATTACGGTCACGTGGACAGCTCAGGAAACGGAGCAGCTGTTAAAACAGGCACATCGTGCCTACAACACGGATATGAATGATTTGCTGCTTACCGCATTGGGACTGACTATTTATCGCTGGGCGGGCCTGGAACGAGTGCTCGTGAGCCTGGAAGGTCATGGACGGGAGTCCATTTTGCCAGAACTGGATATTACGCGCACCGTGGGCTGGTTTACGACTCAATTCCCGGTTGTGCTGGATATGAGCATGGGGCAAGACCTTTCACAACGCATCAAACATGTGAAAGAAGGACTACGCCGCATTCCGCAAAAGGGCATTGGCTACGGGATGTTGAGATACCTGTCCGCAGCACGTGAGCAAGAGCGTTTTGTAACCGAACCTGAAATCAGCTTTAACTATTTGGGACAATTTGACCAAGATATGCAAAATCAATCCATTGGCGTATCTCCTTACTCTAGCGGTGCAGAGCTTAGCGCCCATGCAGCTAGAACGCACACGCTGGATATGAACGGACTGATTTCGGAAGGCGAGCTGCAATTGACGATCAGCTACAGCAAGCAGGAGTATCGCCATGAAACGATGGAGCAGCTAGCTGAAGCGTTTAGAATCAGTTTGCAGGAAATCATTACGCA
This sequence comes from Paenibacillus sp. cl130, assembly GCF_900116035.1. NCBI lineage: Bacteria > Bacillati > Bacillota > Bacilli > Caryophanales > Paenibacillaceae > Paenibacillus > Paenibacillus sp. cl130. The sequence continues at coordinate 40,708 of NZ_FOYG01000003.1, forward strand.
TTGCACAAGCCGCAAACAGCAAGAGCTGACGCCAAGCGATGTCATGCTTAACAATGTAACCATGGCCGAGCTGGATCAGTTGGTAGAGCAGACTCGTGACATGGGGGAACTGGAAAATGTATATGCGCTGACGCCGATGCAAAAAGGCATGTTGTTCCATAGTCTGATGGATGCAGAGTCGGGAGCTTATTTTGAACAAACGACCTTTGATTTGCACGGACGCTTCCAAGCGGATATTTTCCAAGATAGCTTGAATCATTTGGCGCAGCGGCATGAGATATTTAGGGCCAATTTCATCAGCGGTTGGCAGGATGAGCCTGTGCAGGTTATTTTCCGCCGCAAGGATGTTGGTTTCAAATGTGAAGATTTGCGTCATCTGAATGATCAGGAACGTGACGCGTATGTGCAGGAATTTATTCGCAAGGACAAGGCAGCCGGATTCGATTTGTCCCGGGATGCGTTGATGCGCGTGGCGATTTTACGAACAGGTGACGAGGATTATTATTTTGTGTGGAGCTCTCATCACATCTTGATGGATGGCTGGTGTGTGGCGTTAGTCACGGATGAGGTGTTTGAGGCTTATTTTGCAGCCGTGGAGCATAGAGAGCCGAAGCTTGCCCCCGTTACTCCATACAGTCAGTATATTGAGTGGCTTGAAGCACAGGATGTAGGGGCTGCAGCTTCCTATTGGAAGGATTATTTGCTCGGCTATGATCAGCAAACTTCGATTCCGACCGGAAAAGTAGGCGTGAAAGCGGACGGTGCACAATTTGAGCATATCCTGTGCGATCTGGGCAAGGACTTGACCGGACGTATGGAAATGGTGGCCAAGCAGCACCACGTGACCACCAATACATTGCTGCAAACAGCTTGGGGCTTGCTGCTCCAAAAGTACAACGGTAGTGACGACGCTGTTTTTGGCGGTGTAGTGTCTGGTCGTCCAGCGGATATTTCGGGGATCGAAAATATGGTGGGCTTGTTCATTAACACCATTCCAATACGGATCCGCAGCGGGGCTGAGGACACCTTTGCCGACATGATCAGAACGAATCAGAAGCAGGCGCTGACTTCTCAAGATTATGAAACGTATCCGCTGTATGAAATTCAAGCCTTGAGCGAGCAAAAGCAAGATCTGATCAACCACATTATCGTGTTTGAAAACTATCCGGTGGAGGAGCAGGTCGAGCAACTTGGCGAAGGTGCAGAGTCGGATTTTGAAATTCGCAATGCCGGCATGATTGAACAAACCAACTATGATTTCAATCTGGTCGTCATGCCGCAGGAAGCGATGAAAATCCGATTTGAATACAATGCGAAGTTATATGATCGTGAAGCCGTTGAACGGACTCAGGGCCATCTGATACAGCTGTTGGAGCAGGTGGTGACGAAGCCGGACATTCGAGTGCAGGAGCTGGATATGGTAAGTGAGCAGGAGCGTGAGCAAATTCTCAGCGTATGGGGAAATACAGTTGCTGAGTATCCAAGCGGGCAAACGATCCATGGCTTGTTCGAGACACAAACGGCGCAGACACCGGAGCAGGCAGCGTTGTTCTTCGAAGGAGAGCAACTGACCTATCGCGAGCTGAATTCACGTGCGAATCGTCTGGCTCGTACCTTGCGTAACCAAGGCGTGACGAAGGATCGTTTGGTGGGTCTGATGACCGAGCGTTCGGTGGACATGATCGTGGGCATCTTCGGGATTTTAAAAGCCGGGGGTGCATATGTCCCCATCGATCCGACGTATCCAGAGGAGCGTATCCGCTACATGCTAGACGACTCGGGTGCGAAGCTGCTGTTGACGCAAAGCCATCTGGTGGACAAAGCAGCTATCGACGGTCACGTGCTGGTGCTAGATGGGGAGCAAACGGTGTATCACGAGGATGATTCCAATTTGGAGTCGTTGTCTGGTCCGAACGATCTGGCGTATGTCATTTATACGTCGGGTACAACGGGGCAGCCGAAGGGTGTTATGTTGGAGCATCGCGGTCTATGCAATCTGAAAACGTATTTTGATCAGGCGCTCAAGATCCGCACGTCGGATCATACGTTGCTGTTCGCCAGCTATTCGTTTGATGCGGCTTGCTGGGAAATCTTCCAGGCGCTGTTCTGCGGAGCCACGTTGTATGTGCCAACGTCAGAAACGATTTTGAATTACGAACGGTTTGAGCAATATATGGCGGATCATCAAATCACCGTGGCCGCTTTGCCGCCGACCTATGCGGTGTATCTGGAGCCGGAGCGGATGCCAAACCTGCGTATTCTGTTCACTGCGGGTTCTGCATCTTCAACAGAATTGGTGTACAAGTGGAAGGATCAGGTCGCGTACTACAATGGCTACGGTCCAACTGAAAACTCGGTGGCGACATCCATCTGGCCGGTATCCGAGGATGAGAGAGCAGGACAACTGATTTCCATCGGACGCCCTGTGCCGAATCATCGGGTATACATGGTGGATGTGCATGGACATTTGGCTCCGGTGGGCGTAGCGGGTGAACTGTGCGTGTCCGGTCCGGGTCTGGCTCGGGGTTATCTGGATCGTCCAGAGCTGACGGCTGAGAAATTTGTATCGAATCCGTTTGCGGCTGGCGAAGCGGGCTATGAAAGGATGTACCGTACAGGTGACTTGGCGAGATGGATGCCGGACGGCAACATCGAATATTTGGGCCGGATCGACCATCAGGTGAAAATCCGGGGCTACCGGATCGAGCTGGGTGAGGTCGAGGCACAAATTTTGAAAGTGGAGGACGTACAAGAGGTCATCGTACTGGCACAAGCGGACGAACAGGGGCAAAACCAACTGGTGGCGTACTATGTTGCTGAACGGGAAGTGAGCACTGGTGAGCTGCGCAGCTTACTGAGCGAGGAGCTTCCAAACTACATGGTGCCTTCGTATTTGGTGCAGCTGGAGCAGATGCCGTTGACACCGAACGGTAAAATCGACCGCAAGGCACTGCCAACACCGGAAGGCAGCCTGCAAAGCGGAGCGGATTATGTAGCACCGCGGACATGGGTGGAAGTGAAGCTGGCGCAAATTTGGCAGGATGTGCTGGGTCTGGCACAGGTCGGTGTGAAGGAAAACTTCTTCGAGATTGGCGGACACTCGTTGCGGGCGACGACGCTGGCCTCGAAAATTCACAAGGAGCTGAACAAGCCGCTTCCACTACGCAGTATTTTTGAAGCGCCAACGATTGAACAACTGGCAGCGGTCATGGAAGGTCTGGATCAAGTGACGTATGCGTCCATTCCGGTGACGGAAGAACGCAGCTCCTACCCGCTTTCCTCGGCGCAAAAACGACTGTATGTGCTGCATCAGTTCGACCCGAATGATGTGAACTACAACATGCCGTCAGTGCTGCAAGTGAGTGGCCCGCTAGACGTGAAGCGAGTGGAGGACGTGTTCCGTCAACTGATCGCCCGTCATGCAACGTTGCGTACCCACTTTGAACTGGTGGACAGTGAGCCGGTGCAATGGATTGAGGACACCGTGCCGTTCGAGGTGGAATATACGAAGGTACAGGTAGAGGGTGCGACTGCGGACACGATGGTCAGCAAGGAAGCACAAGAACGTGTGCAACAGTTTGTACGTCCGTTCGATCTGCAAGTCGCTCCGCTGCTGCGGGTAGGCTTGGTAGATTTGGGTGTACAAGGAAACGAGCAGGAACCGCAGCATTTGCTCATGCTCGATATGCACCATATCGTCTCGGATGGTGTGTCCATGGGAGTACTGACCGATGAATTTGTCCGCTTATACGACGGTGAAGAGCTTTCGCCAATGCGTATCCAGTACAAGGATTATGCGGTATGGCAGCAAAGCGAAGCCCATCAAGAGTGGATGCAACGTCAGGAAGCGTACTGGCTCGACACCTTCCGGGGTGAACTGCCTGTGCTGGATCTACCTACGGACTTTGCCCGTCCGTCGGTACGAAGTACGGCAGGTGATACGGTGGTGTTCGGGCTGGAGCGCGAAGCTAGCGAACGTCTGAAGGAACTGGCGGCGCACACAGGCTCTACGCTGTATATGGTGCTGCTGGCTGCGTACACCGCGCTCTTACACCAATACAGCGGGCAAGAAGATATTGTGGTCGGCACACCGATTGCCGGACGACCGCATGCAGATTTGGAACCGATCCTCGGGATGTTCGTCGGTACGTTGGCATTGCGAAACTATCCGACAGCGGAACATACCTTCCGCAGCTACGTGGAAGAAGTGAAAGTTTGTGCTCTGCAAGCCTATGAACATCAGGACTACCCATTTGAGGAACTGGTGGAAAAGCTAAATGTTAAGCGGGATATGAGCCGCCATCCGCTGTTTGATACGATGTTTACCCTGCAAACCACCGAGGAAGGCGAGTTGCAGCTGGCAGATCTGAGCTTCCGTCCATACGGCTTGGAACAAACGCCAGCGAAGTTTGATTTGACGCTGGAAGCCAGAGAGGAAGAGGCAGGTATCCAGTTCGGATTGCAGTATGCAACTGCGTTGTACGAGCGCGAAACGGTAGAACGGATGACGCGTCACTTTGTTCGCTTGGCCGAAGCCGTCGCGGCGAACCCGGATGCGAAATTGGGTGAGCTGGAGTTGATTACGGCAGAAGAAACCGAGCAGATTCTGAAGGTGTTCAATGATCCGAATGCGCACAGCCTGCTTGGAGCATTACAAGGCCGTTCGCTCAGCGAGCGCTTTGAAGAGCAAGCGAAGCGCAACCCTGAGCGGATAGCAGTTGTGTCTGGTGCCACCGCGCTGACCTACACTGAGCTGAATGAGAGTGCGAACCAATTGGCTCGTGTGTTACGAGCGGAAGGGGTCGAAGCAGATCAACCGGTTGGCGTATTGCTGGAACGTTCTGCGGATATTCTGGTGAGCATTCTGGGGGTACTTAAGGCCGGAGGCGCATATGTACCAATGGATACGGTGTATCCACAGGAGCGCATCGACTACATGCTCCAAGACAGTGGGGCCAAGGTCGTGATTACAAGCAGAGTCGCCAACCTGTCGCTCAGCTTGCCATCCACAGTTCGAGCTGTAGTCTTGGATGACGAGGACGTTCAAGCTCAGTTGGGAGCACAGGATGCGGGCAATCTGATCCCTGTCGCCGGTCCGCACAACCTGGCCTATATGATTTACACGTCAGGTACCACCGGTCAGCCGAAAGGGGTCATGATCGAGCAGGGCAGTGTTAGCAATCTGGTAGATGCTTTATTGGAACGAGTATACAGCCGTTATGAACAGCCGCTTCATGTCGCATGGCTGTCGGCATTTGTATTTGACGCTTCAGTGAAGCAAATCTTTGCCAGCTTGCTGTTAGGCCACACCCTGCATGTGGTGTCCCGTGACGTCAGTCTGAGCGGAGAGCATTTGATCGCCTACTACCGCACGCACCGGATTGATCTGTCGGACGGCACACCTGCACATCTGCATATTTTGAACGAAAGCGTCAGTGTGACGGAAGCGCCGGAAGTGAAACATTACCTGATCGGTGGCGAAGCATTATCCGTGCAGCTGGTAAATGTGTTCCTGCACAAGTGGTCTGGGTATCGTCCGGTCATTACAAACGTGTACGGTCCGACCGAAACCACGGTAGATGCGACCGCTTATACGATTGAAGATGTGGAAGCCCTGAACGCACTGCTGGAAAAAGGGGAGCATACGGTATCCATCGGAACGCCGATAGCGAACAAGTCGGTGTACATCCTGAACAGCCAGCAACAGCTGGTACCGATCGGTATCGCAGGTGAGCTTTATATCGGAGGTGCAGGCGTGGGACGAGGATACCTGAACCTGCCGGAACTGACGGCAGAGAAGTTCATCCCGAATCCGTTCGCTGATGCGGCAGCAGCCGATCCAGCGGACAGCACTCACGCAAGCCGGATGTACCGGACGGGCGACCTGGCACGGTGGATGCCAGACGGCAGTATTGAGTATTTGGGCCGGATCGACCACCAGGTGAAAATCCGGGGCTACCGGATCGAGCTGGGCGAGGTGGAAGCGCAGCTGCTGACCGTGGATGGCATTCAGAAAGCCGTGGTCACAGCATGGGACAACGAAGACGGACACAAGGATCTGTGTGCCTATATCATAGCTTCAGAGTCCCTGAGTTTGCCGGAGCTGCGCAATGCGTTGCAGCCGAAGCTGCCGGATTACATGATCCCGACGTATGTGGTACAACTGGATCGTTTCCCGCTGACACCGAACGGGAAAATCGACCGCAAGGCGTTGCCGGCACCGGAAGCACGCCTCGAAGGAGGCCTGGAGTACGTTGCACCGCGGACGCCGCTGGAAGCCAAGCTAGCCCAAATCTGGCAGGATGTCTTGAAGCTGTCCAGCGTAGGAGTCACCGACTCATTCTTTGACGTGGGCGGACACTCCCTGCGGGCAACGACGCTGGTGGCCAAAATCCATCAGGAACTGGACAGCCGGATTACGCTGCGTGAGGTGTTCCAACACTTAACGATTGAGCAGCAAGCCCAGCTCATCGCAACGCACGGTACAGACACCTATACGGTGATCCCTACGGTGGCGCAACAGGCGTACTACCCGGTTTCCTCGGCTCAAAAAAGACTGTACATTTTGAGCCATCTGGAAGGTGGGGATCTCAGCTACAATATGCCGGGTGTATTAACTGTGGAGGGGCCGCTTCAGGCCGATCGGCTGGAGGATGCGTTCCGTCAGTTAATAGCCCGTCATGAAACGCTGCGGGCTTCCTTTGAAATGCTGGAAGGCGAGGTCGTTCAGCGAATTTACGATCAAGTGGAGTTTGCAGTAGAGCACCTGCAGGCCAGAGAGTCCGAAGCCGAAGCCTATATCGAGTCCTTTGTACGCAGCTTTGATCTTCGCCAGGCACCACTGCTGCGTGTCCGTCTCATTCAAACTGGACCAGAGCGCCACCTCCTGATGTACGACATGCACCATATTATTTCAGACGGTGTATCGTCTAACAATATCGTGCAGGAGCTGGTACAACTGTACGAGGGGCAGGAATTGGAGCAGCTGCAAATTCAGTACAAGGACTATGCCGTATGGCAGCAGCAGGAGACGCAGCGTGAGTCATACCAACGCCGGGAACACTTCTGGCTGGAGCATTTAGCCGGAGAATTGCCGATACTGGATTTGCCAATTGCTTATCCTAGACCTGCTGTTCGCAGCTTCGAGGGTGCGATGTATGAATTTACAGTGGACGCGAATGTATCTGAGCAACTGCGCCGAATTGCGGCACAGACTGGAAGTACGCTGTACATGGTGCTATTGAGTGCCTACACCGTTCTGCTGTCCAAATACAGCGGTCAGGACGATTTGATCATCGGTACGCCAGTAGCAGGACGCTTGTTACCTGAACTGGAGCCGCTGATCGGAATGTTCGTCAACACGCTAGCCATCCGGCATCAGCCGAAGGGCAACCAAACGTTCCACAGCTACTTGCTGGAAGCCAGAGATCGTACGCTGCAAGCCTTCGAGCATCAGGATTATCCACTGGAAGAGTTGGTGGAAAAGCTGGATGTAGCACGGGATGCAAGCCGTAACCCGTTATTCGACACTATGTTTGTACTGCAAAATACGGAGTCACAGGAAGCGAAGCTTGAGACGCTGTCCTTCAGCCCGTATGTTCAGGAGCATCGTATCTCTAAATTCGATTTGACTTTGTCCATGAGTGATGAAGATGGGGAAATCAAGGGTTCCTTTGAATATTGCACGAAGCTGTTTGGGGCCAACGCTATTGAGAGATTAACCAGAGATTTGATAGCGATCCTGTCCCAGGTTGGGATCAATCCAGATTTGCTGTTAAGCGGTATTCAGGTGAACACGGACGAGCAGCCAGAAGGCTTCTCGCCGGATTCCATCGACTTTGTTTTCTAAATCAGTTTTCTAAGATGCAATGATTTCACTTTGCTGTGCAGAGGGCGGCGGCTTGTCCGACTGCCCTTGCCTGCAAAGTATTCTTTTTCTGACACAACGCTCATGTACGTAACAACGCACCATCCAACCGGGGGAACAGGCCCCGAGAAGCAGGAGGGATGTCATTGAAAGCCTTATTTGAGAAGGAAAAAAATTACTGGAGTCATAAACTGGAATCTGAGGATCATATCATCTGCCTACCATACACCAACCATGTGTCCAGAAGTACAACTGTAACGAGTTTAAATTCCCATACGTACACACTCACATTTCCAACTGAAATTTCCCAAAGAATATCATCTATAACAGGTGGCGCTCCATGGGCCGTGTTTATGGTCCTGCTTGCTGGAGTAGAGAGCTTATTGCATAAATACACAGGTGAGGAACGTGTGCTGCTGGGCATCCCGGTAGCCAAGTCTGGCAACGGTGCTACAAAGCCGATCAACCATCTGCTTTTATTGAAAAATACGCTGGATTCCAGCACAACCTTCAAAGCTTTGCTGTCTCAAATCAAAACCTCTGTCGGCGAAGCTATTGAACATCAAAACATTCCTTTTTGGAACTATTCTGAATTACTTGACATTCAACGTAATGAGGATGAAAAGCCTCTTATTCACACCACAGTATCCTTGCAAAATATTCATATTTCTGATTTTTTAAATCACGTACAATCTGAACTGGATTTCCAGTTTCAATGGGAACATGAAGCGGTCTCCCTGAACGTAAAGTATAGTAGCGACCGTTATAGCGAGACGACGATTGAGCACTTTGTTGAGCAGCTTCTGCGGCTGTACACTATTGTTTTGCAGCAGCCAGAGTTGGCGATTTCCACAGCACAAGTACTGTCAGAGCAAGAAGTAGAGCAGCTGGTCCATACCTTCAACGATACAACTGTGGATTATCCACGTCATGCGTCTATTCATGAATTGTTCGTGAAACAGGCGAAGCAGGCACCACAGCAGGTGGCGGTAGTGTGTGGGCAAGATAGCCTAACCTATGCAGAATTGAATGAAAAGGCCAACCGACTGGCTCATTCTTTACGTAAGCAGGGAATCCGCACCGAGCAGACGGTCGGCATTGTAGCTGAACGCTCGATCGAGATGATTGTCGGTATGCTCGGAATTCTCAAAGCAGGTGGAGCGTATGTACCCATTGATTCTGATTACCCGGATGAGCGTATACGCTATTTGCTGCAGGATTCCGGTGCGGACATACTGCTCGTGCAGCGAATGGAACATCGGCCCACTGATTTTAAGGGAATGGTGCTTGACCTTAGCGATGCTGCAATTTATGGAACGGATGATGCTGATCGTTACGATCCAATTTTGCCGAATGATCACGGGACGAATACTGATCCGGGATACGTGGACTGCCTAGATCCGTTCTACTCCATTTTCGCCAGTCCCGAACTTGCTTCTACGACAACCATACAACCAGAAACCATGCAACCAAAAGCTACGCAATCAGAACAAGCAGAACAAATACAGCAGGCTTATGCAGCTGGAGAACAACCGAAGGCGAGCGCAGCTGGTCGTTTGGCCTATATTATGTACACCTCAGGGACTACAGGCCAGCCCAAAGGGGTTATGGTGGAGCACCGTAATGTCGTGCGTTTGGTGACAAACACAAATTATGCACGCTTGAATGCCGACACGCGCATTTTGCAGACCGGGTCTGTTGTCTTTGACGCGTCCACCTTCGAAATTTGGGGTGCGTTATTGAACGGTGGACAGCTGGTGCTGGTGAGTCAGGATGTTATTTTGGACGCTCCCAAGCTCAAGGAAGTTGTTCGCAATCACGGCATTACCACGATGTGGCTGACCGCACCACTCTTTAATCAGCTATCCCAGCAGGACTTGGAACTATTTGAGGGGATGCGGGAGCTATTGGTTGGTGGTGATGTGCTGTCCGTACCGCATATTAACCGGGTATTGGAGGCCCATCCGAATCTACATATCATTAACGGCTACGGTCCGACGGAAAATACGACCTTTTCCACCACACATGCCATTACCGGCGTTCAATCGGCATCTGTGCCCATTGGTAGCCCGATCCATAACTCGACGGCATATGTCGTGGACCGTTCGATGCAGCTTCAGCCTATTGGAGCGTGGGGGGAGCTGATCGTCGGCGGTGACGGGGTGGCTCGCGGATATCGCAACCGCCCAGACCTGACGACTGAAAAGTTTATTGACAGCCCATTCCGTGGCGGCGAACGCTGCTATCGTACAGGGGACCTGGTGCGTTGGAATGCGGACGGGACGCTGGAATATAAGGGACGGATCGACGCGCAGGTAAAAATCCGGGGCTACCGGATCGAGCTGGGCGAGGTGGAAGCACAGCTGTTGAAGCTGGAGGCAGTCCGAGAAGCTGTTGTAATTGCACATGAAGATGAACAGGGGCAAAAGCTGCTCTGCGCATATGTGGTCACCCATGCGGAAGTAGCGACAAGTGAGCTGCGTAGCGCTTTGAGTCAGGAGCTGCCGGGCTACATGGTACCGTCGTATTTTGTACAGCTAGAGCAATTGCCACTGACGCCCAACGGCAAGGTGGATCGCCGAGCGTTGCCACAGCCAGAGGGAGGTGTAAGCTCAGGCGCAGAATATGTACCTCCTCAAAATCAATTACAAGCACAACTGGCTAGCATCTGGAAAGATGTGCTGGAGCTTGAGCGCATTGGGATTAAGGATAACTTTTTTGAGGCAGGAGGACATTCCCTGCGGGCGACACATGTCATATCACTCATCTATAAGGAATTGCATAAAAATGTGCAGCTAAAGGATCTGTTCCAGCACCCAACAATCGAACAGCTGGCGCAGGTTATTGAAGCACTGGAGCAAACCAACTATGAATCCATCTCTGTTACGGAAAATAAGCCATTTTATGCGGTCTCTTCGGCTCAAAAACGGATGTATATCCTCAATCAGCTTGATGGAGCGGGAATTAGCTATAACATACCTGGTGCCCTGACTCTGACCGGTTCACTTGATCACAAGGCACTGGATAACGCGTTCCGTCAGCTTATTGACCGCCATGAAACATTGCGCACAAGTTTTGAGACCATGAACGGTGAACCTGTCCAGCGAGTACATGACGAGGTTCCTTTTTGCATGGAATTGACCTATGCTCACGGAGCTGCCCCAAAGGAAACGGATGAGCTGGTACGTAACTTTGTCCAACCATTCGATCTGGGGCAGGCTCCGTTATTCCGAGTTGGTTTGATTGAAACAGACCCAGAGCATCATATTTTGCTCATGGATATGCATCATATCATTTCGGACGGCACCTCTATAAATGTACTAATTCAGGACTTCATTCATTTATATGCAGGCGACACGCTGCCATCGCTGCGCATTCAGTATAAAGACTACGCCGCTTGGCAACAGAAACAGCAGCAAAGTGAACGCTACCGGGAACAGGAAAACTACTGGCTCAATACCTTCGCAGGAGAGCTACCTGTGCTAGATCTACCGACTGATTATCCACGTCCGGCGGTGAGAAGCTTTGAAGGAGATATGCTGGAATTTACGCTTGACCAACGACAAAGCGAAGGCTTAATAAGCATTGCGGTGCAGACGGAATCGACATTATATATGGTGCTGTTGGCTGCCTATTCGGCTTTGCTTAGCCACTATAGCGGGCAGGAGGATATTATAGTCGGTTCGCCAATTGCAGGGCGACCCCATGCAGATCTTGGCAGTCTGATCGGGATGTTCGTGAATACACTGGCAATCCGTAATTATCCAGAAGGCGGGAAAACGTTCCGCGATTATGTGTTGGAGGTCAAGGAAAACGCGTTAAAGGCTTTTGAACATCAGGATTATCCGTTTGAAGAGCTGGTGGAGAAGCTGGGCGTGGATCGAGATTTAAGCCGTAATCCGTTATTTGATACCATGTTTGCACTGCAAAACTTAGAGCAAAAAGAGCAGCAGCTGGCGGGGCTTCAATTGGCATCCTATCCAAGTGAACAAACGACGGCCAAATTTGATTTGAGTCTGTTCGCAGTGGAGGATGGAGAACAAATTTCCTGTGCTCTTCAATACGGAACTCGGCTGTACAAACGGGAAACCATTGAACGACTGACTGAACATTTGCAGCAGCTTATCAATGCGGTTATAGAACAGCCGGATATCGTTCTTTCGGCTATTGAAATGGTTTCGGCCCAAGAAAAAGAGCTGCTTGTGCAGAGATTCAATGATACGGTAGCAGACTATCCGTATCCACGAGATCAAGCACTGCATGTGCTGTTCGAGGAACAGGTAGCGCAATCACCAGATCGGCTGGCCGTCACCTTTGCGGACATGCAGCTTACCTACCGCGAGCTGAATGAACGTGCCGACCGTCTGGCACACATACTCGCTTCCCATGGGATACGGCGCGGCTCCGAGCCAGAGACACAGCGAGTAGGGATTATGGCTGAACGCTCCATTGAAATGGTCGTCGGTATGCTGGCGATTTTGAAGGTCGGAGGGGCTTACGTTCCCATTGATCCCGATTATCCTGAGGAGCGTATCCGTTATTTACTGGAGGATTCCAGTGCTGGGCTGTTACTGTTACAGCGACGTGAGCAGACCCCTTTTGAACCCGGCATTCCGGTCATCGATTTGAGTGATGAACAACGATGGAATAGCAAATCTGAAGGTGACGCTCATACCGATGGAACAATTGCGATTACAACAGGGGGATCTTCCTCCGATCTTGCGTATGTGATCTACACCTCTGGTACGACAGGCAAACCGAAGGGCGTGATGATTGAGCACCATAATGTCGTGCGCCTAGTGAAAAACAAAAGCTATGCCATGCTTGATGAAAATACACGTATGCTGCAATTGGGTGCAGTTGTGTTCGATGCCTCCACATTTGAAATTTGGGGAACGCTGCTGAACGGGGGACAACTGTATGTGGTAAGTCATGATACTATTCTGGATGCCTCCAAGCTCAAGCAGGCGATTGACAAGTATCGTGTTAACACGATGTTCATGACCACGGCTTTATTCAATCAGTATTCGCAGCAAGAAATCGGAGTGTTTGCGTCCTTGAAGGAGTTGCTCGTGGGTGGTGATGTGTTGTCTGTACCACACGTCAATCGTGTGTTGAAGGAGTACCCGCAGCTTCGCCTGGCCAATATTTATGGGCCGACGGAGAACACCACCTTTTCCACCATCTATGACATTACAGAACCGCAAACCCAGGCTATTCCCATTGGACGTCCAATTGATCACTCGACCGCTTATGTGGTCAATCGTTCGTTGAAGCTGCAGCCTATCGGAGCCTGGGGAGAGCTGATCGTCGGTGGCGACGGTGTTGGGCGAGGATATCTGAATCGGCCCGAGCTTACGGCGGAAAAATTTATTGAAAGTCCATTCCGGTCTGGAGAATATTGCTATCGTACAGGGGACTTAGTGCGTTGGCGTGCTGATGGTGTGCTGGAGTACAAGGGAAGAATGGATGAACAGGTCAAAATTCGCGGCTACCGCATTGAACTGGGTGAAATTGAAACCCGTTTGTCCACGATTCCAGGTGTGAAGGAATCGGTTGTTACCGTGCGGCAGGATGATCACGGACAAAAACAGCTGTGTGCCTATTTTGCAACAGACAGTGAATTGAGCGCCAGCGACTTACGTAACATTTTGTCGCAGAATCTGCCTGGCTATATGGTGCCGTCCTACTTTGTGCAGCTCTCCAGACTGCCTTTGACGCTGAATGGCAAAGTAGACCGCAGGGCACTGCCCGCACCTGAGCACAATCTCGATACAGGTATGGATTATATGGCACCCGAGACGGATGTTCAACAGGCACTGGCTACGGCTTGGGGAGCCATTCTTGGTATCCCGAAAGTCGGAATACAGGATAACTTTTTCCATTTGGGTGGTGACTCCATCAAGGCCATCCAAGTATCGTCCCGCTTGTTTCAGGCTGGATACAAGCTGGAAATGAAGGACTTGTTCAAATACCCGACAATTGCGGGACTAAGCACATATATTCAGCCTGTTAACCGAATAGCCGAGCAGGGCGAGGTTACAGGAAATGTAGTGCTTACACCGATTCAGCGCTGGTTTTTTGAACAGCCAACGGAAGAACCACACTATTTTAACCAATCTGTCATGCTCTATCGTCAGGAAGGCTATGACGAACAGGCACTACGGCGGGCGCTCCATCAGATTACTTCGCACCATGATGCATTGCGTATGGTTTTTAGTTTGTCGGAGAACGGATGTACAGCATGGAACCGCAGTGTAGAGGAAGGCGAACCGTACCATCTGGAATGCTTTGACTATAATGACAGCGATGTAAACAAGCAAGATTTGGCGAAGATAATTGAAGCGAAATGCAATGAAATTCAATCTGGTATTTCCCTAAGCGAAGGTCCGCTGATGAGACTGGGGCTGTTCCGTTGCCCGGATGGAGATCATCTGCTGGTCGTGATTCATCATTTGGCGGTGGACGGAGTATCCTGGCGCATATTATTCGAGGATTTGGCGACTGCCTATGATCAAGCCTCCAAGGGTGAACAGGTGATTCAGCTGCCTCATAAAACAGATTCGTTCCAAACATGGGCCGAGCAGCTGCACGCTTATGCCAACAGTCCAGCTATGGAACGTGAGCGAGCGTATTGGGGGAAACTTGCACAAGCGGATCCGGCTCCTTTGCCGCAGGATTACGGGCATAACGAGCACGAAAAGCCATTGATTGGCGATAGTGAGTCGGTTACTGCTTTGTGGACACATGCAGAGACAGAGCAACTGCTCAAGCAGGCCAATCGTGCCTACCGTACAGAAATTAATGACCTGTTGTTGACGGCGGTAGGAATGGCATTGCAAGCATGGAGCGGACATGAGCGTTTCCTGATTAATCTGGAGGGACATGGACGTGAAGCCATTTTACCAGAGGTGGACATTACTCGAACGATAGGGTGGTTTACAAGCCAATATCCTGTTTTGCTCGATATGCCGGAAGAACTGGCACTTTCGCAACGGATTAAGCGTGTGAAGGAAGGACTGCGCGGCATTCCGCAAAAAGGGATTGGCTACGGTGTACTGAAATATTTAGCCGACCGTCAGACACAGGCACAGGAGGCATCTCCAGCCATATTTACGACAGATCCCGAAATCAGCTTTAACTATTTGGGACAGTTCGATCAGGATATGAAAGGGAACGACTTGCAATCATCCTCATATGAGGGTGGGATGCCGTTGAGCCCGACCATGGCTCGAACGTATACGCTGGATTTTGGCGGCATTATTTCGGGGGGCCAACTGGGTCTGACGATTAGCTATAGTCGTACCAGCTATAGACCGGAGACCATCGAGCGATTGGCGAAATTCCTGGAATCGAGCCTGCGTGAAATTTTGGCGCATTGCATCCATAAAGAACACCCGGAGCTTACCCCAAGTGATATTTCTTATAAAGGAATGAGTGTGGAGGGCTTGGACAGCCTCTTATCTGAAATGGGTGCTGCGGGTGAGATCGACAATGTATATGCACTGACCCCGATGCAGAAAGGGATGCTGTTTCACAGCCAGCTAGATAGTCAAGCAGCTGCGAATGACGCGTATTTTGAGCAGGTTTCTTATGATATGCGAGGTCAGATGGACATTCGGGCTTTTGCAGAAAGCCTGAATATTCTGGTTCGGCGACATGAGGCGCTGCGTACACATTTTTATTTTGGCAGAGATACGAAACCGTTGCAGGTGGTGTATCGAAATCGGGATTGCGGCTTTCAATATGAAGATTTACACCATCTAGATGAGGATGCAAAAGATACCTGGGTGAAAAATTTCAAGCTACAAGATAAAGCACGGGGCTTTGATCTGCGTCGGGATGTCCTGCTGCGTGTAGCGATTTTACGTACCGGAGAAGACAGCTATCATTTTGTATGGAGCTTTCATCATATCGTCATGGACGGCTGGTGTCTGTCCCTTATAAACAAAGAAGTGTTTGAAAGCTATGCAGCACTTCAGGAGGGCAGAGTACCAGAACTGGCACCGGCAGTGCCGTACAGCCGCTTTATTGAATGGCTGGAAGCACAGGATCGCAAGGCGGCAACCGACTACTGGAGCAGCTATTTATCCGGATATGAGCAGCAAACAGCGTTACCAGCTGTAAAATCCGGTCGCAAGAGTGAAGGCAACACGGCTAGTGATTGGGTGACGGTTTTGGAACGTGAGTTGACCCTCCGGGTGGAGGAGACGGCTAAGCGATATCAAGTGACCATGAATACGTTATTACAAACCGCATGGGGGATTGTGCTGCAAAAATATAACAACCACAGTGATGTCGTATTTGGCAGTGTCGTCTCAGGCCGTCCATCAGATATTATCGGGGTAGAGGATATTATCGGCTTGTTCATTAATACCATTCCCGTTCGCATTCTTAGTGAGGCAGGGGAATCTTTTGCAGAAGTTATGAAGAAAACGCAGGAGCAGGCGCTGGCTTCTCATGCATATGATACGTATCCACTGTTTGAGATTCAGGCATTGACCGACCAGAAACAGGATTTAATTAACCATATTATGGTGTTTGAAAATTATCCAGTAGATGAGCAGGTCGAGGAACTGGGAAGTGACGGGCAGGATACATTCTCGATTTCCAATGTGGTGGCTGCAGAGCAGACTAACTATGATCTGAGCTTAGTCGTTATGCCGGGAGAATGCATCAAGATTCGTTTTATGTATAACGCGTTAAGTTATGATCAAACAGGCATTGAGCGTCTGCATGGACATTTTGTGAACCTGTTGGAGCAAGTTTTGCTTAACCCGAATGTTTGCGTAGAAGAGCTGGAACTGGTTACAGCGGCGGAAAAACAACAAATTACAGGAGAGTTTAATGACACTGCCTCTGCATATCCAAGCAATCACTCGATCCAAAAACTGTTTGAGGAGCAGGCAGAGCGCACGCCGGATCATATTGCCGTAGCTTTGGGTCATCAATCATTGACCTATCGGGAACTCAATGAGATAGCCAACCGTTTAGCGCATACGCTGCGTGATGCAGGGGTGAAATCCGATGAACCTGTGGGCATTTTGACGGAGCGCTCACTGGATATGATTACGGGAACACTCGCTATTTTGAAGGCTGGTGGCGCGTATGTGCCGGTAGACTCTCAATATCCGGAGGACCGTATCCGTTATATGCTGGAGGACTCTGGAGCCAAGCTGCTGCTGGCCCAGCAGGATTTACTGGATCGTTGCTATTTTGACGGACAGATTGTCAATCTGAATGAGGATACGTCCTACAGTGCAGATGCTTCCAATCTGGGTATAGATGGAGCGGGTAATCATGCTGCTTATGTCATTTATACCTCAGGTTCAACAGGTAAGCCTAAGGGTGTCGTTGTTGAGCATCAAAGTGTCGTGCGCCTTGTCCGCAATACGGATTATGTGCCATTTGATGAATCGACCCGAATGCTGCAGACTTGCGCGTTTGTATTTGATGTATCTACGTTTGAAATTTGGGGCGCGCTGCTGAACGGCGGTCAGCTTGTTCTTGTGCATAAGGATGATCTATTGGACGCGGCCAAGCTTAAAGAGACGATACGGGATCATCGCGTCACCATGATGTGGCTGACCACTCCGTTATTTAATCAGCTTTCACAGCAGGATAGTAAACTTTTCGGCGATGTGAAGTATTTGCTGGTTGGTGGTGATGTTTTGTCTGCACCCCATATTAACCGGGTCCTGCGCGATAATCCGGACATCAACATCATTAACGGCTATGGGCCAACGGAAAATACAACCTTTTCGACGACGTATCACATTACGGAAGAACAGCTGGATTCTGTGCCGATCGGACGCCCCATCCGCAATTCGACGGCGTATGTTGTGGATTCGTCATTTAACCTGCAGCCGGTCGGAGCTTGGGGTGAGCTGGTTGTCGGCGGAGACGGAGTTGCACGTGGTTATCTGAACCGTCCTGAGCTGACAGCTGAGAGATTTCTAGCTAACCCGTGGGTGGACGGAGATCGCCTGTACTGTACGGGAGACCTTGTTCGCTGGCGTGAAGACGGCATACTGGAATACGCTGGACGGATTGATCAACAGGTTAAAATTCGCGGTTACCGGATTGAGCTGGGCGAGGTGGAGGCGCGGCTGGCAAGTGTACCGTCCGTGCGGGATAGCGTTGTTATTGCTTTGCGGGATGGAGCGGGTCAGCAGCAATTATGTGCTTACTTCACCGCCGATGAACAGCTGACCATCCGTGAGATTCGAGTTGCGATGTCGGCCAGTCTGCCGAGCTATATGATTCCATCCGCATTTGTACAGCTGGATCGGTTTCCGCTGACGACAAACGGCAAAATCGACCGCAAAGCTTTACCTGTGCCGGACAAAGGGCTGCACACGGGTATAGAATATGTCGCACCGCGAACTGATGTGGAACAGTTGCTGGCAGCCATTTGGCAGGAAGTACTTGAAATTCCACAAGTGGGTATCCACGATGACTTTTTCACGTTAGGTGGACATTCCTTAAAAGTACTGGAGCTTATACGCAAAGTTCACCTTGCTACAGATATTGAGCTTCCCATCCGTAGTGTTCTGGACTTCCCGACTATAGAAGCGCAGGCGCTCACATTATTGAAAGCCGATCTGGAATACAAGGCCGATAGTCCAATCATTCGGTTGAATGAACACGGTCCGATCTCCATCTTCTGCTTTCCTCCTATGCTTGGATACGGGCTGTCGTTCGCGGAGCTTGCGAAACAACTGGATCAGGACGCAGTCGTGTATGGGTTGGAGTTCGTAGATGATGCTGCGGATGAGCAGGCCATGCTGGCACGTTACGTTGATTTGATCGTCAGCACGCAAGCGCAAGGTCCGTATGTGCTGCTTGGTTATTCCATAGGTGGTAATCTGGCGCATAAGGTTGCTGACACACTGGAACGTCAAGGTCATACTGTATCCGATATTTTTATGCTCGATTCGGTCAAAAGGGCGGAAGCCCTGCCCTTCACAGTTGAAGAAACAGAGCATGAAATTCATGACATGCTGGAACAAGTTCCCTACTCCTACCGTGAGCTGTTGAATGAAACGTACCAACGTAAAATGATCGCTTACGCGGTATATGGCAACCAGCTTGTGAATACAGAGAGCGTTCAGGCGAATATTCACGGCTTTGTCGCCGTTGGATCGGAAACGGTCAAGGGTACAGGAGATAATCGACTTTTATGGAAAGACGCTACACAAGGTAGCTATGAAGAGCATAGCTTGATTGGCAATCATTATGAACTGCTGGAACCCGGATTTATCGAGGAAAATGTAAAAAGTATCCGTGCCACCATACAAAAGATAACTCGGAACACGGACAAAGACATGACACAAGACTTGGCACATCATAAATCTTGAAAATCTACGGTCGATGATGTAACGAACTGAATCACTAATTTTTAATCTGTAACACATGAATCCTGATCGACAGGTAAGAAGCCTTCTGCTTACGCGACTCGATCAGGATTCGCTTTATTATGTGCACTCCCGCGATGGGAAGTGCGATGATTCCATAGCGCCATGCTGATGGCTTCCATATGGAGTATAAATATCTGCTCGCTATGCAATCACCGCACGGTTCAAATCATTAAATCAACTTCATACGTAAGGATGGTACTTCAATATGAAGAATAAAGGCATTTGCTACCTATCCGCTTTTTTAGCAGCGTTGTTTCTCTCGAACCTGCTCATTGCTTCGGCATGGGCAACAGACAGCATAACACCTGATTCATTGGAAAAAACAGTGGACAATATTATGAGTACAGAATTGGAAAAATTGCATATTCCGGGGGCTGCAGTCGTCGTGACCCAGGAAAACCAAATCCTTTTTAGTAAAGGCTATGGATATGCAGATATGGAGCGGAAAGTGGTATTCGATCCAGCAAAGACCATTGTTCGTGTCGGATCTCTAACCAAATCATTTAGTGCAAGCGCCACGATGCAGCTGGTTGAGCAAAATAAGCTTGATTTGAATGAAGACGTGAACAGCTATCTCCACAGCTATAAAGCTACGCAATACCAAAATCAGCCTTTCAATTTGCATCAGCTTTTGACACATACCTCGGGATTAGATGAAGCGCTGTACGACATTAACAGCTCGACTCGGGCAGGCGTTTTGCCCACAGAGCAGTATCTCAGCACGTATTTTCAAAATCAGCCTCCCATCCGCAAACCTGGAATTCAGTATGATTACAGCAATGTCGCCTACGGTCTGATCGGTAATATCGTGGAGCAAGTAAGCGGTCAGGGACTGAATGATTACCTCCGTACACATCTGTTCCAGCCGATGAATATGCCCAGCGCGACACTGGAATTGCCGTTAAATCATCCTGCACTGGCCCAGTCGTATCAGTGGAAGGACGGAGCGTATTTGAAACAGCCTTTGTCGTATATCAATCTGCCGGGAGCAGGAGCGTTGAACGTCACACCCAACGAGTTTTCCCATTATCTGATCACTCATTTAAACCAAGGCAAGTATGAGGGCAAAGTGGTGCTTCAGCCACATACGGTAAAAGTGATGCATGCGCAGCAATTTGCAGTCGATGCACGCCTGGATGGCGTGGGCTACGGATTTTTTCGTGGTCATTTGGAGACGGGAGTACCTATGCTGTGGGCTACCGGGGAAATTGATGATTTTATTTCTGAGATGGTATTGATTCCGTCCCAAAAAATTGGTATTTTTGTGATCATTAATTCAGCTGACACGGACACCCTGCTACATGGAAAAGTCATCCATGCGATAGCCCAAATGCTGCCCTCAGAGCCGCAGGCCGTTTCGCAGTCACTAGCTCGCTCTTCCACACAAGTGAAACTTTCGCCAGAGATCGAGGGCGTATATCAGGTGGATTCTAATCCTGTTCATGGTTGGGGAAAATGGATTCGGATACTGGGAAGCATTACATACACCGTGCGAATTCAAGATGATCATACGTTAATTGTTAAAGGAAAACACCCAAATGAGAATGAAGCAACAGACAAAGTGTTTCAAGCAGCAGGTGATGGATTGTTTGTGGAAAAGGGGGGCCAGCTTAAAATTTTGCTGTATCAGGAAAACGGTACTTGGATGATGGTTGCCCCAGACAGTAAGACCATGAAGCAGACGACACTTTGGCACCGTACCTGGACTCTGCTTGTCAGCTACGCTGCCGCCTCCTTATTTTTCATCACAACCTTGCTGATTTGGATTGTAAGATATGTGATCAGAGATATCCGTAAAACGAATAATCACATTTCGTCCAACCTTGCATTCATTGCGTCACTAAATTCGATTTTTCTCGGGGTGCAGGTCATCTATGGTAACAATCAGATAGTGTATGGCTATTCCGCCTGGTATATCTGGGGAATTTGCACGTTACCGCTCATTTCAGCTCTCATTGCCGTATGGGTATTGATCGTGAATGGCGCAAAGCTGATTACAGGGGAAAGGAGACCCCGGGCTGCTGGGAAAATCCTATTTGCGGTACTCACATTGCTGCATACGGTGTATCTCTTTTATTGGAATTTACTTCCTATTCATTATTCCTAAAGATTTACAAAACAATGCATATTCGAACATAAATGAATGCTAAAATTTGTATCTGATGCCCCCCAGAGGGGCTTTAAACCAACAAACAGGAGGAGAATAATGGGAATCTTTCGTCGCTTTACATCCCGTAGCTTCAAATACGCAACTGCTATGGTTTTCACTTTATCGTTGTACGCTGGTGTTGCGGGCAGCATACAACCGGTACGGGCAGAAGGTCCGGCGGACCCAGCCCCCTTCATTGCTGCGAAAGTGGTCAATGAGAACGCTGGTAGAAAAGTGCTGTTTGATAATACACATGGACAGACAGCTGGCGCAGCAGATTGGGTGATTGATGGTGGATTTTCAGACTTCGGCCAAGCCCTCGCGAGCAATGGCTATGATGTACACGAGCTTCGCCAATCTACGCCTATTACTTACAATGATCTAAAGAATTATGATGTATTTGTTACGGCAGAGCCAAATATTCCTTTTAAACAGAGCGAACAGGCTGCAATGGAGCAGTATGTAAAAGCAGGCAATAGTATTTTTTTCATTGGAGATCATTATAACGCGGACCGCAACAAGAATCGCTGGGACGGATCGGAGAGCATTAATGGCTACCGTCGTGGTGCATGGGAAGACCCTGCGAAGGGAATGAGTGCAGAAGAAAAAAGCTCAGCAGCGATGCAGGGCGTAGTCAGCTCAGATTGGCTGGGCAGCCAGTTTGGTGTGCGCTTTCGCTACAATGCATTAGGCGATATCACGGCCAATCAGATTGTCGAGCCAGCGCAGGCGTTTGGCATTACAGCTGGAGTGAGTAATGTGGCAATGCATGCAGGATCAACACTCGCGATTATCGACCCAGCGAAAGCCAAGGGAATCGTATATCTTCCTAAAACCAATCAGGCTTGGGGCAACGCGGTAGATCAGGGCGTTTATAACGGAGGCGGAATTCCAGAAGGACCTTATGCAGCTGTATCGAAAGTAGGACTAGGCAAAGCTGCTTTCATTGGGGACTCGTCTCCTGTCGAAGATGCAACGCCAAAATATTTGCGCGAAGAGACAGGAACCAAGAAGACAACGTATGACGGCTTTAAGGAGCAGGATGACGCCGTGTTACTGGTCAATATCGTAGACTGGTTGTCCAACAAGGAGGAGTATACCAGTCTGACGGAAGTGAAAAGCTTACAGCTGGACCAGCCGACGGCATTACTGCCTTTTGAAGAGCCACAGACTTCCACGGAACCACAAGCCGAGCCTTGGTCCGCTCCCGCAGCCGGCTACAAATGGTGGGATCAGCGAACATTCAAGGCAGGGTCCTATGGCGGATCTACAGCCAGTGCGCAACCAGTGTACAGCATCGTTCGTCAAGAGCAGCTGCCCAATGCACAGCCTTTTCAAATTCGAGTTACTGCCGACCAACTGGCTCCTAACAGCACGATTAGCGGATTTAGCACAGGTATTTATGTAGCGGGCGGCAATCAAGTAGCCCAGATTCAAAATCCGGATGGAAGCTGGCCAACCTCTTACGGCTATAGCGGAACATTTAGTTTGGAGTCCAACGGCAAAGGGCATGCCTATAAGGACTTGACGGTGCGGATCAAGCCGGGAACCAGTGGTTCAGCTAATCTTAGACTGAGGCAAAACGGCAGCAATCTGCTGACCCAATCCGTCGTGCTGGCTGATGTCCCGGCCCAGCCGTTGCCTGAGGAAGGCAATACGGTTCCAGCTCGTATCAGTGTCGCAGAAGCACGGAGTCTCCCGGCTGGCAAAGTCGTGACCTTAGAGGGTATTGTGACGACAGAACCAGGTGCATTCGGTGGTCAAGCCTTTTACATGCAGGATGAAAGTGGCGGTATTTATGTATATCAGAACCAAAGCGGCTTTCATCAAGGGGATCGAGTAAAGCTTACAGCAAGCTTGGCACTGTATAATAGTGAGCTAGAGTTAACCGATCCAGTGGCAATTGAAAAAACGGGAGAAGGACAACTTCCGGAAGCTGTACAAATCATCGAACTCAGTGATGCGAACCAAGGACAGTTGGTTGAGCTTCCTACGGCAATGATTCGTAATGTGATAGACGCGACTCCCGCAGGTTCGTTTGAATTTGATGCAGTATCTGGTGAAGTAAGTCACCATGTGCGCGTCGATGCACGTACAGGCTTAACACGGACATCTTTTCCATATCAAGAAGGACAGCAAGTGAAGCTGAAGGGAATTTCGGCGATTTTCAAAGGGAATTATCAGTTGAAACCGCGTGGACTGGATGATTTTTCAGCTCAGGCAGGCGCAGCTTTGCAGGAAGTAGAGCTTTCAATGGATCAAACGACCCTCAACATTGGGGATACGGCAGCGACACATCTCAAGGGTACGCTGACAGATGGCAGCGAAGCTGATTTAAGCCGCGCTTCTGTTCAGTATATCAGCAGTCATGAATCCGTTTCACTGGATACTTATGGAGAACTTAAGGCCCTAAAAGAGGGGAGCGCGGAGATTACAGCCAGCGTCACCTTGGACGGTCAAACAGTGGTATCCAATCCTGTAGCCGTTAGAGTCAAAAAGACTGCTGTAGGTGAAGTGCCGGGAAAACCTGTGCTGTCGCATGATAACGGGCAGGACACTGGACTGAAGGATGGCAACTACAACATCACCATGAATCTGTGGTGGGGTACGAATGGTGATGAACTCAAGTTGTATGAAAACGACAAGCTGATTGGCACCGAATCATTGCAAGCTGCTTCCCCTGGAGCACAGCATGCAGTCATTCCTGTTACAGGCAAGACCAATGGTACCTACACGTATACTGTAGAACTGATCAACGCTTCTGGTAAAACGACCAGCGACCCGTTAACTGTTGAAGTGACCGATGCTTCGCCTGGTATTCCAGTGCTGTCTCATGACAATTGGGACGGTGACGGCACCTACACCCTTACAATGAACATGTGGTGGGGCACGAATGCGACAAAATACAACTTATATGAAAATGGAGAACTGATCGACGCCCAGGATCTTCCAAGCCAAAGCCCGCAGGCCCAAAGTGCAGTCACCAACATCCAAAATCAAAAGCCGGGTACATACGAGTATCGGGCCGAGTTAGTCAATGCTTCAGGAGAAGTTTCTAGTCAAACGATAAGTGTAGAAGTAAAGGGCCATTAAGTAGAAAGGATGGTCCGTTAAAAAGTAAGAGCATCTATTGACCTCGTGAGAGTCTATAGATGCTCTATTTTATTTTTACGATATGTCTGCCACTATGGTGTTCTGTCGAGCTGTATTTATATAAGAGAGAAGCATGAAAAAAGTACCCGCAGCGGGTACTATCATTTTAGGATTGTGTTGGTTGAGCAGACAGTCCCTCTATATCTGAGGAGCCATAGAAGAACAAGGCAACTAGTATCACAATAATGACAACCTCTGCAAAATATTCTCCATCAAACTCACTCACCACAAGTATCTCCTTTCGCCACTTGTTAATTGTTTACTTTCTGTGAAAAGGCCTGTATTACTTGATCAAGTGTCATATTTCCATTATCATTTAAAAATTTTACCATATTATCGACATTGGAAGGAGTAGATGCTAATGTTTTGTATTTTCCAGTGAGGCCTAAAAATAATGTTGCTTGTCTGTATAAAGTCACGGAATCGACGTTTAGTTTTCCCGTTAGTAGGAGGGCTGCCACTAAGACCTCCACATTTTTCCCTTGAAGAGCAGAAAAGATAGCCGAATTACTGTTTAATCCATTTTTCTTTTGACCGTTGGGGGGGGATTTGGATTTACGATTCCCATTCCCATTACCATTCTTTCCTAAGGAAGCCATTGAATCTTCCTCCCGCCATATACTGCTCCTGCCTGGTTTTCACAAAATTCGGGACAAGGACAGCGGCACTGCATGTGCTCATCAATATACGTTATGATCATACGATATGCGAATAAGAGAGCATTGGTTACTATAAGAATCACCCTGGCTGAAGGTAGTTGGCTACTATTATCAGTAATTTATTTCGCATGTTGGTCCGATTTAGAGTAAACTACAATAAAGCAAGCCAAATGAGCAATTTGCATACATCCCAAGAGCGTTTCCAATCAGCAATGTTTAGACCGAAACGGTTTAGTTCGTTTATTGTATTTTTGAGCGTTGAATTGGAATTAAGCAAATGCTGAAATAGGAGTTGTAGATAAAATATGTCGAATGAAGAAGTATTGTTAACTAAAGAGGGATTGGCCAAGCTAGAGGATGAGCTTAAGGAACTGAAGACCGTAAAACGTAAGGAGCTAGCCGAACGGCTTAAGTTGGCTATCAGCTACGGTGATTTGAAGGAAAATAGTGAGTATCACTCAGCCAAGGACGACCAAGCATTTATGGAAACCCGCATTCTCATATTGGAGAAGATGCTGACCAAAGCCCGGGTCGTGGACGAGAGTAATTTAGACCTTAGAACCGTTAGTATCGGATCGACTGTCATTCTGAATGACATCGAATTTTCGGAGAAGATGGAATACAAAATTGTAAGTCCTGCTGAGGCGGATGTTCTGGATAACAAAATTTCCTATGAGAGTCCTTTAGGCAAGGCACTTTTGGGGAAAGAAGTGGGCAGTATCATTCATGTGGATGCACCCATGGCTGTAATCAAATATGAGTTGCTTGAAATTAAGCTCACATAGTTCATTCCCGATTCCCTTATATGAGGGGGCCGGGATTTTTTTATTTCTCGCTACTTACATACCGTCCATGTGGAGCACAGTTGCACTCCACATACTGGACAGGATTTTCTTTACTCCGCTATAGCGCACTAAGTTAGTCCGTCATCAGGAAGCCTGCTTGCTCCAGTGCAGCGCAGGCATCGTTAATTTTATCTTCATCCGAGGCATTCAAGGTATGCAGGTGGATGCCTCCCGTCAGCTGGGACAAATAAGTGGCCTGGGTGGAACTGATTTTACGGATAAAATCGTCCACTTCCTTGCGAGTTCCAACCCGTATCGGAGCAGTTAGATCCCCGTATACCGGATGCTCAACAATAACATCCTGCACACTTACACCGTAGTCCACAATCAGCTTTAGTTCCTCTTCTGTCTGTTCAGGTCGATGTTTACACACAATAATACGTGAGGCTAAGGGGGCTGTCTGACCCGCAGGCTCCATATAAATGTATCCTTGACTCGTTGCAAGGATAGGCTCTTGGCTTGCTTTTAACAGGGAAATATCCTGTACAATTACTTGTCTGGAAACGGAGGATCTGCGTGCCAGTTCGCTCCCGGTCAGCGGTGATTCGCTCTTCAGCCACAACAGCAGCTGCTCGCGGCGATCCGTACCTGACCGCTTTAAAGATTCAGTCAACGGGATAAGCTCCTTTCTTGTCGATGCGTCAGGTCTGTCAAAATATCTACCAGTACATTCAATTCCTCGATGGTGGTTGCCCTTCCGAAAGAAATACGGATAAATTGTAATGCTTCACGGTCGGATGCTCCAAGCGCTTGTAAGGCAGGCGAAGGATCGTGGTGTCCGGCGGCACATGCGCTTCCGGTTGATATACAGACACCTCTGCGATTACATTCCAGCATAACATATTGTCCCTCGTAACCGTGAAAAAAACATCCAACTATATGATGAAGCACTGCTTTATTCTCGCTTTCCTGTACGACCCAACGTAACGGAATGGATCTTTCCTGAATTTTCCTAATAAAGTGTCTTCTCAGGGTAGCATATCGCTCCTGATGCGACTCCATCTGTTCGGTCATCATTTCTGCCGCCGCGACAAAGGCTGCAATCCCGGGAACATTAACCGTTCCAGGACGAAATCCGTTTTCATGTAGCGTATCAGGGTACACGGGACGCCACGGGGTTCCGGGTTTGAGATATGCAGCACCGACACCTTTGGGGCCATACACTTTATGGCTCGATACAGAGAGTGCATCTACTCCCATGGCTTCTACATCTAAGAGAATATTCCCAAATGTCTGTACCGCATCACTGTGCAGCAAAATACCCCGTTCGTGTAGCAGGGGAGATATGGCAGCAAGGTCCTGAACCAGTCCCGTTTCCGAATTGGCGTGTTGTACAGATACAAGTCCGGTGTTTTCTCTCAGGTGAGGTAAAAGAGCTTCGCGAGTCATTCGTCCTTCCCGATCCGGTTGCACAATGGTCAGTTCATAGCCCTGACGTTCCAGCAAAGTAGCAAGGTTGTACATCGAGTGATGTTCCAAAGCGCTCATGATCCAATGCTTTTTATGCGGCGGCAACCCGTTCAGGATTGATTGCACAATCAACATATTGGATTCTGTTCCCCCGGTTGTAAAATAGATGCCTTCCTTTTGCCCGCCAATCATATTTGCTATTCGTTGCCTGCTGTAATCCAGCGTGTAGGCTGCTTGACCGCCCGCATCATGGAGGCTGCTGGCATTTCCGAACATTTCCTTATTTAATACGTTATACATATTTAAAGCTTCGTCACACATAGGTGTGGAAGCGGCATAGTCCAGATAAATCACAGTAATTCCTCCCTGCTTAAAAATAATTCCATTCAAAAACTCTTGAGATTATTGTAGTCATGTGTAAATATAAGTGTCAAGACACTTGTAAACAGTTATGTACACAAAGCGGTTATCTGTTCGTGAGAGCGGAAACGATCAGCCGCATCGATATGGAGGGATTCTAATGTCTATGCTTGACATTTTACAAGGAAATAGAGGGCTTATACCAGAGCATTATAAGACACTGACGGTTGCTGACATGGAGCAGCGAGTGGCCGAGTTGAAACAAAAATGGGGACCCAAGCTGCTTATACCGGGCCATCACTATCAGAAGGACGAGGTTATTCAGTTTGCTGATATAACAGGAGATTCTCTACAGCTTGCTCAAATGGCTGCACAAAATCAGGAAGCGGAGTTTATTGTATTTTGTGGGGTACATTTTATGGCCGAGACAGCGGATATGCTGACTACTGATCGACAGACTGTTGTCCTGCCGGATATGCGTGCAGGCTGCTCGATGGCAGATATGGCGAATGTGGAGCAGACAGAACGAGCATGGAAGCATTTACAGGAATGGGTAGGAGATACGATCATACCGTTAACGTATGTAAATTCCACAGCAGAGATCAAAGCCTTTGTAGGGCGACATGGCGGGGCTACCGTGACCTCTTCGAATGCCAAACAAGTGCTGGAATGGGCGCTGAAGCAAAAGGAACGTATTTTGTTTTTGCCGGATCAGCATTTGGGCCGCAATACAGCTTACGATCTTGGAATTCCGCTAAATGAAATGGCCGTGTGGAATCCCATGACCGATCAGCTTGAGACTGAACAGGACCCGGCAACTGTAAAAATTATTTTATGGAAAGGGCACTGTTCAGTACATGAAAAATTCACGGTAGATCATATTCGCAACGTCCGTGAGCGTGATAAGAACATCCGGGTCATCGTGCACCCCGAATGCTCTTATGAGGTCGTACAGCTCGCAGATTGCGCGGGCTCCACAAAATTCATCATCGATACCATTCGCGCGGCAGAGCCGGGAACCCAATGGGCTGTTGGCACAGAAATGAATCTCGTGCAACGAATCAAACAGCAGTACCCTGAACAGCAGATTGAATCGCTCAATCCCGATATGTGTCCCTGTCTGACCATGAACCGGATCGATCTTCCCCATTTGCTGTGGGCAATGGAGCAGTTTGATCGGGGTGAGCCTGTGGGTGTGATTCGTGTGGATGCTCAGATCAGACAGGATGCTGTACTAGCATTGAATCGTATGCTTGCTATCCGTTAACCTTTTGCTGTTCCAGCGAGAATGCTGCTTAAAATCTTTGGTCTTATTTTAAAGAAGCAGGGAGCTTGACGCCAAGCAGACGGTTTCCGCTTTGAATAAATATCATTCCACCGGATTTGAGCGTTGGACCGAAGGAGCGTGAGCCTGTGTTGACAGCAAACACGGGCTTTAAGCTCATCAAATCATAGCCATGAAATACGCCATCTGATTGCCCGACATAGACTCCTTTACCGAATACGTCAGCTTGAACGGTCGGATTATCGCCGTCGTAATGAATGAATTGACCTGAGGACAGCTTCATAGCAGTCAGTCTGGATGTACTAAAATCTTGGTAGAACATGCGACCTTCATGAATAGACAATAATGGAACAAGTTGATCATAGCCATTTTGCGCCCACTTGCGAGCAGGTTTGCTATCTGGTTTATAGTTCCAGAAGTCATAGGAAGCT
Source organism: Paenibacillus sp. cl130 (assembly GCF_900116035.1). Taxonomy (NCBI): domain Bacteria; kingdom Bacillati; phylum Bacillota; class Bacilli; order Caryophanales; family Paenibacillaceae; genus Paenibacillus; species Paenibacillus sp. cl130. Next base: position 70,287 of record NZ_FOYG01000003.1, read on the forward strand.
AGTATCTTTCCCTGAAAGACATAAAGGTCTTTACCGTACAAAAAAGCAGAACCGTATATGCCTCCAGATTGGAAAGTGCCATCTTTATTTTCAGCCTCAGTCCATCGGTACTGACGATCTCCTTTGGATTCACCTGTCTTGAGGTCGTACTGTGCTATCGTAACTTTTCGATTTACCGGGTCATCATCAATCATAAACGTATTGGCAACAGAGTAGACAATCCCGTCTTTAACGGACAGTGGAAAAGAACTTCTGAAGCTGTCCCAAAGCTTTTTGCCGGTTTTAGCGTCATAGGCATTAATCTGTTCAAAGGTCAGGCTGCCCTGTACATTATAGTTGCGGATAAGCACACCGTCAGTTTCCATTATTTCGCCCAAACCACTGTATGAGTTCTTATCCTCACTGATTTTCCACTTCACCTTGCCACTGACAGCATCAATGGCAGCCGTTTGCACCGATTGCATAATATATATAGTTGGACCAATGCGCTGAATACCATATGCTTCAGTAAATCCAAGCGGAGTGGACCACACTTTCTTGCCAGCTTCTGTAACGGCATAGATAGAACCGCTTCGTGTCATTCCGTAGATGATACCTTTGTTGTACGTTAAAACAGGGGTAAGCTGATCACCATATTGCCACAATTTCCGACCCGAACTGGCCTCAAGGGCAACCAGTCTATGGTTCGAGTCAACCGCGAATACCTTACCGTTTTCCGCTATTGCTACCGCCTGATCTGGATATCGGTTTCTATCGATTGGGATAACGGGAAAAGACCAGGAAGGTTTGATCACAGGTGCCTGGATTGTGGTGCTATAAGCGGCGTTACTCATGGAGACTGCAGATTGCTCTGCACTTGCCTTTTCAGTGAATCCATCGCTGATTAAGGGCAGCCCAATGCTGGCTAACGCCAATCCTGTAAACAATGTGCTATGTATCGTTTTTCTCATACGCGTTGGCTCCTTTAATGGTTAATAGGGGAGTAAGGATTTCAGAAAGTCACCTTTGATTAGACTGTAAATAATCCCAAAAGTTTCATGTTGTGTTTGCATTTTGGTTGTTTTGAGCATAAATACTTAAATTCAGTTGCTTGTGTCCAACCTGTATCTCTAATTAAAGATTAGTCGCTTGTCTGGTTTCGTGCTATAATTGTAGCAACAAACCGAAGGAGGTGAATCCCTTGTTTGAGCTCCAGGACCTACTCCCTTATTTATTTACAATCGGCTTACTGTGCACAGTGACTTATGCATATCTCGCTCATTTGCACGGCAATGTACCCGAATGCTGGGTCGAAGGCGGGCCCGTAAGGTCGCATGCTTCTCCACAGATGCCGATGTCTGCCCGTGGACAGGACATGCCTGTCCGGCTGGCCCGACATATCCGGCGTAAGGAAGCGCCGGATGAAGATGCATCCGATTGTTCTCCCTCGTTGAACGATGGCACAGCCAATCAACGAGGAGGAACATATGAAACGATTCAAGGGATTCACCTTTTGGGGTAAAAAAGAACGGATATTAGGATTAATGGTAGCGTTGGCGGTGGTTATGCTGCTGTCTGGTTGTGGTGCGAACGCTGCGGAGATAAATGCACAGACACCCGGATTTTTTAATCATTACGTGGTGTTCCCGCTTTCTTGGCTTATTCAGCAATTGGCGCAATGGTTTGGTGGAAGCTTTGGGCTGGCGATTATGACTTTGACATTCATTGTCCGGCTGGCCTTACTGCCTCTTATGATGCGTCAAACGCGTGCCCAGCAGGGGATGAAGCGTAAGATGAGCGCCATGCAGCCCGACTTGGACCGAATTAAGAAGAAGTATGAAAACAAGAAAGATACCACCAGCCAGCAGAGTATGCAGCAGGAAATGATGTCGCTTTACAAAGAGCATCAATTCAATCCGCTTAATATCGGTTGTCTGCCTATTCTCATTCAGCTCCCGATCTTGAGCGGTATGTACACTGCAATCCGCTTAACCCCGGAGCTGGCGTCTCACTCCTTCCTATGGTTCCGGCTCGGACAGCCGGACTGGATTTTGGCAATCGTCGTCGCAGTTGTATACTTGGCACAGGCCAAGCTTTCTCAGCTTCAGATGACGCCTGACCAGCGCAAGCAATTTGCGATCATGGGCTATCTTTCACCGATTATGATGGCGGTCTTTTCCTTTAATGCCCCTTCTGCCATGCCATTATATTGGACAGTAAGCGGCACCTTTTTGCTGCTTCAGTCGCTGTGGTTCCGCAGACGCTATCCAATAGAGGAAGCAGAGAGTAAGGTTAAACTTGGAGAAGTCACACCAACCTAAATAGAAGATGATGTTTGTTTAACTTGGGAATTGCGCTTGTAGTATGCCAAGTGTAATCATAGGATGTCATTCGAGCCGTTTATAAGGCTTAGAATGGCGTCCTTTTTTGATGCTGCTTTTTCGCTACATTCCGCTTGTGATTTTGTAGTCAATATGAAATCCTTATATTATAAAATGATTCTTAAAGTTGGGAGAGGCTATATGAGAACTCCAACCACGTCCATAGAATGGTATGATCATCAAATAAGGGAGGACGGATGCTATTGCATGAGAAGCGTGCAAAAAGCACCGGGCTATATACCAACAGGGATGCCTCATGGGCGCCTGCTCCCGACCTTTTCAAAAAAAAGGGTTTCAACATGTGGAGGATGCACCTAGTCTTTGAATGAAATGATAACAGAAAAATGGGTAAAGTAAGATATATACGAAAGCTAATGCTGGACTTTGTTTTATCACGCAATGAATGTTATGGAGGAACTATAGAAAATGAAGCAAACACCAACAAAGCTGCCCATTTCCTTAGCACTGCTCACATGTATAGTATGTGCGCTCGGTTTTGGCTTAATCGCATTATGGGTGAGCGACCATCAAATACGGTATTTTGACCAGAAAATTATTATGGCTATTCGACAGCTGGAGTCGCCCGCCATGACCCGTCTAATGAAATTTTTCACCATGATCGGCAGCGGGATTCCAGTTGTGATCATCATTTTAATTGCCATGTTCGTGCTTTATAGAGTATTGGGACACCGCAGAGAACTGCTTTTTTTGGCGGCTGGTGTGTTGGGATCGGTAATGCTGAATACGATACTGAAATTGCTTTTTCAGCGTGCGAGACCGGAGATTAACCGTATTATTGAAGAGAATGGATACAGCTTTCCGAGCGGACATTCCATGACAGCTTTCAGCATGTACGCTGCGCTGACATTTTTAGTGTGGAAGCATGTTCCTTCTAGGCTGGGGCGTATCCTTCTTATTGTGCTCAGCAGTCTGCTGATTGTAGCAATCGGAACGAGCCGCATTTATTTGGGCGTACATTATCCGAGCGACGTTGTGGGTGGCTATTTTATGAGTGGCTGCTGGATGGCGGCTTGTATTTGGTTTTATCAGCGGTACGAAGAACGACGAATGCTGCCACTTCGCTCCAAATCGACAGCATAATAGGTAGCATAAATAAATGAAGCATATAAAAAAGCAGACGCTTTAGCGTCTGCTTTTCATTTGGACAGAGGAAGTGTGTTCAGTCATCTTAGTTCTGGCCTGTTCACCAGGCTTGAGCCCCAGCTTCTGCTCCCATTTTTCATAAAATATAATAGCCGCCTGCATGAAGATGCCAGGAAGCTTCCGGCTTCGAATGAATTGATGAACGCCGACGGCACAACCTGCACCAATAAGCGCACCTGCCAAAATATCCGAGGGATAATGCACTCCGGTCCACACGCGGGATACTGCGATGAGTACAGCTAAGATAACCCAGAGAACACGATATTTTTGATGATGAAGCCATAAAATGGAAGCCAGAGCAAACGCTCCAAGTGCATGGTTACTTGGGAATGAAGCATTAGGATCATGGTGAACAAGCTGAATGACTGAATGTCCGACAAAAGGTCGATCTCTGTAAAACAAATGTCCAAGGCCCCAACTAATTACAAAGCCGAAACAAACTGTTATAACGGCTTCTAAAACCATCATCCGATGCGGCATTTTAAAAGTGAACCAGTAAATCAGCATAGCCACTCCGAATAAATACGGTGCATATTGCGCCAAGAAACGCATGGTTCCATTTAAAAAGGCGAGGGAATTAGCCAGTTCATTGATCCAGTGAAATAAAGCATAGTCTACATTAATTAACATGAATAAATTACTCCTTAACATCAAAAAATTGAATAACAAAGTTATATTATAGAGCGACTACACGGATAAAAGCTTAAAATCAAATAAAAAATGAATGTCATTTCCGTTACTCATTTGTTTTTTCTATAGAAAATAGGTGGTTTTGCGATGGAAAAGTCGGTGCTGGTCATTGATGATGAAGAGAAGATATCCAGATTGCTTCAGTTGGAGTTATCCCATGAAGGATATGCAGTTGAAATCGCACAGACGGGCAGAGAAGGATTGGAAAAAGCTCTAGCACGTACATGGGATATCATCATTTTGGATGTAATGCTGCCGGAGATGAACGGGGTCGAGGTACTGAAGCAGATTCGAAAAGTGGACAATCATACACCAGTAATTATGGTCACTGCACGTAACACGACTCCTGATAAGGTTTCAGGTCTGGATGAAGGTGCCAATGATTACATTACGAAGCCTTTTGAGATCGAGGAGTTATTAGCGCGGATGCGGGCCAGTATGAGGCATCAAATGGAGCCAACAGCTACCGCTTTACAAGAAGAGGACAAGTCGCCGTCAAGGCTCCAAGTGGATAGTTTGGTGTTGGAACGCAAAACCAGGTCAGTAGTGCGGGAAGGAAACCGAATCGAACTGACGCCAAAAGAATATGATCTGCTTCTTTATCTGATGGAGCACAAAAATCAGGTATTGCAGCGGGATCAAATGATTCAGGACGTGTGGGGATTTGATTTTGTCGGTGATACGAATGTCGTAGATGTGTATATCCGGTATGTTCGCAAAAAAATTGATCATGGATACAAAAAGAAATTGATAAAAACCGTGCGCGGTGTTGGGTACTTCATCCGGGAGGAAGACTAGTGAAGCTTCGGACCAAAATCACCCTGCTCAGTTCTATTTTAGTGATGTCGATACTCCTGTTTGTGGATGTTACAGTTCACCTATTGTTCGTCAAAATCGCTACGCGAAATGAAAGAGAAGTGCTGCAAAATAAGTGGACTGAAATCATTGCCGAAACCGGACCCACGATGATTCTGAAGAATGCATGGGGCCCCAAACTGAAAGATGAGCTTTCTGGAGATACCATTTTGAGGGTATTTGATCAGCAATCCCGACTTTTGTATGAAGTAAGTCGCCAGTCCCGCTTTAAGCTGGGCGATATACGTTTTAACACTTCTCAAAGCTCTCAACTGACAGATGTACAGGGTCATAAAATTCTGGTTATCCATCTGCCTGTGCTTTCTCTGGAGGGCAATCAGAAGGGGACGCTGGAAATCGTGGAAAAATGGGATGCACTCGAAACCAATCTCGATATTTTAAATACGATTCTCATCACATCGACTGTAGGGGCTATGTTGCTAAGCTTGGTAGGAAGCACGATTTTGGCGAATGCCATATTGCTGCCGATTTCCAGTAGTATTCAAACGATGCAGGAAATTGAAAGAAGCTTGAAATTTAAAAAAATCCCCGCTGGCAGTCATAATCAAGATGAATTGTCCCAAATGACCGCCACTTTTAACCGAATGATGGAGAGATTAGAAGAAAGCTTTCAGAGCCAGCAGCAGTTTGTTTCAGATGCCTCACATGAGCTGAACACCACTCTTATGATTATTGAGGGCTATGCCAACATGCTGCGGCGGTGGGGCACGCGTGACGAGGACATTCGTAAGGAATCCATTGAATCGATCTATGAAGAAACTCAGCGAATGCGTACGATGACACAGCAATTGCTGACTCTTGCCTCCTCACAGCAGAAAGATCCTGAGCCGCATGAGCGGATAGAAATGATCGGTTGTTGTCAACAGGTGGTAGCGCATCTCAAGCCTGTACATGATCGTCAAATTTCTATTTTAACAGAAGAGAACGAAATTTGGCTGGATGCCAATCTGACAAAAATAAAGCAGTTGCTAGTGATCCTGCTGGATAATGCATTAAAATACAGCTCGGATGAGATCGAAATAGGGTTATCTACAGATGAAAAGGATGTCTATATCCAGGTTAAGGATTATGGGATCGGAATACCTGAGGGCGAGATCAAGCGGGTCTTTGAACGATTTTATCGGGTAGATAGCTCCAGGCATCGTAAAACCGGAGGAACGGGGCTGGGGTTGCCAATTGCCAAGGCAATTACAGATGCCCATCAGGGTACGATACGCATGGAGAGCGTAGAAGGAGAAGGAACGGTAGTCATCGTCACGCTGCCCCAAAGACAACAGGAAAGGCTGTCCCTCCAGTAGATATATCTACTAGCGGGACAGCCCTATTTATCATCTGAAATTTATTCTAAAGGACACGACGTGCTGTTGTGTAATTGCGACTCCACCATCCGGAATTTAGATCTGTAACCGTTACGCCGCCTTTACCATACGTATGCAGAATTTTGCCGTTCCCCATGTAAATGGCTACATGATGAATTGGTGCATAGAAAAAGACCAAATCGCCTTTTTTCAGCTGACTACGCGGTACAAAAGTGCCAACAGTTGATTGCTGTCTAGACGAACGTGGTAGCTTAATGCCATTTTGTGCAAATACATATTGAGTGAATGAAGAGCAGTCAAAAGAGCTTGTATTGCCAGCTGGGGCTCCATGCTCATAACGCACGCCCATAAACTGGGAGCCTTTAGAAATAATCCGATCAGCTTTACTTGCCGAAGCAGCATGAGTGGTGGCTGGTCCAACGACGAAGCTCCCTGCGCTCAATGCCAAAGTCATAGTAAAGCAAATACCCATCCACAATTTTTTAGAAGTATGTTTCATATATAAATTCCTCCGTTATTCGTATTGTGTTGATGTCCTGAAATGACAATAACACAAATAAAATATCCGGAATTTACCACTCATGGTTACAAACCTGTTACCCCAACGCTTTGTCCTCATTTATTAGAAAACGATGAGAATTTTCTCCTTAATTTTGGCTTGACAAATTGTATAGACTCCACTTATAGATAGGCTCGTATGACAAAAAGCGACTTGCAGACGATTGGCACAAGCAATCACGCAAAATATACATACCTATATACTACAATTTATAACTTGTACGGGAGTATGCTCTGATTCCCGTTGACATTGTAAGGATCACACCGTATTTCCGGTCAGGAAGGGGAATTCGTATGGCTTCAAAGCAGAATAAAGCACTCAAAAAACGGCGTCTAACCATTGTTCAGGTCATTTCCAACTATCCAGATGCACAGCCGGTACCCTCCAACAAGGGCGGAACGGAAAAGGTCGTGCATGAATTAACTGAGGAATTGGTGAGACGAGGGCATCATGTATCTCTTTTTGCCGCTCTTGGGAGCAGGAGCAGTGCGCGGTTGATTACCTATCCCAAGGGTTTGAAACATAGTCAGATCCCCCAATATGTACTCCGGCATATGCCTTCCGACACACATATCATTCATGATCATACCTTTCGTTCTGCTGTAGGGCGTAGGAAGCTGCCTTGTCCATCAGTATGCACCGTTCATCTTCCAGTGAAGAGACACGGTAAAAACCCGGTATATGTCAGTAAACGAGCACGTCAGCTGATGGGCAGGGACAAAGGATTTTATATCTATAACGGCATTAACACACATGAATACGAGTTCAGCAGTGAGAAGCGTGGCTACTTGCTGTTCATGGGCAGAATTATACGAAATAAAGGTGTATTGCAGGCCATTCAGGTTGCAGAACGAACAGGAAAAAAACTGCTTATTGCAGGTCCTATCAAAGCTCCAGAATTTTTCCGCAAAGAGATTCAGAAACGAATTCAGCGTAATCCGAATATACGCTATGTGGGGGCAGTTGGAGGCGATCAGAAACAGAAATTGCTGAAACATGCAGAGTGTCTGTTGTTTCCAACACTGTGGGAAGAGCCATTTGGACTCGTTATGGTTGAGGCCATGGCTTGTGGAACACCGGTGCTGGCATTAAAAAACGGCTCCGTTCCCGAGGTGCTCTCGGGCTTTCCACAGTTGATTTGCAAATCGGTTAGCCAAATGGCACGAAAAGCACAGCAAAAAAACTACCCGTCACCAGCGAAGCTGCGTTTGTATGTGACTCAAAGATTTACCAACAAACAGATGACCAGTAACTACTTAAGACTATACCGTGAAATCATCCGTCGGAGAGAACAAAAGAGAGGACAACGACAGCCTACACGGAGGTGAGGGGAATGCAGGTTAAACGGTATATGCTCGGAAAGGGCTCTTGGGCAACTCCTTATTATATAGCCACAGGGGCACAGAAAGGTCCGTGTGTGATGGTGGTGGCGGGAATACATGGTAAAGAAATAGCAAGCATACGAGCTGCTGAGAAACTGGTAAAGCTTTTGAATCAGCAAAAACTGCGATTTAGCCAGGGTAAGCTTATAATTGTACCGATTGTAAATCAAGAGGCTTACCCCAAACGGATTAGAGGAATACCTGATCTTAATCGAACCTTTCCGCGCAAAAAAAAGCAGCTGGCAACACAACCACTTTCCGCTGCTCTATTCAAATTAACACAAAAGCATCAACCGGAATGGTATCTCGACTTGCATGAGGCTAACGGATTGTCACAAAAGGATGCCAAGGTGCTTGGTCAAACGCTAATCACCAACAAGGCCAATCCGGTGGTTCCTGCGGTTCGCCGGATTATTAAGCGAATGAATCGCTCCATCCTGGTGAGCGACCGACATTTCAACATTCGGCTGCATGAGCTCCCAGGTTCCTCCCGCACTGCTGCAGCCCGTATTTTAGGTGCACGCGCGGTTACCGTGGAAACGGGTTGGAGCCTGCCCAAGAAAGTACGCATACACTATCAGTTAGAGATCGTCCGGCATTTTTTAAAAGAAGCCGGAATAGTCAAAGGCAACGAGGTATATTTATCTGCCAAGGTTAGAACTATTATCTCAAGAAAATATGGCATCACAAAATAAAATCGCTTCTGGAGCAAGGATTTTTTCACCTTGCTCAGGAGCGATTTATTATGTGCGACCTCCCTTCAGAATCCGTAGCGTGCTATGTTATATCTGAGGATTTTGCAAAAAATCCAATAAGCGACTTCCAATGAACAATATATAGATCGCAATGCTCTAGTTCGTCTATATATTGCACTTTGGAGCGACTGGAATCGAATTTTGCAAAATCCTGATCTATGTGTTGTCAGGCCTCGGATTTATAGAAGGCATTCACCAAGCTGTTCCCCAGACGTACCTCAATCAGCTCCAGTGGTGTATCCAGATCGGCACGGATCGTGTGATACGTATCAACCGGAATGCTAAATACAGAACCGCTTGCGGCAGCAAAACGTTCTCCGTTCAGCATGACCTCTCCACGACCGGACACAATCGTCCATACTTTAAGTCCACTGCCGTGAATACGGCCATTCAAGCGGTGATCTGGCAGTACCGTCAGCCGTATGGCCAGTATATCGTTCAGACTCCGATGATCAAACTCGTCCAGCACCCGGTAACTGCCCCAAGAGGTTTCACCATGCATGGGGTGAAGTTGAATTTTACCTAGCTGCTCCTTGATTACGTGGGCATGGCTCTTGGACGCAATGAGAATGCCGTCGGGACTCGCAGCAGCAATAATATCTTCCACGCCAATGACATGAATTGGATAGGGCAGCTCATTGACGATGTGCGTACCAAGAGTCTGACCACTAATCTGTCCACGCCCGATCACTTGGCTGCTTAGCTGCTCTGTTAGGGCCTGCCAGTTGCCGATGTCGTGCCATTCGCCATCGTAGGGCAGGACGATGGCATGTTCGGCACGCTCTGCAATCTCCTCATCAAAACTGCGAACCGGGAGGCTATCATACATTGCGCATAATGCTTTATCGTTCAGCGGCAAATAACTTCGCTCCATACAGGACAGCATATACCGTAATGTAAAAGCGTAAACACCACAGTTCCACAGCGCGCCCTGATGAATAAGCTGTTGTGCCCCGGAGAGATCCGGCTTTTCTGTGAAGCGGGCAACTTGCGCATAAGAAGTTTTCCCTTCCCGTATCATTTGCAGACCCGGAACGACATAGCCGTATTGGTTGGAGGGATGAGTAGGCCTTGTCCCAAGCATAGCCAGATCGGCTCCGCTCTCAAGCAATAAGCCGGAGAGCGCTGCTATGCTATGGAAGAAATCCTCCCCTGCATACATGTCCGCTGGAGCAATGCAGAGAACTTCATCCAGCCCCGTGCCTCTGGTGTGAAAATAAGCAGCCGCCAGTGCAGCTGCGGTGAAGGTTCCCCGTTTGGCAGGCTCGCCTAGAACGGGCAAACGACCTTCTGTATGGCGAAAGGCTAGATTTACCTGACTCCGATGAGCCAGAAGCAGGGCTGAGGAATCCAGCCCGGCTAAGGTGAGCTGACGGTACACCCGGCTGAGCATAGATTCCTTTCGCCCGTCAGGAGCGGACAACAACCGGAGAAACAGCTTCGACCGGATTTCGTTGGATAGTGGCCATAGCCGTTTTCCGGCACCACCGCATAACAATACGATGCGCACGGACGTTTCCTCCTTCAATGCAGATCCATTTGGAATGCATCATTTTGCAGGATTTTAAGAACTATTTTAGCGATGATTCAATCTTTGTTTTTGGAGCAAGCTGGTACACCTTGCGTTGATGAAAAGATAAGGAGCGATAGCTCTTGGCCAACACATCCAATTGTTTTTGCGACAGGGAAGAAGCCCCACTATGAAGCGCTTTATTCAATGACTTGCGCAAAATCATCCGAGAGGGTTGATTGCTGTATAAATAGTTGGCATACGTTTCATATTCGGAAAACCCAAACTGTTTTGTCCGGTCTATACTGTGGATAATTGCGCTGTACCAAGGTTTTCCATGTCGGGCCTCGATAACTTGCTTGAGCTGGGTAAGCCGAGCTTTTTCAAAAAGCATATAGTGAGTAACAAAGGACTTTGGTGAGGGAGCTTTAACGCCTATCAGCTTGTGATAGGTGCGAAAATACTCAGGCTGGCTCCAGCTGCGGTAGTAAAAAATCGTTTTTCCGTCTTTACGGAACGTATGTGGACGAATCAAAATCGTGTCCGCGTCAATGACGAGAAAAAAAGAGGCCTTACTGATTTTGTCGCCATTCATTTTGAGCAATTGTTGATACAGCCAGCCTGAGCGGTCCCAGCGCGTTGTCCCGTAATGAATATGTTTTTTGGTGATGGGCAGCACCGTTTTTTCGTCTATAAATGTACATTTCTTGTTTACGCACAGACGGCGAATCCCGGTGCTTTGCGGTGAAACGATATAAATAGTTCCAATTCGGTGCTGCACGTGACGGCGCAGACTGTCAATCACCAGCGGTAGTGTGGCAATATCTTTATCAATTGCGGGAATCAGAATATCGATTGTAAGGGAACCCTCTCGTGGCCCATCCGATTGCGCTGACATGTTATTCACTCCCTATATGTGCAAATATACGCTCCCAGCGTCTCCCAATATCGTATGCTTGGACAGGCGTTTTCGACCGGGCAGGTCAAACGTCCATTTCTATGCAGGACAGGGCTGATGAAGCTTCGAATGGGGAGTTAGCGCATACGATAGATTGATCTTTTTTAACAGGAGCGTTCTACCTGAGAGTAGAGAGGAGAGGGGCAAGTGAATTCTTCACAAGCGCAGGCGTTGCGCAGCAAATGGCATAAAACCCAATTGTTGCTCCAGCATGGCAGCATCAAACCTTATGTACCAGAAACTCGCAAATATAACAAAGCAAATTTGAAGTCAATGCTGGAGAAATACGGTATGGTCTATGTAAAACCCGAGCGAGGTACCTTTGGTAAAGGTGTAATGAGAGTAGAGCAGGAGGCCGGCCAGCGTTTCGCCTATCAATATGAGGAAACGCGTCAAGAATTCAAACATTTGGATGCACTATATACCAGCCTATCGAAACATACGGGGAAGAAAAGTTATCTCATTCAAAAGGGAATCCATTTACTACGCCATCAAATGCGTTATTTTGATATTCGGGTTATGGTGCAGCGGAATGAAAAAGGGCTATGGGAGTCTACCGGAATTATTGGACGTCTTGGTCATCCTCGTAAAATCGTGACTAACTATCATAGTGGTGGTAAGCCGATGGCCTTGGAGCAGTTACTAAAATCCCATTTATCGCAAAGCAAACAGGCGGAGCTGGTCAAGAAACTAAATGAACTGGGTCTTACCATCGCCAAACAACTGCAAAAAACATATCCGAATTTCCGGCAAATTGGTGTGGACATTGGACTGGATCATCGCTTTATCCCGTGGATTATTGAGGTGAATACGAAGCCGGACCCATATATTTTTAACCAATTAACAGATAAGTCCATGTACAGTAAAGTGTTAAGCTATTGGCGACTGGCTAATGAAAAAAGGAAAGTCTCCGTCCCAAGCAAAGATACAAATAAAGACAAGAATAAAGATAAGAGTAAAGATAAAAATAAGAATGTAATTAAAGATTCAAAAAAAGAAAAAATATCTTGACCAGTAGATTGCTTCATTGCCAGCAGCTAATACAGAAAAAAGGATGAATATTTCATAATTCATCCTTTTTAATTAGGATATTTATTTTTAAACGCGCCAAGTACCCAGTTGTTTACGTATAAGTACGATTTGTCCACTATGATATGCATCGTGCAGCGTCCACCGCGATAATTCTGCACCGAGAGTTTCGGAGCCGAAAGGCTTATCCAGATCAGCATCAGTCAAAGCAGTAATGGCGACAAGCAGTTGGTTTACAATAGCTTCTGCTTCTTTCAGTGTCTTCTGCCATCCTTCATGGTCTTCAGTATCCCCTGGCGGACCGAATGTCTCATCGTTGCTTATTCCAGTTGAGCTTACAGGTCGGTCAGTTAAACGTCTCAAAATACGCTCATTGTAATAATTAATGTGACGAACCGTTTGCCAAATCGTGTTTCCTCCACCTGGTGGTGTCCAAGTGGCTTCCTGTGTATTCACACCGTGAAGTGCTGCGGCAAGAGGAACAATCCATTCTTCCTTATCCCATGAATTTTCTCTTTGCAATACCAGCATATTTACTCGATCTCGGCTCACCTAACCCAACTCCTTTTGTAGGGATGTAACTCGCTAAATGTAGAATAAATCGTTACAATTAATAATGTAGCATGACAAAATAAGATTTGCAACCAGTTAAAATGATTTTAGTGGTTACAGGCGGTAGGGGGAACTCTTTTGAATACACTTTGGACTGATTTTGTAAACAGCGAATGGCATGACTGGAGAGGTAGCGGGCGTTCAGAAGATCGTTTGTTGAAGCCGGAATGGCAAAATGACTTTCTCATACAGTGGCAATTTTCCGCTCCGGTCCCAGCCAGTGCAGAAGATATCGAAGAAATGCAAATTCTCCGGCGGGAATTGCGTAGCTTCGCTGAGCACCTGACTTCCGGAGGACAAATGACATCTGATCTGGTGGATACGATTAACCGGAAGATGATAGAAGGGGGGCCGGTCACTCGCTTATTAAAGCAACAGGATGAGCATTTCAACATTGTGCTGGAACCTGTGGCAAACGGCTGGAAAAAAGTGCTGGCAGAGGTGGTAGCCGATTTTGCCCAGGCATTCGTCAATAGCGGCGGCTCTAGAATTCGTATTTGCGATAATACCGATTGCCGATGGGTATTTTACGATGATACCCGAAATCGGTCAAAGCGGTTTTGCGACGATAAGATGTGCGGTAATTTGATGAAGGTACGTCGATTTCGCGAACGTAAGAAACAGTAGATGAAGCGAGAGAATTTACATGAGCAGTACATGTTGAGCCCACTCCTATATGAACAATGGAGTGGGTTATTTAAAATTGAACAACCAGTGACCCTATGCTATGCTTACATGAAAGAGAAGCTAGACGTACTAACGATGATCTTTACTATGCGTATAAACATCTGATGATACGACGAATAGAAAGGATGTAAGCCATGAATTCTGTCATTGAACTTAACAATGTAAGCTGGAAAAGAGATAACCGCACCATACTGGACCAAATCAATTGGCAGGTAGCTGAGGGAGAGCACTGGGCTGTACTCGGCTTGAATGGGTCAGGTAAAACAACGATGCTCAATATGATTAACGGTTACATATGGCCAACCACAGGTAGTGTCGGTGTATTGGGCCATACCTTTGGAGATGTGGATCTGAGGGAACTGCGCAAATCTATCGGTTGGGTCAGTTCCTCTTTACAGGAAAGAATTAATGGGAGTCAGCGTACGCAGGATGTTGTCATTAGTGGCAAATTTGCCTCCATTGGACTTTATGATCAGACGACGGATACAGATTATGAACAGGCCGTTCAGCTTATGACGCAACTGGGGTGTGCTCATCTGGTGGATCGGTTGTATCAGGGATGCTCACAGGGAGAAAAGCAAAAAGTGCTTATCGCCCGTGCATTAATGGCCTCGCCCAAGCTACTGATTTTGGACGAGGCGTGTAATGGTTTGGACTTTTTCTCCCGGGAAGCATTGCTGGATAGCGTTCGCCAGTTATCGGAGTCGCCGGCTTCGCCGAATTTACTGTATGTTACACATCATATCGAAGAAATTCTACCGATGTACACGCATACGATTCTAATCCGCCGGGGCACGGTATTTGCCAAAGGTAAAACGACTGATATTCTAAGCAGTGAAACGCTTAGTGCTTTTTTTGAAACGCCTGTGCAAGTAGAATGGAGACAGAATCGCGCATGGCTCTCTATGGTGTAGAGAGTCTTTTTTGCTCGCTAACCTGCTACCAACATAATCAGAATAGGCAAAATCAGGAATGAGGCAAGCGTGCTCCACAGGATGCAGGTGGAAACCAGTTTTGGCGATGCATTAAATTTTTCTGCTAAAATGACAGCATTCACAGCAACCGGCATCGAGGCCAAAATGAAAAGAACGGAGAACAAAAGGCCTGAAATTCCGAGTATCAGCATAGCAAGACAAGCCGCAAGCGGCGAGAGCAGAAGCCGAATTGTTAGTCCGGCGTAGCTGGCTTTTTTAATAGACGACTCCAGCTTGAATATTCTCACATAAGCCATCTGGGTGCCAAGGATCGCCAGCACGACCGGAGAATAGGCGGCAGCAATCATCGAGACGCCTGACTGAATCCCTAAGGGAAGATGCCAGTCCAGCAGCCGCAGTCCCATGGCGAGTAGAGCTGCATAGATCGCAGGAAGTGAAAACACCGACTTAACAGCACTTTGAACAGAAAATTCAGAGCGGGCTGCAAAGTAAACGCCAATGGTATTGACCATAATCATCTGGATGACGACATACACGGAGGCTTTATCCAGACCGAGCTGCCCAAAGGCAAGTAAAATAAGGGGCAGGCCATAATTTGCACTATTGGTCAGCGTAGAGATTAAGGTAAGTCCAGCCGTTTCCGGAGTGCTCAGTCTAAAGATTTTCCCCGCTAATTGTGCAATTCCCCACAACAGCAGCAGGTTCAGTATTGAAAAAGCGGCAGTCTGCGCCACATCATGCCAGGAAAGCTGTGCTTTGAGTAGCGTGTCCAGAATCATTGCGGGGCTTAAAAAATATAAATACAAAGTCGAGAGCGGTTTCGTTTCCAGCTTCATGAATTTGCCGAGTAAAAATCCGGCGATCACCGGAATGGACAGCGGAACGATAACGGATAATAGAGTTGAAAGTACGATTTGAATCATGAATTCCACCCATCCTTTCTGTAATGACATTTTCCATTATAAGACGCTACTTTCGAGCCCGTCCAAGATGAAAATACAATCAAGGTCATAGGTACATACTATGAAGCTTTCGACACTTATTGTGAAAACAACAAAAGGGATGCCCACAGCCATGTTGAACGGCTAATAGGGCATCCCTCTTGTTATAATGAACTAATGATTCTGCTGATTTATGCAGTAGCCACGGTTTCCGCTTTGGTTCGGCAATCGTCAGAGCAATAGTGCTGATGCTGTTCTTCGCAATCCGGACATACGATATGCTGGAGATTGCACACCGGGCAATTGATATAATGATCGCTCGGCGTTTCACAATGGAAGCACTTGCCAACAATGACGTCCTCATCCGTATGATTGATCGGAATCGAGATTCGTTCGTCAAATACGTAGCATTTACCGTCAAACAAACGTCCTTGTACTTCCGGGTCCTTGCTGTAAGTCACAATGCCGCCATCCAACTGGCCTACATCGTTAAATCCTTCTTTGATCAGAAGACCTGACAACTTTTCGCAACGGATACCTCCGGTGCAGTACGTCAGGATTTTCTTGTCTTTGAACTGAGTCATATTGTCGCGAATCCATTGTGGAAATTCACGGAACGATTCGACTTCGGGGCGAATCGCCCCACGGAAATGACCGATGTCATATTCATAGTCATTACGTCCGTCCAGAACAACTACATCTTCATCTTGAAGCTGTTCATAAAACTCCTTTGGTGACAGACGCTTACCGCTAATTTCATTAGGGTCCAGCTCATCTTCATGACGCAGCGTAACAAGCTCCTGACGATGGCGTACAAATATTTTCTTGAACGCATGACCGTCAGACTCATCTATTTTAATAACGATATCGTGGAATTTCGGATTGGCGCGCAAATCACGCATATATTGCTCCGTTTGCTCTACTGTACCAGACAGTGTTCCGTTGATTCCTTCCGCAGCAATCAAGATTCTTCCCTTGACGCCCAGCTCCTTGCAGTAAGCCAGATGCTCTGCCGTAAAGGTGGCAGGATCTTCAATGTTTACATATTTGTAAAACAACAAAATTCGATAAGCATGTTCACACACGTAAAATCACCCTCTGATTCAAGTCAAAGTTTTTTAACAAGCAATTTTAAATGTACCACATTCTTTAAGTTAGTCAACTTAAATGTATAAAAAGTGGAAATGGAAAAGATGACGAGCGACAAAAGTAAGGGTTTACATTATAATAGTAACGTAGTGATGAGGAGATTTTTAGTAGCAGGATGAGTTCTACTAGATGAAAGGATGAATGAAATGAAACATCATTTGACAGCGCATACACCACCTATGGGGTGGAATAGCTGGGATTGCTACGGTGCAGCAGTACGGGAAGAGGAAGTACGGGGAAATGCTCAATATATGGCGGAGCACCTGAAGGAATATGGTTGGGAATATGTCGTGGTAGATATTCAGTGGTATGAGTCAGGAGCAGTATCTTCACAGTATCGCCCGTTTGTCCCATTGGAAATGGATTCATTTTCACGTCTTATTCCAGCGGTGAATCGTTTTCCTTCGGCAGCAGATGGACGAGGCTTCCAAGCTCTTGCGGAATATGTACACGGACTGGGATTGAAATTTGGTATACATATTATGAGAGGCATCTCCCGTCAGGCGGTGCACCAGGATACCCCGATTTTGGGAACCACAGCCACGGCGAGACAAATTGCGCATCCCAACTCTATTTGTCCTTGGAACACAGATATGTATGGGGTAGATGCATCCAAGGAGGGCGCACAGGAGTACTATAATTCATTGTTTGACCTGTATGCGGAATGGGGTGTGGATTTTGTCAAAGTAGATGACATTGCTGCATCACGTCTCTATGGTATTCATTTGGCGGAAATTGAATTGATTAGGCGAGCTATCGCCCAATGCGGACGTCCGATGGTGTTGAGTCTATCGCCTGGTCCGGCACCGCTGGAGCATGCATCCGATTTAATCGCAAACGCGAATATGTGGCGTATGACGGATGACTTCTGGGATGTATGGCCTTTACTGTATGGTATGTTTGAGCGCTGCGAAAAATGGGCGGAACATGTAGGTCCAGGTCACTGGCCGGATTGCGACATGCTACCACTGGGTCATCTGGGTATTCGTTCGGTAGATTCGGTAGATTCCGGCAGCCATGACCGATGGACACGCTTTACGAAGGATGAGCAGCTAACGATGATGACCTTGTGGAGCATTTTCCGATCTCCACTGATGTTCGGGGGGGAACTGCGGGATAATGATGCATGGACCCTTTCCTTGCTAACTAATGAAGAAGTGTTAAATGCTCATCACAACGGTTTGAATGCGCGGCAGGTGTATAGAAAGGATGAACATATCGTTTGGACTTCACATAACGAGGAAGGTCATGTATATGTAGCTTTGTTTAATGCTGGAGATGAAGCTTCAAAGGTGCGTGTATCCTTAAAAGACCTTGGTATTGAAGGGCAGGCAAATGCCAGAGATTTATGGAACCATATAGATTTAGGTGTTTTAGCACAAGAACTGTCCGCAGATTTACCTCCTCACGGAGCAGCGCTATTTATTTTGAAATAATGTAAGGAAGAACTATGCGCAGTTCCAACCCAAGCACCTTATCGTAAAAGTGGAAGGCATCTTTACGATAGGGTGTTTTTTTGCATGTGTAACTTTAGGATATTTTAACGAACTCGACATTATTCTTGGGAATATGACATTTGGAACGTGTTAATTTTATATAGTGCCTATTTCTGTACAAATTTAAATCATTCTAACGAATAGACTCGAGAAAGGAGTCAAATGATGAAATTAAAAAAAATCCACAAAAATGAACAGGACGAGCCTTGGCCCTCTAGCAAACCAATATTATGTATCGGGGGGGCCAATCTGGATCGTAAAATCATGATTAAAGGTACATTTCAGCTTCATACCTCCAATCCGAGCAGTACAAGGCTGCAATCTTGCGGTGGGGTAGCACGAAATGTAGCCGAAAATTTAGGGAGGTTGAGTCAGCGGGTCAGCCTGCTAACTGCGGTTGGGGACGATGCGGAAGGTGAATTTATTATCGAACAATCCAGCCGTTACATGCACGTGGTTCCTCTACAAGTCAAAGGTGAACCGTCAACTGGGGTTTATACTGCCTTGCTGAACGAGCGTGGTGAACTGATTGTAGCGACAGCAGAAATGGAGATTTATGATCAGATTCGTCCTTCAGTAATTTTTGAAAATGCTCCTTTAATCGCTTCGTCCCGACTGGTTCTGCTGGACACTAATTTCTCTATGAACGTAATTGCGGCCACCATACATGTCTGCCATGAGCATCGGGTTCCGATTGTCGTTTCTTCGGTATCAGCCTCCAAGATGAGAAAGCTTCCCCGAAATTTGCATGGGGTGGAATGGCTGGTATGTAAACCGGTGGAGGCTGAAGCCTATTTGGGGCTAGAACTTACAGATGATCAGCATATGTTGGATGCCACCCGGATTTTTCACAAACTTGGGGTTCAAAATGTCATTTTTATCTGCGGTGCTGATCGTGTTTTGTACGCCTCTCAGGATGGAACTCATGGACAAATTCCTATGCATCCTGTTCAAGAGGTCATTGATGTCACAGGCGCAGATGATGCTTTTATTGCCGGGATGATTTATGGTATTACCCAAGGTTATCCTATGGAGCAAGTGTGCCAATTTGGAATTAGCTGTGTCGACTTGACCCTGCAAACGGATCGGACGGTTTCAGAGACCCTTTCTATGAATAAACTCCATTCTAGGTTTCAGGAGCTGTATGGCACACATTCGCAAAATTTTGTGTTTTTCAAGGGCGTGTATTTTAAAAAGAAAGATACATAAGTAATCAAGAGAACTCTACCCTACAACAACGCGTATTTGGAGCTTCACGTACGTAATGGCCTCAATTATTGAATTTGTAAAAGGAGCATGTTGTCTGATGGACAGTGTGAAATACGTAATTGTTTTTCTGCCACTGTGCCTCCTTTATTTGCTTTTAAAGGGAGGTTCTTTGGTAGTAGGTTTACTCTATCGATTGATCTATTCCATGCGGCCCTTACATGCAGGACAGGATAACGAGTTTCGTGCTGTGCAGCACGCTAAACGTATTATCGTGATCGGCTCGCCGGGAAGCGGTAAGACTTTTTTGGCCAAACGTCTTTCCATGTGGACTCAATTGCCGTATATCTCTTTGGATGATTTGTATTGGGGCCCGGAGTGGAAGCGGAGCACTGACAAACAATTTCTCAAACAGCTGGGTGAAGTGCTCCAAAGGGAAGAGTGGATCATCGAAGGGAATTATCATGAGCGTTATTTTACCGAGCGACTCCAGCGCGCCGATACGATCATTGTAATGGATGTTAGTACGCTTGAAGCAATAACAGGCGTTATCACACGTTCGCTCAACCGTTTTCTGTTTTCCAAGGAGCTACCTAAAGGAGTAAAGGAGGAAGCAGTTCGTATTTGGGATATTTCGCCTCGCTTTGTCCGCTTTGTTCTGGGTTTTCGCAGGCGTATTCGTCCTAAAATCTGGCCGCTCATTATGCAATATGGTAACCAACGGAATTTGATTATTTTGAAATCTAAATATCGTTCATGTCCCTGGACAGCTCCAGATAGACGATTATCTCCTTGACTAGAACTTACGTTTCGTGTAAAGTGGTGAAAATTGTAATATATAGGAATAGTGTAGACCAAGGATCAAAGGTTCAATACCCGCTGTACAGAGAAGAAACTCATGGGCTGAAAGGTTTCTCGCCGCGAATGAACGTTTACCTGCCTTGCGAGCTGTAGCGGTTTGTAAGATAAACCGTTACCGGCTAGACGCCGTTATCTGATGAAGGACCGTTCCGTGTATGGTTACGGTCAAATTAAGGGTGGTACCACGACACATTCGTCCCTGACGGATGTGTCTTTTTGCGTACATTTTATCGTCCATACAAGGAGGTAGCTACACATGCGCCAAAGCCAATTATTACTGACAACCTTGCGTGAAGCACCCGCAGAGGCCGAAGTGATCAGTCATCAGCTTATGCTGCGGGGAGGATTTATCCGCCAACTGGCGGCTGGAATGTACACCTACATGCCACTGGGCAGACGGGTGCTCAGAAAAGTAGAGCAAATCGTACGGGATGAAATGGATCGCGTAGGGGCTGGGGAACTGCTGATGCCTGTATTGCAGCCAACGGAGCTGTGGCAAGAATCAGGGAGATACGATGTTTACGGTCCTGAGCTGATGCGTTTGCAAGATCGGCATGATCGGGAGTTTGCTTTGGGGCCTACACATGAAGAGGTCATTACGTCTTTAATACGAAATGAAGTGAATTCTTATCGCAAATTGCCTGTAACCCTGTATCAAATTCAAACCAAATTTCGGGATGAACGACGTCCTCGATTTGGCCTGCTTCGCAGCAGAGAATTCTTAATGAAGGATGCCTATTCGTTTGATGCACATTGGGAAGGACTAGATCATACCTATTGGATCATGTTCCAGGCATATCATCGAATTTTCACCCGCTGTGGTCTAAATTTTCGTGCTGTAGAAGCAGATGCGGGTGCCATTGGTGGCGAAGGTGAAACCCATGAATTTATGGCTCTAGCTGATATTGGAGAGGACACAATTGTAGCATGTACCTGCTGTGAATATGCAGCTAATCTTGAAAAAGCCGTGGCGCGGTCGACGGGGGAAATAGAAATAGCCCCAGTCTCAGATGAAAATGAACATGTCAGCCATCCTTCTTTCGATACAGCTAAAATGGAAAAATTCCATACTCCAGGTCTGCGCACAATAGATCAACTGGTTGAATCGCTTCACATAGAACCTGAAGAAATCATCAAAACACTGATTTATATGGCTGACGATCAACCTGTTGCTATAGTTGTCAGGGGTGATCATGAGGTCAACGAAGTGAAAGTTAAACATATTTTAGGTAGTGAAAAATTCGAAATAGCAAGTGCAGACACCGTGTCAAAGGCGACTGGAACCCCCTCGGGGTTCATAGGCCCATGCGGATTGACGATCCCTATGTGGGTAGATTACGCCGTTGTCCAAATGTCCAGCGGTATCGCAGGCGCCAACGAGCTGGATTATCATTATCGACATGTGAATCCAGTGCGCGATATAGATCTTCGGCATGTGGCTGACTTGCGGAATGCCATAGAAGGGGATAGATGTCCTCGATGTGACGAAGGGGAATTGAAACTTCATCGTGGGATTGAGATCGGACACGTATTTAAACTAGGCACCAAATATAGTGAGAAGCTGGGTGCGACTTTTCTGGATGCTTCCGGAACTGAGCAAGCGATGATTATGGGCTGCTATGGCATTGGCGTATCCCGGATCCTTTCCGCCATTGTAGAGCAAAATCACGATCAGAACGGAATGATATGGCCTTATGCGCTGGCCCCATTTCAAGTTCATATTATTCCGATTTCTGTGAAAGACAGGCTTCAGATGCAAATAGCCGAGAAATTATACAACCAGCTGCAGGATCGTGGCGTGGAGGTGCTGCTGGATGATCGGGAGGAACGGCCCGGGGTTAAATTCAAAGACTCCGATTTAGTAGGTATTCCCGTGCGCATCGTCGTTGGTAAAGATGCCGAACACGGGAAAGTAGAGTTAGTGGAACGAAAAAGCTGCAACAAAGAGACGATTCATATCGAAGATGTAGAGAGACGAATATTGGAACTACACTAAGCATCTGTATCCCGTAGAATATGACCTTCTCCAAGTGTAATCTCATGAAAGTCCGCCATCTGACGTGCCTGAAACCGGATGGGCTTGTCCCGACCAATCATAATGATATTTTGAATGTCGGCAGCGCCTTCCGAGGGGAGCGAGAAAGTTGTGACATAGGCGAATTCTTCACGCAACGTTGTGTGAATGGCATTGATCAGGTGGTCGTGTTCACTTTTGCCCATTAAATTCATGATCAGGGAGCCTTCGGAATCCAGCTTTTCTTTGGTCATCTTGAAAAATTCCCAGGATATTAGATGCAAGGGTGTACCCTGCTCCGTGAAGGCGTCCAAAATAATATAGTCATAAGCATCCGGCGCTTCCTTCTCCAGAATGCGTCGTCCATCGCCAACAGTCACATTATCCTGATCGTATCCAAAGAATGTTCGGCTGAACTCTACGACTTGTGCATCCAGCTCGGCAATCTTAAAGCGTTTATCTGTAAAATGACCCGCTATTGTACCTATACCGTGCCCAATAACAAATACATCTTCAAATGACGGATCGTTCAGCTCCATGAGATGGATGATTGCTCTCGGATATTCGAACACAATGCGTTGCGGATGATTCAAGTCCACCGCGCCTTGGACGGCTGTATTTGAAAACTGCATTACTCGAAATAATCCCTTTTCACCATACAGCTCAGTGGTTTCGTATACTGTGATTTCATGATTATGGCTCAACTTTTTGTACAAGACATCCAAGTGAATGATCTCCTTCAAGTCAGACTTCCTCCTCATCTTAGAGATTGATAGGGGGATTGTCCATAGATGAGGAGAATTGAAAGTTCACATTTCCAAGCATCCCTAATTAGGTAGAATTGTTTATTTTTCCATAACGGAGTTGTTTGAACTTGTTCGTATGTCCTTTAGGAGATATAATATACAAGGATATAATGAAGTTCGTTGTGTATATTCATACAGGAAGAGAGCGGGATATTATGGGACGTAAGTGGAATAACATTAAAGAAAAGAAGGCATCCAAGGATGCTAATACGAGTCGTATATATGCTAAATTTGGCGTGGAAATTTATGTGGCAGCCAAACAGGGCGAACCTGATCCTGAATCCAATCGGGTATTAAGAGTCGTTTTAGAACGTGCAAAAACGTACAATGTACCCAAAGCAATCATTGACCGTGCTATTGAAAAAGCAAAAGGTGCTGGCGATGAAAACTACGTAGAGCTTCGTTATGAAGGTTTTGGACCGAACGGTTCCATGGTCATTGTAGATGCACTGACCAATAACGTTAACCGTACAGCATCAGATGTGCGTTCTGCTTTTACTAAAAATGGCGGTAGCTTAGGCGTGAGTGGATCTGTAGCCTACATGTTTGATTCAACAGCAGTTATTGGTCTGGTGGGTAAAACCGCAGATGAAGTGCTGGAGCTGCTGATGGAGGCAGATGTAGAGGTACGTGACATCATTGAAGAAGATGAAGCCGTCATCGTATATGCAGAACCTGATCAATTCCATGCTGTGCAGGAAGCTTTCAAACAAGCAGGAGTGACTGAGTTTACCGTTGCGGAGCTCACCATGCTTGCCCAAAATGATATTTCTCTTCCAGAAGATGCACAGGTTCAATTCGATAAATTGATTGATGCATTAGAAGATTTGGAGGATGTTCAGCAGGTTTACCACAATGTAGACTCTGAGGAATAGTCTTTGTTAATTAGTTTATAAAAACACCGTATTCCGATACGGTGTTTTTTTTGTATAGTCATCACCGGACCTCAGTCGCTAATCTTTGGCGGAGTGGCTGAGATTATCGGGAAAGTAACAGGCCAACCGATTCAGCATATCTCGTTGTCTGATGAAGAGTTGGAAGTGGGAATGGTTCACGCTGGAATGCCTGAAGAGTATGCAGATATGTTGGCGGGATTGGATAGAAGGATACGTGAAAATGGAAGTAATAATGAAGGGGGCAATTGAATCAACCCGTCATATTCAAAAAGAAGGTTCACTGATCTAGTGGCGAGCGTGATACCGTTCCCGGTTATTTCTTTTTAGGGTCATAAGAATAACCAGGATATTTGACGACGGGCCATTTTACCTTTCGTAAGTTAGAGATCACATCAGTACCTACATGTAAATTACTCTGAACCAGTTCTGTTGGCGTGAGAGCCATCCATTGATTCAAGGAAACATCTGCAAAACGGTCACTTTTAAACATTTCAAGAAACCATAGTGAGCTAGAGCCAGTATTTTGAATATAATGACCGTAAGCAAAAGGCACATATCCGACATCTCCGGCTCTAAAATCAAATGTGCGGGCCCCGCCATTACCACCAAAGACAGTCATCCGTCCTTGCCCTGTCAGATAGTATTGCCATTCGTCATTATTGGGGTGCCAGTGCATTTCTCGCATGGCTCCGGGCTCAATCTCAACAAGGGCGGCTGCGATGGTTTTGGAAATCGGAAAATTGGAGGAGTCAACGATTCGTACGCTTCCGCCCGGCGTTTTGATTGGGGGCTGGGCTAGTAATTCATGCTTGAAGGATTGGGGCAATGTCCCGTAAGGAGAGGGAACAGCTTGGCTTTGGATTGAACCGGGAACGGAATCCTGATAGATGTATACTTGATCTTGAGGAATCGCTGCAAAATCAGCTTCTGGTACACCAAAATTTGCAGAAAGTACGTCTTTGGGAGTATGTGCGAACCAATCCGAGATGGATAGGGTGTTCAGATCGGAGAAACTGCCATCATCAAAAACCAGCAAAAATTCGCACCCATTCTCAAGCCCCTGTATAGAGTGCGGAATGCCAGGAGGAAAATACCAGAGATCCCCAGGACCCACATCAGCAATAAAATTACGTCCATTTTGGTCAACTGCCGTAATGCGAGCACTTCCCAACAGCATATATGACCATTCCGCCTGCTGATGCCAGTGAAGCTCACGTACACCACCCGGTGTCAAACTCATATTCACCCCGGCAAGGGTTGTAGCAATAGGTAATTCCCTTACCGTTACTTCTCTTGACCACCCACCATGATTAAGCTGCATATGAGCATCAGAAAAAGAAAATCTCATATTCGGAATGAGACCATTGTCCGTTACGGGGGGAACCAGCATATCAGGATTCTGTAGATCCCTCATCACATCACGTGGACCCTTGTCGATACCCCCAGCACCATCACTTCTGATGGGTTGGGGGATTCTTGCATTTTTCGGGCAATCATTATGCATCATTAGATCTTCCTCTCCAGGTTGAAGCTTGATGAAGTATGGGATAAGAGAAAATACGCATAAAGATTTTATGATCATGTGGTGAGTTTTATGCTGTATGCGTCAGATCTGTAAACTGTGCCTGAATGATTAGAGCTAAATCGTGTGGACTCAACTCCAGTTGGGTCCCAATTTTCCCACCGCTCACAACGATGGCTTCCAGTTCCAATGCAGGCTGGTCGATAAAAGTGGGGTAGAGCTTTTTCATTCCTATGGGGGAGCAGCCACCGCGAATATATCCCGTATACTTTTGCAAATCCTTAACTGGAAGCATTTCAATTTTTTTCTCTCCCGCGGATTTGGCTGCTTTTTTGAGATCAAGCTCTTTATGTACAGGAATCACAAAAACAAACAGATTTTGTTTGCCATGTGCAACCAAAGTTTTGAAAACCATTTCCGGGGCTCTCTCGATTTTCTCAGCCACATTCATCCCGTCTATTTTTCCGTCTTGATGATCATAACTCAAAATATTGTATTGTATATGTTGCCCGTCCAATATGCGCATGGCGTTTGTTTTGCTGGCACTCATCTTATTTCTTCCTTTCTTTAGAGTTTTTCCAAGTGATCCACATAATCCTTTGCATCCTTAAGGGAAAGATCCTTAGCGGTTCTCAGCTCTTTTATGGCTTGAATCTTTTTACCTTCCCTAATTAGCAGGAGCAACCTTTCATTGATATCTTCTGAAGCTCCTGCATCTAGAATATGTGGAGGAGTGGCAGCGATGGTACCTGACAGCGATGCGCCTTGTATTCCTGAACGATTTTCAAGACGCTCCACGTCGGATTTCAAGTCATTAAGCCGAGATTGAAGGCTGTAGACCTTAATTAAAAGTATGACGGAGAGGAGCAACGCGATTATTGCTATATACTCAATAGCTGACAACAGAATCCCCCCAATTTCACTTAGTTTCATCGCAAAGATGCCGCACTAAAAATTTGATTCTTATTTCTAGTATAGCATGATGATCGAAGAGAAGAGGAAAATGTGTACAAATTGACTTTTTGCAGGCAGAGCGTTATATTACAACTTATTATAAACCTTTTAATAAATACTGGAAAAGGAGTGTATTCAAATACAACCAGTCTCCAATAATACCATTCGGGTTAAACAAATTAATGTAGAGTTAGTTAAAAACACACTGAAATCCAAGGAATATGCAACCAAGTCATCCATAGCCAGTATCACAGGTCTTAGTGTGGCAACTTGCGGAAATATTCTGAATGAGCTTCTTCAAACCGGGGAAGTATTAGAGACGGAATTGGAAGAGTCGAATGGCGGACGTCCGGCTAGACGTTACAAATATAACGCTGACTATTCTTATATTATCTGTTTAAATGTGAAAACGGAAGGCGGTATACATTCTCTTACTTATGCTGTTGCCAATTTGCTTGGTGATATCATCATCGAGAATACTTCCAATGTGCCTCATATTGATTATGAGGTCATAGAAACCCAAATTGGAGAGCTGATTAATAACTATGGAAACGTCAAAGCCATTGGGATTGGCATCCCCGGGGTTGTTCATCAAGGGATTATCGATGTTTGTGATCTCGAGCTGCTCATAGGAGTCCCTGTAGGTCCACGGCTTCAAGATAAATACGGATTAGAAGTTACCATTGAAAATGATATGCATTTGACAGTCTACGGATTTTATAACATGCAGAATTATGATGAGGATAAAACCTTTGCTATTGTTACGTTTCCCAAAGACAATTTCCCCGGCGCGGGTTTTATTGTCGATGGACATTTGTTAAAAGGAAATACCAAATTTGCTGGGGAGGTTTCCTTCTTACCCTTTGATTTAACAAGAGAGGAACAGCTTAAACAGTTAAATAGCACAGAGGGATTTGTTCCTTTGGCGATCAAAACGATAACTTCCATTATTGCGATCATAGACCCTGTATCTATCGCTTTGACTGGAGAGTTATCCAAGCCGACTCTGTTGGACGATATTTATAACGGCTGTCTAAAAGATGTACCCAAAGAACATATGCCCGAGATTTTTGTGAAAAACGATACGCATGATGAATACATGCGTGGGTTGATTTCGGTGACCCTTGAAAGTCTGACGTACAATTTGCAATTGGTGGAGAAAAGGAAATAGGGCATCGTTTAATAAAGCATGAGAGGATGAGATTAATGACTCAAAAATCGATTGCATGGACTACAGGGACATGGACTAATCACCCTGTATCATCCATAGAAGAAGATCAGTTCCTTAAAGTTGAAACCAGAGAAGGAAGCGACTACTGGGAAAAAACTTTGTATGGATTTGAACGCAGTAGCGGACATTCCCTGCTTACAGACTGGGAAGAAGGCTCTGCCATCGAAGTCACGTTTCAATTAGGCTCATTTACGGAGCTCTACGATCAGGCAGGTATAATGCTGTATCAAGGACAGCAAAAGTGGATTAAAGCCGGAATCGAATTAAATGATGGAATTCCTCAACTGGCAGTCGTAGTCACGGATGGCTATTCCGATTGGTCATTAGCTCCTGTACCTGATTGGGTAGGGAAAAATGTGACGATTCGTGCTTCACAGCTACAGGATGCAGTTATCATTAGAGCCCGAACCGAAAATCAAAGCTGGCGCACCGTACGTGTAGCACGTTTTCCTTATGAAACGGGACAACAGGCGGGTCCTTTTGCCTGCGCGCCGACTCGAGCCGGCTTTCAGGTTATCTTTACTCGCTGGGTAAGCACTGAACCAGATAGAGATATTCATGTAGATCCGCCATTTGAAGAATAGCCATTTTACTCAATAATAGAAGAGTTATAAATATGGGAGTAATTATTGGAGATAATACAATTATAAGCTCTGGAAGTTTTTAAAATAATACTTGACATGAAACGCGTTACAAACCTTAAGATTCAATTAGAAGTACTTTATAACACATTAGCATAGAGGTAACGTATTTCTATCCTAGTTAATGAAAAACATCAGCAAAGGCGGAGAAAATATGAGTACACAGTTTCCAAAAGATTTCCTGTGGGGCGGAGCAGTTGCTGCTAATCAGCTCGAAGGCGCTTATCAAGAAGATGGAAAAGGCTGGTCCATTCAGGATGTAACTCCTCGTGGTGGCTGGGGGCCCGTTACGGATGTACCAACAGAAGATAACATGAAATTGATCGGTATTGATTTTTATCATCATTATAAAGAAGATATCAAACTTTTTGCGGAAATGGGCTTCAAAGTATTCCGTACTTCTATCGCATGGTCACGTATTTTCCCTAAAGGTGACGAACTGGAGCCTAACGAAAAAGGCTTGCAATTTTATGATGATTTGTTTGATGAACTTCACAAATATGGAATTGAGCCACTCGTTACATTATCTCACTATGAAACACCTTTACATTTGTCCAGAGAATACGATGGTTGGGTAAACCGTAAGCTTGTTGATTTTTATGAGCGCTATGCTACAACTGTATTTAATCGCTACAAAAATAAAGTTAAATACTGGTTGACTTTCAATGAAATCAACTCCATTCTTGAAGCACCATTCATGAGTGGAGGAATTAGCACACCAAAAGATCAACTTAGTGAGCAAGATCTTTATCAAGCTATTCACCATGAGCTTGTAGCGAGTGCAAGAGCAGTAAAAATCGGTCATCAGATCAACCCTGATTTCAAAATTGGCTGTATGGTGCTGAGCATGCCTACTTATCCGCTGACACCTAATCCGGACGATGTGATTGCTGCGATGGAATTTGATCACAGAAACATGGCATTTGCCGATATTCACGCAAGAGGTCAATACCCAGGTTACATGAAACGTTTCTTTAAAGAAAACGGAATTTCTATTCACTTTGAACCAGGTGATGCCGAAGATTTGAAGCATACCGTTGATTTTATCTCGTTCAGCTATTATATGAGTACTTGTGAGACAGCTGACGAAGCTAAAAAAGTCAAAGGTAAAGGTAACATCCTTGGTGGTGTCAGCAATCCGCATCTCGAGGCAAGTGAGTGGGGCTGGCAAATTGATCCGCAAGGTCTGCGTTATGTCCTGAATACATTCTATGATCGCTTCCAAAAACCACTGTTCATCGTTGAAAATGGCCTGGGCGCCGTTGATGAACTGATCACGAATGAAAAAGGCGAAAAAACGGTTGAAGATGACTACCGAATCAACTACCTGAATGATCATTTGGTTCAAGTTGGAGAAGCTATTGAGGACGGAGTAGAGGTTTTGGGCTACACGTCTTGGGGATGTATTGACCTTGTCAGCGCATCGACCGCTCAGCTTAAAAAACGTTATGGCTACATTTACGTAGACCGTCATGATGATGGCAGCGGTACACTTGAAAGATATCCGAAGAAATCGTTCCATTGGTACAAAGAAGTTATTGCTACGAACGGTGAAAGCTTGAAACGTTAATTTATAAATAAACCAGTGATTAAGTATTAAATTTACAATGAAGGCTTATAGATAGCGACCGCTTCTTCTCTTTTACGAAGCGGTCGCTAATTTTTTAGGGGTATTAGCAACCGGGTTACAAGCTGAGGACGAAAGAGCTTTCATGAATGATTCGTAAGCGTTATTTATTGGTAATTGATGATAAATAGATTGGACAAAAATTAATTACTGAGATATATTGAGACTTATTAAAACGTTAATAATAACGATGTTAAAAATTGAGTCCAGTATAAATTAATGATGAGGGCTGCAGAAGGAGGAAAATAATGAAGATTGAGCATGTAGCGATCTGGGTGAGAGACTTAGAAAAGATGAAAAGCTTTTACGAGCAATATTTTGATGGAAAATCTAACGATAAATATTATAACGCTACAAAAGGATTTGAGTCCTATTTTATCACCTTTGAGGATGGAGCAAGGTTAGAGGTTATGCGTAAAACGGGAGTAGATCATTCACCACAGATAAATATTACGGGCTGGGCTCATGTGGCATTTTCCGTTGGAAGTAAAGCACGGGTGAATGAAAAGACAGAGCAGCTCATGCATGCAGGATATGAAGTTGTGGGTCAGCCAAGATTGACAGGTGACGGCTATTATGAAAGCGTAATTAAAGATCCAGAAGGTAATTTGGTGGAAATTTCAATGTGAGTAGCTTTCCAGTTCTGAAGAGTGAGCATGTGGAATCCTACAATGAAGCTTTAAAAGAAATCTGAATTCTGTATCTAAATAAGCAAAGCGAGGATGGACATGACAGAAAAAGAAAGATCACAACTAGGACTCCTATACAATGCTAATTATGATGAAGAGTTAATTGAAGAACGTTTACACGCTAAAGTTCTCTGCCACGAATATAATCAGCTCCATCCTAGAAATATCGAAGAACGAGAAACACTCATCAAAACTTTACTTGGGAAAACAACTGATAGATTCTTGATTGAGCAACCTTTCGTATGTGACTATGGCTATAACATTGAAATCGGTGAAAATTTCTATAGTAACCATAATCTAGTTTTGCTTGATGGGGCAAAAATCGTTTTTGGTGATCATGTGTTTGTTGCTCCTAACTGCGGATTTTATACTGCGGGTCATGCTCTTGATGTAGAACAACGTAATGAGGGATTGGAGATTGCATTTCCAATTACAGTCGGCAATAATGTGTGGATCGGTGGTAATGTCAGCGTTCTGCCTGGTGTTACTATAGGCGATAACTCCATTATCGGTGCAGGAAGTGTTGTTACCAAAGATATCCCTTCTGGTGTGATTGCTGCTGGAAACCCTTGCACGGTAATCCGTAAAATCACCGAAGATGATAAGACCAAGTACAAAAGGAACTAATAATAAACTACAGCTCACTCGGAGCTGTAGTTTATTTTCTTAAAAGAGTATTATCAAACGAGAGAAAATTTTTGCACAGATTTGTTCAGGGAATAATGCAATAATGTACTTAAGTGGAATGTTTTTTAGCCTATTCAGAAAGGAAAGAACAATCATGAAATTGATGTTTATTTCAGATATTCACGGCTCGCTGCACTGGTTGCAATTGGCACTGGAAAAGTTCAGGGAGGAGAAAGCCGATCGTCTTGTCTTGCTCGGAGATTATATGTACCACGGACCACGTAATCCGTTACCAGAAGGGTATAATCCGGCAGAAGTGGCCGCTCTGCTGAATAAGTACAAGTCCCACATTGCGGTTTCTGTGCGCGGGAATTGCGATGCAGAGGTGGATCAGATGCTACTTGAGTTTCCTATGATGGGTGATTATGCTTGGCTGTACCATGAAGGACGGAGAATCTATGTCACGCACGGACATGGCTTTAGTATCGGAAATTTACCACCACTGGAAGCGGGAGATGTGTTCATCCAGGGACATACTCATATTCCGGTAGCGGATGTGGAAAATGGGGTCTTTATACTGAACCCCGGTTCGATCTCGCTGCCAAAAGATAACTATCCATCCTCTTACGGTGTGCTGGAGGGAGCACATTTCACTGTGAAGGATTTTGATGGGAATACGGTGAAAGCAATCACGTTTTCAAAGTAATTTACCCAAATGTGATTGTAAATTATTAAAACTTTTCCGCTTCGATTGAGACAAAGATCATATTATTGTATGATAGGAGCGGAGTCTACATTATGAAAAAGAAAGAGAGCTTCAATACATGCAAATTAAGGATTCACATTATAAGATGCCGCCTGAATGGGCGCCACATGAACGCACGTATATTTCTTGGCCTGTAAAATCTTCAATGGTTTACCCAAATATGCATGCTGATGTATGCAAGGGCTATGCCGGAATTGTACGCGCCATGGCGGAATTTGAACCAGTTACTGTGGTCGTAAATCCGGATGATCTGGAGAGCGTTAAGGCGCTTGAACTTGGGGAACGTGTAGAACTGCTGCCGATTGAACACAGCGATGCGTGGCTGCGTGACAATGGCCCTACTTTTCTCACAGACGAGCATGGTCAGCTGGCAGGTGTAAACTGGAAGTTTAACGCCTGGGGTGGTAAATACGCTCCATGGGACCTGGATGATCAGGTTGCGCCGCAAATTTTGGACAAACTTGGAGTTCCACGGTTTGATGCACCGCTTGTGATGGAAGGCGGCTCACTGCACGTAGATGGCGAAGGCACACTGATTACAACCGAAGAGTGTTTGCTCAATTCCAACCGAAATCCGGAATTAAGCAGAGAAGAAATTGAACGGTATGTATGTGAGTATACAGGTGTAGAGAAAATAATTTGGCTAAAACGTGGTCTTAGTGGCGACGAAACAGATGGCCATGTGGACAATATTGCTTGCTTTGCAGCTCCTGGCAAGGTCATTATGCAAGTATGTGATGATCCTGAGGATGAAAATTACGAAATCACGCAGGAAAATCTGCGTATTCTGGAGCAAGCAACGGATGCCCAAGGCCGTAAGCTGGAAGTGATTCGGATCGGTCAGCCGCCGCGTGTGGATTATGAAGACAGCCGATTGACACTGAGCTATATTAACTTCTACTTTGTGAATGGCGGTATCATTTTGCCAGTGTTTGGCGGCACTGCCGCTGAGAGCGATCTTGCAGCTGAGCAAGTGCTGGCAAATGTATTTCCAGATCGCACCATTCGGACTGTAGACGGTATGGCGGTCATCCGTGAAGGCGGTAACGTACACTGTACGACCCAGCAGATGCCTGCTTTAAAGCGTTGAACGATACAACATCTAAAAGGAGGACTAAAGTGAGAAAAGTAAAAGTGGCAGCGACTCAAATGAGCTGCTCTACCAATATCGAAGAAAATATAAGCAAAGCAGAGAAGCTAGTACGTGAAGCGGCTGCGCAGGGCGCACAAATTATTTTGCTGCAGGAGTTGTTCGAGACTCCATATTTCTGTCAGAAGGAAAAGTCTGATTATTATTCATATGCAACTGAGCTGGAGCACAACAAGGCGGTTAACCATTTTAAGAAGATCGCCAAAGAATTACAGGTTGTGCTGCCCATCAGTTTTTATGAAAAGAAAAACTACGCGCGCTACAACAGTCTTGCTGTCATTGACGCAGACGGTGAAGTGTTGGGTAAATACCGCAAAAGCCATATTCCGGACGGTCCTGGGTATGAGGAAAAATTTTATTTTAATCCGGGCGATACCGGTTTTAAAGTATGGAATACACGTTATGCCAAAATTGGGGTAGGCGTGTGCTGGGATCAATGGTATCCTGAGGCGGCCCGCTGTATGGCGCTCATGGGTGCAGAACTTTTGTTCTATCCGACAGCTATTGGCTCGGAACCGCAGGATTCTGCCATTGATTCCAAAGATCACTGGCAGACTTGTATGCTGGGTCATGCTGCTTCCAATCTGATTCCAGTCATTGCTTCCAATCGGATCGGAACTGAAACAGACGAGGACTCCAGTATTACATTCTACGGTTCATCCTTTATTGCCGGGCATCAAGGTAACAAGATCGCAGAAGCGGGTCGTACCGATGAGGAAGTGCTTACTGCTGAATTTGACCTGGATGAGCTGGAAGTAGGACGGATTGAATGGGGCATTTTCCGTGACCGTCGTCCTGAACTGTACAATATGATTGCCACCTATGATGGTGATTTAAAAGTATAATCTAGACAAGTCTCCCTTGACGTCAAGCTGAGGTGTTTCCTTTCTTTGGACGCACCCGGCTTTTCGGGCAGGGGATTTTTGGTTTCTGAATGGAATACTTCTAGTGATGGAGAGGAGGAAGGAAAATAGAAATGAGGCGTAAGGGTATAGACCAATCGCTCGCACAGTTCACAACTTCGAATCTCTCATAAAGCCACAGCCTACGTACCTTTATTCAGAAAAAATGGATATGCCGCAATGTGTGGGCTGCTGGACAAATATGTTAGGGAAGGGATTTTGGAGCGTGTACCCAACGGTTTCAAAAGAACGGATTGGTAGATGGTCCGGAATATAAGCATGATTTTTCACACTAAAGGAACATTCCTCATAGGATTGTTCCTTTTTTATGTCTAAATCCAGTTAATCTATAGACTAAAACTATGATTTGATACATAAAATAGCATTAGAATTTATGGATTAGATGATATAAAATCAAGTCATAAGGAATGATCGTACTCAATAACATCTCGATATTCCCGAAAGTGAAAAAAATCACATATGAGAATGCTTTAATGGAAGCTTGAACATGAAATTTGTAAACTCGCAAGGAGGAAGAACAATGAACCACTATCCTGCTATCTTTGAACCTCTAACCATACGACGCATGACCTTGAAAAATCGGATTGTTATGCCCCCGATGGGAACTAACTTTGCTGCCATGGACGGAAGCTTTGTTCAGGATCATATTGACTATTACGTGCAACGGGCCAAAGGTGGTACCGGCTTGATAACAGTAGAAAATGTTTGTCTGGATTTCCCGATGGGTACAAACGGAACAACCCAGTTGCGTATGGATAACGACCAGTTTATTCCCGGACTGTTTAGATTAACAGAAGCCCTGCACTCTTATGGAGCCTGTGTTTCTGTACAAATTAACCATGCGGGTGCTTCGGCTTATGCGGGACGACTGAACGGAGTTCAGCCTGTATCTTCTTCGAATATTCCTTCTAAAAAGGGCGGAGCTATTCCAAGACCTCTGCAAAAAGAAGAAATTTACGCCATTGTGCGCAAATACGGAGAAGCAGCGGGAAGAGCGCAACGAGCAGGATTTGACTGTGTTGAAATTCATGCGGGACACTCCTACTTGCTGAGTCAGTTTCTTTCACCGATGTATAATAAACGCACGGATGAATTTGGCGGAAGCGCAGAAAACCGTACTCGTTTTGCCAGATTAGTCATTGATGAAATTCGTTCAGTGGTCGGCCCATTTTTCCCTATTTGCTTACGTTTTAGCGCGGAAGAGTTCACAGAAGGTGGGAACACACTGGAAGATACACTCGAGTTATTGGAGTATCTTAATGATGAGGTAGATATTCTGAACGTTTCTGCTGCTCTGAATGATTCCATCCAGTTCCAGATTGACGGGATGAACCTGCCGGATGGTTGGCGCTCATATATGGCTAAAGCGGTAAAAGAAAAATTCGGGAAAGTCACAATGACCTCAGGTAATATTCGGAGCCCACAGGCTGCGCAGGATATTTTGGAGAGAGGTGACGCTGATCTGCTGGCTATGGGTAGAGGGTTGATTGCAGAACCGAACTGGGTGCTTAAAGTGCAAAACGGCTACGAACATTTGCTTAGAAAATGTATCTCTTGCAACATTGGTTGTGCCGATCATCGTATCTCCAAAAGTAAACCGATTTGCTGTACGGTAAATCCGGATCTGTTCAAGGAAGCTGAATACCGGAAACAACGTGTTAAAAATAATGTTCAGGTTGTTGTTATTGGTGGGGGCACTGCTGGCATGGAAGCAGCATGTACGGCAGCTGAAGTAGGCTGCAAAGTAACCCTCTTTGAGGAGAAACCAGAGTTGGGCGGCTTGGCTCGTGATATTGCCCGCTTGCCGGACAAAACACGTATCAATGATTTCCCTGATTATCTGATTCAACGCACCAAACAGTTAACCAATCTGAACATTGTAACAGGGACCCGAGCCGATTTGGCGATGATTAGTGCCCTGAATCCTGATATTATTGTCAATGCGACGGGGGCCACACCACTTCTTCCGCCAATTGCAGGTTTACATGAGCAACTGGGCAAACCGGGCACAAAAGTGTTCTCTATCTTTGATCTTTTGCACAACATGGAGAAATTCCAGGAGTTTGAAGGTAAACGCATTGCTGTAGTTGGTGGCGGAGCTGTGGGACTGGATGTTGTCGAATATTACGCAGAGCGTGGGGCACAAGAGGTTTCCATCATTGAGATGATGCCGCTACTGGGTAAAGACCTGGATATGATTACTCGCATTTCTATGATGAAAATGGTAGAGGAGCGGGAAGTGAACGTCCATACGGAAACAGCTTTGACAGAAGTGTGCAGCGACCGCTTCAAAGTAAAGCATGGAGAACAGGAGTTTGAGATTCCTTTTGATCTTGGATTCGTATGCTTGGGTATGCGTTCGTACAGTCCGCTGATGGACAGCTTGCTCGAATATGGTAAAGAACATCAAGTAGAAGTTATTAATATCGGGGATAGTAAACAAGCTCGTCGTATTATTGATGGCACACGTGAAGGTCGCAATATTTTGAAAACCATTCAACGGGTAGACGAATTTAAACATGAGTTTTCTTATTCTTACTAATTTGACAATACAAGTGATGGGTGTTCACGATGGCAACCCAGTGAATATTGAGGTTGAAGAGACGACTTGTCTTTTCAGCCTTTTTTATTTGAGTTTTTCCTGGAAGAAGATTGATTCCTCTGTCATTTCAAAGGTAAACTATGGAAAGCAAATATAGTAAGTAAGGCTATCTTAACGTGGGGGGATGAGCGTGAATCGACTCTTTAGTGAAATACCGGGTGCCAGCATGTGGAGCAGCGTGGAAGAGATTCATAAAGGCTGGTCTAGTGACAAAAAATATTATATTCAAACCACTGACGGTAGGGACTTGCTGCTAAGAATGTCGGATATGATTCATTATGATAAAAAGAAACGCGAGTTTGAAGCTGTAACAAAGCTGAATCACGTGGAGAATCTGTTCATGTCCCGGCCGCTTGAATTTGGGATTTGTCATGATGGTCAATCTGTGTATTCTCTGTTCACCTGGATCGAAGGGAAAGATGCTGAAGAGATTATCCTCACGTTAACCGCAGCACAACAGTATCAACTCGGAGTTCAGGCAGGAGATGCACTAAAAAAAATGCATGAGATTCATGCGGAGCAAGATCGAGTCCCATGGGCTGAACATTATAATGCCAAAATCAACAGATATATTACAAACTATAAGTCATGCGGTATTCCCCTAAAGGGAGCAGATCAAGCCATAAGCTTTATTGAGAAAAACCGCCATCTATTAGAAAATCGTCCCCAGACTTTTCAGCATGGGGATTATCATGTAGGCAATATGGTGGTTAACCCATCTGGTGAACTGGGTATCATTGATTTTAATAGAATGGATTATGGTGATCCTTGGGAGGAATTCAATAGAATTACCTGGTGTGCAGCATTAAGTCCTTTATTCGCTTCGGGCCGTATCCACAGTTATTTTAATAACCATGTACCTGATTTATTTTTTAGATTAATGGCTCTGTATATTGCAAGCAATCAGCTTTCATCGATTCACTGGGCCATTCCATTTGGCAAAGAAGAGGTAGACGATATGGTGCAACGAGCTGAAGAGGTTTTGGAGGCGTATAATTACTTTCAAACCTATATACCGAAATGGTACGTGCCCAGTTACAGCGACTTGTAAAAGCGAAGACCGCCGCTCCTGGGGAGTGACGGTCTTTTTTTTAGCATTCTATTATTGTTTCTTAATCTTGTACGTAAATTCCCAAACGGCTTGATGACCTGAATAACGTCCACGGTTTTCAGTAACCGTCACTCTTAACTTAACGGTAGAACCTTTAGCAGAAACCGAGGAGACCTTTACATTCTTGGTGGCTTCGCCTTCATCAGGAATTTTGTCTTGTTCCTCAGCGTACGCATACAGCTTTATGCTACCATTCGATTTGACCTTCACCTTCACGCTGTTACCTTCACTAATGGATTGATCTGCCACCTGGGCAGCAATGGCCCATTCGTTGCCTACGTGATCGTTGGATACCAAGGTTGCTTGTTGAAACGTAACGATATACGTTGATGTTGCCGAAGCTGCGAGTGCGTACGTTCCGTTGAATATTAAGGATACCACTACCAATAGAATAGCTGATGCTTTCGTCCATACTCTATTCATTCGCCTGTCTCCTTCAGTTGGATATATTGAGGAAATTCCCTCTATTCTAATTATCGTTTGCATCAAACAGAATTGTTAATGGTTGGTAAAAAAAGAATTTGACTTCTTATTGCATCACTTGTGATCTAACATGATTATGACTTGAATTTATTTAGTAGAGAAAGGGAAGGGAAAATCTGATGAAAAAAATATATAGCGAACAAGAACTCATAGATATGACTATTAAACAGCTTGAACAAACTTCAATATATGAAGACCAGTATGAGCAATATGTAAGACGACCTTTCCGTACGGATTTTTATGATGATCTGAGCCCGTATGTGCAAGTGGGCAAGCGGGGTTATACGCTCCAGATGTATGAAAGAGGCATACAGATGCTGAACAAGCTTACGAAAGAGGAAGAGGATGTGATTTATTGGATCATCGAAGATACAATTCACATCATTGCTCATCTAAATTTGCTTCGCAAATATAAAGTGGATAACATAAATACTCATTTAAAATATACCAAGGAAATCACGAAGGAGCTGACAACTGCAATGAACAAAGCATTTTATGAAATTGGAGGAATCTACCAGGAATGGCATGAAGCGAATAGAAGGGGAGCACTGGAGAACCCATTAAAGTAAAACAAAAAAATAAAGAAACAGTTGACAATCACTAATATAAAATTTACAATTTTATATTAGTGATAATGATTATCAATATCACTAATTTTAAGTATGTTTTGCACTTACTATATTTCAAAGGAGATTTACAACATGCATCGTATGATGAACAAGAAATTTCACATGATTTTATGTGCACTATTCGTAGTGATTTTTGTTATTTCAGGTTGTGGGAATGCTGGCAGTTCCTCTGATTCATCTGCTAAACCCGCGTCGCCCACGAAGAAAGAGGTAAGCAGTGATTCTGATACGCGTACAGTCTCTACGGTAAAAGGAGATGTGAAGGTGCCCGCTAATCCTCAACGGGTAGTCGTGAACTGGTATGTTGGCGATGTATTTACACTAGGGATTAAGCCGGCCGCAGTCATGGGGTGGAAACAAGAAACGATGCCTTTTTACGATAAGTTTAACGACATCCCCAATATCGAAAAGTGGGAAACTGAGGAAATTATGAAGTATGATCCTGATCTCATCATTACATATGATACAAAGGATTATGATAAGCTCTCTAAAATTGCGCCTGTTCTTGTGATACCTGAGGATAAAATGACCTCCCTAGAACGTTTGAAATTTCTTGGTCAGGCCACAGGACATGAAGCAGAAGCAGACAAAGTGATTTCACTGTTTGAAAGCAAGCTGAGTCAGGCCAAAGAAAAACTAAATTCCGACATATTCAAGGACAAAACGTTTAGCATTTTCGAGGACTGGGGCAGTGGCTCCTATGGAATTTATTATGAAACAGGCTCACGTGGAGGAACGTTGCTTTACAATTATCTTGGACTTCACAAACCGGAAAAGCTCAACACATTGGTTAAAAGCTCCGGAGAGCGTCGAGGTTCTTTATCCTACGAGGTAGCTGCTGAATACTTTGGAGATTATGTCCTTTGGTTTAAGCAGGAAGGCAAGGAATCCGAATATGCGAAGACAAAAATCTGGAGCAGTATTCCAGCCGTTAAAAACGGACATATCATCGAAATTCCAGCGAAATATGCAGGACTGTTCTATTATTCGGACGTTGCTAGTATGACGGGGCAGCTAGATTATATTATTAGCAAATTGCTGGAACAGACTAAGTAACGTTGCATAATTGACCAACTAAGGGTGTAATCGATGTCTACTCACAAAGAACCAAATAAAAAAGGAATATTTCATTTTATAGGCTATATGATCATGGGCGTGTTCCTGCTCCTGGTGGTTACCGCAGCATCTATTACCTTTGGTGCTGCGGAAATGAGCTTGAAGCTGGCGTGGGGGGCTATATTTCAGTTTGATCCCAACATTACGGAACATCAGATTATTCACACCTTGCGTTTTCCACGCACCGTGGCAGATATCATAGTAGGGTGCAGCTTGGCTGTGTGTGGGGCAATTATGCAGGGAACCACTCGTAATCCACTAGCGGATTCGGGACTCATTGGCATAAGTTCAGGCTCGACATTTGCTATTGCGTTATGTATGGCCTTTTTGCCTGGTCGCACCTACGGAGAAACCATGCTGTATTCTTGCCTAGGTGCAGCAATCACTACAGGCATTACGTATTACATCGCATCTATAGGCAAGCGAGGAATGACGCCTCAGCGACTGGTGTTAGCAGGAATGTCCATCTCCATGCTTTTTGGTGCGTTTAGTACGTTTATCGCTATTAAGTATGAGATTGGCCAAGCCCTTGATTACTGGTCTGCTGGTGGTACAGCCAGTGCCAAGTGGGGCGAATTAGCTTTTATTGCGCCACTGTTTGTAGTGGGTTTGGTCTGTGCCATCGCGCTTTCTCCCTCGATTACGATTTTGAGCTTCGGGGAGGATGTGGCATCAGGCTTGGGTATTCGTGCGAATAGGATTAAGCTGTTTTCAACCTTAATTGTATTAATTTTAACAGGGTTATCGGTTATTGTGGTCGGCCCTGTTGGCTTCGTTGGTTTGATCGTGCCACACATTATGCGCCATCTGGTCGGAACGGATTATCGGTATATTATCCCGGCCTCAGCTTTGTATGGAGCAGTCTTTCTGTTGGCGGCGGATTTACTCGGACGACTGATCAATCGCCCTCACGAAACACCCCTTGGCATTATTTTTGCCTTGGTGGGCGTACCCTATTTTCTCTACCTTGTGCGC
This sequence comes from Paenibacillus sp. cl130, assembly GCF_900116035.1. Classification (NCBI taxonomy): domain Bacteria; kingdom Bacillati; phylum Bacillota; class Bacilli; order Caryophanales; family Paenibacillaceae; genus Paenibacillus; species Paenibacillus sp. cl130. Next base: position 111,538 of record NZ_FOYG01000003.1, read on the forward strand.
AAGCAGAGGAGGGAGTTTAGTTGAAACTGTCCCGTAATACCAGGGGGATTAGCATTATTTTACTGTTAGTAGTGCTGACGCTGCTAGTGGCTGTACTCAGTATGAATGTTGGGAAAATGAACCTTTCTCCACTCGAAGTTTTCAAGGTCATCATTGGCGAAGGAACGAGCAAACAGAACCTGATCGTGTTTGACTTTCGACTGCCACGTATTGTGCTTTCTATATTGGTAGGTATTGGCATGGGGATATCAGGCTGTATTATGCAAAGCTTGCTCAAAAACGACATGGCCAGCCCGGGGACACTCGGCATCAGCTCAGGCTCAGGGTTATTTGTACTTATGTATATTACGTTGTTCGCTAGTGAAGGATTGCTATCGCCTATTCTTCTTCCAGGACTGGCTTTTGCAGGCGGCCTTACGGCAGCATTTTTGATTTTTTTGTTTGCTTTCAGGCGGGGAAGAGACATCTCGCCTACAGGCTTAATTTTAACCGGTGTCGCTATGGGCAGTGGCTACAGCGCATTATCTCTGATGTTGACACTCCGGCTAGACAAGCAACAGTATGACTTTGCTCTGAGATGGCAGGCTGGAGACCTGTGGGGGGACGACTGGAGCTATATTATGGTGCTGCTCCCGTGGGTGCTTATCATTTGCTTTTACGTTTTTTACAGGTCGAACACACTCAATACGTTGAATTTGGGGAATCAGACAGCATCGGGGCTCGGCGTAGCAATTAAAAGGGAGTTTATCGGCTTGACAATTGCTGCCGTTGCACTCGCTTCTGGTAGCGTGGCACTTGGCGGAAATTTCTTTTTTGTAGGCATGGTCAGTCCCCATCTAGCACGCAAGCTAGTAGGACCCAATCATAAGCTATTGCTACCTACGACGGCATTAGTTGGTGCACTCGTCATTTTGATTGCTGACACACTTACTCGGACGATTAGTTTTGGAGCTGATATTCCAACCGGAATTATTATCACCATACTGGTTACCCCTTATTTCCTTTACTTGCTGTCGAAAGCCAGTTAAATGCATAATGAAAAGACGCTAACCCATGTCCATGCAAAATATGGCTGGGTTAACGTCTTTTTTATTGTTCTTTGGGCGATTCTTCATTGTCATAACTCAATTGCCATTCAATTCCAAACTTATCTTTAAGGCTACCGTAGCATTTGCTCCAGAATGTTTCTTGAAGCTCCATGTTTACGGTCCCCCCTTCTTTTAACTTATGAAAGTACGATCGAATTTTCTCTTCGTCCTTATTGACGATGGCGAGGCTGATGTTGTTTCCGGCTACGAAAGGCATCCCAGGAAAAACGTCTGAAAACATGACATTACTACCATCAATTTGAAGCCGCGTGTGCATGACCAAATTTTTGGCTTCTTCTGGTAGAGGATAATCGGGATTGGGTGGTGCTTCACCGAACGTCATGATATGTGGTTTCTCAGTCCCAAATGCCTCTGCGTAAAACTCCGCTGCTTCGCGACAGTTTCCATTAAAGTTAAGATAAACATCAACAGACATGTGTTTCACTCCTTTATGGCTGATTTTTTACTTGCAAATTCTCACCTATCATTATTAGCCTGTGCAGAAGCAAAAATACTAAGTGTTCATTGACTTTCTAACGTGTAGCCGTTAAGGGGGATGTTAGCGTCTTTTTAAGGGATTGGAATTAAAGTAACCCGCAAAAAGGCTGCTTGTCCTTAAGCAACTATTTTGCGGGTTATTATATGGCTTGTTTAGAGGGAAATCAGGTTTGGAGTGGCAGGGTGATAGAGCAGATGACGTGAAATATCGCCGGGATGCTGTACGAAAAGTGGTCCCCAAGCAGGATTGGTATCGTGCATCAGCTTTAACAGGGACAGCATCCGATTAAATATAACCTGCAGATCCGCTTCCCGGGAAAGTCCCTCGGTAATAGCAGCAGCTACCACATGCGCGGCGTAGAAGCCAGAGCGGTGCTCGTCGGTAAGAGAACCGGTGGTTTGCAGCAAGGTACGTAAAAGTGCGGCGACGCTCTCATCCTCGTTTCTCCAGTTTTGGATTTCATCCAGACTGTGATTTTCAAGGCTTGCAAGTTTAGTCTTCATAATGGCTTCAGCTACAATTCGTGCAGAACGTTTTGCTGTATTAGCGTCGATGGCTCTGCCGTTAAGCTTAATATTTGATAGATCCTTGTCGACTTCCGATTCAATGACTTCTGCCCATGCTCCAGCTTGGTCGAATTCCAAAAGTGCAGTGGCGTAGGCACCCAAATATCCCCGTAAAATATCTGCAGCATGTGGATCACGGGTAGGTCCTTCATTTCGAAGTTGAGCTCTTCCCGAAAAGGCGGCATTCATACCCCGGAAATAACCGATTAAGCCAATGGCAGCTGCTGGTCCCAGATTAAGGACACCCAATACATCCGAGGCGGTTTCATCAATGCGGGAAGCCCAGTAGTCCGGTAGTCCTTGTCCGATGTTTTCGCTGTTTAATCTGTTTCTAACGACATTGGCCAACTCTTGAATTAGACCCAGATCAGCATGCAAAATGTCATGACCACATACTTCATGCGGGATACTGGACCAAGCCAGCAGTCCATTTGTCGCATGCGCAGGAGGAAGACTGACAATCGCTGCTTGCACTTTAAATACTGCTGTGGCATCAGCGGGCCATGTGTACGGGCCATTTTCCGGCTCTCCCCATTTAACAAGTGCTGGAATAATACTGAGATCCGGTTCTTTTATTCCTTCACGATCTTCTGCGCTAAGAAAACCGTCATACAGGTCACTCACAATCTCCTGAAAAGCATCGGTCGCAAGTGCATTGTAGCCTTCTCCGTTTTGCAGAATGCTCTGAGCGATATCCAGCATGAGTCCGGCAGCTCTAGTTCTACTTGGGTCCTGAATCAAAATTTCAGTGAAGCCCTGTTGCCCAAGCTTGTCCAATTCCTTAATAAACGGAATCGCGACCGTTTCCTGATATATTTTCGGCAGTTTGGCTTTTGCCGCATGGAGTCTTCCCATCAATTGGTGATAATCCGTAGGGGCTGCCGGCCCCTGAAGATTGGAGAGAACCGCCTTTTTCACATTTTCGATACAAACAGACATGTTGGATACGTCGGGTTTGGTAACAGCGGTGATGCGATTTCTTTCGAGCATTCCTTGCATAATTAGATGACCTCCCAGTTTTTTTTGAATTAAACTACAACAGTTTACTCTGTACTCCACAAATGCTTCGCCTGACATTTTCCATCACTAAAAGTTAAAAGATAGAGATCTGGATTCGTGATTTCCTCCAGAATAAAATCTGGAGCATAATGATGCAGCAGGAGTGTTATGATCAAGCGATGGGTGACTAACAGAAAGGTGTGTCGACCGCTCTCCAGCAATTCTTCCGTTAAGGCAGTGACCCGGGTGTTAACCATTTTTTCAGACTCTTCAGCCGTAACTTCGGGCACCCCTCGTTCTCTAAGACGATCTTCAGGTGGATCAAGTTTGATGTTTAATCGTTCTTCAATGATTTCCGCTGTCTGCCAAGCTCGTTTATACGGACTGGAAATCAAACGGTCTACATGCAAGCCATCCATATGCAGTAGAAAATCCGCCAACTGCTTGGCTTGCTCGAAGCCCTCTGGAACTCTGAGCGGAGCATCCGGCTCATTACCAGTCCCAATACCGTGACGAACCACAAACAGGCTTACGTCATTATTCATCCTGTATCCTTCTTTTCTAGAGAAAATTAGCCATTTAAGTGGGGGAAAAGAAAGCTTTTTTCGCGGCCTACAATAACATGTGTGAGCTTTCACATGATTATGTGCTCCTTTATTTGGCACAGTTTATGCTTCAATTTTTTAAAACAAATGGGCATTATGATCAAAGTAATGGTATGATAGCTTAGTTAAATCTGAACGACTAGTAATGGAGTGATCATATGGGTGGAAAAAGCAAGGGCGGCGGGACCGGCAGAGGTACAGGTAGTAAGGGCTGGACACGCTGGAACAAAACTGCGAAGCCAGTAAGGACAAAAAGCGCTTCTACAAGCGCACCGGGAAGCAAAGCGGCAGGTGGTACAAAAGGCGGCACTGCCAAACCAACAAGGAATAAAAGCGGCGGCAGCAGTAGCAAATAAGCCGGGAAAGTATAAGTTGTCGTAAACGGCGAACATCTGATTAAGCAAGAACAATCAGGTGTTTTTTTAATTATTTTACTTATACTCGCATATTATAATCAGAAGCAGGTGAATCGTGAGAATTAACAAGTACATAAGTGAGACAGGATTTTGCTCACGTCGGGAAACCAATAGGTTGATTGCAGCAGGACGAATTACGATTAATGGAAATGTTTGTGAAGCGGGCGCAGAAGTAGAGCCACAGGATATCGTGCTGATTGATGGAAAAGCTATTCCGCTTAATTCCATTGAACCTGTATATTTGGCTCTGAATAAGCCTATAGGCATTGTTTGTACCGCAGCGGAGCAAGTGGCTGGCAATATTATTAGTTATGTCAATTATCCTTCACGTATCTTTGCCATTGGCAGGCTGGATAAAGCGTCAGAGGGACTCATTCTATTAACCAACGATGGAAGCATTGTCAATCAAATGATGCGTTCCGAGCATGGTCATGAGAAGGAATATATAGTGACTGTAGACAAACCTGTTACAAACGAGTTTACGCAGGCCATGTCTCGTGGCGTTGAAATATTGAACGTCATTACCAAACCGTGCAAAGTTGATCGTACGAGCGAATACGAGTTCCGCATTATTTTGACGCAGGGTCTGAACTTGCAAATTCGCAGAATGTGCAAGGCCTTGGGGTACAGGGTGCTAAAGTTGGAACGTATTCGAATTATGAATATTACCTTGGATCATCTGGAACGTGGGCAATGGAGACATCTGGAGAGGGAGGAACTGGAGTTACTTCTTGCTAAATTGCAATAATGATTACAACAAGAGCAAGTCCCCTAGCCCAATAGGCATCTTCCATGTCCTTTGGACGTGGTGGAGAGGCTGGAATTGGACAGTATGTTCATACGGTCAATGCAACTTTAGTGATACTTTTTACGGAATTTCAACGAGCCGCCTACCTTACCCACCAGCCATAGCACAATAGGAAACACGATACCGAAAATCATGGCGTAAAAAGGCCATACTGAAAAAAACTTGATTAAAAATTGCATATTTGGCCAAATAGAATGAACCATTGCCATTGCGATTAGGATCAGAGGAACTAAGAGAGAGTTAGCGCTTCGAAGACGAAAAGCATCTGCAAGCCCTTGCGCTGAAACATATAAAAGCAATGCGAGTCGGAAAAAAATGGTAACAAACCAGAACACTGCAACGACAATTTCAAACCGTTGAAGAAACTCCCCGTTACTGATTGTTCGGCTAATAAAATAAGTAGGAAACGTCAAATTAGATACAACACCTTCACTCATCACGGCGATTATTTGTAGAACCATGAAAAAATACATGCCGCCGCTAATCAAAGCACATGTAATCACTGTCTTTCTCCACTTCTTTGGATCGGGAATGTACTGTGCAAAAAAAAGATACAGAATTGCTTCAAGGTAGGGAAAGGCAAACAAATTGAACGAAGCGAGAACGATAGGGTTCAAACCATACTCAAAAATAGGGAGCACATTATTTATGTTGGTCTCAGGAAGAAGGGTAATCCTGACCAAAAGATATAGAACCAGAAGGAAAAAAAACAGGATTTCCGCACAACGGCCAATTACAGCAGGGCCTGATCGAACGGCGAAATAAATGACTATAAGCATGATGAAATATATCGCGTCGGAGGGAGTTTCCGGCATAATATCTATTGTGATAAAGTCGCCTAGATTTCGAAGCGTCATGATGAACACAAGAAAGGGAAAGAAAAAAATGAAAACGATGCTAATCGTCCCGCCCAAGGGACCGAAGAGGCAACGGAGATGCTCTACGAAAGATTTCCCCTGTATTTGCCTAGCGATGGAGGCATATAAAGGTATCAATAACAGATGGAAACCTAAGGAGACTGGGATGGAGAGCCAGGCATCTTGTTTAGCGGCAGCAGTAATTGCCGCTGGGAGCACCAGATATGCGCTTCCTATTTGATATAATGTAAACCACATAATAGCTTGTCTAACGGTCAAGTTGGAATTCATTCCAATGCCCCCTTAAGATAACATTTCTATAAGTAACCGGCTTACTGGTTGGAATAGGATTCGAATGCCCGTCAGTGGAGTCGGCAATTCAATGTTGGCGATCCGTAGGATAATCAATATAACGCCTATAGTCAACAATACCGAGCTGAATACAATTTCACGCACATATTGTTTCTTCTTGAATTTTTTAAACTCATACAGCGATGTTAAAATGGAACTTACGAGAATCACATAAAGCATATGTATTCACTCCTGATTGTGTAGTCCCATATCGATTGGACTGGCGATTTCTCCGAACCGGATCAAACGATAATTGAGCTGAATATCCACTTTAAGCGTTTGGAATTTTTGTGACCAATCCTCTTTCCATCTATGCCATTCACGCGGGAACTTGCGGTGAAAAGCTTCTCCAAACCCGAATATATCGGAACCGATGTGTTGTGCATTTCGAATGCCTTCCTTCAAAGACTGTTCCAGATGCTCTTTAGCTGATTTTTGAAGATCTCTAAATGTCTCTTCATTCTTAAGGTTGGCATTGCACGAGACCGTTCCGACATTGGATTCTGTATCCACAATAAGAGAAATGTGCGGCTCATGGTCTATTATTTCTGGACGCATTTTTACTTTGGAACGGATTACTTCAACAACAAATTTTCCATTGGAATACGGACAATCGATGGAAGCTACGGTGCTGGAAACACGGTTGGATATATAGGTAAAGGCTTTACTTTGTGAATCATCCATCCAATTGAGAAGTCGATCGCCCTTGAAAACACCAATTCCAGTGAAAAAATATTTAACATGTTGGGGCGACTTTGTCACATTATCAATAGTTAGGCCTTTTTCTAGGTTTGTCAGTCGAATACCGGTGAGGACTGGTTCAATGCCATCCTCCGTAAATTTCTGCAAAAGATCTTTTACATTGACCGCGGAAGTTGGAGCCCATGCTTTTTCAGAAAGCCTTAATGCCTTATACATATCCATTGCAGGCAAGATCTCGGTTGGAGCTACAAAAGTAACGGCCTCCTTTGCCGAGTTTTCTCTGACAACCGCTAAATAGAAATCAGGCCGAACTTCATGATCACGGAATAGAAAGTCCAGCGGCTCCTTGATTCCTTTTTTTGCTGTTTTTTCATCGAAAATTACAAATTTTAAGTGGGACATATACAATTTTCGGGAGGATTCCGTTGTTAATTTTCGAATAGCTTCAAATATGGTATCGGCGCGTTTGGAAAAAACGATCGTTGGCGTCCGTTCCATGGGGGAATTCCGAGACATTTGCGATGGGTCAACCACTTGTAGACTGACTTCATATTGGTCATCCACTGCATCAATACCCATAGCCATCACGACGGAAATTGCGCTCAATTCCTTATTGTTCCAGCAACCCGTAAGAAACACCATTAGCCAGGTGCACATTAACAGTAACAAAATGGTGGATCGGTACGAGTTCATGATGGTCTACTCCTTTAGTTTTTGCGATGTTTTTTTTTAGTTCTATATGGAAAACGCAATATTGCGTCCTTCTGCTCCGACGATTTGTAATTGGCAAAGGGGCTCAAATACGGTACACCGAATGAATGAAGCCCATTCAGATGCACAAAGAGCATGAGGATACCAACAGTCAATCCGTACACACCAAACATAGCGGCTATGCCTATGAAAGCGAAACGTAATATACGGATAGGAATGGAAAAGGTGTACGAGGGAATGACAAAGCTCGAAATGGCAGTTATTGCAACAACAATGACCATAACAGCCGAAACGATGTTTGCTTCTACAGCTGCTTGGCCAATTACTATTGACCCGACAATAGAAACGGCTTGACCGACCGTCCGTGGCATACGAAGACCTGCCTCCCTCAGAATTTCAAAAACCACTTCCATGATCATCGCCTCAATAAATGCTGGAAACGGAACTCCTTCACGTTGCGCGGATAAGCTTAATAACAAAACTGTTGGAATCATATCCTGATGGAATGTCGTTAATGCGACATAAATGGAGGGAGCCAACATACAGATTGCCAGGCAGATATACCTTAATATTCGAATGATACTACTGTAAATAAAGGATTGATAATAATCTTCTGCGGATTGAAGGAAATCTACAAACACCGCAGGTGCAAGGATGGCGAAGGGAGATCCATCCACAAATATCGCAATTTTCCCCTCCATAATTCCTGCTGCAATAGAGTCTGGGCGATCAGAATTATAAAAGAGCGGAAATATCGTGAGTTGTTTATCTTCTTGGAGACATTCTTCCAAATATTCGCTTTCAAGCACACCTTCTACATGCATGTCCTTTAACCTGGATATCATGTCCTGCACCTTTTTTAGGTCAGCCACCTCATGTAAATACATGACCGATATATCGGTCTTGGTTTTTTCGCCAACTTTTATGGTAGTTAGACGTACTCTTGTATCCTTCACCCTTCGACGAACCATAGTCGTATTCGTACGTAAAGTTTCTGTAAACGACTCTTGCGGACCTCTGACCACAGGCTGCGTCTTCGAGTCCGTAATGCTGCGTTCTTCCCATCCAGGCAAAGAAATGACCAATCCTTCATCCGTATCGTTCAGTAGTAGGAGAAGACCACCTGAGAGGATCTGTTCCAAGGCATCTTCAAAGTTTTGAGTAAAGCTTGCTTCACCAATGTCCAAAATTGCGTTTTTCAATAACGGTAAAGTGATCTCGTCAGAGGAAACACGATCATGCAACGGACGGATCACGTTGTCCTGTACCTTTTGCATGTCAGTCATTCCATCCAAATAAAAAAGAGCGGCGTGTTTATGGCCAGTCGTGATCTCACGAACAATAAAATCCGAACTGTTTCCCATGAAGTCACAAATGAGATCGATATTCTGGCATAATTGTCTTGAAAATTTGGTATGTAACTTCATTTTCACCCTCCTCAGATACGTAGTATTAACAATAATCCGAAATAATACCACAATAATCCATGATTATGTTTGTTGTCGGTAAGGTTAAAAACATCTTTAACGGTAGAGGATTCGGGCTAAGTAATTTTTGAAGACAGCTACGGACAACAAGGAACTGACGATGCAACTCTTGGATAAGGGAAATTTTGATATAGCAAACAGCGTAGCAGAAGGGTGACTACGAAGGGTACAATACCTGCAATAATATACTATATGCCATTTATCTTAAGATGTATTATTTCATGAGAATACGTTAAAGGAGTTTTCCTCATGAATATTACATCTGTTTTAATTTACTGCTTTATTGCCACTTTTACACCAGGTCCAACTAATATCGTTATACTATCTACAGTCCATAATTTTGGGGCAAAAAAAGCAATGAAATATACGTATGGAGCAACTCTAGCTTTTGGTTTATTACTTGTTATTTCTGCTATATTAAATACGATGCTTATAACGATCATACCGAAAATTTTAATTGTTATGCAGATAATTGGAAGCTGTTATATGTTCTATCTCGCCTATCAAGTTTACAAAATGGATACATCCAATCCAACCGTAAACCAATCAGCTACCTTTATGTCAGGCTTCCTTATGCAGTTTCTAAATCCAAAGGTAGTACTATTTACAATGACTGTAATTCCTAGTTTTATTATGCCCCACTATATCGCAATACCTGCGGTGACGATAAGTATTGTCGCTATAACGCTTATTGGTTTTTTAGCATTTGTGACATGGGTTCTTTTCGGTGCAATCTTCAAGGAGTTTTTACAGAAGCATAAAAAGACTGTTAATATAATGATGGCCTTGTTTTTAGCCTATGCGGCCATAATGATATGGATGTAGGTAAGCTTGTTAGGGGTGATTGAATTGGACAAATTTATCTATAAGAAATCAGCAGGTATTACTGCGCTATCAGCAAGTCTTTCTGAATTTAAGTATAAGAAGCACTCTCACATGGAATATGCAATAGGCGTAACATTGCGTGGAATTCAAGAGTATACCTTGGATGGCAGCTTACAGTTATCCTATCAAAATGGTGTGATGCTTTTTAATCCAGAACAGGCGCATGACGGAATGGCACATAATAAGGTGGGGCTTGATTATGTCATGCTATATATTGAGCCACAATTGCTTTTAGAGATTATTGAGCACAAGGATATCGTACGGTTTTCAACGCCAATTGTGTATGACTATAGCCTTGAACAAAAAATATTAAGTCTTTCTAAGGCTATCTTAAGCGAAAAAGATGAGGCTTTGTGTAGCGAATTACTTTTATCCTTGACGGATAGCCTTTTTCAAACCAATCTTTCTACAGACAATAAGAAAGAGAACGTGTTAATTCGAATAGCGAAGGATATGATTCATACCAACTTAGAACATGTACTTAAACTTGACGAGATATGTAAAGAGCTTAATTTATCGAAATTTCAGTTTATCCGATTATTCAATGCTCATACTGGAATTTCACCATACCAATACTTTCTTAACTGCAAGATCGAACGTGCAAAGCAGTTAATAGAAAAAAATAGAGATATTTATTCAGCAGTAGCAGAATGTGGTTTTGTTGATTTAACCCATTTAAATAAACACTTTAAAAGTGTATATGGAACAACAGCATTTGAATATATGTCACATTTAAATTGAGGAGGAGGGTATACGTTGAAACAAACTACAGATTTGTTGAAAATGAAGCAAAACAATGAAAAGATTGTCATGTTAACAGCCTATGACTATCCTTCTGCAAAGCTTGCAGAACAAGGGGGCGTTGACGTCATATTGGTTGGTGATTCGCTTGGAATGGTGGTTCTGGGTTACGATTCAACAATTCCAGTTACAATCGAAGACATGATTCACCACACGAAAGCTGTTAAACGAGGAGCGAAGGATACATTTATCATTACGGATATGCCGTTTTTAACCTATCATTTGTCTGTTAGAGATACATTAATCAATGCTGGGGAATTAGTTCAAGATGCCGGTGCCCATGCGGTGAAGCTGGAAGGTGCCGATGAAGTCGTCGAACATATCGCCGCCCTGACAAGAGCAGGAATTCCTGTCTGCTCCCACCTGGGACTGACTCCGCAAACTGTTGGAGTTTTAGGCGGATATAAGGTGCAGGGAAAAGATGCATTAGCCGCTAAAAAATTGCTGGAAGATGCTAAGAAATGTGAAGCGGCTGGAGCATTTGCTCTTCTTTTGGAATGTGTTCCAAGACAACTTGCAGATGAAGTAACCAAAGCCCTTTCAATTCCGGTGATTGGAATTGGTGCTGGATTGGATGTGGATGCCCAGGTTCTCGTATATCATGATATTTTAGGCTATGGTGTTGAACGTGTTCCTAAGTTTGTAAAACAATACCATTCGCTGAATCCGTTTATTTTGGAGTCCATTCAAGCTTATACTGCTGATGTGAAGAATAAACGGTTTCCTGAAGAAAAACATACTTTTACGATGAAGGAAGAGGAACTGAAAGTACTTTATGGAGGTAAGGCTGGTGATTCACGGTACTGAAGATCCGATTATCCCTTATGAACATGGAAAAAATTTGGCTAACGAAATTACAGGTGCGGTTTTACTGAGTTCAATAAAACAGCGGCAGTCTAGGACTTTATTTTTCCGTCCATGGCTGCCGCTGTTTCTATTACTTGGATCATCAGTCTAATGTAGTATCGTTTTACTCTTTGCCATTCCTCGTTCAACTAGTGTTAGGTTCAACTAGCGTTTTCCGTTAGGTAATTAGTAAAAGTACATAAGGGGTTATACAAAATAATGCTTGTTTTCATTAACCCATTGAGTAAATGTTCTGGCTGGCTTGCCTGTAACTTGTTCTACTGTCGGTAGAACGGTATAGGCTCCTTTAGGAGGGTTTTTCCCAATCCCTATAATAAAGTATTCAATAAATTCATTGTCATAGCCTTTGCTTTTCCAATCTTGTTTTACTTGTTCTTCTGTAATTTCAACAAGATCAATGTATTTATCTATAACTACAGAAATTTGTTTAACCATACTTCTTGGAGACAATGCTTCTGGTCCTGTCAAATCATATGTCCGCTTATCATGGCCTTCTTCTGTCAGTGCCTTTACTGCGACATCAGCGATATCAGCTTCATGAATTCTAGCGCTTAAACTATCAGGGAAAGCCGTACGAATAATCCCTTCTTTTTGGATTGATTCTGTCCAACCACTGTAAAGTGCATTTTTCATAAATTCCACTGGCTTTAGTAAAGTCCATTCCATTCCACTATTTTTAATAACGTCCTCAATTGGGTTTCCTTCAAAATCTAACAGGGCTACAATTCTTGCAACATTAGCTTGTTTTGCCATCTGAATAATTCTTTTGTTTTTTATAAATTTTTCGTCCGATTGTTCACTCTGAGTGATCAGAAACAAGCTATCTATAGTATGGAGATGTGCTTGTATAGTCTCGGGAATATCAAGGTCACCTAGAACTACTTGTGCTCCTTTAGGTAAGTTGCTTTCCTTCCTTGACAATGCCTTTACTTCTATATCTTTTGCAACTAGTTGTTCAACAATATGACTCCCCACACTTCCTGTTGCTCCTGTAACTAGAACTTTCATTCCTTATATCCTCCCAAGATTAATTATTTAGGTATTACTTTCGATTAGATACTCCTCATGGTCTACTGCTATATGAAGGTTACTTGGTTATAATAAAGTGTGGTGTAACACCATAGTCAAGGAGGGATTTCATGGAGAATAATGTTCAAACTCATTTAACGTCAGGACAATTTGCAAAAGTGATGGGTATTAGCAAGGATACTTTATTTCACTATGATCGACTTGGAATTCTTTCTCCTGAATTTAAAGCTGAAAATGGGTATAGATATTATTCAATTAATCAAATCGATGTTTTTAAAGTGATTTCAATACTTAAAGAATTAGAAATGCCATTAAAAGAGATAAAAGAGTATTTAAATAAAAGGTCACCTCAGGAGCTCATTGTCCTACTTGAGAAAGAAGAGGCAATGCTGAATTCTAAAATTAAACAACTGCAAAAAATGAAAAATATAATATCAGAGAAGAAACGAATTACCCAAGCAGCAACTGAGATCGTTACAACTGATATTATTATTGAGGAAAAAAAGGAGGAGTTTTTGGTAGTAACAGAGGCTGATCCTTACACAAATGATAAAAGCATTTACGATTCTATGATAAAACACGAAAAGCACTTGAACATTTATAGTATTGATGCTTCCCATACAGTAGGCTGGATGAGAGATACTAAAAGAGTCTTAGCAAATGAAACATTCAATTATGATTATCTTTTTACTAGAGTTAGTAAAAAATCAAATTATTCAAATTTCAAGCGAGAAAAAGGAACATATTTAATCGCGTACCATACAGAAGGATACTCGAGCGTATGTGACACTTATGATCGAATAATAAATTATGCTAAAGATAAGAGCATAGAATTACAGGGATTTTTTTATGAGGATGTTTTGTTAGATGATCTTTCAGTTAGAGGTTATGAAGAGTATTTAATTAAGATCTCTGTTCAAATTTTAACCATCCATGCATCCCAATAAAACATTTTCCTCGCTGTAGTGAATGCCTAATGTCTGTTGAGCCGTACTTACTACTATTAATTGGGGTGATCTACAGATCGCAAGAGATAATGAATGCAAACATTCAAAAAATACAGGTTGAAAATAGTACCATATCGAACTATAATATTAGTACGATATGGTACTTTTTTTGAGAAAATGGAGGTGCACATGGGAATTATAAAAGGAAGATCTGTTTTTTTATCAGCATCCATAGATGCATTGCTGGCTAGAATAGTTTCAAGAAAACACAGGGAATCTGAGGTTGATACTTTAACAGCAACTCAAGCAAGGATTTTGTTTTATCTTTGGACGAAAGACGAAATACCTATACATGAAATCTCAAGGGTTACCAATCTTCAAAAGTCAACTTTAACGAGTATATTAGCTAAGTTGGAAAAAGCAGGACATATCAGTTTTATGCCTTGCCAAACAGACAAACGGAAAACAATAGTTAAAGTAGTGAACAGAAATGAAAAATTAGTGGAATTGAACAAAAAGATTATTGATGAAGTCGGAGAGATTTTTTACAAGGGATTTAGCGAGGAAGAAATAGCATTGTATCAAAGTTTCTTAATAAGAACTTTAGATAACCTGATAGAATGCGAGAATGAAAAAAAGTGAGGAGAGAGAGTATGAATAAAAAACTAAGAATGGTATCCTTCGTACTTTTAGCAACATTGGCTTTTGCCACACAAAAGGAAAGTTTCGTAGCTGCTGAAAGTCCTCCTACAGATGTGATTAGTATGGCTCCTACCTATAAAGATGTGGTGTATGCAACCGTAACTAATGACGATGGAAAGAAAAAAGAGTTAAAAATGAACATCTTTAAGCCGGAGGGTGTAACCGAAGCAACTCCTGTCTTGGTATATATTCATGGTGGAGGATGGGCTATAGGGGACTATCAGGGCGATGATGCGCCTAAAGATGCAAAGAAGGAAACAGCCGCGCCACCAAATCGACCAGCACAAATGACAGGTAGAGCTACAGATCAAGTGGCTACAGATTCAGCATATCAAGTTTTCAAAAAAGTATTAGAAGATAAAATTGCTTTCGTTTCCATAGATTATCGGCTAAGTGGCGAAGCTATTTTTCCGGCTCCCATTTATGATGTTAAGGGCAGTATCAGATATCTGCGTGCACATGCCAAGGAATACGGTATTGATCCAGAAAAAATTGCAGTAGCAGGAAATTCTGCAGGTGGACATCTGGCTACCGAACTCGCTGTTACTAGTGATATAAAAGAGCTTGAAGGTGATGTTGGGGGCAATCTTGAGTATTCAAGTAAAGTAATGGCTGCAGTTGATTTTTACGGTCCAACAGATATGTTTACCATGGGCCCTGAGATGGACCCAACCCTGCAATCTCCTGAGGAGGCAGCCGAAACACATGACTCTCCACGAGCAGCTGAAGCCAAACTTCTTGGATTTGATAAAGAAGGACAAGGTGTGGCAGTCCTGAGAGATATTCGGGATAAAAAACAAACCAATTCTCCTTATTGGGAAAAAGTAAAGTTGGCAGAATTGGCAAGTCCTATAAATTATGTATCTTCAGATGATCCACCCATGTTTATTGCACATGGAGGAAGTGACAGTTTAGTATCTATTCAACAAAGTTTGAGACTTAGAGATACTCTTAACCATGCAGGAGTAGAAAATATTTTTATGTCTAACTCTAAAGCTCCCCACGGTGGCCAGGGTGAAGATGTCAATAATGCAGCTATAACCTGGGTAACAAAAAAATTGCTTAATAAGTGAGAAATTTTAAATATTTATATTATTTTATTAAAAAAAGGGATCTCCATTTATGGAGGTTCCTTATTCTTTAAAGCCTACTTTAGATGAATTAGATTGGCTCTATTAACCGTTTCATTGCAGATTAAGTCGTTAGGCTATGAGTTAGATTAATTAATGTACTACCCATTGGATATCAAGATGAAATGTTTCTTGAACGGAAGATGCCGATCGAACAATAGGATCAGACAATTTTGTAGCGGAAAATGCTCATATGTGAGATGGCTTGATGATTTTAGGAACTCTATCCTAAGGGGTAGGGCTTCTTTTGGTTTGTTCTATTTAATAAATAGTCTGTGCTTGTTTGGTGGAAATTTGCCAATAGTCCTTCAATTATTCCTAGTGAAATATTCGCTAAAATTCAATATTGATATTTCCAATAGGATATTCTTATTTTTGGGGAACAAAACGCATCTACGGATCCGAAATTTACGCAAAGTCTGTATCAAGAAGGAGAAGATGAAATGAGTATCTTGGAGGATTTATATTACGGCAAATGGTATCCAAGTGATCGAATCAAACCGAAGAACCCTGAACTTGAACTAACCCATCAGAAAATATCCGCTTCTATGGAAACTCTAAAAGCAAGATTGCCAGAACAAGATTATAAGTTAATTGAAGAACTATCTGATTTAAATGATGTCCTAATTTCTATATTATCTGCCTCGGATTATATTTCTGGGTACAAAACGGGAGTTTTGATGATGTTAGAAATATTTGATGGGAAAAATTATCGAAACTAAGGTATACCTTTGTAAAGTAAAGGGAAAGAAAACTTATACAGAATAGAGTTAAAAGGCAAGGGCCGGACGCTATAGCGTACCGGCTTATTTAATATGAGATGGCTGTTAATCTTATGATCATATAACTGAAATAAGATATATTTTCACGATTATTCAGAAGAAGATGAGGCATTAAAAAGGTACTTATTTATAATGAAGGGGGAGCTGAATTTAATAAATATAAGTCAGAGGTCATAGGGATTAAGTCTTCTAATTCATATAACAATTAGTAATAAAGATGGTTTTCCATAAATTTGAATAATGTTATTATGTCTTAATGAACTCAACCGAGGTAAATTATGACAACAATTAAAGTGACACCTGAACAACTTATAACTGTCTCTAAGAAATTTGAGCTTGCGCAGCAAACGGCGATGCAAATGAATAGTCAGTTATCGCAGCAAATTTCGTTTATGGAACGATTTTGGGAGGGGATAACAAAGGAGCAATTCTATTATAGATTCCAAACATCTCAGAAGAATATGGCTGACTTTGTTACACTAACAGATTCGATTGCTAGAGAACTACGGCAGCATGCAAATAAGTTTAGATTAACAGATATGATGGAGGATGGGAATCTAGACCCAGGTTGCTTGCCACCTCCACCGAATACTTGCACAGTTCCTGTTGCAGATACACGAAATGCGCTCCAGAAATCGGCGGATAGCTTAACGGAGCTTGGGCAGGATTTTGTAGCAGCTAATTCAGAACGATATGAGAAAAAATTTGATTCAGTCTGGAGCTTCCTGGATTATATGTCGTACGGCATTCCGAAGGGAATGTATCAAGGGTACATGGAACGGGCAGCTAAACAAAACGATTCATGGAATGACATGCTCAATTTCGGTACATTTGGAGTATCGGGCATGATTCAGGGAGTATTTAATCCCACAAATGCATGGTCAAAAGAACATATGGCAAATTTGATTGGTACAGCTGGTTTGATGATAGGTTCTACGACAACCAAAGCGCTGATTAAGCCCAAGAATATTTTGGAGGGATCTGTTAAGTATGAAGGTGCTAAAAGTACAAATATTTTAAAAGAAAGAGAACAGCACCCTGCTTTTGTAAGAGGGCTAAATACAGATATTGATGATATATTCAGAAAGAATCCTGATGATCCTTTAAAAGAAGTTATTGGATCTGGAAGAGAGTCACATCCACAAGAATGGAATAAAATTATTGATGAGTTACATTCAGAGGGAGTAGAAGTAATATATAAAGGTAACACAATGGCATATTCTCCTAGCAAGGGAGGGCCTGGCCAACTAATAATAGATGAAGATGCTTCTATAGGAGCGTTAATTCATGAGTATACTCATTATCTAGATGATTCAAAACAAGGATTTCCAGGAATGAGTTACCATTTTCAAACAATAAATCGTGTGAAGATGGAATTAAATGCATATATGAGAGAAATAAAAATTGCCGAAGATATGGGACGTAATGATATTGCAAATATGCTGTTTGAAAATTATATTCAAGAAAGAAGATTACTGACCAGTCACTTGAAATAAAAATAATTCAGGAGGAACAAAATGAATATAGTGAAAAAAATAGAAGAAGGAAAATGTTCAATACAAGAGTTAGAAAATTTGCTGGAAGAAAAGAACCCCATAGTTTTATATCATGCATTGACACATATCGGAAAAGAAGGCCTCCGTACAGAGGAAATTATAAAAAAGTTAAGTGAATTGTCTTCAAAAAGGGAACCTCAAGATAAGATGATAGGTCATTATAAAGTAGGAGACTTAGCAATAGCTACTATGATAAAACTTGGAGAAAAAGAAGATGAGATAACTGGGTTTAAGATATTAGATGAATTTGAAAAAAAGATGGTTTTCCGTTTATTTGAAGAAATCGAATGGTAATGCCTCCTGTTCGTTTGAATGAATGCACTTAATTCAAAACTTATTTCATCTCGAACCATGAGGAGAAATAAGTTTTTTTCATATCTAATGGAGGTGAACCAAATGAATAGAATACTTATTCAAGCTGTAGAGCGTTTGTATTCAATTCATTTTGAAAGTTTAGTCAAGTCCAAAATTCGCCGAAAACGTCGCTCTAGGAGAAACTACTTAGCTGCTGAGTGTGTAGAGTAAAAGCCTAACCAAAAATGGGTAACGGATATTACGCAATATCGAGTGGGCGAACGCTGGTGGTATCTTTCTGCGATAAGGACTTGCCAAAGCTTTTGCAAGGCAAAAGGCGTGACTGGGCTGATCGTTCATAACGACTAGTTTAAAAATGGGTGGAGGCATTTTTACTTGTGGTGGTACTTTAAAAGGAAATTCTTTTGGTCAATCAGATTCTTGGCAGAAAACAATAGAATTTTTTATGAATTAGGGCGTGTTTTCAAACTCAGGCAAGCCAAACCATAATGGTTGCCAAGGCAAAAAAAGACTTGAATGTACACGCCAATTTATCATAGTGAGTCGCCAGACGACGATAAATTCTTTACTTTATTAAAGAAGCATTCCAGCAAATAACGTTTTTTGTAAACGTCCTGATCATATTTTAGGGTGACTCGGCGATTTTTCTTTCCGGGAATCACTGGAATAGCCTGTTATTCCTTCAAAAACATGCGAATGGCATGGATATCTTACGCGCGGTCGTCAAACACTTGGGATGAACATTCCGGGATTATTCGTTTTAGGCTCCATGTTTTCGACAAACAGTAATGATGGAAGGAGATAAAGGAGTGAACGGTGTTTTATCCCAGTCCGAATATTGATTTTCGATACAAAAGCCGCGGCTCGTTAATAAACGCTGAAGCGTGTCATTATCAGTAAAGCGACATGCAATTCGAGAAATTGTTTTCTCCGATCCCCAATCACGGAACGTGACCCAGTGCATGATCTGGTTACTTGAATCATACGACTGTGTCCCAGATATCTTGACTTTAATTCCATCCTTATCGATAAAATTTCCCCAGCTGCTTTCCTCTTGGTTGGATAAATCGGTTCCCAAGGGGTTTCGTGTTTCAAAAACAAATATCCCATTTGATTCTAGGTGCTTGTAGATGGTTTCGAGTAAGGCTCGTTGATCGTCATCGCTCAAAAATGCCTGGAATGCATTTCCTGTCAAATAAATCATGGAAAAACGCTTTTCGGAATCGAATGTACGAGCATCAGCTTCAATAAAATCCACAGGCAAACCTTGAGCTTTAACCCGCGCATATTCAAGCATCGATGAAGAAATGTCAACACCTGTTATATGTATCCCCGATTTTGATAAATGAATGGTTGTCAATCCTGTACCACATGCAAGTTCCAGAACCTCACCTGGGTTCAATCTAGCCATATCAAGATAGAAATTGTATTTATTAGTCTCACCGCCAAATTCAAGATCATAATTAATCGGGTCTCGATACTCTTCAAGATTATCGTGATTTATCAATATGAATCATCCCTTCACTACACTACAGATTCCTTTAAATCATCCTTCATTATACCATCCATTCTCAGTTTTGCGATATATGGAAACCATGTTGATGTTTTATAAAAAAAGGACTGACGCGCCAACACTTTTAAAACAAAAAAGCCGCTAATTTAGCGGATCTGATGATGAAGGTATAATTATTGTAGGAACAAATAAAGGATTAGATCATTTAACCTACCCAGAAATAAAAAAAATCATAGGTGATAAAATTCTTATTAAATATGCAGATCAAAATGAGACGTAAAAAAGGCGGTTTCCCCTTTTGGGGAAACCATTCGTTATACATAATTCTTTTAAATATTTACTAAATATCCGCATTAACCATACTATGAATTTTTTTATGCGAGAAATTATAGTATTTATATCTCTTTGTTATAGGAACTTCTTCATTTCATTAAATGCTAACTCTCTGTGACCTGCTTGGCAGTGTTGCTCACCACCCGTTTCTTTAGTAAATACTTTGGTTGTAATGGACGCAGCATTGATTAATTCTTGTTGGATTTGAGCGAGTCGGCTGATAGGTACGTATTGATCATCTTCTCCAGCTAATAAAAGAACATCTTGATTAATGAATGCTCCAATGCCTTGCATCGTGTGCTTTTCGAAATTTTTAATGAGATCAAAAGGCGTTGCTACACCGGTGTTTTCCATCCCTTTGGTAATCTTCCAATGCAAATCAATATTGTGAGTCATCATCTGTTCGAATAATGAATTCACTTGATCTACTTCATTACGATCGACTAGCTGCATCATACTCTGATACGTTTCTTCTGGCATTCCCATTTTTAAGGCATCTAAACCACAATAGAAAATGTTAAAAGCAACTACTTTATCGATTCTCTTTTCGAAGGCTGCCGCACGCATAGCTAAATATCCTCCCCAAGAAGCACCTACGAGACTAACATGATTTAATTTGAAATAATCAATCACCGTTGATATGGGCTTTTCCCAGTTATGAATGAATTTTAGGCCGTTTTTTAAAGCAGTTCCTTGGCCAGGGCCATCGAATACAATAATATTGTAATCAATTCCCTTCATAAATCTCATCATTTTAAGCATCTCTTCCATGTAAGAATCATAGCCACCAAAGACAAGTAATGTCTTCGTAGCTCCAGGTGTCAATAATTTTACAGCAGGAAGATACGAGTCTTCATAGGGAATCTTGTAGGATTCATAATCAAAATCATGAAAGCCTTTATAGAACATTTCTCTATATTTTCGATACATTTTTTCTTTATTGGGGTCTGTGGTTGCAAGATAAAATTCTGCAGCTTGATAGTAGACTGAGGCTAAGTCATAGTCCTTGCTGTCTTCGCGTTTCTTTGCAAAATTGAGCCAAGCTTCATACCAGCTATGGGTGTCTTTTAATTTCGGAATCATCTTTTCCAAGTCAGCTTGTGCTCGATCATCTTCTTGATAATAATCATTGATAAAACGATTAATTTGAAGATTGAACTGTTCGTTATTGACATAGGATTTAAACATGTATTTTCCTCCTTCAATTTGGGTATGTGCTTACTATAGAGTATAGTTACTACATAAAAAATAATTAGTATCGCATAATCTGTAGGATATCTTACACGGTATATATAAAGTGTTCGAAAACTTACACATAAGGAGCAAGTGGTTAAATGAATGAAGATATCAGAATTTATAAAACAAAAATAGCTATTGAGCGAGCTTTAAT
>NZ_FOYG01000003.1:132931-710867 GCF_900116035.1 Paenibacillus sp. cl130
AATCTGTGATCAATCTCTTATCGGACGTTCTACCTTTTATAGTCATTATTTGGATAAGTACGACTTGCTAGAAAAAATAGTTAAACAGTATGCTTGATGTCTATTCAGTGGGTTTTGAAAAATGGCAAAGATGCGAACATCATTTTTCTTTTAGATCAAATGCAAGAATATATTATTAATCAGTTAAAGTCTGACTTGTATCAAGGTTAAATGTTTTAGCTAGTATGAGGGCGGTGAGATTACTTGGTTGAGATAGAAAAGAACTTTAAACATAAAGAATATGCACCCCTCGAAGGGATGTGTTTCAAGCTACGAGAAATTGAGCATATCAAGAATCAAGCAAATGATTGGGAGCTAAGACTTCAGTTTATCGAATCCCACATGATTCTTGTTGCGGCAAGCGGTCAAGGCTGGCTAACGATTGATGGGCAATTCATCGAACTTCGACAGGGCAGCGTTTACGTGTGTACGCCAGGAGAACTCATCGAAGCAGCCGCGCACTCCTTTGATGAACGAGGGTTTTATTATCTTCGATTTGATGTTATGGACGATGAGGTATCTTCAGCCCATTCGATGCAGATTATTAAGAAGAACAGCCCGTTTCCGGCTAAAGGGGAAGTTATCGTTACGTCGCCTGTTTCTGTTAATACGTTGTGCGATACCATTAACCAATACTTGCAGGATGAGGATCATTTAAAACGATTTCGCGGGCAAATTCTCTTTCAAGAACTGCTGCATACCATCTTGCAAGATGCCCATCTTGAACAAGGAAACGATTCGGAAACAGCCCTAGACTATATCAAAGGCTATATAGAGCAGCATTACCAGAAAGAACTGACAATCGATCACTTGGCCAAGGTGGGGGGAATGAGTACCCGTCATTTTATGCGATTATTCAAAAAAAGGTATGGCTGCAGCGCGATCGACTATTTGGCAGTGTTCCGAATCGAGCAGGCACAACAGCTGATGAGGTCGGGTGGGCAAAATCGTCTTCGAGATATTGCACGACATGTAGGTTACCATGACGATACTTATTTTCGGCGCAAATTTAAACAGGTATCGGGCGTGCCTCCAGCGGCATTTATGCAGAACAGCAGAAAAAAAATAGTCGCCTACGATTTCCCCAACATTGGACAATTGATTGCGCTTCAAATTAATCCTTTCGCCGCAGCAGCCGATCACCCATGGACTGGTTATTACAAGCGAAAGTATCACATGGATGCCGTGCTTCCTCTAAGTTCAAATCAATGGATCAAGAGAGAAGAAATTCGACTTGCTGAACCCGATTTTATTGTTGGTATCGACACTCTGGTATCTCCTGAGGAACAGGAAATGCTGAGGAAAATTGCACCTGCATTTTTTGTACCCTGGGTGAAGAACGATTGGCGTACGCATTTGCGCTTAATTGGGAAATTTCTGGACAAGACCGTAGCAGCCGAGACTTGGCTTGAAAAATATGATCGAAGGGCTCTTTTTGTAAGAGAGCAAGTGAAACATGTATTCAAGGATGATCGTCTCCTCATTCTGAGAATCACCGGTGATCGTTACAATGTTTTGGGCAGTAGAAGCCTAGGCACAGTATTTTACGATGATCTGCATGTTCTGCCTGTGCAAGGTGTCGATCTTTTGAGTCAAAATCAGCAGATAACGCCTGACCAACTAGCGAATTTTGATCCAGATCGTTTATTGCTCATCGTAGACGAGGACATTCAGTCACAATTAAGTTGGCAAACACTCATGAATTCTAAGCTATGGAGTGATTTGAAAGCTGTCAGGAACAGCCGGGTGGACTTCCTTCCCTCATATCCTTGGGTAGAATATACGGCTTTCACTCATGAGCTTATGCTGGATGAAGTTTTAAAGATTTGGCGGGATCGTGCATGAAAAAAAGTCGCTATCGTCAATATTCCGAAATTATAAATTCATCTATACTCCTAATATATGATAATGATAATCAATTTTAATTAGAGGTTGTCATAAATAAATCAAATGATCAGGAGGACCACCGAAGAATGAAGCAACAACGACATATAATCGCAGGTTTAATTATCGTATTGTTCGTCATTGTAAGTACTGCTTGTGGAGCCAATAATGCAGGAAACACAGCTAGCAATTCTGAAAAAGCGAATAAAGGAGCCACTGCTGAGCAGCACGTTATTTCAACTTTAAAAGGGGACCTTAGTATTCCAACGGAGCCCAAAAGGGTCATTGGACTCTCTGTTGTTTACCCAGAGTTGTTATATGCACTTGGCGTTACGCCTGTTGCGGTACAAAACTATCATCCGGATTTCCCATCCTATTTAAAGGAACCGTTTAAAGATACACTGAAGATGGGAATTGCCCAAACTCCTAATTTTGAAGCTATTCTGGCCTCTAAGCCGGATTTAATTATTGCCCCTACGTGGTGGTCCGATAAGGATTATGCTCAGCTTTCCAAAATTGCACCAACGGTGCTTTTACCGCAGCGGGATGATTGGCGTGATGAGTTACGGGATATTGGCAAGGTTCTAGGCAAAGTGGAACAGGCTGAAAAGGTCATTCAGGATTTGCAAACGAAAGAAACTGAAGCGAAGGAGAAACTTCATTCTCTAGTTGGTGACGAGACAGTCATGTACATGATGATTATGGCGAAGGAGATCGTTATTTACGGAGAAAATAGTGATCGGGGAATCTTCATCCATAAGACATTAGGTCTAAAGCCGATTAAAGAATATCCACAGGGTGAGCTAAGTCTATCCATTTCATTGGAAAAAATACCGGAATATAATCCTGACCATATCATTTTGCAGTTAGATGATGACTCCAGTCAAGAAGTTCGGAATAGATATGAGGAAATGCTGAACAGCTCTTTATGGAAAAACATGACAGCCGTGAAAAAAAAACAGGTTCACATGATGGGAGGCAAGGAATGGTTTAGTCTTGGCATGTCTCCATTGGCAGATCTTCATGCTATTAACGATGTCGTTCATGCTTTTGAAAAATAGAGAACAATAATGGGAGTGTATGCTATGGGCACGGTTGATTTTCAACATTTGGAAGAAAAATTTTTCCTTACTTTGAATGAGCTCGATAAAACCGTGCTTACCATCCCTGCATTTGATCTATTAAAAGTTGAAAATATGAATCACTTAATCGACACATACGGCACGCTCATCAAAGCTAAAGAACGTTCAGCAGCAGCAGCTTTTTTTATTAGCTGGTACGCCGGGGTATGCGGTGCGATGCAGCACATGCTGTATCAAGGCAACGTGTTGCTGTTGGATTTATCATTATCTAATTTATCCGTACAATTATATGTAGTTGACGGCTATCCGCTTTTTTCATTTAAAATCAACGAAGTGCGATTTAACCAAATTTCGATAATGGACTGGGATGAGGGGGAGAAGAAATCGCTTGATTCCTTTTACAGGGAACAGGTAACGCCTATAATCCAACTTTTGTCCCAACTGGCCCCCATAAACGCTATTCCATTATGGGGACAAATCGTTAATGCGTTGTATGCTCAAATGGAAGAAGAGTTGGCCGAAGCGTCTGATGAAGAAAGTAGAACCAGGATCATTTCTTTTTTCAAATTGCTCACACACGATGTCGATGCTAGTGCGTTCGGACTCCGTAATAACCCGTTTAATGTTAAACCAAATTTCATTGAACACCCAAATATCCCTGATCAAAAAATGTTAGTGAAAACAGCTTGTTGCCTGGCTTATTGCTTGGATCGTGAATTTGGTTACTGTTACGCATGTCCGCGATTAAAAGAAAAGGATCGGGCATTAATGAGAGCGAATGGACGTTGTTGAAAAAACATCTGCTTTGATTGGATAATAACGATTGAAGCTATGGAACTACGATTTTGATGGGCATGTTGCGTACGAACAATATATTTTTACAGTTGTTATATGAATTTCTTCATTTCATTAAATGCTAACTCCCTGTGACCTGCTACCACCTGTTTCTTTAGTAAATACTTTGGTGTAATGGACGCAGCATTGATTAATTCTTGTTGGATTTGTGCGAGTCGGCTAATAGGTACGTATTGATCATCTTCTTGATAATAATCATTGATAAAACGATTAATTTGAAGATTGAATTGTTCATTATTGACATAGGATTTAAACATATATTTTCCTCCTTCAATTTGGGTATGTGCTTACTATAGAGTATAGTTACTACATAAAAAATAATTAGTATCGCATAATCTGTAAGATGTCTTACATGTTATATATGAAGTGTTCGAAAACTTACACATAAGGAGCAAGTGGTTGAATGAATGAAGATATCAGAATTTATAAAACAAAAATAGCTATTGAGCGAGCTTTAATAGAATTACTCCAACAAAATCATTTTAAAGAAATTACGATCAAAAAAATCTGTGATCAATCTCTTATCGGACGTTCTACCTTTTATAGTCATTATTTGGATAAGTACGACTTGCTAGAAAAAATAGTTAAACAGTATGCTTCTGATTTTAAAGTTGAAATTGAGCAGCGTTTTGATCCCATCGAAGATGGTAAGGT
The DNA here is from genome assembly GCF_900116035.1 of Paenibacillus sp. cl130. Lineage (NCBI taxonomy): Bacteria > Bacillati > Bacillota > Bacilli > Caryophanales > Paenibacillaceae > Paenibacillus > Paenibacillus sp. cl130. The sequence goes on from NZ_FOYG01000003.1 coordinate 137,446, forward strand.
GGCAAATGCCATAGAACTTGTAACCGATAAAATGATTAAAAATAAGCTCGAAATTTCAACATTGTTAGCCGTTCATGAAGTAACAGCAGATCTACGTAAGGAATTTGAACAAATTTTGTTTAGGACTTGCTTAGATTATTTAAAGCAACAGAATTCTTCAACTTCGATCGCATTAGAGTATTTAGCAGAACTATATGCTGCTAACTCAATGATGTCTATTCAGTGGGTCTTGAAAAATGGCAAAGATGCTAACATCATTCTTCTTTTAGATCAAATGCAAGAATATATTTTTAATCAGTTAAAGTCTGATCTATATACAAGTTAGCACACGTGGAGTATGGGTTGCAGGAATAAACAATGAAGATCTATTTTGTGAAATGCAAAATAACACTTTGTTAAAGTTCAATCACGAATTAACAAAGTGTTATTTTAAATAATCTTCTCGTTCACAACATTGTTTCACCAAAGATAACTTACCGGAACTTTAACTTTATAATCCTTGGGTAAGTCCTAATATCTGATCATTCACATGTACATTACTTAATCCCCCGTGATAACAAACTACGGATGCAATGTCGAGATCCAAATACTTTTTTAATGAGAGATGAGCTACTTTTATATCGGGTGTGGTCGGGACATGAATTCCCGCGAGAATCCCGTTTACACTGTACATCGAATCCCCGGCAATAAGAGTTTTACTTTGCCTTAAATAAAGGCTGATATGACCCGGAGTATGCCCAGGCGTATGGATGACGCGAATCCTGCCGCAAAACGGCAGTTCCTGACCATCTATTAAGGTATCGTCCACTTTGCCCTTCGGGGGATTCACAAGGTGACCATCTTTTAAAAGAGGGATCTCCCCCTGAATATACGGCTTATCCAGTTCGTGTGCATAGACTTTAATATGACTGCCACACTCCTGCAAAATCTCAGGAAGACTTCCTATATGATCCACATCTTGATGCGTCAAAATCACAGCTTTTAGTTGGTCAAACGACACGCCTACCTTTTCCATAGCCACGCGTAAATCTTCCATTTGCCCAGGGAGTCCTGTGTCTATTAAAACAGCCATTTCTTGATCCCACAAAAGAATAGGGTGAATCATATTCCCATGAAAATCTAGCTGAAGCATTTCTACCCCCTGTGAAATTTCCATAATATCGGGCCTCCGTACAATGTAATTGCCACCCATGCTAGAATAGGTTCATGGGGCGAATCCAACTCTATAGCGTTGCCGTTCCTTAATGTCAATGGATACGGTGCGAATGGATGTAATAGGAATAACAAGCGTCTGATATTGCGTAAGGTATTTAACGAACTTGTCGTCAATCTGATCCAATATCCCGTCGCATACATTTGTCCCATCTATAAAATGAATAGTTACTTCCTTGCCTTGTAAGTTTGCTAACATGATATCACCTCGTATTATTTCTTGAAGTTTCTTGAAGATCATTAGGTTTTGAGCATCTTTACAAAGAAGTTATCACTTGATCAATAACACCATATTCCAGTGCCTCTTGAGCGGACATGTAAAAATCCCGGTCCATATCTTTTTCGACTTTTTCAAAAGATTGCCCGGTCCGTTCAGCTGTGATACGGGTTGCCTTTTCACGAGTCCATAAAATTCGTTCTGCGCTGATCGCAATATCGCTAGCTTGACCTTGTGCGCCGCCGTGCGGCTGATGGATCATGATTTCACTGTTCGGCAACGCCGAACGTTTCCCTTTGGCGCCCGCCAGCAAAAGGATCGCGCCAAACGAAGCAGCAAATCCCGTACATATCGTGTGCACATCGGGTTTGATGTACTGCATCGTATCATAAATGGCAAATCCTGCGGAAGTAGAGCCACCCGGGCTGTTGATATACATGTAAATTTCTTTTTCCGGATCTTCTGCCGCCAGGAACAATAATTGAGCAATAATACTGTTAGCCAAATGATCATCGATGGCTGCCCCGACAAACACAATACGATCCTTTAAGAGTCTGGAATAGATATCGTACGATCTTTCACCTTGAGCGGTTTGCTCGACAACATAAGGAACATAAACACTCATTTTTTATACCCCCAATTTCCTGTTTCCAGTTGATTTCTCCTTGTAAACGAACCGAGGCCGTAAAAAGATACGGAGGTTTCAATGGGAAAACGATTTACGTAAATGGTGTAACTTTTACAACCACTTGTTCGTTTACATTGGAGGTAGCAAATGGCTTTGCTCTAGGAAAGGGCAGAATAAGACCGTGGAGGAGAGGACCTATGCGCATAGATGATTCTATACAAATGACAGATAATATAATAAACATCGAGAACTTGGAGGAATTACAGGCGGTCCTGAAACGTTACTGTCTGTCGCTTACGAAATCAAATTGGGATGCGGAAGAACTGGCTCAGGACACTTGGATAAAAGCATTAGGTAAGTTAAATAGCTTCGAGCATACAAATCCCGAAGCGCTTTTGCTACGGATTGCTAAGAACACCTGGATTGATGATATACGGAGAAAAGCAGTCTACACTCGGATATTGAATAGGGACCAAGCGAAAGTAACTGTACCCGATCATGGATCTTTTGAAATCGAGATAGCGTTGCAATCCTTAATGAATCATTTATCTCCGCTTCAGAGAACTGTTTTTTTGCTGCGAGATGTGTTTGGATATTCGATTCGTGAAACATCCGACATGCTTGAAACAACGGAGGGAGCGGTAAAAGTTGCACTCCACCGGGCACGAAAATCGCTTGGAGCAGTCAGGGAAGATCTTCTCAAAGGAGAGTTATCCTTACCGGAAAGTGAAAACTCGAAAACTTTTCTGAGAGCGTTGACGGCGGCATATCAGATGGGAGATATTGCAGCAATGGTTATGCTCTCCCATCAGGATGAAATGGAGCCGGACGTGGTGATCGGAATCGTCAATCATAAGCTGCACCGGAGTCTCGCTACAATAAAACAAACGGATTCCCATACCATGAGTATGATAGCGGCGTAGTTTGCGAAAAGAAATGCGGAGCTGATCATAGTGGTTGTTTCTGATGAAACAAGTTTCAGCCAATCCAATTTACGAACAGATTGTTCGGGATTACAGGCAGCAGGGTGAAATCATGCGGGGCAGTAACAGAGGCAGCGCACAGCCAATAATGGCAAAGAGTCCATGGTGGCTGTGCGGAAATATCGGGTTTATCATTCAGGAATAATATTTAATTTTTTATATTAGAAAGTGAACCCTGAGAGCTAACCCTTTTAACGTGAAGGAGCAGTGTTTTATAGAATAGCCTTTGCTTGATGCAGTGAAAAAGTTAGACCTGCCAACAAACATTGCGCATGACGACCAGCCCGTTTTCTGACTAGTACAAGCTAAACGGGCAAATTTTAACTTCAGGTACCCGTTGATTTTGGGAGGTAAACAATGAATTTGAATGAAATTAAAAAGTTGCCAGATAATATGTCTAAAGAACAATTAGAATCCTATCTTATTCATTATTTGGATTCGATTGAAAATATAGAGAAGATTAATACGCTTGAAATGTTAGAATGTTTTTCAGAATTTGCTGATAGGAGAGCTAACACCTATGAATTGTTAAGTGATTCGTTCAGAAAAAGAGTAGATCGTTTTGTACTTAAATTATGGAATGATACATCTTCGGAGATAGTCGATGTTTATTCATCCGTTGTTGTTAATCTAAATTTAAAAATGAGTTACAACTTAATGAAAGACTCTTTAGAAAGAGATCTAAATGAAGAAATCCGAGAAATTATCGAGGATACAATTAACGAGATAGGCGAGGATATAGAGGTCCCATTTAAATTGAATTGATATGTAGATTTTAAAGTTATATTGGGGAAGTGTCAGCTTAGCTAGTACGCCCCCGTGTAGATCAAGAGGATACTATCGGTGCATTGGACAAGCACATTGCGAATTTGTCTGGTAAAACAATCTACCTGTAATATTTCAAACTGTACTTCTATTGATAACGATGCAAGAAGTCATCAACTAATTTGGCGTTTGTCATCTGAATTACAGACTGATTTTCCAGTTCCTCGGCCATATCATCATCCGTCATGGACACGAAAAAAATAATATCTTCTTTGGATTGGCCGAATTGATTAAAGAGTACATCGTCTGTTTCCTTAACTACCTTGGCCATAATTTTTATCACTTCATCTTTATAGTCAAACACATTTTCGGTTGCATACAGAAATTTGCTAATATGATTGAGATGTGTTGTATCGCCATATTGATATTCGCTTAATCCCCATCTATAATAATTTTCATCTTCCTTGCTGTTGCACAGGCCTTGGGCTTTCATGTTTGTGATATGTCTAACAAGTGATTCCTCCGTATTAACAGCAAGAAACAAGGTGATAGAATCGCTGTCTGTGCCAAAAGCACAAGCGTAAACCCGCTCATTCTTCACTTCTTCCAGTATGCTTTTAAGATCATCCAAAAATCCTGCCCTAAATCTTTCCTCAAATTCACTTAGAAAATTGCTCATCTGATTCATATACTCCTTAATGTCTCTTTTGATAAACTTAGATTATCAGATTTCTCTAATTAAAGTTAGCTGGAGTTTGTTCAATTAACTGAAAAAAAATGTTTTAGAAACCCTTTTATTTGTTTAAAAAAAGTTGTTATAATTGTTAGATCAGTGTGTAGAGATATTGGTACTAGTTTTAATGACCAAAAATATATGTCGCATGATACGTCTACCATCTGAAATATTTTTATTTCGGAGGGAAACAATATGTATAAGGAAGAAAGACTGCCTCAAAACGCAAAAGAAGGTATATTATTTTTATTGATTATTTCAATTATTTCAGTAAACACGATCGCCCCAATTATTATGGGATTGGAGCGCGGCTTTAGTAAAGAAAATTATTTAGAAACGCTAAAGATTATTCCGTTTATGTGGATTATCGTTGTTTTGTTAGTAAGATTGGTTGCGGGACCGTTAGTGGGTAAAGTGATACCCAAATTCGTAGGACAAACAGATGGATTTAATGCTAGAGTTTTATTGAATACTTTATTGAATGTTACGGTCTTATCTGTTCTTCTAACCATTATAGGAACTTGGGTTGGTACGAAACAAATAAGCCTAGAACCTTTTCAGAACTTCTTTCATAGTTGGTTTAGAAATTTTGGTGTAGCATTTTGGATTGAGCTATTGATTGCTCAGCCAATAGCAAGATTTGCAATGAAAAAAATACACGCAAGATAGGCTAGCCAAGAGAGAGTGTAAATCCGTAACACGATACCAAAGTCATAATAAAAAACCGCATAACAATGTGGTTTTTCGTAAATCGGTAAAGTTACAAACCATGTAGAAAAAGCGCTGGTCCCAGGCTGGAACCAGCGCTTTTTCGCGTTTCAGATTACGAACTTTCGTCAAGCCAGGCAGGCCGGGTTGGCGACTTATTTCCTAAAATGACGCATTGCCGTCCGTTCGCCTCTATGCTTACTGGGCCGTTAAAATCAGTGGTCCGTCCGACGTAACTGCGATCGTATGCTCATATTGCGCTGACAACTTGCCGTCGGCCGTTCTCGCCGTCCACTGATCGTCGTCGATCGTGATACGGAACGTACCTTGGTTGATCATCGGTTCAATCGTAAACACCATGCCTTCCTTTAACCGAATGCCTTTGCCGGCTACGCCGATATGCTCGTAGCTTGGCTCCTCGTGCAGGCTCCGCCCGATCCCATGCGCCAGCAGATCGCGTACGACCGAAAACCCGTTTGATTCCGCATGCTGTTGAATCGCCGACGTTATGTCGCCGAGCCGGCCCCCCGGGAGTGCCCGGGCGATCCCCAGATCCAAGCATTCCTTTGTCACCTTCATTAATTTTTGCGCTTCCGGCCGGATATTGCCCACCGCATAGCACCAGCACGAATCGCCAAACCATCCGCCGTATTCCACGACGATGTCGAGCTTCAGCAAGTCGCCGTCCATAAGCGCCTGGTTCGAAGGAATGCCGTGGGCCACCACATCGTTGACCGAAATGCAGGTTTCGGCGGGGAAACCGTTGTACCCTTTCGTAAACTGCTTGCCGCCCAGCTTGGTGATGTGTCTGGCAACAAAGTCATTGATTTCCCGGGTGGTGATCCCAGGCTCGATCAGTTTGGCCACCTCGCGGTAGCAGTCCGCAACGATTTGGCTCGCCGGCTTCATTTCTTCGATTTCCCTAGGTGATTTTAGAATGATCATCTTTGTCTATTCGCTCCTTATCAATTCTATAATTTTAAAAACCGGGCGATATCCATGGCCTCCTCGTGCAGCTTTCCGCGGCGAAGCGAAAGCGAGGCGCAGCCGACCAAGGCGGCCAGCAGCATTTCCGCGCGCTGTAGCGGATACGGCGGCTCCGCCGCGTTTCCGCCGGAAGCGGCAGTCCCGTCCACCGCATGACCGGTTTCCAGCAGCGCGGCAAGCGGCGCGAGCACCTCCCGGCGAAAGGCGGCCGAGAGCGGGGCCGAGCGCGCTTCAGGCAGCGAGGCAAAGCCCTCACCGGCCAGCTTATGCAGCAGGTACAGGGCGTGGTCCTCCGCCCAAAGCTGCAGCAGCCGAATGCCGGCGACGGCGACGGGGCCAAGCTCTGCGGCAGCGGCCGGTTCGCGGCTTTCGCTTTGGGAATCCGCGGCAGCCGAGTTCCCGGTGTCCGCCGCAGCAGCCAAGCCGAAATGCCAGCCCGTTGGCGCCTCCCCCGAAGCCGAAGCGCGCGGGGCCTCCAGCCATCCCCCGGCCCGCTCCAACGCGTCCCATAGCAGATCGTGGAGCAAATTGCCCTTATTGCTGTAATAATGGTATACCGTGCCATAGCCGAGTCCCGCCTGCACAGCCACATCGCGGATTTCCAGTAAAGGCCCTTTATTCAAAAACACATCGGCAGCGGCTTTCCGGATTTGCGCCAGACGCCGCAGCCGGATCTCTTCGTTTTGTTCCTTCGTGCGTGGAGACATCTCGTCCGTCACCTCTTTTATTTTTGACCTTCTCTTATGTCAATATAAAACATCGGCTTGCAAATAACAAGAGTCGGGCAAACAAAAGTCCCGGCAACACCTCATAAACGAATGAAGATCAGTTATATATCAGCTCAATTTTAATGGTTGGATTGTACTGATATCATTTAGCTGGTCCCAGGTGAGCAGAAGTTATGCTATACTTGCGAAGTAAAAGGGGGTGCCTACTAATGGAGAATCTATTGGGATTGTCTGTGACTTCTTACACTCATGCAAAGCCAATTATTAGGAAAGCGTTACTTTGTATGGGGCGAAACAATTTTTAACGCTGAACAAGCTTTTTTAATATTTTTGGCTTTGCACCTTATTTTAAAGAATCAAAATAAGGGGCGAGCAAAATTGAAATATACGAATGCTACAAAAGTTTTACCTCAAAAACTAATTATGGAAATTCAAAAATATGTTCAAGGAGAGACTCTGTATATTCCCAAGCCAAAAACGGAATATATGAATTGGGGCAGTTTGAGTGGCGGGAGAAGGTTGCTTGAACAGCGAAATGCCGCAATCAGAAATGCTTTTCAAAATAGCAGCAGTATCGAGCAATTAGCTAAGGAGTTTTTCCTCTCTACCGAAACCATTAAGAAAATAGTTTATTCACATAAAAATACCTAGTTTGTAAAGTGGCGTGGTACTCTACCCGCATAAATGAATTTAATTTTGGCCTCATAACGTGGTGAGCTTAGGGCGTGATCGGATGATCGCTGTGAACGACCAATCCGTCACGTCTTTTTTTATGCCAAAAATGATTCTAACTCGTTGTTTTCATTTATAAAGCTTATTTTAATCTTTAAAATATGAATATAAACGACAGCAACAATTGAAATATGTATTGATTCATTGTCTTTAAAACAAGAAAGCGGGGAAACGATTACAATGAGGGAGCAAAAAAGTAGAAGTAGACATCTGATTGATCCAGAAATTATCAGTGCAGTTGATTTAATACCAACAACCGATCTTACCGAATCTACACTAATGGAAGCACGTAAAAATCAATCTCAAATGATGCAACAAATAGATGTAACGCAGATGTTCCCTATTACATTAGAAAAAAAGATTGTGCCAAGCTATTTTAGGGGTCCAGATATTCAATTAGAAATCATTAAGCCCAAACAATCAAAGCATCATAAGATGCCTCTATATTATTCGATACACGGAGGCGGGATGGTCTTAGGAAGTCCAGTCGTGGATCGTCCTGCTAATGCATCTCTTGCTTCACAACATGGTTTTTGTTGTGTATCTGTGTACTATCGCCTAGCACCAGAGCATGTACAGCCAAGTCAGTTACAGGATTGTTATTCGGGCCTAAAATGGTGTATTGAACATGCGGAAGAGTTAGGGATAGATACTCAGAAAGTTGCCGTAGGGGGCAGCAGCGCTGGCGGCGGATTGGCGGCTGGCCTAGCCTTGTACATTCGTGATCAGAAGGAATTCGAAATCCATCATCTAAGATTAATGAGGCCAATGCTAGATGATCGCACAAGCACCGCACCAGAGCATCCATACGCAGGAGAGTTTATTTGGACAAAACAAAGCAACTATTTTGGCTGGAAATCTGTATTGGGGGATGAACCGGGTCAGGAGGAGGTAAGTGAGTATTATGTGCCGGCCCGTGCTAAGTCATTGGCCGGATTACCACCGACTTATATAAATATAGGTACCCTTGATTTATTCATTGATGAGGTCTTAGTTTTTGCAAAACAACTGGCCATTGATGGTGTCTTAGTGGAATTACATGTCTATCCCGGGTACCATCATATGTCTCCCGCGTTTCCGGATGCGCATTTTTCAAAAGAAGGGGCTAGAACAAGTGAATATGCCTTACTGAAAGCTCTGGAGATGTTCTAATGAGTATAATGTTAAACTCCTCTAATAAGCTCCGACCTCAGCGTGTCAATGTCGCCAAGGTGATTGCGTTAAAACTCAAGTTGATCGTGCTGGATGAGCCGGTGAGGGAGAGGGATACTGATATATTCTAATCTGATATTATCTTTTTTCATCCCTTCCGACTTTTACCATTCATTTAGGGTAAAATAGTACCAAGCATAAAATCCAACTACGGAAGTGGTGATGTCCCATGACAACGAGCAGCAAACCGAATAGACTAGCCAAGGAAAAATCACCTTATTTGCTACAGCATGCTCACAATCCAGTAAATTGGTTCCCTTGGTCAGATGAGGCTTTTGAAACTGCTAAGCGTAATAACAAGCCTATTTTCCTATCTGTCGGCTATTCCACTTGCCATTGGTGCCATGTAATGGGGAGAGAATCTTTCGAGGATGAAGAAGTAGCTGAGGTATTAAACAGGGATTACGTATCCATTAAGGTGGATCGTGAAGAACGTCCGGATGTGGATCATATCTATATGTCCATCTGCCAGACGATGACGGGGCATGGAGGCTGGCCACTGACGATATTGATGACGCCGGATCAGAAGCCTTTTTTTGCGGGGACGTATTTGCCCAAGGAGCAGAAATTTGGCCGTGTCGGACTGTTGGAGCTGCTGGACAAGGTGGGTACCCGGTGGAAAGAACAGCCTGAAGAGCTGGTGGAGTTGAGTGAGCAGGTGCTTACCGAGCATGAGCGGCAGGACTTGCTTGCAGGTTATCGCGGTGAACTGGATGAACAGAGTTTGAATAAAGCTTTCCATGAATTCAGCCACACCTTCGATAAGGAATATGGCGGCTTCGGGGAAGCTCCTAAGTTTCCTTCTCCGCATAACCTGTCTTTTTTGCTGCGATATGCACAGCATACGGGAAATCAACAGGCACTGGAAATGGCAGAGAAGACGCTGGATGCGATGTCCCGGGGCGGAATCTACGACCATATAGGCATGGGGTTCTCACGATACTCCGTGGACGAGAAATGGTTGGTGCCGCATTTTGAAAAAATGCTGTATGACAATGCTCTGTTGGCCATCGCGTATACAGAGGCTTGGCAGGTGACAGGCAAGGAACTGTACCGACGGATTACAGAACAAATCTTTACATATATCGCAAGAGACATGACGGATGCAGATGGTGCCTTTTATTCGGCGGAGGATGCGGATTCCGAAGGAGAAGAGGGGAGATTCTACGTCTGGGACGACTCTGAGGTAAGGGCTGTACTAGGCGATGAGGATGCCGCCTTTTTCAACGATTTGTATGGAATTACACCTTACGGAAATTTTGAAGGCCACAACATTCCAAACCTGATTGATATCAATCTGGAAGCCTATGGGATCAAGCATGACTTGACTGAGCAGGAACTGGAGCAGCGGGTTAGTGAGCTACGCGCCAAGCTGTTTGCTGCCAGAGAGCAACGTGTTCATCCTCACAAGGATGACAAGATTTTGACCTCGTGGAACGGGTTGATGATTGCTGCTCTGGCGAAGGCGGGACAAGCTTTTGGAGACACGAGATATACAGAGCAAGCTCGGAAGGCTGAGACGTTTTTGTGGAACCATTTGAGACAGGAGAACGGACGGCTGTTGGCACGTTATCGGGACGGAGAAGCAGCTTATCCCGGTTATGTAGATGATTATGCTTTTTATGTGTGGGGCTTGATCGAGTTATACCAGGCGACCTTCGATATAGAGTATCTGCAACGGGCGTTGACGCTCAATCAAAATATGATCGATTTGTTCTGGGATGAGGAACGGGACGGATTATTCTTTTATGGGTCAGATAGTGAGCAGCTAATTGCCAAGCCTAAAGAAATCTATGACGGTGCGATTCCGTCGGGTAACAGCATCGCGGCCTATAATTTTGTGAGGCTTGCGCGGCTAACGGGTGAATCTCAATTAGAGAACTATGCAGCCAAGCAGTTTAAGGCTTTTGGCGGTATGGTTGCTCATTACCCGTCAGGCCACTCCGCGTTACTCAGCGCGTTGTTGTATGCGACGGGAACGACGAAGGAGATTGTGATTGTAGGTCATAGGGACGATCTGCAGACCGTACAGCTCATTCAGGCAGTTCGAGCTGGGTTCAGGCCGAATACGGTCGTTATTTTGAAGGATGAAGGACAGTCGGAGATTGCAGAGACGGTTTCTTATATCCGTGATTACGATCTTGTGGAAGGCAAACCAGCCGTATATGTGTGTGAGCATTTTACCTGTCAGGCACCTGTTACCAGGCTTGAAGATCTGAAGGTGTTGTTGGATTGAACGGAATAAAGCGATCAAACCTAATCCCCTTGGGGGTAGTAAGCATATGGTGATTATCGAAAATGACCCTATGTTTGCTACCTTCAAGGGGATTATTTTCATGTTAAGAGGTAGGTATAGTGAAATGAAACTAATATTTTCTTAACATGTGCTACGCATTTTTTTTAATATTTTTTAGGTATATTATATCAAAGAACCGGTTCCGACCAGCCTTGCTGTTTTCGAAAATAAGTACATATACCTATTTAACTAGCGTGTTTATATCTTTTATGTCCAAGCGTTTTAGCAGCAGATGTGAAAAATGTGAAAGAGAGTCTGTCGGGTGATTGTCATCATCGGCAAGACGAAGAGGTTCACCATAGGTTAGGAAATCTAGGTAATGAAATGGAGATGTTTATTAATGAAGAAGTTATCGGGAAAAAAGTGGCTAGTCGCAAGGATGCTCAGCAAAAATTTTAAAACGAAGCTAATGGTCGCCTTTATTGCCTTTCTGATTTTACCGTCCATGATCGTGGGGGCTTTGTCGTTTGTGAGCGCCAGTCAGCAGATTCGAAACCAGATTGAAGAAAGTGCCGAGCAGGCTATCATCCGCACTAATTTTATTATTGATAGTACTATCGAACCCAAGGTACATGACGCAGAATATTTTGCAGAAAGACTAAAAGGCAATCGGGTAGAGACGGAGGAACAAGCGGCCAAACTGGAAGAATTTTTCAAACAATATGCTGCACTTCATCCTGAAGCAGAATCCATCTCTTATGGTACGAAGGATGGTAAATTTATAACCTATCCACAGAAGCAATTACCGGACAATTATGATCCACGGGTCAGACCTTGGTACGATGAAGCGATAAAAGAGCAAGCAAAGACAGCGATTAGTTCCCCCTATCTTTCGGCAAGCTCGAAGCAAATGACGGTTACGGTGTCCCGGGCAACGTCAGATGGATCGGGTGTTATTGGCATTGACCTGAAAATTAGTGGTATTAAAGAGACGTTGAACAATATTAAAGTAGGTCATGAAGGTTATGCCATATTGCTGGACAGCAACCATACCTACATTGTACATCCGACGAAGGAAGCAGGCACCAAAATTACAGATATTGAATCACGCATGTTTCAGAGCGATACTGGTGAATACGAGTATGAGTATGAAGGCCAGCCCAAATATATGAACTATGCGACTAACAAGCTGACTGGCTGGAAGATAGGCGGAACGCTGTATTTGTCTGAAGTCGATGAAGCAGCAGGACCGATTTTGATCAGCACTTTACTAACCATCGTCGGTTGTCTTGTGATTGGTATTATCATTGTTTATTTCCTGATTCGTTCCATCATCAAACCGATTTTAAAGTTAAAAGAACAAGCGGTAAATGTGAGCGCCGGAGATCTAACACAGGACATTCAAGTAAAGAGCGAGGACGAGATCGGAGAATTAGGAGTGGCTTTTCAAAATATGCAGAATAACCTGCGATCTGTCATTCAGAACGTAGGGAACAGTGCAGATCATGTCGCAATTTCTTCGAATGAACTCACAATAAGCGCGGAACAAACCAGTGCTGCAAGTGAGCAGGTGTCCCAGGCTGTGCAAGAAATTGCCAGTGGTGCAGAGAAGCAGACTACAGGGCTGGAAAATAATTCGGTGGCCCTGGATGAAATTGCACAAGGGATCACCCAAATTGCTGAACGATCGATTTTGGTAGCTGATTTGGCCAAACGATCTGCCTTGCAAGCCGAGGAAGGACGAAAGTCTGTTGAGCAGACAGGCGAGCAAATGAATTCCATTCATCAATCAGTAGAGCGTTCCAACCAGATGATTCAAACCTTGCAAGCCCGCTCTCATGAAATCGGTGAAATTACGAAAGTTATCGGTGATATCTCCAATCAGACAAACCTGCTGGCATTGAATGCAGCTATTGAGGCAGCCAGAGCGGGTGATCATGGAAAAGGCTTTGCCGTCGTTGCTGATGAGGTGCGTAAGCTGGCAGAGCAGTCTCAGACATCCGCCACACAGATTGCCACCTTGATTGCCGAAATTCAGCATGAAACCGAAACAACAGTGAAGACGATGGACAGGGTCACGACTGAGGTGCAGGATGGACTGCAGATTTCCAAAGCAACCATTGTCAAGCTAGGTCATGCGATGGAAGGCATTCGAGAGACAACGCCTCAGGTAGAGGAGGTCGCTGCGATTGCAGAGCAAATATCAGCCAGTGTACAAGAAATTGCAGCGACAGCCAACGAGCTGGCGACGATTGCAACCGGTAATGCCGCCACATCTGAGGAAGTTGCTGCCTCCTCACAAGAGCAACTGGCTTCCATGGAGGAAATATCAGCTTCTGCACAGTTGCTTTCAACGATGGCTGCTGATTTGAAGGTAATGATCAGTCGTTTCAAATATTAAAATGAACTTGAACCCTATGGAATGTATAGTACAATGAATGCTCGGGACAGTTCTTTAAGCCTTATGGCATAAGGAATCTGTCCTGAGTTTTTTTATATTTTCGATATCTCACAAAACATGGAAGATTATAAGGGGGCGAACACTTGGTTCGAGATTTAGTGCTATATGCTATCTTGATATTATTGTTAGTTTTGATTTTTCAGCGGCAGCTTGTTCGTCAGGCGATTACAGGTGTTTTTTATGGAGTGGCAGGAATTCTGTTCTTATATTTTGGCATAAGTGATAAAACACTGCTGACCTGCGTGCTGGAGCTGGGGATGGGTCTAATGTTCATGACGCTGTTTGTGCACGCTTTAACCACCGCTAAGTATTCATATGGACAACGTTTGTTAGACAAAGATCGTGATCTGCTGAATTTACTTCGGGTTCAACCTGGCTTTACCTTTAGGCTGGAGAAAAGTGGTGATGAATTTTATTATAGGCTGCTTGAAGGTGAATTGCTGGAGCGCGTGGGTCTGAATCTACAAGTCAACTACAATAAAAGGGAGCATGTGAAGCGTCTCGGGGACATTTTGGAGCTTTCCTCTGAAACGATGGAGCAGCTAAGTCAATACTACAAACAGGCCTGGTTCGGTGATCGGACCGTATTTGAATTGGAGTTTTGGGAATATTCGGCTCTCATTACCTTACATCCGGTTAGGGAGGACGGGAATACCAGGCATGTTATCGGTCACGTGTTGGATATTACAGAGTATAAAGCCTCTGAGCAGAAGCGAAAGGAGATGGACGAGGCTAACCGTGCGAAAAGCACTTTTTTGGCTCATATGAGTCACGAAATTCGCACCCCGCTGAATGGAATCATCGGTCTGTCAAAGCTGTTAAATAAGACTGAACTGACTGCCGTTCAAAGAGATTACCTCCACAAGCTTCTCGCTTCCTCTCGTACCCTTTCATCCATGCTCAGTAACGTATTGGACTTTTCCAAAATGGAAGCCGGCAGTCTGGAACTGGAAAAGGTAGAATTCGAGCCGGAAAAAATGCTTCGGCATCTCGCAGATACCGTTGGAACTTTACTTGAAGATAAGGAAATAGAGGTCGTATTTATAACGGACCCGGCGTTACCGAAAAGCTTTAAGGGAGACCCTCTTCGAATGGAGCAGGTGCTTTCAAATCTTCTGACCAACGCCATCAAGTTTACGGATCAGGGACATGTATTGTTACAGGTAAAAATGCTAAGTCAGCAGGAAGGGCGAGTAGGCGTTTCTTTTATGGTAGAAGATACGGGCATAGGAATTTCCGAGACGTGTATAGACAAGCTATTCGTCCCTTTTATCCAGGCGAGTACATCAACCAGCCGCAGATATGGGGGCTCTGGGCTGGGTTTGGCCATTAGCAAGCATTTGGCTGAAGCTATGGGCGGGAAAGTAGAGGTGAAAAGTCGATTAGGAGAGTACAGTCAATTTTACTTTAATGTCGAGCTGGAAACTGGGGAATTGAATGCAGGAAGCACACGAATAGAAAAACAAATCAAAGGCAAAGCCTTAATTGTTGCGCAGCATGAACTGGTGAGATACAGCTTGAACGAACTACTGCAAGACTTGGGATTAAAAACATTCACTAATTCATCCTTCCAAGAAAGTGTGGACGCTTTTCAAAAGGGTGAGCATTTTGATTATGTTATCATCGATATGGGGATGGAAGGTTTGAGAGAACTGGACTCCCGGAGGCAGTGGCTTCAAATGCTGGATAGGCAGATAACTCAGATTATTGGACTTACAACCGTGTTTCAGATGGAAACAATAGCTGCAGGGGACATGAATCATAGTGTGGATGCCTTTTTGTCCAAGCCCGTTACCCGAAACGCTCTGCTGGAGGTTCTCTGCTGGAAGAAGGAACAGTCAGTGCCAGCAGATGGTAATACTCTGGAGACTCATGCGACGATGAGTTCCCACAATGAGATAGGGGATACAACACAGAAGTATCAAATTCTCATAGCAGAGGATAACGAAATTAACCAGGTGGTGATTACCGAGTTTTTAGCAGAGCGTAACTTTGAGGTAACGATGGTCACGAACGGAAGAGAACTAATAGCGTTACTGGAACTGCGTTACTGGGATATGGTGCTGCTTGATTTGCATATGCCAGAGATGGATGGTTTTGAGACGGCGAGGCATATTCGGAGAAACAAAGCTTTTAACAGGCTTCCCATTATCGCTTTTACCGCTGATGCTGTGCAGCATGAACAGGAAGTTTGTCTTCGTGCTGGTATTAATGCCGTGTTGTTCAAGCCTGTCCATGAACTGACCGCTGCTAGAGTATTAACTAGCTGGATTAATTTAGCGTGGCTGCAAGATTTACATGGTATTCACGCTGAGCAGTCGATAGCAGGCATGGATGGCAAGGTGTATATTTTTCAATTTGCCCTTTATAAATGGATACAGGAATACCAGTATCTCGATAAAAGAGTTGTGAGAAAAATGGACAATGGGCAGTTATCTTCTGCTCTTCGATTAATCCACTCACTTAAGGGAGGAACGGGGAACCTGTGCGCGCCTGAGTTGCTGGCAAAGGTAATAGAGCTGGAAAAGGCATTGAAGCGCAGCAATGAAACCTCAACAGGAGCACTGTATCCAGACTGGAAAAAGCATCTGAGCACGGTTCAGAAGGATATTAACCAAATCAAGTCATCACTTCCCTGGAGCTGACCGTGTTATTGCATAAATTTGTAGCCGATTCCCCAGATGGTCTTGATTAATTGCGGTTTCTTAGGGTCTTTTTCGATTTTTCTGCGTAAATGGTTAATATGTACGTCCACAGCCCTTTCATTAATAAAGGAGTCTGTGCCACGGAGAGCCTGAATCAAAGCATACCTGCTGAATACAATTCCCCGGTTCAAATAAAAAAGCTTCATGAGCTCAAATTCTGAATATGTTGTCTCCACATTCTGTCCGTTAACGGTAATCATTCTTCTCGCTAGATCCAAAGTAATGCCGGTTTCAGGTTCAGGTGCTCTGCCTCTTCCTTGCAAGCGCGTGATTTCAATACGACGGAAAAGAGCCTCCATCCGTGCTTTTAGCTCTTGCATACTAAAAGGCTTGCAAATATAATCATCTGCTCCCAACGTAAGTGTACGAATACGCTCTGATATGTTGTTTTCTGTAGAAATCACGATGATGGGCACGTCCGTATGCTTGCGTATGAGTGGGCAGGGATTTACCCCATCCAAATCTGGAAGCAGCAGATCCAGCAAAATAATATCGGGCTGTACGATCTCAAGCCGGGCAATACCCTCAGACGCTTGTTCCACTCGAGTAACGTTGTAGTCTTCTCCTGTTAAATACAAGGAAAGGGTCTCTCCCAACATATTGTCATCTTCAATAATTAAAACATTAGACATGATCATATTTCCTTATCTTTCTATCAAATTCGAGCCAAATAGTTAGGATAACTGCAATGTTTACAACAAGTTTTTGGCAGGTCCTGTTGATAGAGTAAACTCCTTTGGACAGTCTGTCAAAAGATCAGGTTTGTTGTGACAATCCTGTGGACAATTAGTCCAGATGTATATCTATTTGATATGGAAATGTACTATTTTTGAGATTTATTACTATAATACGACATTTTTCGTTTTCTTTTAACAATATACTACAAGCCATTGATGATAAATTACAAAAATTTAACAAAACACATCAGAAACATGCATTGACTTAAATGAAAATTATGGTATTTTATTACATAGGAGTTGACATCCTCTGATAGGCCTCTTAGAAAAACCCACTATTTAATCTTCTACTAACATACTCTCATGTGCTATCTCTGTATTTAATTTTCGTACTTTAATTGTTCTTGTGATCATACTTATGATTCTTTGGTGTGGATATCCCAGTGTGAATTCAGACTGTCTACTCATTTAGATTACATATTTACATTTTTTTTGCTTTCCATGCTTGTATTTTTTAAAATCAGGTCAGCGGGAGGACGAGAGATCATGAACACATTCGAAGCGCTGGAGTCCAATGTAAGATCCTATTGCAGAAGTTTTCCAGTTGTTTTCAACAAAGCTAAAAACGATGTACTGTACACGGAGGCAGGCAAGGGTTATATTGACTTTTTTGCTGGGGCAGGGGCTTTGAACTATGGGCATAATAATGATTTTATGAAAAACCGGATATTGGATTATTTAAGTTCCGATCGGATTATGCATGGTCTGGATATGTACACGACAGCTAAGCAAGAGTTTATTGAGTCTTTTTCAGAGCGTATTCTCCAGCCCAAGGGCTTGAATTATAAGCTGCAATTTTGCGGACCGACCGGAACCAATGCGGTGGAAGCAGCACTGAAACTTGCACGCAAGGTGAAAAACAGAAATGGTATTTTCGCTTTTATGGGCGCGTTCCACGGAATGTCGCTGGGTAGTTTATCTATTACCAGCAACAACTCCATGCGAGAGAGCGCAGGGGTTCCCCTGAACAATGTTACCTTCATACCTTATAACAGCACATTTAACGGAATGGATACCATTTTGTATATGGAGCAGCTTTTAACAGACACCCACTCGGGTGTGGAAAAGCCTGCCGCGATCATTTTGGAAACGGTACAGGCTGAAGGCGGTATTCATATTGCAGATACCGAATGGCTGCGTGATTTGCGACAGCTGTGCGATGACCATGATATTTTGCTCATTGTTGACGATATTCAAGTCGGTTGCGGTCGAGTTGGTTCGTTCTTCTCATTCGAGCGGGCGGGAATTGTTCCTGATATGGTTGTTTTGTCCAAATCGATCAGTGGATACGGTTTGCCAATGTCTCTGTTGCTACTCAAGCCAGAATTGGATATATGGAGTCCAGGTGAGCATAACGGCACCTTCCGTGGAAATCAGCTTGCTTTTGTCGGGGCAAAGGCTGCGCTGGAGTTCAGAGATACGGTAGAGCTGGAAGCACAAGTGAAGGAAAAAGAGGCTTTTGTTCAGCAGTTCTTGCGTGAACATATCCAATCGATAGATCCTCTAATTGAAATTCGCGGCATGGGACTAATCTGGGGAATTGATGTATCCCATCTGGGAGAAGCGTTCGCCAAGGAGGTAGCGACTCTCTGCTTTAGTAGGGGACTCATTATTGAACGTGCTGGGCGTAACGATACGGTAATTAAAATCATGCCAGCGTTAACGATAAGCTTGGAAAACTTGCGTAAGGGCTGCGACATTATTAAAGAAAGTATGGCACAGGTAACCAGTACGTTGGTTACGATGTAAATCGATCAGTAAAGCCCCTTGGCTGGAGCTGCCGTCTGCTGTAAAGCAGGTATGGCAGGCGCCGTCCAAGGGGCTTTCTAGTAAAAAATTAAGAAATAACCGTTTGCGCGTATTTTTGTGCGGATTGCTCTAGTTGCTCATCGGTCAAAACTGCAGCACCATATTGTACGAAATAAGGGAGCAATTTGACACCAATCATATGGCCTGTAGCTTCCAGAGGTCTCAACAGCTCTTCGATCGTATACCTGTTCCGTCCGTCATGTTGGTAATTTTCCTCAACGCTGGCAGCAGACAAGGCGATCAACAACTCTTTGCCCTGTAGCTTGCCACCTTCGCTTCCATAAGCCCAGCCGTAGGTTAGAACCTTATCCAGCCATTTTTTCAGTAGGGAAGGAGTGCTGTACCAGTAAAAAGGGAATTGCAGAACGATACGGTCATGCTGCTCTAGCAGTTCCTGCTCCTGGGCGACATTGATTTGCTCATCAGGATATACTTCATACAGGTTGTGAACGGTCACGCCGGATTGTTTCTTGAGTTCTTGCACCCATCTTTTGTTAATGCGAGATTCCGCAAGATCAGGGTGAACGACAATAACGAGGGTTGACATTTAAAAAACCATCTCCTTCGAACTTATTTATTGTTAGTAAATAACCAATACATATGTAACTATTTTAGTTTCAACTTATGGAATTGTCAACTCTATTACATTTTAAGTTCTATATTCAAAAGACTCCGGCAAGCTCATGCCGGAGTCTCATCAAATGAAGTGTTTTTACATTAAGCGATATGATTAAGAGCAACAATTTTGTTTTTCCCGGAGCGCTTAGCTTGATACAGATAGTCATCTGCTTGCTGAAAAAATACATCTTTATCTTTGTTCATTTCCTCTGTATAGCTTTTCAGTCCAATGCTTACGGTTACAGAAACGAGTTGCAATTTCTCCTGAAAGGTCATTTTCTCCACTTCACGACGGATGTTTTCGACGATCTGATAAGCTTCTTCGAAAGTATGCTCGAACATCAAAATAGCAAATTCCTCACCGCCATAGCGAGCCGGAATGTCATTTGCGGTAATCTGTTCTGTAATGATTTGCGAGATGCCTTCCAAAATTTTATCTCCGAACTGGTGTCCGTAAGTATCATTGATCTTCTTGAAATTATCAATATCCACTAACGCCAGATGGATGATCGCGCCTTGTTCGGCATATTCGAGTGCTTTTTCATAAAAGTTTTGAAAGGACAAATGATTGTACAGCTTTGTCAAACCATCAGTCATTGACATTTTGCTGATAATCGCGTTACTGATCATTAATTCCTGTTGCGCGCGCTTTGTTTTATACAAATCCACTAACAAATCGCGGCCGCTGGCCTGAATAATGAGAGCAATAAAGGTGGACATAATCAAAAAGGTTGGAATCGCCACGATATCAAAGTCTGACAAATAGGTACGAAATGATGCATCCACTGCCAGCAACAGAAAAAAGACGACTACTTGTAATACAAAGGAAAGCCATATTAAGCGGCGATTGAAGAACAGGATAGAAGAGAAAATAGGCAACAAGCACAACGCTGTAATAATCCGGATATCATAGTTTAGGCGAATAATCATCCAGCAAATGACGGTACTTGCCATAAACAGGATCACAAAAGAATACCTGTTAAATTTAAAATGAGCCAACTCTGCCAGTAAGTTGGAACCACTCATGATTAGCGTGGGAACAATAAGGGTTCCGACGTAAAATTCATAAGGCGAAGCGTGGTAATCAAGAAATAAGTAGCTGCCCAGCTGGACGATAAAATGTACAGCTATAATCATCCAATACAGTAATAACATTTTGCGTACCCAGCGGGCTTGCTTTGTTTTGTAATCCATGGTTTGAGTAAGCCGTTTTGTCTTGTTCATGATGTCACCACACTTAATGTATCTTTAGCCATTCTCGTATTATAAGATACTATGTGATGAAGTTGAAGCTAATTTTTTTGAAGGCCATGAACTTGTTAGCCTAGCAACACTTTTACTTGGTGGATAGCCCCGTCCCCTGCAACCGGCAGAATATTATTCGTAAGGACGGTGCCATCTAAGGTAACTGTGACTACACCCTTGGAGACATGCTGTGGATTCGTGATATGAATCACGTAGGTATCACCGCGGAAGACACGGGTGACTGTGAATTCGTCCCAGGCTGTAGGAATGCACGGATCAATACGCAGACCATCCCATTCGGGCTGAATACCGAGAATGGATTGAGTAATAGCTATAAAGTTCCATGCCGCTGTACCCGTCAGCCAGGAATTTTTGGCTTCGCCTGCATGAACAGCATCCTTGCCCGCAATCATTTGAGCGTACACATACGGCTCGGTGCGGTGAATGTCGCTAATGTCCTCTAGATAGGCGGGGGCAATTTTGCTATATAGCTCGAAAGCGCGATCCCCACGTCCTATTACGGCTTCCGCCATCATAATCCAAGGGTTATTGTGACAGAAAATACCGGCATTTTCCTTATACCCGGGAGGGTAAGATGAGATTTCGCCCAGATTGATGTAGTAGCGAGAATACGGTGGATTTTGCAGCACAATGCCGTAGGGAGTTTCTAACCGATCACGTGTAGAATCGAGAGCTTTTTGAGCTAGACCTTCTTCAACGCCAATTCCTGCCATGACACAGAAACCTTGAGGTTCAATGAAAATTTGGCCTTCCTCACAATCCTTGCTTCCTATTTTGTCTCCATAATGGTCATAAGCACGTAAGAACCATTCTCCGTCAAAACCATGCTCCAATGTGGCTGTTCGCATACGATCCACATATGCCTGAGCGGTTGCTGCTTCTTCATCCAGTCCTCTGCGCTTGCAAAGCTCAATAAAATCCGGTCCCGTATATACAAATAGTCCGGCGATGAACACGGATTCGGCTATTCGACCCTCCAGATTCTGAGTTGTCTGATAGGACTCATCTGGTGTAGCAGAAAAACAGTTGAGATTCAGACAGTCGTTCCAGTCAGCCCGGCCAATGAGTGGAAGACCATGCGGGCCCAGATTACCCACAACGTGGTAAAAAGAACGCTTCAAATGTTCAAACAGCGTAGCCGTACGCTCTACATTTCCGTCAAAGGGCACTTGTTCATCCAGTATGCCAAAGTCTCCCGTTTCTTTGATGTACGCTGCGGTACCGACAATAAGCCACAACGGATCGTCGTTAAAGCCACCGCCAACCTCGTGATTTCCTTTTTTGGTTAACGGTTGGTACTGATGATAAGCTCCGCCGTTTTCAAATTGAGTAGAGGCGATGTCGATAATCCGTTCTCTTGCCCGCTCCGGTATTTGGTGGACGAAGCCGAGCAAGTCCTGATTCGAATCCCGGAAGCCCATTCCACGCCCGATACCAGATTCAAAATACGAGGCGGAACGCGACATATTGAACGTAACCATACACTGATAAGGGTTCCATATGTTTACCATTCGGTTCAGCTTGTCGTCGTGGCTTTGAAGGGTATACTTGGACAGCAGATTATTCCAATAGGTCCGCAGCTCACTCAACGCTCGTTCTACATCAGCTTCATCCGCAAACTGCTTAATCATGGCATGTGCTTGTTTTTTATTAATAACACCGGGCGACTCCCATTTTTCTTCCTCGGGATTTTCCACATAACCGAGTATAAAGTTACAGCTTGTTTCTTCGCCTGGCTCCAGCGTTACCTCAATGCAATGTGATCCGACAGGGGACCATCCGCTGGCAATAGAGTTCGAGGCTTGCCCAGCGGCGACCGATTGAGGCTGATCTAATCCGTTGTAGAGCCCCAGAAAAGCTTCACGGTCTGTATCATAACCCGCTAGCGGACGATTAGCAGAGAAAAAAGCATAGTGATTGCGACGTTCACGGTATTCCGTTTTGTGATAAATGACAGAGTCTTGTATTTCAACCTCGCCGGTGTTCAAGTTGCGCTGATAATTGGTCATATCGTCATAGGCGTTCCACAGACAAAATTCCACGAATGAAAAGAGTTTGATCTTTTTGGTTTGTAACGATGTGTTCTGAAGCTTAACCTGATGGACCTCGCCGTCAAAGGAAAGGGGCACAAAAGCCAGCTGGGTGGCCCGAATACCGCTGCGTTCTCCCATAATTGAGGTATAGCCAAGTCCATGGCGGCATTCATACTGCTCCAGCTCCCGTTTGACTGGCATCCAACCTGGAGTCCAATAATCCCCATCATCATAAATATAAAAATATCGACCACCGTTATCGACAGGAATATTGTTGTACCGGTAACGTGTTAAGCGACGTAAGCGAGCATCCCGGTAAAATGCATAGCCGCCACTTGTATTGGAGATTAGTCCAAAAAATCGTTCATTACCTAAATAATTAATCCAGGGATAAGGGGTTTGAGGGGTGTGGATGATATATTCTTGATTGACATCATCGAAAAAACCGTACTTCATGGCGCAGAACTCCTTTCGATTTGAAAAAATAAAAGACCCAACACATGATTATATTCAAACATAAAGCCGTTCTTTCTTTAGAAAGACATTTCCTGCCTTATATAAAATGTGCTTGATTTTCTCAACCTATCTTCTGGAATTTGCAAAATATTTGAAATGGGTAAATATACCTTTTTATGCTAAAATGAAAAAGTTAGAACTTAGCAAGGCAGGAGGTTGCAAGAATGGCACCTATCACATTATTTTTCATCCCGTATGCAGGCGGATCGGCGTCGGTCAGCTTCAAATGGAAAAAGTTGCTGCTTCCGCAGATTAAGCTTGTTCCACTGGAATTAGCGGGCAGAGGTATTCGTTCTGGGGAACCGCTAAAGGAAAGCATTGAGGAGATGAGCGAGGATCTGTTGCACAAGATCAGCGAAGAGATAGCCCCCGGCGATCCTTATGCCATATACGGCCACAGTATGGGGACGATGATCTCATTCGAGCTGTACTACAAGCTGGTGGACGGTGGATATGGCAAGCCTGCTCATCTGTTCGTTTCGGGTGGACGGGCACCGCATGTCCCAAGAAATTCCCCGTGGTTACACGATCTGCCCGCAGATCAGTTCAGGACGCATTTGCAGCGGTACGGTCAGCTTTCGGAAGCGATTTTTGACAATCGGGAATTATACGACTATTTTATGCCGGTGTTAAGAGCGGATTTCAAAGCTGTCGAGTTGTATAGGTACATGGCTAAAGCCGCACCTTTACATTGTCCTATCACCGCTTTGACGGGAATGACCGATAACACGGTGACCTTACAAGATGCGGAGGCATGGGCACACCATACGGATCAGCAATTTCGTATGTTTACCTTTGAGGGAGGACACTTTTTTATTCATGATGAAGTGGAACGGATTACGCACATCATCAATGAGACCTTGGAGCAGAGTACGGTAAAAAGTAGCATACAACAATAAAAATAAGAGGTGATTTTTAGTGACAGTAGGTGTATTGGCACATTTGTTTGGCAAGTTGCCTTATCGTGAATTGGCTGCAAAGGTAGGCGCAGCGGGCTTTACTCATGTTCAGCTGGCTCCGTGGAGAGCGATCAGTGATGTGGATTTTAATAAACCGGGTAAGTTCAATCCGGGATTGGCACTGTCTATCGCAGAAGAATTTCGTAAGCATGGTGTATCCATATCGGTGCTCGGGTGCTATTTACATTTTTTTATACAGGATGAGGAATTGCTGCGTGAAAATGTAGAGCGCTTCAAAGAGCTGATCCGATATGCGGGTCTGTTAGGAGCACCAATGGTTGCAGCCGAAGTCGGACGTAATGAGGATGGTACCGCCTATACGGAACGTGACTGGAGAGTTGTAAGGGAAGTAGTGCGTGAATTAGCAGATGAAGCGGAGAAGTGGGGCGTATTCGTAGGATTGGAAGCTGCAAACGATCACTTGGTCGGAACTGCCGTAGAGTTGGCTGCCTTTCTGGAGGAAGTACCTTCTTCACACATCGGTGTTGTGATTGATCCGGGTAATCTGCTGAAAACGGAAAATCTGGCGCAGCAGGATGAGATCATCCGCGAAGCTTTCCAACTGCTGGGCCCTCGGATTATCGCAGCGCATGCCAAAGACCGGCGGTTGTCATCGTCAGGTAAAATTGAGACGGTGCCGCCAGGTTTTGGTGACATGAACTATGCCCTCTACATGGAACTGCTGGAGCAGTACAAGCCGGGGGTTCATATTATTATGGAAGCTGCTCAGGAGCATGAGATGGCAGAATCCAGACGTTATATCGAAGGTCATCGGATAGCCGCTCAGAAGGCGCAACAAGTGCAGACGAAATAATGTATTCTTTCATATACTCAGGAATGCTACGTCAATAATTCGAGAGACTTGGAAGCGCCTCCTTTTCCAAGTCTCTGTTCCTTTATCCTTGTTTAACCTTGCACAACCGCCACGATCACAATGACCCAGCTTGCCAAAAAAGCCAACCCGCCAATGGGGGTGATTGCCCCAAGCTTTTTCACACCAGATATACTAAGGGCATACAGACTGCCGGAGAACAGGAGAATACCCACCAGCATAACCCAGCCTGCGGTAACGATGAGAGAAGAATGGACAAGGCTGTCAGCAAGAACTCCAAGCAGCAGCAAACCCAGTCCGTGAGCGATTTGATATTGAATTCCTGTCTGGAATATGCTCATCATGTCTACGGAAAGTCTCTTTTTCAATGCGTGTGCGCCGAACGCTCCCAGAGCTACGGCTAAAAACATCACGATACAACCAAGCAATAGCAAAATTTTCATGTTTTAACGCCTCCCTGTGAAATAGTACCGATTCCAATCGATTTCGTCAATTTTCCTTGTGAATCTCTAAACTTATAGAATTTTTCGACTCTCATTTGGCGCCTAGTGTGGTATATTTTTTCCAGGGCCAATGCGAAGCATTTGGAGCAATAGACAGCGTGTCCTCCACCTTTTTTATGGGAAAGTGAGGTGATGATGCTGTCTTTTTGTGCTGTCGTTTTTCGGAATAAAATCTTGTGTAAAGCCAAAATTGATAATGGAGAGGATGAATGCAAAAGTGATCAGCAGAAAATCAGTGTTCAGGAAATCTGTCTCTATGGTCATGTCAGCCATTTTGGTACTTCCGTTAACCTTGGGCTTATTTCAGGCAGGACCCGACCGTGCATCAGCCGCAACACCGGAATCGACACGCTTTTTACAATTGTATAAACAGCTGAAGGATCCGGCTAGCGGATACTTTTCAAAAGAAGGCATCCCTTATCATTCCGTTGAAACGCTTATGAGCGAGGCTCCAGATTACGGACACTTAACGACTTCGGAAGCGTACAGCTACTGGATGTGGCTGGAAGTGCTGTATGGTCATTATACCGGGGATTGGGGGCATTTGGAATCCGCATGGGACAACATGGAGAAATATATCATTCCTGTTAATGAAGGCGACGGTAAGGAAGAGCAGCCGACAATGAGTAACTACAACCCGAACAGCCCCGCCACCTATGCCGCAGAATACTCACAGCCGGATCAATACCCAAGCCGTCTGAGTGGACAGTATGGTGGTGGCAAGGATCCACTGGACTCTGAGCTGAAGGCAACCTATGGCAACAACCAGACTTATCTGATGCACTGGTTGTTGGACGTGGATAATTGGTACGGCTTCGGAAATCTTCTGAATCCGTCGCATACAGCAGCCTATGTAAACACCTTCCAGCGCGGGGAACAGGAATCGGTCTGGGAGGCTGTACCACACCCATCGCAAGACAATCAAAAGTTTGGCAAGCCTAATGAAGGCTTTATGAGCTTGTTTACCAAGGAAAATAATGCCCCGGCACAGCAATGGCGTTACACGAATGCCACCGATGCAGATGCACGGGCAGTTCAAGCGATGTACTGGGCTAAGGAATTGGGATATGACAACTCCGTATATTTGGATAAAGCCAAAAAGATGGGAGACTTTTTGCGGTACGGCATGTACGATAAATACTTCCAGAAAACCGGAAGCGCTTCCAATGGAAGTCCAATTGCTGGTACGGGCAAGGATGCCAGTCTTTATCTGATGGCATGGTATACAGCCTGGGGCGGCGGACTTGGCCAAAGCGGCAACTGGGCTTGGCGTATTGGTGCCAGCCATGCACATCAGGGCTACCAAAATGTCGTCGCAGCGTATGCGTTGTCCGATCAAGATGGTGGATTAATACCGAATTCACCAACGGCGGGACAGGACTGGGCGACCTCGCTGAAGCGCCAACTGGAGTTTTATACTTGGCTGCAATCCGATGAGGGGGCCATTGCAGGTGGAGCGACGAATAGCTGGGATGGTGCCTACAAGGCTTATCCATCTGGCACAAGTACCTTTTATGGCATGGCTTATACAGGGGCTCCTGTATATAACGATCCACCGTCGAACAACTGGTTCGGGATGCAGGCTTGGCCTGTCGAGCGAGTTGCCGAGCTGTACTACATTTTAGCCAAGAAAGGGGATACTTCGTCCGAGCAGTTTAAAATGGCTAAACAAGTGACGGAAAACTGGATAGCGTGGTCCAAGAGCTATGTATTTGCCAACGAACGGCCTGTGACTGATGCACAGGGATACTATTTGGACGCTCAAGGTAAGCGTATTCTGGGTGGCAAGAATCCGAAAGTGGCTACTACAGCGGCTAAAGGTGAGTTCTGGCTACCGAGCAATCTGGAATGGAGCGGAAAGCCTGAAACCTGGAGCGGATTTGCCAATCATAAAGGGAATACCAATCTCCATGTGGTAACAAAGAATCCGGGGCAGGATGCCGGAGTGCTGGGCAGCTATGTTAAAGCACTTACTTTCTTTGCTGCTGGAACGAAAGCTGAAAAAGGAGACTATTCCGAGTTAGGCAAGGAAGCTAAGGATCTGTCTAAAGCTTTGCTTGATGCTGCATGGGGTTATAACGATGGTATAGGCATTACAACGAAGGAAGCGCGCGAAGATTATTATCGTTATTTTACCAAAGAAGTGTATATCCCGAGCGGCTGGAGTGGTAAGACTGGGCAAGGCAACACGATCCCTGGCACCGACGCTACACCGTCTGATCCGTCTAAAGGTGGTAATGGTACGTATTCCAGCTACAGCGATATCCGCCCTAATATCACCAAAGATCCGCAATGGTCCTATCTTAAAGATAAATACACGACTTCATGGAACAAGCAGACCAAAAAATGGGATAAAGGCGCTCCAGAATTTACGTATCACCGTTTCTGGTCCCAAGTTGATATGGCAACGGCTTATGCCGAGTATGACCGTCTCATTAACGGTAGTGGACCAACCGAGCCTACAGCTCCCAAAGCTCCGGCAAATGTGAAGGCAAACGCAGGGGATGCTCAGGTTACACTGACCTGGAGCAAAGCGACGGGTGCCGATAGCTATACGGTCAAGCGCTCCACAACCAGTGGTGGCCCATATACTACAGTAGCAACAGTAACAGACAGCACTTACAAGGATACAGGAGTGGTGAATGAAACCACTTATTATTATGTGGCAAGTGCAACAAATTCTTTAGGAACCAGCCCGGATTCTGCCGAGGTCAGTGCCAAGCCTACGGCAGCACCCATTCCAGCAACGGGAGATGTGATTGCCCAATACCGCGTGGGCGACACCAACCCGGGAGATAACCAGATTCGGCCACTGTTCCGTGTTGTAAACAAGGGTAAAGAGGCAGTTGATCTGAAAAATGTCAAGCTGCGATACTACTACACCGTAGATGGCGACAAGTCACAGGAATTCCATTGTGACTATGCACAGTTGGGCAGTAGTAACGTTCAGGGACGTTTTGTGAAACTGGATAAGGCCGTTACAGGCGCAGATTATTATCTGGAAATCTCCTTTGGAGCTGGTGCGGGAAGTCTGGCAGCAGGGGAAAACACAGGGGACATTCAGATTCGCATGAACAAGACGGACTGGAGCAACTATAACGAAAGTGATGATTTTTCCTATGATCCAACCAAGACATCTTATACGGATTGGGGCAAAGCACCATTGTATATAAATGACAAACGTGTCTGGGGTCTGGAGCCTTGATTGTAAACTAATTGTAGAGATTACGGGCGGAATGTGAGATCATTTAATTCACTTCCGTCCGTTTTTTTGTGATCGGATTCGTGGTACACTATGATCGTTACATTATTACATACATGACCGAGGTGACCTGAGACATGAATGACAATTTGGCACAGGCTCTGAATGAGCAAATGAACTTTGAATTTTACTCCGCTCACGTATATCTGGCGATGGCTGCTTATTGCTCCAGTGAAAGTCTGGATGGGTTTGCAAACTTCTTCCTGGTACAAGCTGAGGAGGAACGGTTTCATGCCATGAAACTGTATAAATACATTAATGACCGTAGAGGACGCGCCACATTGGCTGCATTGCCGGAGCCAAAAAACAGCTACGATTCCATGCTGGACGTATTTGAGCATGGCTACAAGCATGAGCAGCAAAACACGCAAAAATTTTATCATCTGGCTGACTTGGCCCTCGATGGACGCGAGCATGCAACGATCCATTTCCTGAAATGGTTTATTGATGAGCAAGTCGAAGAGGAAGCTCTGTTCGACAGTGTTATCCAGAAGCTTAAGCGCATTGAAAGAGACAGCAACGCCTTTTATATGCTGGACAGCGAGTTTGCCAAACGCAGCTTTACTGCCCCTGCGGAGTAATACAGCATACATGGTTTGTTTTGAATGCCGGAGATAAGACCAGCATTTTATTCGTCTAGAAAGTAGAGGAGCCCGATTTTCGGGCTTTTTTGCGTTGACTTTAATTAACGAATTCCCATCTTTCGAGGGGCTATTGTTATTTTAAATGGAGTTATAGAAAAAATTAATTTGTCGCTGGATGGTGAGCATGCTACAGTTATGTTAACTTTTATATCTCATTAAGTAGATAGGATTAATTATTTTGGTGATTCACGAGCATTATAATAACACTATAGGGAGGCGGGTTAGTATGAGTGAAATCTATCGTCTGGCACTCCAAGAGGATGCAGAAAGATTGCAGTATGTGACGTATGAGGCGTATGAAACAATTCGGCAGTTGGAGCTTCGATGGCCTGCCGCTCAGGCAGATGTTGCTCTCATTCAAGAAAACATTAAAAATAATGATTGCTATGTGCTGGAAGTAGACGGTGTCATTCAGGCTACCGTTAGCCATCTCAAAAATAGAGCCCTTAATTTTATAACCGATCTACCGTTTGTGATGTGGTTTGCTGTAGACCCGGCTGCCCAGGGCAAAGGATATGGGAAAAAACTGCTGAATTGGGTAGAGCAAACGATTATTCGTGACAAGGTCGGTGCTCCTGCTGTGACACTGGCGACTGCGGAAAAGCATCCCTATTTGCTATCCATGTACGAGCGTTGGGGGTATGAACGTATCCATGCTTTTGACCATGGAACAGGGGACGGGACGATGCATTTACTGCGTAAAGTGGTGAATCCTGAATTATTCTCCACCTACATTCGTGAAAAAAATGAAGCTGAGACAGCTAACCGAAATTAGACGCGACCATAGGGAACGGACGAAGCCGATTCGTTCGCAGAAGGGGGGCAGGAGCGAATGAAGTTTGTATTGTTCAGCCTAATGGCTAATCTGCCTAATGCGATTACCGGAGAAGCCTGGAGTTCGCAGCAAAAATTCCAAAATGTAATTAAGCAGGCTGTGCTCGCAGAGGAGCTTGGTTTTGATGCGTATGGTGTGGGGGAACGGCATGGTACGCCTTTTTTGTCGTCTTCACCTCCACTCGTTCTGACCGCTATAGCAGCGAGAACTGAACGGATTCGTCTGCTGACGATGGTAACGGTGCTTAGTATTCTTGACCCGGTACGCGTAGCTGAGGATTATGCGACATTGGATCATTTATCGGGCGGAAGATTAGAACTGATTATCGGAAAAGGCAATGATCCACGCCATTATCCGTTGTTTGGAATTACGGAGGAAGAGCAGTGGGAATCGTTAGCAGAACGCTATCGTCTGCTCAAACGGCTATGGAGCGAGGAAGAGGTTACGTGGGGGGGCAACTATCGGCCCCCGCTGTATCAGGTCACGACACAGCCACGCCCGTATCAACAGCAAATTCCGATATGGCATGGAAGTGCCTCCAGTACATTATCGACGGAGCTGGCTGCACAATATGGAGAGCCGTTATTTTCCTCAAATTCTTTCCATCCTCAGGCCAAGTATAAAGCCTTAATTGATCATTACCGTGAACGGCTCGCTTATTACGGTCATGATCCTGCTCAAGCCGTAATTGGTGCCGGAGCCGGGAGCTTGTATCTGGCGGATACAGACGAGGAAGCGATCAGACGCTATCGCCCGTATTATGATGCTTACCACTCGACGACGGCGGCTCAACATAATCAATCCCCGTTTACAAATTTGGAGGACAATATCCGCAACGGTCCAGTTCTGATTGGTTCTGCGGACAGCGTTCTTGAAAAAATACGGAACTATTATACTGCGTTCGGCCATCAGGTACTCAGCATAAGCGTGGATGGGCTGGGAGAGCAGGAGCAGCTTGAACAGCTGCATCGGTTTGCCGAGGATATCATTCCTGTGCTGCGGCGCGAGATTCCCAGCACTATTTGGCAGCAGATGCCGAACCTACACAAAGAAAATAGATCACTGGCTGCTTTACCTAAAGGGGCTTCCTCCATTTCTCCTATTTTCCAATTGTGATTGATGAATAACGTTACCCTCTCTCATGAAAGCAACCGAAGTAGCGGTGTTTTCGGGTCGATAGCGACTGAGAGAGGGTCTTTTTATTTTTAGACAAATTGACAGAGATAAATAAAAAGAGTAACGTAATTGTATATTTACTAAAATCATATAAAATTAATCGGGTTAATTAAAATGTGAGATGTAGAACCTAATGATATATAAGGAGGAATTTTTTTGAGCAACTCGCAATCTAGCACGACTAAGCGCTGTATAACAGCCGAGGATTTATATCGACTTCACTGGGTTAGCGATCCAGCTATTCATCCCCTCAGCGGTGAAATCGCTTACGTAGAGCAGCATATTAATAAAGAGCGGACAGATTATAACTCAGGAATTTGGCTATTATCGTCCGAAGGCGCTAGCGCATTACCCTTTACATACGGACCGAAAGATGAAACGCCTGTCTGGTCACCAGATGGATCACAACTAGCTTTTCTCCGTACAACAGACGGCAAGCGCCAGGTGTGGATTATTCCAGAACGCGGAGGGGAGGCACGACAGCTTACACACGTAGAGAACAATGTTCGTTCATTAGCCTGGTCTCCTGATGGGACCTGCATATCGTTTGTAGCTAAAACGGCCGAGAACCCGTCAAGCCCTACATCCGATGGAGGAACTCAGGAGGCACAACTTAAGGGACGAGTCGTTAATCGAACGAAAGCTAAATCCGACGGATATGGACTGTGGGATGATACTCGTGATCACTTGTATGTAACTGATGTGACTTCGGGGCACACAGTTCAACTGACTTCCGGCGCTTATGATGTGGCGGAGCCTGTGTGGTCACCGGATGGTCAACGTATTTTATTCGTCGCCAGAATAGCAGAGCATTCGAAAGAGGATACGGATTTACGTAAGCAAAATGATTTGTTTACGATAGCCCCTGCGATTTCAAATGGTGATGCAGCAGCACCGCTTAAGCTGACCCATTCTAAACTGCACATCGAGAGTGCCGCTTATTCTCCCGACGGTTCAACGATTGCCTTTTACGGTCATGATCGACATGCCAAAGACGCTACTCAGACCCGACTGTACACGGTTCCTTCCAGTGGGGGGACGGCAGTATGCGTTAGTGAGACGCTTGACGCTCACCTCGGTAATGCGGGTATGAGCGACATGCGTTCACATCTTCATGTAGGACCACCACGCTTCAGTGCGGACGGTCAATCTCTGTATACGCTGGTTACCCATGAAGGAAATGTGCACGTATATCAGTTTGCGCTTGATAGGACTTTTAAAATTTTAACCCAAGGAGAGCGGGAAATTTACCAATTCGAGCTTACTTCGGATGAGCAGCAT
Organism: Paenibacillus sp. cl130; assembly: GCF_900116035.1. Classification (NCBI taxonomy): domain Bacteria; kingdom Bacillati; phylum Bacillota; class Bacilli; order Caryophanales; family Paenibacillaceae; genus Paenibacillus; species Paenibacillus sp. cl130. Next base: position 170,224 of record NZ_FOYG01000003.1, read on the forward strand.
ATCATTGCCGCCTCCACCGATGTAGCTTTACCAGGTGATTTATTCCAGATTGCGATTCATTCAGGAACTGAGGAACGGCTGACACGAGTGAATGATTCTCTGCTTGATGAGATTGAGATCAGTGTGCCTGAGAGCTTCTGGACTGAGGTTGAGGATGGACGACGGGTGCAGGGATGGGTGATGAAGCCTGCTGGGTTTAAGGAGGGGGTATCCTATCCTGCTATTTTGGAGATTCACGGTGGTCCTCATGCCATGTATTCCAATTCTTTTTTTCATGAATTTCAGTTGCTGGCCGCTCAGGGGTATACAGTCATCTACACGAATCCGGGAGGAAGCCGAGGGTATGGACAGTCTTTCACCAATGTCGTCCTTGGAGATTACGGCGGACACGATTACACCGATCTGTTGAGTGCAGTGGACGAGGCTATACGTCAGTTCCCATTCATTCATCCGGAAAGGCTGGGTGTAACAGGAGGCAGCTATGGTGGCTTTATGACAAACTGGATTGTCGGCCATACCGATCGTTTCCGCGCAGCTGTGACCCAGCGCTCCATATCTAACTGGCTGTCCATGTATGGAGTGAGTGACATAGGGTACTCGTTTACTGAAGATGAAGTCGGCGGGAATCCGTGGGACGATTGCGAGCTCTTATGGAAGCAATCTCCGCTGGCTTATGTGCAGCAAATCAATACACCGCTGCTCATATTGCACGGGGAGCAGGATCTGCGATGTCCTATAGAGCAGGGAGAGCAGCTGTTTACAGCATTACGTCGCTTGGGGAAACCTACGCAATTTGTCCGTTTCCCAGCTTCAAGTCACGAGCTTTCACGAAAAGGGCACCCGCAGCTTCGCGTGGAACGATTGCAACGTATTACCAATTGGTTTGCCCAACACGAATTATAAGTAAATCGATTTCTTGTATTAATGTAAAAATGTCAGGTCCTAATCATAGGACTTGGCATTTTTAGTATGCCTTGCTACAATTCTCTCAACCTCATACAAAAGGAGATATATAATGGCCGAGCCCTTAAAAAATATGTACACGGAGAATTTTCTTCAACAATTCGGTGAAAAAGTACAGTCTGCGTACAGGCCGTTCGATACCATCGGATTCATCCATCAAGTGATGGATAAAAAATGGGATGAGCTGGAGCTAAAAGAACGAATACGGCGTATTTCGTTAACATTAGGGGCATTTTTGCCCAGTAAATATGAAGAAGCTCTGGATATTCTTTTTGCTATAGACGAGCATTGCAGCGGTTTCCCGTACTTATTCTTTCCGGATTTTGTGGAGGTGTATGGGCAGGGGGAGGAGCATTGGACGCTTTCCATGGAAGCGCTGGAGCGTTTCACACAGAAGTCATCTGCGGAGTTTGCCGTCAGACCCTTCCTGCTGCGCGAACCGGAACGGATGATGCGCCAGATGACGGTCTGGGCAGGGCATCCGAGCGAGCACGTCCGCCGTCTTGCCAGCGAAGGCTGTCGTCCACGACTGCCGTGGGGGCAAGCGTTGCCCATATTTAAGCGCGATCCCGCTCCGGTATTGGCCGTGCTGGAGCTGTTGAAAGCCGATCCCTCACTGTATGTACGTAAAAGTGTAGCCAACAACCTGAACGATATTGCCAAGGATCATCCTGATGTGGTCATTGCTACGGCTCAACGGTGGAAAGGAACACATCCTGACACCGACTGGATTGTGCGTCATGGCTGTCGGACCCTGATTCGCAAATCCATCCCCGAAGTGATGGCAATGTTCGGCTATGCGGATGAAACAGACGGGGCGCCGTTAGTCACGGGAGCCTCTTTCACCACAGACCCTGCCATGCTAAAGCTTGGTGATAGCTGTGAGTTGAGCTACGCGCTTCAGCTTCGTGAAGGTGACCCGGTACGAGTCCGCATCGAGTACGGCATCGACTTTGTGAAGGCGAGAGGACAAGTCTCACGTAAACTGTTTTTGCTATCTGACAAAACGGTCCCTGGAGGAACCCATCTTACAGGTACACGGACACACCGTTTTGCAGACCTGACAACTCGTCGCCATTATGCGGGAGCGCACCGGATTGCACTGCTCGTAAACGGTCAGGAAGCGGCTTCTACAGTGGTAGAACTCCAGTTGTAAATCACGATAGTAGTGAAGAAAAAGAGCCTGTAATTAGGCTCTTTCTTTTTGTCGTTCGCTTTACCAAATTTATTTTTTTCCAAAAAAATGATTCTGGTATTAGAACCTGGTACTAAGACGTGTTATACTACAGTAAGAAAGTGGATCTCATCTTATGTATAAAGGGGAAGGTATAATTTGACAGATCAACAACAATGGCTTGCGCCTGAATATTACAATATGACTTCGGAAATGGAACACCATGATGCTGGTAAAACCGCACTCAAGTGGCTGAGTGAGACAGGAGAATACGAAGAAATCACCTACGGAGAGCTGCTGAAAAAGGCTAACCGACTGGCTGGAGGACTCGCAAATCTGGGATTTAACAAAGGTGACAGAGTTCTGGTCGTAGTACCACGGCGTATTATTGCGTATGTAATTTATCTGGCCTGCTTGAAGCTGGGGCTTGCTGTCATTCCATCTTCAGAAATGCTACGTGCCAAGGATATTGCATATCGTCTTCGCCATTCAGAAGCGCGCGCAGTCATTGCCTGGACCGGAGTAACAAGCGAAGTGGACAAAATAAATGATGATTTGCCTGCTCTGGATTATCGCATCGTGGTCTCCGGGGACGACACGGCAGATGTATCTGGCTGGCTCTTGCTGAATGAGCTGATGGATGGACAGGAAGATACTTTTGAAGCTGTGAAGACGCACCGTGACGACATGGCTATTCTGGCCTATACTTCGGGCACCACGGGAAATCCTAAAGGTGTTGTACATAGCCATGGCTGGGGATATGCTCATCTGCGGATAACATCACCATGGTTGGATATTCAAGCTTCAGATATAGTATGGGCTACTGCTGCGCCGGGATGGCAAAAGTGGATTTGGAGTCCGTTTTTATCCGTACTGGGAAATGGAGCGACCGGATTCGTATATAATGGTCCGTTTCGTCCAGGTCGGTATTTGCAGTTTATGCAGCAGTATGGAATCCAAGTATTGTGCTGTACGCCGACAGAATATCGGATTATGGCGAAAACGGATGGTTTGGATCAATATGATCTATCCCAATTGCGCAGCGCAGTTTCAGCGGGAGAGCCTCTCAATCAGGAGGTCATTAACAAGTTTCAGGAGCAGTTCAACATTACGATTCGTGACGGCTACGGTCAAACAGAGAGCACATTAATTATTGGTAATTTAAAGGATGCACCTCTGCGTACAGGCTCGATGGGCAAATCCATTGCACCGGGACTCGTTGAGGTCGTAGACGAGGATGGCATTCCGCTGGCTCCGGGGCAAGTGGGGGATATTGCAGTGCGTGCCGATCTGCCGGCGTTATTCCATACGTATTACCATGATCCAGAACGCAAATTAGCTAGTGTCCACGGAGATTATTTTGTTACGGGAGACCGGGCTCGCAAAGATGAGGATGGATATTTCTGGTTCGAAGGACGTGGGGATGATATCATTATCAGTTCTGGCTATACCATTGGTCCTTTTGAAGTAGAGGAAGCGCTTATGAAGCATGACTCCGTGCAGGAATGTGCTGCCGTAGCCAGCCCTGACGAAATCCGTGGACATGTTGTAAAGGCTTTTGTCGTACTCAAAGCTGGAGTAGAAGGATCACCGGCGTTAGTGAAGGAACTGCAACATCATGTGAAAACATGGACGGCGCCTTATAAATATCCACGAAAAATAGAGTTTATTCAAGAGCTTCCTAAAACTAGCTCGGGCAAAATACGAAGAGTGGAGCTGCGTGAACTGGAGAAGCAATCCGTACTGTAGTGATGAAATCATTCAATATAATCAAAACGGAACAGGAGCGTGGAAAAATGAGTACATTTGAATCATTGTTGGAGCAATACGCAGAACTGGTCGTAAGAGTAGGGGTTAACATTCAGCCCGGACAGGCGTTTTTGGTAACTGCACCACTGGAAACTGTTGAGTTTACACGCCTGATTGTCAGCAAAGCCTATGAAGCAGGCGCTAAATATGTACAGGTAGAGTTCGAGGATGATTCCATTACACGTAGTCGTTTTGAACATGGTGACGAAGCCAGCTTTGATTACTACCCTACTTGGAAGGCAGAAATGATGGAGAAATTTGCCGAAGAGGGTGGAGCCACACTAACGATTAAAGTGCCGAACCCGGATTTATATCAAGGCATTGATCCACAAAAGGTATCTCGTGCGACTAAGGCGGCAGCTACGGCGAGAGAAGGTTTTTCCAAATATACCCGAAATCATAAAATTAGCTGGTGTTTGATTAAAGCGCCGACGAAGGCTTGGGCCGATAAAGTATTTGCAGATATAGCAGAAGAGGATCGTATACGTGTCATGTGGGATACAATCTTCCAAATGAACCGTGTAGATGGCTCTGATCCTATTCAGAATTGGCAGAAACATTTGAAAAACCTTGAACAGGTACAAGACAAGCTGAATCATAAAAAGTATAAAAGCCTCCATTATCGTGCACCAGGAACAGATTTGAGAATTGAACTGGCTGACGGTCATATTTGGCGCAGCGGTGGTGGTGAGAACGAGCACGGAGATTATTTTGTCGCGAATATGCCGACAGAAGAAGTGTTCACGATGCCTAAGCGTACAGGTGTGAATGGTCATGTCACAAGTACCATGCCACTCAATTTAAATGGACAACTGGTGGATCGCATAACGTTTACCTTTAAGGACGGTAAAGTCACTGAATATACAGCAGAATCCGGCGAGCAGCATCTGACTCATTTGCTCACTACGGATGAAGGGGCCAGCTATTTGGGAGAAGTTGCACTGGTGCCGCACGATTCACCGATTTCCAATCTCAATCGCATTTTTTACAATACAGGTATCGACGAAAATGCCTCCTGCCACTTGGCTCTAGGCAGTGCGTATCCATTTAATATGGAAAATGGGACACAAATGAACCGGGAGGAGCTGCTCCAGAACGGTGCCAATGTCAGCCTGACTCATGTGGACTTCATGATCGGCTCAGCTGAACTGGATATTGACGGCGAATTGCAAGACGGAAGCAAAGAAGCCGTGTTCCGCAAAGGAAATTGGGCTATTTAGGCCTTTTTTCAATCTCCATTCAATCGACCCGCAAACGATCTCATTCGTTATGCGGGTTTTTCTATTCCCTAAATCTCAAATTGCTCCTTGTTTTGTGAAATATAAAGTGCTAAACTGAGTTCAAACAGTAATTTAAACAACGTTTTAATTATTGTTTGAAAAGTCATTTACATAAAATCGTCCCATTTCATTCATCCGTTATGATGGGACGAAACAGGAGGAGGAAAAACATGAATCACCCAGACAAAAAACAACAAACCAAAGAAAAAATCTTAGACGCTACGCTGGAATTTATTCAAAAGGAAGGTTTTGAAGCGGTTACAATCAGAAAAATTGCCGACCTATCTGCTACTAATATTTCTTTAGTTAATTATTATTTTGGCTCCAAGGAAAATCTGCTCAGTGAAGCTATTGAAGTGATATTAAATGGCTTTCAGCACACCTTTTCTATTTTGGACAATACAGCGATGCCCCCCCAAGATAGACTGAAACAATTTTTACTTAACTATCTACAGGTCATTCGTCAATATCCAGAGCTTCTTTCGCGAATTATTGCCATGGGCAGCACGCCCTTTACATCTCAACAGGAATACGGAAGGTTTTTAAACATCATGGGATTTCCAAAGGTTCAGAGCACGATCAAGGAGCTGACAGGTGAGCAACAGCCGGAGCGCTTGTTAGCGATGATGCTGCAAATATTTGGAGCTATTTTTCTGCCTGCACTGATGAGTCCGATTCTTGAATCAGGGGCAGTTGTGGAAATACCTTCAATAGAGGAACAATTAAATCTGCTGTTCGAAAGATATTTTGATCAAAAATAAATCATAGGGGTGACTAATATGAATTTTTTAAGAAAATATTGGCAAGATGCAGGGGCTATAATCGGTGTGGTTGTATGTATTGTTTTACTTATGAATCCAGCTATCCTTTCGGATATAACAGGCATGTTATGGTTGAGTTTTGTAGCTATATTATTTCATCAATTTGAGGAGTACCGCTGGCCTGGATATTTTGCTGGTTTATTTAACAATGTTATGTTTAAAAGTGATACACCGGATCATTACCCCTTAAACACTCAATCAGCGATGATTATCAATGTAGCAATTGCCTACGTGTTTTATCTGCTCCCCGTATGGTTCCCGCAAGTAGTCTGGCTTGGACTCGCACCAATTTTTATGGGATTCTTTCAGGTCGTTTGGCACGGTATCGTTGTCAATATTAAAGCAAAAACCTTATATAATCCTGGCTTGTTTACGGCACTTCTCCTGCATGTTCCAGTCGGAATCTGGTATATTCATGAAATAGTACAGCGAGACATCCCAACGGCAATAGACTGGATTGCGGGTACGATCTACTTTGTTTTTGCTGTATACATCTTCATCATTAAAGGGAATATATGGTTGAAGAAGAGTGACTCTCCTTACTCCTTTTCTAAACAACAGCTGGGAGCTTACGGTCGTAAATAGGGTATGTTAGAAAATCATCAATGTCCTTGTTTACAAGTTGGATACAAGTAGAGGTATTCTGGAAACGAGGTTCGGTTACACTTGCTTTGTACCCATGAACAAGGAAAGAGTGATCTTATAATGCAGCATACACATCAATCTCATGATCGTAAAAAATTGGCTTGCAAGCTAATCACCACTAGTGCTTTCTTGGCTATAGGTTTTGCTGTGATGACAGGATGCAGCAATAGCGGGGAAGCAAAATCAACTGCTCCTACTAAAGCAGAAACAGTCAAATCACCTGCTAGTTCTACAGATCAAAACACGGATCCCAATACTAATGGGCAAGGCTCAACCTCTACCCATCAAGAAACTGCCAGTAGTACAGCTTCATCTCACAGTAAACACAGCTCCGCAGCCGCTATATTCAGCGCAGCCAAGCAGGGGACCTTACCGAATTTGCCTAAAGGTCTTGGCTTGGGAACTAGCAGCGATCTGTTATTTGAGCTGTGGGGGAAATCCGAGTCAGGTTCTACAGGTCCTATGAGAAGCTACGCTAAGTATCATACAGACATCGTGCTGGATGGAAGCGATAAAGTTACAGAAATTACATCTTCCGATCCAGACTATAAGAAGTTGCTTATCAAACAAGTTGTTGACGAATTGGGCCAACCTACGGAAACCGTTGACACCTCTAGAGACATACCTGACACAGCAGAAGCTTATTATACGATCAATAACACATCAGGACTTAGTTATTATTTAGTATTTTCCTATCAAACCAAAACGCAAAAGGTCAATTATATCCGATTATATTTTAACTCTAAGACGCCATAATTGGATGTATATAACAGAGTCGTTTCCGTCAGAATTGCGGAGGCGACTTTGTTCAAACTCATTGCATTTTTAGGTTATGTCGTTTATACTCATTTGTAATTGATTAATCACTAATCAGAAAACTGTGCTAAATAAAAGGATGAAAAAAACATGGCTAAAGCTACGTCAACATCTATAAATCGCCAAAAGGAAATCATATCTGCTGCCATTGAAGTGTTTGCAGAGATGGGCTACTACCGAGCTACAACAGCCAAAGTTGCGGAACGGGCCAATATTTCTCAGCCCTATGTCTTTCGTTTTTTCGCTACCAAGGAAGCGTTGCTTGTTGAAGCCTTGAAGGTTTCATTTGCACGTATCATAGACTCTTTTCACAGAGTTATTCATTCGGCCTCATCTGAACAGCTCGAGCAAGAGCTAATTGCAGCCTATTCGCAAATTATGATGGAATACCGCAATGAAACACTTTTGCAAATGCAGGCGCAGACGATCCGCGAGGATGAGGTTGTAAGCGTGATGCAGCAAGGATTCCGTGAAATTCATACGACGGTTTATGATGCTTTCCGACGGGCAGGTATTGAACAAGCAATGGAAAGAACGATGCTTTTTCTCGCCAGAGGTATGCTGTGTAATATTTCGATGTCGCTGGATCTACCAGAACTGATGAAAAAAGACGATTAATTTTGGTTTATGTATTAGAGTCGCGTTTTTGCGCGGCTTTTTTTGCTTTTAATTTTATTTTGTTCAAGACATGATTTCATTTGCTTCTGAGAAAAAACGGCCAAATAAGTTGACAAGAGAAGCGAGTCTCGTTATTCTAATACCCATAGGGGTATATGTATAAAGAAATTTAACTAAACTAAGTCCCCTCAAAAAACAGGCGGAGGTTATAGAATGTCATCAACTAACAATATCCAAGCAGATCATATTCTTGATTGCAAAGGGCTAGCTTGTCCTATGCCTATTGTAAAAACAAAAAAGGCTATGAATGAGCTCGTTCCCGGAAAGATTATAGAGGTTCAGGCGACTGACAAAGGTTCATTAGCCGATTTTCAGAACTGGGCTAAAAACACCGGACATCAATATTTGGGCACCCTCCAAGAAGGAGATGTAATGCGACATTATTTACGAAAAGCAAATCCGGCTGAAGTGAAGAAGGAGCAAATATTTTCTTCTACGATAAGCCATGAAGAGCTACAAGCAAAATGTTCTGGAAAAGAGAACTTCATTTTGCTTGATGTTCGTGAACCCGCTGAATTTGCGCTTAAACATATCCCTGGATCTAAGCACATCCCTCTTGGCGAACTGGAGAACAGACTTTCTGAGCTGAACTTGGAAGAAGAGATCGCAGTGATTTGCCAAGCTGGAGCACGCAGTGAAATGGCTTGTCAGTTCTTAGTTTCCAAAGGCGCTAAAAAAGTCAAATCTGTGCTTTCAGGCATATCCGAATGGGCTGGAGAAACTAAGGGAAGCGAATCCATATGAGTACAACAGCAGGAATTTATACAAATAATCAAGAACATGTTCAGTCCAAAACAACGATTGTATTATTCAGCGGGGAGCTGGATAAGGCGATTGCTGCATTCATTATTGCGAATGGAGCGGCAGCATATGATCATGAAGTAACTATTTTCTTTACTTTTTGGGGGCTAAATACGCTGCGCAAGGATGAAATCGTGAGCACCAATAAGGGAATGCTCGAAAAAGCCTTTGGCTGGATCATGCCTCGTGGACCCAAAAAGCTTGCACTATCCAAAATGAATTTTGCCGGACTCGGTCCACAGATGATCAAGCATGTCATGAAAAAGCACAATGCGCTTTCCTTGCCGCAGCTTATAGAGTTGGCACGAGAGCAGGGGATCAAGCTCGTCGCCTGTACCATGACCATGGATTTGTTAGGACTGCAGCAAGAAGAGCTAATCGACGGTTTGGAATATGCTGGAGTAGCCGCCTACTTGGGGGATGCTTCGCAGGGGAAGGTGAATCTATTTATTTAGGGTATCCTATTTATTTTTTTGGTTTATAATATACCTATACGTGTATATGGTAAGTCAAAAAAGGAGTGCATTACTTATGGATTACAATTACAGTGATGAACTGAAAACGCGCCTGAGGAGGATTGAGGGACAGGTACGTGGGGTACTTCGTTTAATGGATGAAGGTAAATCGTGCAAAGACGTCGTTAGCCAGTTATCTGCCGTACGTAACGCATCAGATAAAGCGATTGCCCAAATTGTAGCAGAGAATCTGCAACGATGTATATTGGAAGAGCAAGAGGCAGGAGGAGACACGGATAAGCTGGTTAAAGAAGCGATTCAGCTTCTTGTGAAAAGTAGATAATCATGTCTCCAGAGTCCATGCTAGCGGGCAATGATGTTACTATGTACAAAATTACGGGAGCTGGCATATTGCCTTTACCCAGCCACATATATTGGACGTTGTTAAGAAGTTTTTTGATAAACATCTGAAAGATTAAGATTATATACTAGCCATAATTTAAAAGTTCGCTGCCTCTAGTTGGTAGCGGCTTTTTTAATTGGACAATTTTAGGAATAACCCTCTGTTTATGCTGAGGTAGACAGGTGTATATAACACATAAGGAAAACAACTTCTTCCGGGAGGCCTATTTATGGAGGTATTTGTTACGATTGGTGTCAAATTGATCATCAGCTTTTTTGGCTTGTGGATCATTACTTTTATTACAGGTCGAAAAACACTCAGTCAGTTAACACCACTCGATTTCCTAACATCATTGGTGTTAAGCGAAATTGTGGGAAATACGTTATATGACGATAAGGTGACCATTGGGCAGCTTTTATTTGCTTTGGCACTATGGTGCGCGCTGGCCTACTTTTTTGAAAAGGCGACGACCCGTTTTGTGAAATTTGGATATATGGCAGAAGGTCGAACAGTGCTACTCGTGGATAAGGGCCAGGTCAATCAAGAGATGCTTGAAAAATATGATATAGAATTTACCCAGCTGCTCTCCATGCTACGCCAGCAAAATATTTTTTCTCTTCGTGAGGTCTGGTACGCCACGTTAGAAACGAATGGTTCATTGTCAGTCATGCGCAAACCCGAATACGAGCCACCCGCCGCTCAGGATATGGGAATAGATGCACAGCCTGACCTTTTTTCTGTAACAGTCATTGATAAAGGAAAGCTCCTGAACGAATCTATGCGTGGGAAGTCAATCGATATTGAAGAGATTAAAGTAAAGGTGCGCGAGCAGGGATATGATAGTATCGACGAAATCGCCTACGCAGAGTTTAGCGAGGATGGAACAATTCACATCGTGCCGATGAAATAGAAAATGTACAGTAAAAGAGGCTGAATTACGAAGCAGGCTGTTTTTTTAGCTTCTTTCTTTTTCTAATAACTATTACTATAAAAAGCAATAATGGGAGGATAAACTGAAAAACAGGAAACCAAAAAGTAACCACAGTCTTCCGACCCGTCATAATATGATGAGTGTAGTTAGGGGATAGAAATGAAAGCCCATAAATGAGAGCCCCGAGAGGCAGAACCCATTTTTTAAATCCAATTTTAGTTATTCTTTCAAGCCCTATCACAGCACTATTAAAAAATGCGACCATTTTAATAATTAAGCCAAGAAAGAGGAGCAAGGTGAAAAGTGCATCCATGCGTTCGAACACTTCTGCCAATTCAATCAACTGAACAGTTTCCAAAAGAGGCAGTGTGCTGCCTGCGGCGATCTTGGGACCCAGAACAAAAATAATTAGTTGATTAATAAATGTCAGGGCAAGAGCAGTAATCAAGGCGTGGAAATTGCCTAGACAATGCCTGTATAGAATCCTTCTTTTCCCATCTTAAAACAGAGAAGATTTATTTAACGAAACCCGGAACCCTAGCGGAGGTAGAACAACACGTACGGGAGTACATTTCATTTTATAATGAAAATAGATTTCAGAAAAAATTAAACAACCGTTCCCCGATTGAATACCGAGAAACGGTTGCTGCTTAAAGATGTCTTTTTAGTTCTGTCTACTTGACAGGGGTATGACCATTATCGCGTTTTTTTTGTTTCACAAAAGATGTGCTTGTCAAAAATCCAGTATGGATCCCATAAGTCAAGACAAGTAAGACAAAAATAACCCAGTTTTGTTTTTGAAAAAGCCATGTTAAACTTTTCTCCTAAAAATAAATGTACTTTCTGAGGTGAGTTGAAGTGTTGGAACGTTCTATGGAGAATACAAGGGAATTACACAAAGGAAAGGGAGTGATTTAAAAAAGAAAAGGAGATTATAAATGAGCACTTATCAAACAGTTATTAGTGATGGATTTGAGCTGAAATATGCTATAACAGGTAACGGAAGGCCGATATTGGTGATCGGCAGTAGTGTATATTATCCTCGCTTATTTTCAGACCATTTATATAAAAAGTTTCAGTTTATTTTTCTGGATCATAGAGGGTTTGCAAAACCGACTCGAGCTTTAAAACCAGAAGACTATACTTTGGATAAAGTTATTAATGATATAGAAACAGCAAGACAATGCCTTAATCTAAACGAATTTATCATATTAGGACATTCCGGGCATGCCTTTATGGCTTTGGAATATGCTAAACAATACCCGGACTATGTTCAAAAAGTGGTGCTTTTAAATTCAGCACCTACGAACAGCCAGGAAAGACAGCGGCGAAGCGCTTCATTCTTTTATGAAACGGCCAGTCCAGAAAGAAAGGAACGTTTTGAAAAGGACATTGTTTTATTAGAGGAAGATATCAAAAGAGACCCTGATAGAAGGTTTGTTCACATGTGTATACGAATGGGAGCCCAAAGCTTTTATGATTATGCCTATGATGCGGCTTACACGTGGAATGATGTGTACACGAACATGCCTATCATTGATTATTTATGGGGAGAAGCTTTCGGTAACATGAATTTGATACAATCCCTGGCGGATATCCATAAACCCGTATTTATTGGTTTGGGAAGGTATGATTATTTGGTTGCACCTGTTTCATTATGGGATAGGGTCGATGACACCTACGAGAACGTGAAAAAGGTGATTTTTGAACATAGTGGGCATAACCCGATGTTTGAAGAACCACATTATTTTGATCAAACATTAGCCAAATGGATTAATGAAGATCACTAGGATTTTAAACGGTCGATTCCTATTTAATAAGGAGTCGACTTTTTTGATGTTAACAAAGATCATAACTGAGCTTAGGAAAGGCGTATAACATGGAGTTGAAGAAACTTGTAATCACGTTTAATAAGGTCATTAGCAATTGACTTCATGCTGCGCCCAAACAGAGCTTATATCGAGTATTTTCTTCGGATGTCACTGCCATGTTCGGTGAGTTTGTTTGACAGAGAATAAAATTAGTAATACTGTGAATTCTAAATGACACTCCGTCTGTCATTTCCATGACTTAAATTTAATAAGTAAGTTTAAAGAAAGAGGGATAAGATTGTTTTCAAAACGGCAAAAAGAAATACTCTTATACTTAATTAGTTCTAATCATCCTGTTACTGCTGCATGGATTTCTAAAGAATTAAATGTTAGTGATCGAACCATACGTAATGATTTGAAATATATACAAATTAAGTCTGCTTCATTGGGTCTAAATTTAGAATTGATTAGGGGAAAAGGATACGACATAAAAATTACCGATAAAGATTTGTTTAATCAAAATTTCAATGACTTAACTAATGATAAACTCAGTCATTCTACAATTGACTTTTCTGAACAAGATAACCGAGTTATTTATTTGTTGAGCCGTTTCTTGTTAGAAAATAGCTATATAAAATTAGTGACTATTGAAGAAGAAATGTTTGTATCTAAATCTACAATACAAAACGATTTAAAAGAAGTGCGAAAAATATTGGAAAAGTACAACCTGAATTTAGTAAATCGCCCCCACTACGGCTTGTATATAGAGGGTGATGAATTTATGAAACGAACATGTTTATCAAATTATTTATACAAAAGAGAAGAAAACTTCGATCAATCTCATGAGGAATTTCCTTTATTTGATAAAAAGGAATACAAGAAAATTAAAGAAGTAATAATCGAAAAAGTAAACAAATACAAAATTGAAATATCAGATATTTCTTTAGAAAACCTTGCTATTCATTTAATTATTGCTTGTAAGAGGATCGAAGAGGGATTTTTAATTGATAATCCGTCGGTATATTTACAAAAAGACTACCCTTTCGAAGAAATAGTGGCCCATGAAATTGTCAAAGAAATAGAAGACATTACAGGATTGCTATTTCCTGATTCGGAGATCAATTATGTTATTACCCATTTGGTAGGTACTAAATTGCTTCCAAAAGAAAGTTTGTCAGAGTACAGTAAGTTGGATGAAGTCGGATCCATTGTGAGTTGTATTCTGAATAAATTACAGAAAGAATTAAATTGGGATTTCAATCATGACGTTGAATTCATTCAAGCACTCACACTTCACATTAGGCCTGCAATGAACAGACTTAGGTACAAAATGAATATTAGAAACCCCTTATTAAATGAAATTAAAGTAAATTATCCAGCGGCATTTGAAGGAGCTCTTATAGCCAGCAAGTGTATTAACAATTTTTTGAATTTAGAAGTTGGAGAACATGAGGTGGCTTTTATCGCTTTACACATTGGAGTTGCTTTAGAAAGAATGAAAAATAAAAACAACAAGATAAAAAAAGTGATTATTGTATGTGCTTCAGGTGTCGGAAGCGCAAAATTACTGTATTATCGATTAATTAATTTATTTGAAAATAAGTTACAAATTGTAAATACAATCAGTTATTATAAATTAGCAGAAGCCGATTTATCCTCTATAGATTTTATAATCAGTACAGTTCCGATCAAAGAGGATATAGGGATACCCGTCTATGTAGTAAATACCTTTTTAGATGATAAGGATCTAAATCGAATCAGGAACCTCTTATCCTCTTCAGAACAGCAAAGAGAAGCTCATACTTATCTTGAGCCATCCCGGGTGTTTGTGAAAAAAGAATTAACAACAAAGGAAAGCGTTATTCATTTTTTAAGTAGTAAGTTGGTTAAACAAGGTCTTGTACCTGATGATTATGTATCTTTAGTATTAGAAAGGGAGGCATTGGCTTCAACAAGTTTTGGTAATCTAGTAGCCATTCCACATCCGACTCTTCCCGTTACGACAGAAACTTTCTGGACCATATGTACGTTAAAACGCCCAATTCGATGGAATGATAAGCAAATGGTACAGTTGATTTGTTTGTTAAACATTAAAGAAGGAAACAATGTCGATTTAGAAAACATGTATAAGAAACTCGGTTCGCTTATAGAGAATAAGGAGATCGTCCAACGAATTCTTGCCAAAGACTCCGTGGAAGAAATCATGCAGTTACTAAACTGAAACAACAAGGAGCCGTTTTTTACACCACAAACGTTTCCTATTGTTTTTGGAAAAAGGTTCGGTTAAAAAGAAAGCGATTTAATTGTAAACTTAAGTTGTTCAGTAAATGAAGGAATTTAAGGGGGAAAAGATTATGAATACAATTATGTTAGTATGTGCAGCAGGAATGAGTACAAGTTTATTAGTAACGAAAATGCAAAAAACAGCTGAGGAAAAAGGCATAAAAGTAGATATTTTTGCCAAATCGGCTTCTGAAATTGAATTTACTTTGAAAGAGAGAAATGTAGACGTCATATTATTAGGGCCTCAGGTGAAATATTTGAAAAAGCAATTAGAAACTAAATTGGCAGATAAAAATATTTTTATTGAAGCTATTAATATGCAACATTACGGTATGATGAACGGTGAAAAAGTGTTAGAAGATGCATTACAGTTAATAAAAAGCAAATAACAAAGGATTTGAATTAAGAATTTGTTACTAAACAATAAAAGATAAGAGGGGAGAAGTTATGGTAAAAGAAGAATACTATACGGTGGCGTTTAACATTATTAGTAACGTAGGTACAGCTAAAAGCTTAGTAATTGAGGCACTTTATGCGGCAAAAGAAGGAGAATTTCAATTAGCAGAAGGAAAGTTAGAAGAGTCAAAGCAATTTTTTAGAGAAGGACATAGAGCGCATTCTTCATTAGTAAAAAGAGAAGCAAATGGAGAGCAACTTGATTTCTCACTGATATTAATGCATGCAGAAGACCAACTCATGAGTGTAGAAACCATTTCACTGCTTGTTACAGAAATGATCGAGCTATATAAGCGTTCAAAATAGAGATTGTTCAAGCCAAATAGAAGTGGCATCGCTACAAGAAATTACATCTTCGGGAGAGGACACGATGTTATGGGTAAAATAACTGAGTTTTTAGAAGAAAAGGTAATGCCAATTGCAGGCAAAATTGCTGGTCAACGGCATTTACAAGTACTTCGCGATGCAATGGTTCTAACAATCCCATTTATTATTATCGGTTCCGTGTTTCTAATCTTAGCAAATCTGCCAATTCCAGCTTATATAAACTTCTTAAAAGCTCATCCAGATATCAAAGCAACCTTACTTTATCCTTACAATGGTACATTTAATCTGGTCGCATTAATTGCCACCTTTGCTGTCGGATATAGGCTAGCTGAGAGTTATAAAGTGGACCCACTTGCTTCAGGGGCTGTAGCATTATGTTCGTATTTTGTTGTCACGCCTAATACAACTTTTACGGTAGATAAAGTGGTCACAACAGCAATGAATGTTAATTACTTTTCGAGTCAAGGCTTATTCGTAGGATTGCTTATTGCAATTTTCTCGACAGAAATTTACCGTAGGGTCGTTCAAAAGAATATTGTTATCAAAATGCCAGATGGAGTTCCGCCCACTGTTGCAAAATCCTTTACAGCAATTATTCCAGGTTTTATTGTCATCGTGAGTGTATGGGTTATACGTTTACTTGTTGAAAACTTTACTCATTTTGAAAACGTTCACACTATCGTCGCAAAACTTCTACAACAACCTTTAACCAATGTTGGTACAAGCCTAGTTGGTACAATCTTTGTATTCTTATTAATCAATTTGTTATGGGCGATTGGGTTACATGGTTCTACAATTGTAGGTTCTGTCATGTTACCTATCTGGTTACAGTTGACATCAGAGAACGCAGCTGCCTACGCAGCAGGATTACCCGTCGATAATATTGTTACGGCAGAATTTAGATATCTTATCTTTATCGGTGGATCCGGTGCAACACTTGGTCTTGTGCTCGCAATGTTTTTCTTTTCTAAGAGTAAACAATTGAAGCAAATGGGACGACTAGCCATTGGACCCGGACTATTTAATATCAATGAACCGTTAATCTTCGGTATGCCAATCGTATTAAACCCAATCATTTTGATTCCGTTTCTTATAACACCAGTTATTAGCGTGTTGATAACCTATCTATCTATGTATTATGGATGGGTAGCGAGCCCCATTGGTGTGTTGCCTCCTGGGACAATGCCGATACTTATAGGCGGATATCTGATGACTGGCAGTGTCTCGGGGATCGTCTTACAGCTTATTTTGTTTGCTGTATCCTTTGTTATTTACTTCCCGTTCTTTAAGATCATGGACAATCAGAAATATAAAGAAGAACAGAAGGCGCTTGCAAGCTAAGATGAGATCATCAATTAAAGCCTGTTAGAGTTTCTTAATGCATTTCTGTTCATAAAAATAATAGTTTGTTGACATAGGATCTATGTACTAATAGGAGGGTTATCATGTTTCAAATGAAAACAAAATTTCCAGAAGATTTTTTGTGGGGTGGAGCAACGGCTGCAAATCAACTAGAAGGAGCAAGTGATGTTGGCGGCAAGGGACTTTCTCTGGCTGATGTATATACGTTTGATGAAAAGATGCCGAAAGAGCAATGGTCAGATCAGTGGCATTTAATGACTCATAAGCAAATAGAAGAAGCTCAAGATCCTGCAAGTAAAAAATATTATCCCAAAAGACATGGGATAGACTTTTATCATCATTATAAAGAAGATATCGCATTATTTGCAGAAATGGGCTTTAAAGCTTATCGCATGTCAATTGCTTGGACTCGTATTTTTCCGAATGGTGATGAGTTAGTACCCAATGAGGAAGGATTGTCGTTTTATGATCGTGTTTTTGATGAACTGAATAAGTATGGAATAGAGCCTGTTGTTTCCTTATCTCATTATGAAATGCCACTACATCTTTCAACAAAGTATGGTGGCTGGGTGAATCGTAAACTAATAGATTTCTTTGTTCGTTTTGCTTCAACTGTATTTGACAGATATAAAAACAAAGTGAAATATTGGATGACTTTTAATGAAATTAACTGTGTGACTCATCACCCATATGTAAGTTTAGGGGTTATTGAGGAAAATCACCCTAATATTGAACAAGCAAAATTTCAAGGCGCTCATCATCAATTTGTAGCAAGTGCTCTTGCAACCAAAGCATGCAAAGAGAGTAATCCTAAAGCAATGGTAGGATGCATGGTTAGTTATCAGTTACTTGTTCCTTATAGCTGTGATCCAGATGATGTTCAAGCTACAGTAGATAAACAGCGTACCTCATTGTTCTTTACAGATGTTCAGGCGAGAGGCTATTATCCTGCTTACACAGCTAAAATGCTTGCAGAAAAGAATGTAGTACTGGAAACAGAACCCGAAGATGAACAAATTATGAGAGATTATCCGGTTGATTACGTGTCCTTTAGCTACTATATGTCTAGCGCAGTCAGTGCACATCCAGAAAGAATCGAAGGAGCGGTAGGAAATCTACTTACAGGAGGAGTTAAAAATCCTTATTTGCCAACAAGTGATTGGGGATGGCAGGTTGACCCTAAAGGTCTACGAACTGCTTTAAACCAATTGTATGATCTTTATCAAAAACCATTATTTGTTGCTGAAAATGGATATGGCGCTTTAGATGTATTAGAGGAGGGCGATAAAATTGAGGATGATTATCGTATTTCTTATTTAAAAGAACATATTAAACAAGTAAAAGAAGCAATTGCAGATGGTGTAGATGTATTTGGCTACACGAGCTGGGGCTGTATCGATATGATTAGCGCCGGAACTAATCAAATGTCAAAACGCTATGGATATATTTATGTAGATCAGGACGATATGGGCAGAGGTACAAAACGTCGCATAAAGAAAAAATCATTTTATTGGTATAAAAATGTTATTGCTACGAATGGAGAACAATTAGACTAAATTTTTAAAAGGAGAATGGTTACCTATAGGCTTGTCTCATCAGGGGCAGCTTGAGGAAGCATTCTCCTCTTTTTATAAATCGATATGTCAGCGGCTTGGCAAAACGCATGCGCTTCTCACTAGCTCAAATCGTCAATCAGTTCATGTTCGTCACCAATATCCAACTTTAGCGAAATATTGTTATCATAGGTTCCAACGGTAATCTTTTAATTTCAATTAGGACAGCCAGAAAATCAAAAACATATAGAAGATGATAAACAATAAACAAGATTGACAAAATATTAGAAGAAAGATACGATCTCGATTTATCTGATAAAACAAACAAAGTAAATAAACTGTTGGGTAATATTACTTCATCCTGGTTGTCGTGACTTGACGGCTTAACTAGGATCTGTATAATAACCGGGAGATCATGTTACATTGATAGTTTAATTCCCGTTTTTTATGCCCTATCAGAAAACAATTCTAAGACTCATAGAACTGAACAATTTAGTAAAGCAATGATATGGAGGTCGTTATGAAATACGAAATTATTTTATTTGATGTCGATGATACGCTGTTTGATTTTAAAAAGGCAGAGAGTCATGCGCTACATAATACGTTTACCCAATTTGGCTTGCCCCAAGCGGCAACTGAGTATAAAGCCAGTTATGATGAAATCAACGGCGCGTTGTGGCGAGAGGCAGAGGAAGGACACATTACCTCAGCGCAACTGCGTGTGGAACGGTTTAAGCGATTATTTACTATTCATGATCTAGATTTCAATCCAAATGCCTTTAGTGCAGCATATTTACGTTATTTGGGTGAAGGTGCTTTTTTGATGGACGGAGCGGTAGAATTATGTGATATGCTGTCTGATTGTCGTTTGGCGATTATTACGAATGGAATCAAAGAGGTGCAAACCTCCAGAATTCAGCTTTCACCGCTGCGTGATGTATTTGAGCAGGTAATTATTTCAGAGGAAGTGGGTTGCCAAAAGCCACAAGCTGGTATTTTCGATTATGCATTTACTAAGCTAGCCATTTCAGATAAAAGTAAGGTTCTCATGGTCGGTGATTCTTTGACCTCGGATATTCAAGGAGGGAACCAATACGGAATCGATACCTGCTGGTTCAACCCTGCTGGGAAAACAAACGTGTCTGGCATTCAACCCACTTATGAAATAAAAAGCCTGATGGAGTTATCGAATCGTGTACTTTCAAAGCGTCTCGTACTGAAACGTACATCGGCTGAAATTAGATGAATAATGTCGAAATCAGAAGGCCGGAAATTAAGGACATCGAAAAGATAAATGAATTGTTTAGAATTGTGATTATAGACACGTTTACTAAAGAAGGCATTGGTCATATGCTGGAAGACATAGATGAGGAAATTGAGACTAAGAGGGTATATTTGGAACGTGACTTTGAGAGTCACGGTGAACAACGATACTTCTTAATCGCTGTAGATGGGAATCATATAATAGGTTCTATTGAATATGGACCAGTAAGTGAACTAATAAGTAAATCTACCAATGCTACATTTAAAAATTTGTGCGAGGTAGGAACTGTACTTGTTCACCCTGACTACAGATAGTAGATATCGTATTGCGCAGAAAATATGGAAAAAGAAATTTGGAACTCCTGATTATTTATTAAAAGATTATTGGGGAGCAGGCTCTGATCATATGATATGGAGAATCAAAGTCAAGGATGCTATTAAATGATCAATTGCTTGGCAATCTCTTGTGTGTCTTTAATCTACAAGGACCAAAGTTATAAAACAAGGCAGGCCGGAAAATCGGCCTGCCTTGTTTTAATTTTTTTATCGTCACTGGCTGGTCCATGATTAGCAGGAGACAGCTTTAAGGCGGAAGGTAGAGCTGGCGAAATCTCCAGTGAGATCGGAGACCACAAGCCCAATTCTCATTAGGCGGTCACCTCCGAAAATTTCTCCATCAAATGCTACGCGGAAGGGGGAACCGTCATCTTCCACTAAGGTATTACCCGTATGGACTGCAGTGTTGCCCGTCGCTCCGTGTTCGATTATATACTTTTTATCTGGGTCAAGTCCTTTTAGAGTTAGTCGCCGGATGGGCCCATTCGGTTCAGCTAGTACACGGAAGTAAGCGACAAAAGCTTCGGACTGGTCCTCGCTAACGAACATCCAGGCCGTGTCGCCTCGGCCCTCAAATGGACTAAGGAGTCGATACATATCTCCTTGCTGTACAAGGGAACGAATTTCCTTATACTGGGCGATTTGTTTGGCAGCGAGCTCCTTTTCTTCATTTGTAAAGGCAGTTAGGTCAAGTTCGTAGCCAAAATTCCCGCTCATTGCCACGTCGCCGCGTATAGCGAGGGAGGTGATTCGCCCCACCTGGTGATTCGGTACATTCGATACGTGTGCGCCCATGGTACTGGCCGGATACACGATGCTTGTGCCATACTGGATAGCCAATCTTTCAATGGCATCAGTATCGTCACTGGTCCATGTCTGCGGCATATAGTAGAGCATTCCTGGATCGAATCGTCCACCGCCTCCGGAACAGCTTTCGAACAAGATGTCCGGGAACTGGGAAGTCAGACGTTCCAGAAGATCGTAAAGTCCGAGCATATAACGGTGCGCAGTTTCCTTTTGTCGCTCGCTAGGAGCTGTAGCCGAAGCAATCTCCGTCATATTACGGTTCATGTCCCACTTGACATAAGTAATCGGAGCGATCGAGAATACGGAGCTAAGCGTCTCGTACAAGTAGTCGCATACTTCCTTGCGGGAGAGATCGAGCACCAGTTGGGATCGGCCTTCCGTCCGCCGCCGACCTTCCGCATGCAGGCACCAGTCGGGATGGTTACGATACAATTCACTATCAGGTGATACCATTTCCGGCTCAACCCACAAGCCAAACTGTAATCCTTGTTCATTAACCCGTTTGGCCAGGTCGGCAAGGCCGCCAGGCAGCTTTCGGCGATCTTCAAACCAGTCCCCAAGCGAATTGTCGTCGTTGTCGCGCTTACCAAACCAACCATCATCTAGAACAAAGAGCTCAATTCCAAGGGGGCCTGCTTCCTTGGCAATTGCTTCGATTTTATCGGCGTCGAAGTCGAAATACGTGGCTTCCCAATTGTTCACGAGAATAGGACGCTCTTTGTCACGGTAAGTCCCCCGGCACAGGCGTGTGCGATAGAGTCGGTGATAGGTGCGTGACATGCCCCCAAGACCTTCTTCGGAAAAGACCAATACGGCTTCAGGAGTCTGGAATGACTGACCTGGCTCAAGCCGCCAGGAGAAGTCAAAGGGATTGATTCCGATACTTACACGAGTCTGATTGAACTGCTCTACTTCCGCCTGTGCGACGAAGTTGCTGCTGTAGATTAGACTGAAACCGTACACATCCCCACGGTCTTCAGTCGCATCAGGACGAAGCAATGCCAGAAATGGATTCATTTGGTGACTGCTGGAACCCCTTCGGCTCTCGAGTCGAATGGAACCAGGTCCGAGATCGCGTCGTTGGATATGTCTTTCCCGAACCCAGGCTCCAGGTAAGTAGAGAGCTTGGTAGTTGGAATCGGCGAAGTCGACTGAGGCGCTCATGGCGTGTTCAATATTCATGGTAGCGCTTCCCTTTTGTTCAAAAAGAGTAGACCTCGCAATGGCACTGTGATTCGCAAATACAGTATAGAGCAGTGTAGTCTTAAGCCCAGAGTATGGATCTTCAAGGATCAAAAAGAGGGTTGTGGCTTCATCATCCGATTCGGTATAGACGGAAGGAAGTCCCTCGAGCTTTGGTTTACCCGGTTCAATACGGTAACCACTATATTTCAGCTCCGTAGTCCGAGTCCCGTCCGCAAGTGCAACCTGGTAAGCTGGTTGACGAAAGTCGCTTGTTCCATACTGGGGGTATTCCTGTGGAAGCGTGTCCAAAGAAATTGTACGGCTGGAAGAAACGGGAGTGGGAGAGAAGGAGCAACGCTCCCTAAGCTCCAATATACTTGCGAGACTTTGGTCATGATGAAGTTGAGCTCCCCAATAGACATGTGCGGGATATCCTTCTACAAGCTGGATAATATAGCTGCAATCCTTGGACTGCAAATGAAACAAACCAAGCGCCTCGTTAACATGAATGTTCATGATATTCACTCCTTAGGGGGTTATCATTATTGTTTTACGTAAGGATACTGATCAATGACAATAAGACTCTCAAGTACTGATTTTAGCCTTTTTTGCATGAACTCTCCCGAATGACAAGCTTAGTCCCGATCACGCTATACGCAGGTGGTTCACGCCCCTCAAACCGTTCAGAGAGCAGTTGCACGGCAGCCTTTCCCATCTGTTCAGGATAGGCACGGACGGTGGTTAGCGGAGGCTGCACGAAGGCTGCCATCTCAATGTCGTCGAAGCCGACAACAGCCATATCCTCTGGTACCTTGACTCCATGTCCATGAAGGGCGCGGAGGGCACCAATAGCGAGCGGATCGCTTGCAGCGAAGCAGGCCGTCGGTCGTTCCTGTTGGGTTAGAAGCTCGTTCATCATGAGATAACCATCCGCGGTACTCCAGGCACCTATACGGACGAATTGAGGATTGTACAACCCCTGTTCCCGCATGAATCGTTCAAAATAATGCGCTCTTCGCTCACCGTCGCTCTTACCGCCGATAAATCCGATTTGTCGGTGGCCAAGCTCAAGTAGATGTCCGAGTGCCTGATCAACAGCTTGCCGGAAATGAAGTCGTACAGAATCATACTCCAGCTGTTCATGGTACTGGTCGACAAGGACAATGGTGTTCTTGTCAGGATGAAGTTTGAATACCTCTTCAGGATCAACGCCGCCCACAACAATCAGACCGTCCGCCTTCTGCAGGGTGCCGATGGATGAGCGGCCTCGCAAGGTCTGGCCCAACGTCAGTCCAAGCTCTTCACAGCGCAGTTCGATTCCACGGCGGATCGAGGCGTAATACGGATCGTCTCTTTCCTCCTCAATAGAACACCATAGCAGGAGGGAGACGGTTTTCCCGGCACGTTCCGTATTCTGCTTTAATTGCCTCAGCCGGGTAGGCTTATACCCGAGTTGCTCGGCAACCAAAAAAATTCTGCTTTTGGTGTCTGGGCTTACGGACAGTGACAGATCGTTATTTAAAACCCTTGAAACGGTTGCGGCAGACACACCCGCTTCGCGGGCAATGTCTTTAATGGTTGCCAAAAGAGCTCACACCTTTTTAGTTAATAATTTTACTAAAAATCGACTTTATCCTAACACATCTTTAAAGCACTTTCAAGATGGACGGTTGAATTTTTTTAACATTATTTTTGATCTACTACTGTAGAGATTGTTTGTGTTAACATGATGAATATTCTCTTGATGACGGAGGGGTCCTAGTTGAATATTCTGTCACTAGCTCGTAAGTGGTTTGGTCGACTTCGCTTTAAAAGCAAGGTTATAACGGTATTTCTTCCGCTAATTATTGTTTCTCTGCTTACTCTTGGACTGTTGTCCAACCAGCTTTTCAGCCGTTCTTTGATAGACCGAACCACCAGCAACGTGGTCGATGAGTCTCAGCTTATCTTGTCTCGGACCGATTACATATTCAGCAGTGTGGAAACAGCGGCCAATATTATGGTGACGAATATTAACCGGATGTATGATTCATACGGTGCCAAACCTGGTACTGCGATGGAGTCTATTCAGTTTGGAAACTTGATGCAGAGCCGCCTATCCATTGATTTGTCAATCTTTCGTGAGGTGGATGCCGCTGTATTTATTGATAATGAAGGGACAATTTTCGCCTCTTATACCGAAAGCGGGGATGATCGCAAGATCTATAGCATGCTTAAGCGGGTAAGGGAATCTGAAAGTTATGGACAGGCACTCTGGTTTGATATGGAGAAGAGGGATTTCCTAACACCAGATCCGAACTCTCCGGTTTTGACGTTGGGGAAGACGGTCATTAATATAGACACGGGCGAACCCTACGGAACCCTTTTTCTGTTAGTGAAGGAAGAAGGTTTGGCCGATTACTTCCGTTCCAGCGATCCGGATGCGCCCAAATCTTATTATTTTTTAGATAACGGAATGCGCGTGGCGGTGGCAGAAGACAATGAGATGCTGATGAATCCGGTGAATCCACAGCTAGGTGAGGCCATCCAACGTTGTGCGCCTAATGCATCCCAAGGAACGTGCTCATTCGAGGATGAGGGCAATCTGGTAACGGTCACTGATTATACCCGGATGGATTGGAAGTTGGTCAATATCGTATCTCTTAGCCTGCTTACGGCTGATGTCCGGCAAAATGTTAGATTGTCGCTCTTAATCGGCATATTGTGCCTTGTTTTTTCCTGGCTGGGCGCTAGCTTTCTATCCAAAATGGTCGTTAGCCCTCTCGAACATCTGACTAGGGCCATGCGAAAAGTAGTAACTGGTGACCTGCAAGCGGTTACGACAGTCCGCACAGAGGATGAGATCGGTACGATTGCTGAAGCGTTTAACTTTATGGTAAGAAGAGTTCGGGAGCTGCTGGATGAGGTAAGGCAGGAACAGAACCGTAAGCGTGAATATGAGCTCGCACTGATAAGCGCCCAAATTAAACCGCATTTTCTGTACAACACTTTGGATACCATTTATGCACTCAATGAGTTAGATCGTAATGATGAGGCTAGAGATACTACAAAAGCGCTAGCAGATTTTTATCGAATGGTGCTGAACAAGGGACGGGAATTAATTACTTTAGAAAAGGAAGCTCAGATTACTGATGATTACCTGACGATTTTGCAAATCCGTTATCCCGATGTGTTTCGCTATGAAGTGGATATCCCTGCCGAGCTTGCAGGTACACCTATCCCGAAGCTCTCGCTTCAGCCGCTTGTCGAGAATTCGATTTACCATGGTCTTAAGAAGAAAGGAACAAAAGGTTTTATCCGTATTTTTGCCTTTAAACAGGGTGATAAGGTGATCGTTCGGGTGGAGGACAACGGTGTGGGGATGGATGAATTCCAAGTTCAGACTATTATGTCCAGACATTTACCGAAAGAAGGAATACGATCAATCGGTACCTACAGTGTTCAGCAACGACTGAGTCTGTATTTTGGCGAGGAGTATGGGATATCCGTTCAAAGTATTCTCGCGGAGGGAACAACTGTTGACCTGTCGTTGCCGATGCTGCCAAAGGGGAGTGAACACCAAGATGTATAAAGTGATGATTGTCGATGATGAGCCGCTGTTCCGAGACTTTCTGCGTATAAAGATAGATTGGGAAAGTCATGGCTTTCGGGTTTGCTGCGAAGCAAGGAACGGACAGGAAGCACTTCAAGAAGCCGAGCGGCATCAGCCGCATCTCGCCCTCGTAGATATCAATATGCCCTTCATTGATGGAATTGAATTAGCCGAGAGGTTGAAAGTCAAGTTCGAACGCATCGTTATTGTATTCATATCTGGACATAACGAATTTGAATACCTACAGAAGGCGGTTCGAACCGGAGTGCAGGATTATTTGTTGAAGCCGTTCAATGCAGAAGAAATGCTCTCGATGTTGGAACGTATTAAGCCGAAACTACCGGTGTTTCTGCAGGAGAGCGAAAGTACCGAGTGGGGTCATGGTAGCGAAGCGTTGCACGGCAGAGCAAGTATGCCTGATTTGGGCCATCTGCGTGATGCAGTCGTGCTAGACCTTCGATTGAAAGACAGTGAAACGTTAGAGGAAGTCCGTAAGGCAATCCAGCAGCTTAGTATATATAAGTGGGGGGACGAATACGCGGACGCGATGCTTATGGGAATCGTATCTCTAGCACTTTCCTTTGCAAGTGAACGCGGCATTCCTTATGATCGGCTATGGGATGAAGGTTTGAACAAGTCTCCTTATGACCGGCTTCGGGAGTTAGATTCCTGGGAGGCTGCTGAAGGATGGATGCTCGCTTTGTACCGCAGGCTGATCCAATTGATGGAGAATATGCACTCTACGAAGGCTTCCAATCTTTTTGCTGCGGCGATCACCTATATCGAGGAGCATTATGCAGACACAGAGTTGTCTGCTGAGCAGGTTTCGTGTGGGGTTTTCGTCGATCCCAGCTATCTGCGGCGCGTCTTCCGCAAGGAGTCCGGCTTCTCCATAGTGGATCATATTACACATATTCGGATGAAGAAGGCTAAGGAGCTCTTACTGAACAGAAATCGGAAGTTGGCGGAAATCGCTGAAAGTGTTGGATACAGTGACCCCAATTATTTCAGCAAATGCTTCAAGAAACGCTTTGGCATGACACCGACTGAATATGAGCAACTCCAAAAAAGGTAGCTCTTGTCCTGCGAGGCAGAACAACATCGATTTAAGCCTGGCGGTTTTCCTATATGGAGAACCGCTGCTCTATTTGTCCCGTTTTTTACTGATTATGCCCGTTTTATTCCTTAATCAAGAAAAGAAGCGGGAGTATACTGTAGTTATGAAAATGAAAGCGCAAACATAAAACACACTGCATAAGGGGGATTAAACAAATGAAAAAAACTTACAGAAGTTGGGGTGCAGCTTTGCTAGTGCTCACCATGTCTATTGGATTGGTCGCTTGTGGCGGAGATAAATCAGCTTCCTCCCAGGGCGGGACGGGAGACACAGCGATCAAATTGAAGGTATATGCGCAGCATTTTGACGCCGATACCACCAAGCCATTCGATTATGCCGTGGAAGAACTCAAAAAGGACATGCCAAACGTTGAGATTGAACTGGATCCTGCCGTTCAGGACGGATACCAGAAGCTAAAGACTTATGCAGCGACAGGAAACATGCCGGACATTTATTTCACGGATTGGCCAACTCTGCAAACTTTAGCAAAATCGAAAAATGTCGAGGTGCTGGACAACTATGAGACAACGGCTAAATTCAAGGAGAATCTTAATCCGGGTGTTGAATCTCGTTTAGTAGCTCCAGATAATCATGTGTATGCTTATCCGGATACAGGCATTGAATTCCAGCTTATCTATTACAACAAGTCGATTTTTGAGAAGGCGGGGATCGAAACGCCGATTAGGACGATTGATCAAATGGGCGAAGCAGCTAAAAAGTTGAAAGCTGCAGGTTATGTGCCCATGTCGATCTTTGCCAAGGAAAAGTGGATTACGACTGCTTTTTATAATGGGCTGGTCACAAGAGAGCAGCCACAAGGATTCGGAGCACTTGATCAGAAAGGTGTAAAAGCATTGCCAGAAGCGTTTGTAACGGCAGCACAGCAGATGAAGCAATTGCAGCAAGCCGGATTGTTCGACGCAAATGCCACGAACACCAATTATGATCAGGCATCGTCCCTGTTCTATCAGGGAAAGGCTGCCATGTTTGTGAACGGACAATGGGAAATTTACAGTTCACAGGAAAAGCTGGGCGACCAGGTCGACTGGATGTACTGGCCAGCAAAGGATGAAGCAACCTACGAGAAGTCCAAATATTTTATCGACGGTGCAGGTTCGCCACAGGGTTACGCAGTATCGTCGAGTAGCGAGAACAAGGAAACTGCCGTAAAGGTAGCAGCATTCCTTGCGACAAAGTCAGCCGAGTACAAATATACCCAACTCGGAAGTCCTATCGTTTCGCCGAAAGTGGATAAGCAAATCGCCTCCAATGTTCCAGCAATGATGCAGCGAGTCGCCAAAGAGTTGCTGCCAAACGCC
This sequence comes from Paenibacillus sp. cl130, assembly GCF_900116035.1. Taxonomy (NCBI): domain Bacteria; kingdom Bacillati; phylum Bacillota; class Bacilli; order Caryophanales; family Paenibacillaceae; genus Paenibacillus; species Paenibacillus sp. cl130. The sequence goes on from NZ_FOYG01000003.1 coordinate 198,411, forward strand.
AAGGAATATGCTCAGCTTCTGAGCAATACCAAAATTCAGAACACAATCAATGACAATACCCAGAATCTGATGGTGGACAACTTTTTGGTAGAGGGTTTTGTGAACAATCTGAACAGTACATTGGAGAAAGAAAACTGATAATCCAGGGACAAGCAACCTCTGGCGACATAAGTCGCTGGGGGGGAGCCGTCCCGAAAATAAGGGGTGGAAGCAACACATGAATAAATATTTGGGGAACAAACCGGCGCTGGCACTGTTTCTGCTCCCTGCTTTGATCCTGTACAGTGTGATCCTGATTTATCCTGTTCTGCAGACCGTTCTTCGTAGCTTTTATGAATGGGATGGCCTTAGTACGCCGATCTTTTCGGGATTGAGTAATTACCGGGAGCTCTTTTCCGATCCTTTACTTTCCACTTCGCTTAAGAACGGATTGATATTTGCAATTGTACTGGTGGTCTTTCAGATTGGACTGGGAACGCTATTGGCGCTGATTTGTGCAGACCCGCGTACACGCGGGCGGAAAATACTGAAAACGGCTTATTTTATTCCGGTTGTTCTGTCGGTAACTGTGGTGTGCCAGCTGTGGATCGCCATTTACGACCCGACCAACGGACTGATCAACCGGCTGTTCGATCTTTTGAATATCTCGTATCAGCAAAATTGGCTGAGCTCCCCGACAGCATCAATTATTGCCATCGCCTTTGTTAATGCCTGGCAGTTTATGGGGTATCAATTCGCGCTGCTATATGCAGGGGTTAAGTCAGTACCTGAGGACTACTTTGAAGCCGCCACGATTGACGGTTGCAGCAAATGGAGAGCGCATCTGCATGTTACACTTCCTCTGATGAGGGAAACGTACAAATTCTGCTTCATTATCGCGATTACCTCTGGGATAGGCGCCTTTGTGCAGATGCTGATTATGACCAACGGGGGACCTGGTACTACAAATTATACAATGACATTCATGATTTACCGCTATGCTTTTATGGAGAGCAACTATGGCTATGCGTGTGCTGTATCTGTGCTGCTTGTACTGATCTCGCTGCTGGCAACTTTAGTTATCAATAAGCTGTTCGATCGCGGACAAACCGCCTGATGAGGTGCGTATTGAAAAGGAGAACGAAATGAGTAAAACCGCTGTGAGCAAGTTCAGACAAGCTGTCCTGCAGATACCGCTGTGGTTGTATGTGATTGTTTCGATTTATCCGTTGTTCTGGATGGTTTCCTACTCGTTGAAGAACAATGATGAGATCTTTGTTACCAACCCATTCGGACTACCAACGCATTTTCGTTACGAAAATTACATCAATGCTTGGACGCAATTTAATATTCCTCGTTACTTTCTAAACAGTCTGGTCGTATCAACGATTTCGACTCTGTTCATCCTTTTATTGGCACTGATGTTTGCCTTTGCAGTGGCTCGCATGAGATGGAGGTTTCGTTTTGCTGTCCGAACTTATATGATCATAGGAATGTTTATGCCGCTACAGGTTATTATGATACCGCTGGCGATTCTGGTTCGCGATTTTCATCTTACGAATACGTATGGAGCTCTTATTCTTCCCTATATCGCAATTGGCCTTCCTTTCTCGTCAATGATTTTCTATGGGTTCCTGGCAGGAATTCCTAAGGAGATTGAAGAGGCGGCATGTATGGATGGAGCTAATATTTATAGACTGTTCCTGAAAATCATTATGCCGCTTGCAATGCCTGCAATTGCAACTGTAGCCATTTTTCAGTTCTTGAACAACTGGAATGAGTTCACTTTGGCCTATATTCTGATTTCTGATGAGAATATGAAGACCTTGCCGCTAGGCTTGCTTTTCTTCCAGGGCTCCTACAGCACGGATTGGGGGGCCATGGGAGCTGTTATGACTATCGCTTCCCTACCGATGGTACTAGTCTATCTGTTCTTGAGTGAACAAGTGGAGCGGGCAATGACGGTGGGTTCCGCTGTAAAAGGATAGAGAGGATAAAATGCCCGGGCTTGAGAATCAGAAAAAAGATTCTCTAGCCGGGCATTTTTGTTATGTACATACGCTAGTTTAATCTGACGATGGTTTGTGGCTAATCAGAAACCTTACAACAAAATAAAGGTTTTTGTAAGTTTCAACTGTTGTTCATTATGTAGAAGCTGTTATGCTGGTAAACAGCTAGGCAAGGAAAGAAGTGAGCAGATTTTGAAAGATCCAAAGCAAAGTTTCAATGAAACATTAAAAATTCCTAAAAGAACCATTATAACAGTCACCGTTATTGTTATTATAATTATATTGTTAATCACTCTGGTGCTCGGCACCATGCATATTATTCGGGATTCAATATACACCACCATGAAAACCTCCTAAATCTACAACCAAGGGGGTTAGATTGTTGTTATTGCTTGAACGATCGAATAAAGGCATTATATAGAGAAATCAGTTGTTAAAAATTCAAGCACTAAGAAGGTAGAAAACACGATGCAAAAGATATTAATAGTAGAGGATGATCCTCAAATCAGTTCCTTGCTCCAATCTTATCTTGAGAAATATGGTTATCAAGGGATTAACGTTTCAAATTTTGATCAAGTTCTGGCTATCTTTCAAGAGGTAAAGCCTGATTTGGTACTACTTGATGTGAATCTACCTCGCTTTGATGGATTTTATTGGTGCAGGCAAATACGGACTCAGTCTACATGCCCCATCCTTTTTGTTTCTGCACGCGATGATAAAATGGATCAGGTCATTGCTTTGCAAAACGGAGCAGATGATTACATTACGAAACCATTTTATCCCGAAGTACTGTTAGCCAAAGTAGAAAGCAATCTGCGACGTGCCTATGGCTCTTATGCTGTTGCCCCAAAATCACGTTCCTTAAAAGTGGCAGATTTGACGCTATATCCCGATATTATGGAACTTGTATTCCATGACAAGCAGGTAGAAATTAGCCAGAAGGAAGCAGCACTGCTAGAGCTATTGATGACGTATCCTAAGCAGGTTGTGGGTAGAGTTCATCTCTTAGAGGCTTTATGGGATGATCACCAATATGTGGGCGAAAACACACTGAATGTTTATGTCACTCGGGTCCGCAAAAAGCTGAGTGAGCTGGGACTAGGGGATATCATAGAGACGGTTAGAGGGGCTGGCTATCGGCTTCACTTGAGTGAGGAGGAAGAACGGTGAAGCTTTTTTGGCGTGACCATTTTTCGCTGGTGATTTTTAATATCATCCAACTTTTTCTTGTGTTAAGTATCTATTGGATGGATGGTTACCGCAACTGGTCGACGGCCCTGTATTCCGTCTTTTTTGGGGCCTCCATATTGCTGGTTTATTTGCTCTTCCGGTATGTCATGTACTCTGGTTTATATCGCATATTATCCACTGCAAACATTAGAGATTTAGATGAGCTTATTCAGATGAAGGTACTTAATCCGTTAGCCTCTTCTTTGCAACATTTGCTTTTACAATATTATCGATTGTATCAGTCCCGAATTCATCAGTTAGAGCATCAGCAGCGCGATCATATTACGTTTATCAATCAGTGGGTTCACCAGATGAAAACTCCTCTTTCTGTTATTCATTTAATCCTCAAAGGAAAAATAGATCCCGAATCGGATCAGATACACGATGAGATTGATCGAATGGGAAAAGGACTGGACATGATTTTGTATATGTCACGATTGGAATCCTTTGAACCTGACTTTCATGTCGAGCCTGTTGTATTACGAAAACTGGTTAGTGATGTGATTTATGATAACAAAAGATTATTGATTCGCAACGAAATTTATCCTTCCAATGAAGTGGACGAGCAGTTGAGTGTGATTACCGATGCCAAGTGGCTAAGATTCATAATTAACCAATTGGTGACCAATGCGGTGAAATACTCTTCAGGTCATGCCCACAGTCTGAAACTAATGTCTGACGTAAGAGAGCATGTCATTGTGTTGGAAGTACAGGATGAGGGGATTGGTATCCCTAAAAAAGATGTAGAACGGGTATTTGAGGCTTATTATACAGGTGAAAATGGGCGGAAGTATCGTGAATCAACCGGGATGGGACTCTATTTGGTGTCTGAAATCTGCGAAAGACTGAATCATGATATTCAACTGAAATCGACAGTTGGTGAAGGGACAACGGTTCAAATCCTGTTTTCAATTCACAAATGAGAAACCTTACAACACATTTAAGGTTTTTGTAATGTTAATCGATCGCTTCACTTGTCTGGATGGATTATGATCATAACATAGAACAAGGAAAGGAATGAATTATGGAGATTGTACGAATGGATCAAGTCACCAAAATATATTATGGCAAGGTTCCCTACCGAGCCCTTAACAACATCCATTTAACGATCAAACAAGGTGAGTTTGTTGGTATTATGGGGCCGTCTGGTAGTGGGAAGACCACATTATTAAACATGATTTCGACCATTGATATGCCGACTTCTGGCGAGGTTTGCATTAAAGGTGAAAATCTAAATCAGCTCAAGAAGGATAAGCTGGCTTTATTTCGTCGCAAAGAGCTGGGACTTGTATTTCAGGACTTTAATTTGCTGGAAACCCTCACTTTGGGAGAGAACATACTGTTTCCTCTGATGCTGAATAAAAAAGGATTAAAGGAAATGGAGCTTAAACTGGAAGAGGTAGCGAAGAAACTGGATATTTTTGATGTTTTGGATAAACGGCCTTATGAGGTGTCAGGGGGACAAAAGCAACGGGCAGCCATTGGTAGGGCTATTATTCACTCTCCTTCACTCCTGCTCGCAGATGAACCCACTGGAAATCTCGATTCCAAGTCTTCACGTGTTGTGATGGAAATGCTGGGACTTATCCACCGTGTAGATTATTCCACAATCGTGCTGGTAACACACGGTGCAATGGAAGCCAGTTATTGTGATCGGGTAATTTTTATAAAAGATGGTGAGTTATATAATGAAATCCACCGTAGTCATAGTCAGCAAATATTTTTTCAGGAAATCATAGATATGCTCTCCTTTTTGGGGGGAAGTAGACATGCACATGAGCTTTCGTCTGTTAGCATGGAATAATCTCAAACGCAATGTACGTGCTTATGTACCTTATTATTTAAGCAGCTCATTGATGATTTCGATTTTTTTCGTATATGCGATATTTATTTTTCACCCGGATGTCTCAAATGCAATCACAGCAGCTAATGTAAAAAAAGGATTACAAGTTGCTGATCTGTTGATTTTTGTATTTTCCTTTTTTTTCGTATTATACACAAACCATATCTTTGTAGCTGCACGTAAGAAAGAATTGGGTATATTGACCATTTTAGGGACACATCACAGACAAATATATTTTTTGGTCGCATATGAAAATCTAATTATAGGTTTTTTATCCTTGGTTACCGGGATTATCGGAGGATTTATTTCAGCGAAATTCTTTCTGCTTTTGGGCTCCAATGTCATAGGAATGTATTTAACGTTTTATTTTCCTTGGAAAGCACTGGCTTTCACAGGAATTGGCTTTATGTTTTTGTTTATATTGATCTCACTTGTGTCTGTTTTCTTCATACGCCATTTTAAATTACAGCAGCTTTTTAACAAGGTTCCACAGCTCAAAAAGGAATTAAAAGCTTCATGGAGTCTTTCCTTTCTTGCGATAGTGTTAATAGGAGCGGCTGTATATTTAATGAAGCTTGATTTTCCACCATACATTTATCTGGCACCGTATCGTTTAGGGACTCTTTCTTTTTATATATTGCACTATTCGGTTGGAGACACATTTAAATACACAATTGTAATGGGGTTTATTGGTACTTACTTATTTTATACTCAATTATGTGTACTATTCATTCAACTGCTTAGAGCTAACAGGAAATGGTCTTGGAGCGGAACACGTTTGTTATGGTTATCTGAGATCACATACAAAATTAGGAATAATGCCGGGCTGTTTTCATTGATTACCTTAATTTCTATCATTTCCTGTGTAGGAGCAGCGTCAACTTTTGACTCCATGCAGCAGCAAAAAAGATTTCTAAGGGAGCAATCTTATTCATTTGCACTTTCTTCTGATGTAGTAAGTTCTAGAGAGCTTGAAAAAGAGATTGACCAAAATCTTTATACGGCTGGGGTAGATTATTCGAAAAGTGAAATACTGATCTTTCCCTTTCGTGAACAGTTCGCACCTGTGATGAAACAATCCAACTATGAAGCTCTTATTTCCAGGTTTAAGGAACTAAAACAGACAGCCGCACTTCGGGATCATCAAGGCTTTTTCATTTTTGATTCTAATGGAATGTCTTTAGAAGAACAGAAAACCTTTTTTGAAAAAAAGCTAACTTACAATCAAGGAAAATCTCAGATTATGAATATTCAGATTATGGATACTCAGAAGATAGACCACAGCATAAAGTTTGTTGAAAACATCATCTCTGAACTAGGAAGGTTACTTGTTGTTTCAGATCGAACTTACGACCATTTAGTTGAACAACGGTACTTCAATGTTCCATTAGCATACAAATCTGTTTATTATTTTGTGCCAAAATGGAAGAATGGTCAACTTTCATTAGAAACTTCTGAAACTCAACAGGAGATATGGTTGTATTCCGTGTTGGCCAACAAGGTGAACAAAGGGGTACTTAACTCTAGAGCAGTGGATTATTTGACATCGGAGATGGATCTGAATATTAGTGAATTTATTGGCGGATTTATCGCCATTATTATGTTGGCAAGCACTGTAAGTCTGTTGTATTTCAGATTGTATGTAGATCTTCAACGGGATGAGGAAATATACCGAGCTTTATCGAAAATCGGATTAAACTCAAGGGAAATGAGACGAGCTGCATCCAGACAAATTGCTTTCCTATTTCTTCTGCCATTAGTCGTATCATCCGTAGGAGTAGTGCTTTGTTTATTTATGTCAGAACCATCTGGAATAAATGTAGCACCCTTTCATCTTACGCTTATTCAGATTATGCTTTGCTTTTGGGCAATCCAATTCTTTTCCTTTCTTATTGTACGTTTCCTGTACCTTCGTCAATTGGATTTAAAGATGCTGTAAAGAGCGATAAGCCGTGTGTGAAAGAATAGCAGGAGGGCAGGATTATACCTCCCTTCTGGAATCTGCACGGATGATAGAAGATGCAGTTCTCAATTCATGACATCCTTGATGGAGAGTTGTGCAAAGAAATTGTAATGAAGAGGAAGAATAAAAATTCATATAACAACGTATTTATTAGACTTAATGAAACTTAGAAAGAGGGGGGTTCTATGAAAAAACGTATGTTCATTTTATTGTTGTTGGCCTTATCGGCCAGTTCATTTTCAGAGTCCTTTGTTCATGCAGAGCGGCAGCAGGTTTCCAATGCAAGTGTGAAAATAACACTGAGTCAAGCACAGCAATGGGCACGATCTAATAGCTTTAGCTTGAAGGAGGCTCAGCAAGCGATAGATCGTAACCGGATTAACCTAAAAAATGCAGGTAAGAATCTGGATTTCATCCCAGCAGGTGCGGGCAACGGTGAAGAGGACGCGGCTAGTAGTTCAGCCTGGAAAGGGTATGCCTCATCGACGGTTTCTTATTTGGAATCCAAAAAGCAAATCGAACTTGCCCAAGATCAGGCGGATTACTCTGCAATGAAGAATTATTATGACGTACTTCTAGCTGAAAACAAAGTAAAGAGCAGTGAGGATGCACTTTCGCTCGCACTACTGGAAGAAAAAGCTGCTGAAGCGAAGGCCAACCGTGGAAAAATTTCTCCAGGTGATCAAAGCACGATTATTCAGACTCGTATAGAGGCTCAAAAGAATGTAGACATTGCAAAGGCTGCACTGCAAAAAGCGATGGATTCACTAAATACGCAAATGGGCCAACCTCAAGGTACGGTGTATGAACTGGTGGATCGACCTGTTTACCGGAAGATGGATAACACGAATTTAGATACGCTTGTGACGCGTGCCATCTCGGCGAGTCCTTCGGTATGGAGACAGGAGGAGGCAGTCAAGCTAGCAAAAATGGAAATTAAATATTACACGTGGAACTCGGGAACTGACGATTATGAAATTAAACAGATTGATGTAGACTCAGCGGAAGGCGGATTGGAAAATACCAAGGATCAATTAGCAGAAACACTGAAGAATATGTACTTTAACTTACAGCAGAGTTATGAACAATACGAACAAATGCAAAGTAATCTACAGAACGCCAATAAAGTATTAGATATATCTCGTAAAAAAAAGGAACGAGGATTTGCTACAGGTACGGAGGTAGCCACGAATCAGTTAAAAGTGAAGCAAATTGAACGGAATAAGGATGAACTAATTGTTCAAATGACGCTGCTGCAACATGCTTTAAACAAACCGTGGAGCGTATAGGTTTTAGAAAAAATACATTTTAAGGGGATATAACATTGTCGGAAACAGAAAAGAAAGATGCATTGCAAGTGTTAAGAAGGAAAAAAAGATTGAGAGGGATCATAGGTATTCTTGTCTTGATCATTATAGCGGGAATTGGAAGTTTTGTTTATATGAAAAAGGGGCAGGAAAAGCCCGTGGAGAGTCCTGCGAACCAGATTGTACAGGTACAGAAAACAAACATGACGGATTCGCTTAAAGTGACTGGGACCGTTCAGGCTTCCAAGGAAGTAAATATTAATTTTACAAATGTCGAGGGTGCCAAGCTCATCGCTGTCAATATCAAAGCAGGAGATAGTGTCAAAGCAGGTCAGGTTCTAGCACGATTAGATGATTCGGATGCCAGGCTGCAAATTAAGGATGCCGAATCCAATGTCGCGATTGCAAGGGCCAAGCTGGAGGAAGCCAAGCGCGGACCCAAAACCAATGATATCGAGCTCCAGAAAACCAATGTCTTAAAGGCACAAATGGCGATTAAAACAGCCAAGAACGATATGGAGTTAGAGGAAGCCGCTGCACAAAAGGTGGCAGTCAAGGTGACTTTGGATAAGGCCCAGAAGGATTATGATGACCAGGCTTATCTGGTTCAGAATGATGCGGCAGCAGAAAGTGACCTGGCGACAGCCAAGCAAAATCTGGATAAGGCAAAACTGGATATGAGCAATGCGGAGCTGCAGTACAAGAAGGCACAGACCAAACAGACTGAGGCAATTGAGGAGGCGGAAATGGGCTTTAAAACAGCTTTAATACAATTAAAGGCTGCACAGTCCCCGCCTGAAGCTTCCAACATCCAATCTGCACAGGCTTCTTTACAGCAGGCTGAAACGGCATTAGAGCAGAAGAAAAGTGTCCTGAGAAAATTACAGGTTACGGCACCGTGGGACGGGATCATTTTGAAGGTCAACGGCGATGTGGGTACTAGTCCTACTGCACCTTTTATTGTAATGAATAACTCCAATACAGGCGTTATGAAGGTTCTTGCCAAGGTTAACGAAAGTGATATTGCTAAATTGAAGACCGGACTTCAGGCTACAATGCACTCGAATTCATTCCCGGACAAACAATTTAAAGGCGAAGTACGCTTTGTTTCTCCAGAGCCGGTTACCGAATCTAATGTGACTACATACAAAATTGAATTGTCTTTGGATAGCCAAAAAATAAGGCTGCAACCGGGGATGAACATGGATGTATCACTCCTCTTGGCTGAACGTAAAGATGCGCTGTCTGTTCCATTGTTTGCACTGAGATCTGAAGGTGGAGTGGACGGAGTATATGTAGCGAAGAACCCAGCAAACCCTGCAGATTATGAATTCAGACCTGTGAAGCTGGGTGTTTATACAGCGGATCAAGCCGAAATCAAGTCAGGTGTTAAGGAAGGCGAGACCATTATTATTCCGCCTCAGGACGGTGCTGGTTCGAATGGCAGTCAAGAGGGCCAGGACCCTGATGGGGGTCAGGCACAATGAAAGAAGTCCAATTAAATAAAAACGTTATTGAAATTAAAGCATTAAAAAAAATATATGAGGTAGGCGGGCAGGAGATTCAGGCTCTACGTGGTGTGAATTTATCTATTAGCGAAGGTGAGTTTGTTGCCATAATGGGTCCCTCTGGTTCGGGTAAGTCCACCATGATGAATGTCATTGGTTGCCTCGATCATCCTGATACCGGGAAGTATTATCTGGATGGGTATTCCATATTGGATGCTCGTGAGAACGAGCTTTCCGAGATTCGAAATCAGAAACTGGGTTTTGTGTTTCAAAAATTCTATCTACTTTCCCGAACTACAGCATTAGCAAATGTAGAGCTACCTATGATGTATGCAGGTATACCTGCCAAGGAACGCCGGGAACGAGCAGTGGAGGCGCTTCGAAGTGTAGGCCTTGCAGAACGGATGTACAACAAACCTAACGAGCTTTCTGGCGGTCAGCAGCAACGTGTCTCTATTGCGCGTGCGTTGGTGAATAATCCTGTTATTCTGCTGGCGGATGAGCCAACGGGGGCACTGGATACGAAGACGAGCGTCGAGATTATGGAGCTATTTCAGGGTTTGAATGAGCAGGGGAAAACCATCGTCTTGGTTACTCATGAGCTGGAAATCGCTGAATATGCCAAGCGGTTGATCAGCTTTCGGGATGGAGATATTGAGCGTGATGAAAGCATTACCAATAGAAGAATTTCATCAAGGATGGCGAGCCTATGAATTTGATGGAAACGATCCGTGTATCAATTAATAGTTTAACGACCAATAAGCTGCGCTCCTTTTTAACGATTCTCGGTATTATTATCGGGGTGGCAGCGGTTATTGCCATTATGGCGATCGGAAACGGCTCTACAGCCCGCATAAAAGCAGAAATTAATAAATTAGGGAATAACGTATTGATGGTTGCTCCAGCTATGACAATGGTCGATGGTGAAATAGATTTGGACAACACGCCCTCGTTTACTTGGGCTGATGTCGAGGCGTTGGAACAAAAGAATTCTATAGATGCATTGATGCCAAATATATCGAGCAATTCAAAAGCTGCGTGGGGGCGATATAACTATAACGCTACTATTGTAGGGACTTCCACTTCATTCTATAAGGTCAAAAAGTTTTCCTTTGCTGAGGGCAGAACATTTACCAACGATGAGATGGATAAACGCATGAATGTCGCCATTCTTGAAAGCCAAGCGGTTCAACGTCTTTTTGGTGGAGATACCCAAAATGTATTGGGACGAACGTTTCAAATTAAACAGATTCCTTTCAAGGTGATCGGAGTATTGAATACTCAGCCAGTTACGAACTTAAGCTATAGTACTAATGAACAAATTTACATCCCTGCTACAACCATGATGAACCGTCTGGGTGAGAAAAACATTACGGGATTGGACGTGTCTGCCAAGTCACCAGCTTTGATGGATCAGGCTCGTCTAGACATATTGGAAAGCTTGCGTGTGACGCATCAGCTAAAACCCTCGGAACCGGATCAATTTCAAATTATGAGTCAGTCAGAGGCAGCAGGTGCAGCTTCCGGTGTAGATAATATCATGACCAGCTTACTGGGTGGTGTAGCCGCGATATCGCTCGTGGTAGGGGGAATCGGAATTATGAATATTATGATGGTTTCGGTTATAGAGCGTACAAGAGAAATCGGTATTCGGAAAGCCATTGGTGCCAAGCCGAGAGATATTATGATTCAATTTCTATCTGAAGCGGTCATCTTTGGTCTGTTAGGAGGTACAATCGGGGTTGTAACAGGCATAGGAGCGTCCAAAATAATCGAAGCAACGACACATATGACCATTGAATTTACGATCTCGCCTATTATATATTCGTTTCTTAGCTCTGCGGGCACAGGCATCCTATTTGGAGTATACCCGGCTTATAAAGCAGCAAGTTTAAAGCCTATAGATGCATTGAGATACGAATAATTTCAATTGGCACATGGTCGCAAAATGAAACGTAAACAGCTTCTAGATTTTTGGAGGAACATATACTAATGGAAAAAAGCTATACGCATAATAGAACCAGAGCTCATCGGATGAAGAGAAATAGAAGAAGACTACTGTTTATTATTATCATTTGTATTGTTCTAATTATTTTAAAACTCTTTGATATCTTTAGTAGTAAACAACAGCCGGTATTAAATAACGAATCCAAAGGGAGCGAATCACCTCTAAAAAATGTTTCGGGTGTTGAAGATGCAGCATTTGTTGAAAAATACTTGAATCAGCAAATGCAAGGACATCGGCCTGAGGGGATAGACGGTAAAAAAGTAGTCTATTTATCTTTTGATGATGGCCCATCGGTCACCGTAACGCCTAAGATATTGGATGTTCTTAAAGAAGAAAATGTGAAAGCAACGTTTTTTGTGGTAGGAAAGGCAGTAGAAGAAAATGAAGTGGCTAAAAAAATAACAAAAAGAGTAGTTAAAGAAGGACATGCTATCGGAAATCATACCTACTCACATGACTACAGTTATTTATATCCTAATCAAACTGTGAATTCGAGCATTTTTATGAAGGATATTGAAAAAACAAATCAAGTTTTAAAGCAAATATTGGGGCAGAATTTCTCCACAAGAGTAATTCGTTTTCCAGGTGGCCATATGACATGGCAGAGAAATGATCCCAATGGTATGGAAGTGCTGGACAAAGCTCTACATGATAAGGATTACCATCAGATTGACTGGAATGTGTTACCTAAAGATGCAGAAGGTGCACCTAAGAATGCTGAACAATTAATTCGCGAATTCATAAGGAACATGGGGACTAGAGAAAAAGCAGTTGTACTCATGCATGACACTTATGGGAAAGAAGAAACTGCCAAAGCCTTGCCTGAAATCATAACATATTTAAAAAAGCAGGGATATGAATTTAAGACTATAAAGTGACTTACCGATTCCAATCAAAACAGAAGGGACAAGCAGTAATATGGATATTAAAGATGTGGAGGATCAATATTTATCTTGCAAATCAGATCTCTTTGGCTATCTATTAAGGATATTGCATAACAAACAGGATGCCGAAGATTTGTTGCATGAGTGCTTTATTCGGTTTATAAGAGCTTCACCTGACTTGCCTCAAGATCGTATTCGGTTTTACCTTTTGAGAATTGCCAAAAATTTAGCTATAGATTTAATCAGAAAACGAAAAAAGATGGATGAATACAACTTACGCAAGGAACTGCTTTATTATCACTGGGATATCCTCGATTTTGAAATTCAGGAGGAGGTCAATCGAATTCTTTTGATGGCAAGTAATACCGAGCAAAGGACGGTACTTGAATTGCGTTTAGTCCGAGGATACTCCATAAAAGAAACGGCTAGAATCTTAAACAAGAGTGAAAATTCAGTAAAGTCTTCGCTGCACAGAGCTTCAAAACGCATTAAATTAAGATATATTTCCTGAACTGATTTGGACGACAGCAGACAATCTTTTATTCAGCAAATCGAAAGTACTAAATCTAAGAAAAAGAATAATTTCCGAAAGAGGAGTAGACATAGAGTCTGCTCCTCTTTCGTTCGATACAGAGATAAAGCAATAAGATCGATATTTTCCACCATAATAGATAATAAATATCCCCTTTTTTTGGATTGTTTCTATTTATAATGAAAACGCACCCATAACAATCAAAGGAGCTGATTTGTTTTGACACGTAACAAACGCTTAAGAAGATTGTCCACCGCCATGTTAACGGTGCCTATGCTCACGATGTTCGCTTCAGGTGCAATGGCAGAGCAGGAAATGAACGGACATAAGCCTCCGGTTTCTACTGGAAGCGGCGTATTTTATGAAATTTATATCAATTCTTTTTATGATTCGAATGGAGACGGACACGGTGATTTGAAAGGAATCACACAAAAACTTGATTACTTAAACGATGGCAAACCCCATTCGGGTAAGGATTTGCAGGTCAGCGGCCTCTGGCTTATGCCCCTTAATCCATCTCCAAGCTACCATAAATATGATGTAACTGATTACTATCAGGTGGACCCGCAGTATGGGAGTCTAAATGATTTCCGCACCTTGATGAAAGAAGCGGACCGAAAGGGCGTCAAGGTGATCATGGACCTTGTTATCAATCATTCGAGCAGCGAGCACCCATGGTTTAAGGAGGCCAGTGCCAACCCACAAAGCAAATACCACGACTATTACGTATGGGCGGATGAGAACACAGATCTGGAAGAAAAGGGCTCGTGGGGTCAGCAGGTATGGCATAAGAACCCGAATGGCGAAGGGTATTTCTACAGTACATTCTGGTCGGGCATGCCGGATCTGAACTTTGACAATCCCGAAGTCCGCAAAGAAATGATCAAAGTCGGCAAGTATTGGCTGCAGCAGGGTGCAGACGGGTTCCGGCTTGACGCGGCGATGCATATTTTTAGAGGACAGACGAAGGATGGTGCGGATAAGAACATCGCATGGTGGAATGAATTCCGTTCCGAGATGGAGAAGGTAAATCCAAATGTATATCTGGCAGGAGAGGTATGGGACAAACCGGAGACCATAGCTCCTTATTACGGACCGCTCCATTCCCTGTTTAATTTTGACCTCGGTGGAACGATTTTGAACTCCGTGAAAAACGGCCGAGATCAGGGTATCGCGGCATTCGCCGAGAAAACGCTGCAACTGTACAAATCGTATAATAAGGCGGCACTCGATGCTCCGTTCCTGAGCAACCATGACCAGACCCGTGTCATGAGCGAAGTGGGCGGAGATGTGCGAAAAGCCAAGCTGGCTGCTTCCATTCTTTTGACGCTTCCGGGTCAGCCGTTCCTCTATTATGGGGAAGAAATCGGCATGAAGGGAGAGAAGCCTGATGAGTATCTTCGTGAGCCTATGCGCTGGTACAAGGGAGATGGCCCTGGTCAAACGACGTGGGAGAAACCCAAATACAACACAGGCGAGGTATCAGTGGAAGCGCAGCTGAGGGACGATGATTCCCTGCTGGAAAGCTATCGCACACTCATCCGTCTGAGGGAAGAACATGAAGCTTTACGCAGCGACAGTCTGCAACCTATACAAGCAGGTTCTGCCAGCGTGACCGCATTTAAACGTACTTCAGGCAAAGAAACACTATATGTATATCATAACCTGTCTGGAGAGCCGGTTACCCTGCAGATGAAAGATTTCGATAAGGGTAAATGGAAAGTGGTCTTCTCCACCTCAAAGAATGTAAAGGTGAAGAAAGGAACAGTTACAATTCCGGCTTACAGTTCTCTAATTACCGAAGAAGACAGAAAGAGCTGAATATACGGCAAAATTACTGTTCAGATGAAGCAGGATATATATCGATGAATCCAGTTTGGGGTGTTAACAGCACCCCATTTTTCTATATAAGTTTTGCTGCATACGAATAGAGGATTTAAAACCGTCAGGAGATCAGTTAAATGTCAAAAAGACAGTTTTTACGACGATTGTGTGTTGAACCGGGAAAATTACTCGTTTCAACTAGACCACTTCGATGTAAAGCACGCCCCTTAGAGTACACACAGGGAAGGATAAATGCATTCTCCAGTGTATATTCCAAGGGGCATTATTTAATACCCTCAATCATAGTAAAGATTGGACGATTCCATATGATTATAAAGGGGGTATGCCTTCCGGTACATTTCGGCTCTTGCTCTTAGCAAGCAACTGCTCATCAAACGGCAGATTCTCTTTGATCGCCCACAGGTCGTCATAGCTGAGAATCCAGCGATCGGCTCTGGACAGATCCTGCCGGCCGGAGCCGGGGTTGTGGAAGCCGATGCAGTGCATTCCTGCGCTTTTGGCTGCCTGGACACCGTTCTGTGAATCCTCAATAACGATGCAATGGGCCGGTGCAATGCCTAGCTGTTCGGCGGCGTATAAGAAAATGTCCGGTGCCGGCTTACCCTGCAATACCTCTTCACCGGTGATTCGAATGTCGAAGTAACGGCCAAGTCCTGTCTTTTCCATAATGAGATCAATTAGCGCTCGTGGAGAGGAAGAGGCTACCGCGACCGGAATCCCTTTCTCTTGCAGCCAGTCCAGCCACCGTTCCAGTCCGTCGATCGCCACAAGGCCCTCGTGTGCAATCATCGTCTGCATCACATTTTTTCGGTGATAGGTCAGGGCCTCTTCCACCGTATTGGTGAGCTGATGTCTGTCCAGTACCTGACGCCACATAGATTCGAGTGTCACTCCAACATAGGTATGGTGCTCTTCTTCCGTCATGGACGCACCGAAATGGGCAAAGGAGCTGCGTTCAACTTCAAAATAAATCGGTTCGCTGTCTACCAACACCCCGTCCATGTCGAAGATGACCGCTTTGACTGGAACGGACGCTGATGGGTCTCCTGTGCATTCATGATTCGTCGGTGTAACATGATGAATGCTCGTCATGTCCATTCTCCCCCTTGTTAGTAGCTAAATTTAGTTGCCCGAGCCATTCGATTGCAGCACAATCTTGATCGCCTGAGACGAAGGCTGAAGTGTCCGTTCGCTGATATTGCATCCAAGTGTCTTAAAGGCTTCATGGTAGTCATCAAGCGGATACGAGTGGGTTATGATTTTTTTGGCGGGAATGATCTGCTGCTCAATCAGGTAATGCGCCGTGGAGAACGTGCCCAGAGAATCAATCGAGCCGATGATTTTAAGGCTACGGTCAACGACCTCTTTCGGATTAAACGAGCTTATCCCATCTCTCAGCCCCACCAGCATCAAATACCCGCCGCTCGCAAGCTGGCTTAATACCTCAGTGCCGACCACTCCTGTGGTATCCACAATCATGTCCACCTGATTCTTTAACGGAGCTAGCTCATGAATGGCCGACTCCAGTGTGGCGTGCGCGGACCATCGCTCAGGGGCAATGGAATCCGCTATGGCGAGCCGCTCCTCCGAGATGTCAACGAGGCAACCAGTTACACCTTTCGAAGCAAGAGCATAGCTGTACAGAATCCCGATCGGACCTGCGCCTAGAATAACGGTTGTGAAGTTCGGCAGCAGGTTAATCTGGTTGATCCCGGTTAGCATACAGCTCAGCGGTTCGGTCAGCGTCGCTTCTTCGTAGCTGATATGATCCTTCAGCTTGTACAAAAAACGGTCCTCAGTCACATAATAATCGGTGAACGTACCGTCGGCGCTGACTCCGGTCTCTGTTACGGCTTTATGTGTGCAATGATTCTGTCTTCCTGTCCGGCACATTTCGCATTGACCGCAGTAATATGTTGGATCAATCACCACACGGTCCCCAGGCTGCAGTGAACTGACGGCTGATCCTACAGCGATCACATCCCCCGCTGATTCGTGGCCCAAGATCGTGGACGGCACGGCATGATATTTGCCACTGATGATGCCTAAATCCGTACCGCATACGCCTGTCGCCCGGATCCGGACGAGTACATCGTTATCTTTTTTAATCTCCGGGACAGGTCTTTCCTCAAGTGCGACATCCCAAGCTGATTTGTATACCAGTGCAAGCATAAATAGTCCTCCTTTTGCCTGTTAGGCAGATGGTTAGTGTAGGGTGGTCAGAACAGTGTCAAGCCGCTTAACAATTTCGACAATCTCATCTTCCGTAGCCGTGAGGGAAGGTCTCACTTTGACCACATTGCCATAACCGTAACGGGAGCCTCTGAGAATTAGCTGCTGTTCGGCAAAAGCGCGGTCGATAATCGCATTGCTCTTAACTGCATCTGGGGCATTATCCTCGTCGACAATTTCCAGTCCCCACATCAATCCGACGCCGCGAGCCTCACCGATGATGCAATCGTGCTTGTCGGCCATCTCCGTCAGCAGGGTTCCGAGCAGGCTTCCTTTGGACCGAACGGCTTCCAGAAAACCGGGCTCAGATACAACCTCCAGCGTGGCTTTGGCTGCCGTAACCGAGATTAGATTGCTGCCTGAGGTGAAGGAGTGCTCGTGCTTCTCCAGGACATTAAGCCGAGACTGCATTAATACCGCTGCTACCGGTACACCAATGCCGCCGAGACCCTTGGCGAGAGTAATGATATCTGGCTGGATATCCAACAACTCACTTGCGAACATGTAGCCTGTCCGCCCAATCCCGGTCTGCACCTCATCAGCGATCAGGATCAGCCCATACTCGTTGCACAGCTGACGGAGCCGCTTAAAATATCCTGCAGGTGGGATGATATTGCCTCCGTTGCCCAAGATGGGTTCAATAATCATGCAGGCCACAGAGCCTGAGCTTGCATACTCAATGGCATCCGATATGGCTTCGACGCATTGATAACCACACTTGTCAGGCGAAGAATTAAACGGGCAGCGATAGCAGTAGGGAGCAGGTACATGCAGGGAATTTGCTGCAGCCGAGTTGGGAAATTTCCTCCGCCGGAAGGCGTTGCCGGATATGCCTGTTGCGAACTGGGTCTGCCCATGATGGGATAAATACAGGCTGATTATATCGAGCGCTCCTGTATATTTCTGGGCTAGCTTCACAGCGCATTCGTTCGCCGTGGAGCCGGTAATATCTCTCATCCATCCCGCGTCGATGCCGTTCGGCGTATACTGAATCAGATGATCCAGGACTTCCTCGACGTAAGGCTCGGTAAAGGATGAGGACATGTGGGCAAGATTGGCGACTTGTTCCTGTACCTTGGTGACGACATGAGGGTGATTATAACCGAGCGATAGATTGAAGGTGCCAGACACGCCATCCAAATATTCCTTACCGGAATCGTCAATCAGAGTAATGCCTTTTCCGTATCTGAAGCGTTCTTTGGTTAAGGTATGCACGATGTTTCCCTCCATATCAGAATATACATTCTCATTAAGTACATTCTTTAAAAATTGTACTGCCCTGCTACAACATAACGCGGCGGGCCTCACCTCCCTCAAGAATAAAGAATCTCATCCTTCCTTGCCCTGATGGACAAGGGAGTCAACTACCCGTCTGCTCCTGCCATTCCACAGATGCGAGAGAATGACTGCCAGCAGTAAAATTAGGCTGAAAGCCGCCAAAATCCAAAGGGTAGTCGTCACCGACCATTCGCTCATGCTCCAGCCTGTTACATATTGAAGAACTGCTCCGCCAATTCCGCCTGACGCAATCAGAATGCTGGTCGTTCTCTCGGTCATTCCCGGAATCAGCAGGTTCGCATAGACGAGGGCAATACAGAAGAGACCGGACATGAATAACCCTGCACCAAAAATCAGAAGGTATGTAGCCCACTGACTGGATACAAACGCCATTGCAACCAGAAAGCAGAAAGTTCCGATTCCGCTCCACAGCAGGAAAGGAATATATCCTGCTGACTCAGCAATCTTCCCTGAGAACATGCGGCCGATGATCATCGCAATCCAGAGTATGCTAACACCCAACGAGGCTACGGATTCCCGAATCTGCAGGGTCTCGATCAGAATAGAGGGCAGGAAGTTCATGAGCCCCAGTTCAAGCCCCATGTAAACAAAGAAGAATACAATGAATATTCCCAGTAACACACGGTGCTGTACCGAGTACCGGGCTTGTTCGACCGATCGCTCAGAGGTTTGGAGATCTGCTTGGATAAGGTGGGAAGAGGAGGAAGCAGGCATGGTAATCCAGAACAGTCCCAGAATAAACGTCAGAAGGGAGATGGTGTAGAAGGTCAGATACCACATTCCAAGCCAGATATACAGGCTTACCACTGCGGGAATGAGCAGTGCACCAAGTGCAAAATAGACATCCAGCTTGGACATGGCTACGGCTTTCTGCTCTTCGGTGAACTCAATCGTGAACGCTCCGATGGACGACTCAATGATGCCTGAGCCGAAGCCAACCCAGATGGTCATCACGATAACCCAGGTCCATGAGGGGAGTACACCCAAGAAGGCATACCCTGCCACGATACTAACCAGAGCAATGGACAGCATAGACTTGCGACCGATGTGTAGAGCCATGAAGGGGGAGAACAGAACGCCGACAAGAAATCCGAAAAACTGAAGGAACAACAATAATCCGCCATCGCTGTACCCCCGTCCATAGTAAGGCAGTAGAACCGGCAGTAATGCTCCAAGCACCACACTAGTAATGCCGATTAGCAGATAGAAAGCACAACTTAAAGCGAATAGTCTCTTCAAGGTCCGTCCCTCCATAAGTCTATATTTTTTATATGGATTCTGTTGCTTTACTAGATTATACCTTTTTATTGGAAATGTATATATCTCTTTATATAAAAAATGTAAAAATAATCGTTCGACAATTTTACACGTATTTGCTTAATCTAGTTAAGGCGAAACTTGGTTATCTGAAGAAACTGCAAGCGGAAGGGAGAAATAAGATCAGCCCAAATTGTTTTCGGGCGCCAAACCGCTCATAATTGAGGCATAACTTTGTGTTTGCAAAATTAGGTTAGTAAGGATACCTAACAGTGGTTTTACTTAATACAACTATGATTGATAGGGTAGGAAAAAGAATGTTAAACCGCTTACAATTCAAAAGGGAGAGGGAATTTTATTCGAAAGTTGAGAAGGAGAAAAATGAAGAGGAGAAGAAGGAATGCAGTGCAGCATAATTATCAATAGTCATGTGTACGGCTTTTTTGAACTTTACAACAAAAGGAGTCTACCAAAATGAATTTTTATTTGGAAATCCCGGAGCTTGACCGACATTTTCCTTTCCGGAGCTTTATTAATAAAGGTGACGTGCTTTGCTATCCTCATTGGCATAAAGAAATTGAAATTATTTATGTGACTCAGGGAACCTTGGATCTGGGAATTAACGATATTTCGATACGGATGAAAAAAGGTGAAGTTCAGTTTATAAATGGGGGTGATGTTCATTATTTTTTGGCTTCTCCCGACAGCGAACGGGTGGTTATTCAATTTGATCTGAGCTTTTTTCAAGAGGTTTCCACATTAAGTGATCAGAAACGCCCTCTTAGATATATATTTACGGAGATGGAGCAATCAAGCTGGAACTGGCCAGAAGAAACAGCAGCTAAAATGCTTCCTCTGATTCAAAGCATTTATGATGAGAACGTCAACCACCACGAAGGTCATGCTTATATGATCAAAGCCAAGCTGTTTGAGATGTTGACTCTTATTATGCGTGAAGTGCCGAGAAGCATGACGCCAAGGCTTTCTGAAATCTCTGAAAGAACCTTAACACAATCAAAGGACACCCTTTATAAACTGGAACGTATTTTTGAGTATGTGGAATGCCATTATCATGAAACCATCTCGCTGAAGAATGTCGCTGATTATATGGGTTTCAGTCCCTATTATTTCGCCAGACTGTTTAAGAAGAATACGGGGATGACCTTTGTAGCATTTTTGAATGATTACAGACTGAATAAGGCAAAATGGATTTTGTTGAATGAAAACAATCCGATCACTGAGGTCGCAGAGGCAGCAGGATTCAGTAGTGTAAAGACGTTTCATCATCTCTTTAAGGAAGCGACAGGAACATCACCATTGAAATACCGCAGGACAATATTCGGGAATAATACAGCAAGAAATGAGGAGGAAAGCTTTTCATGAGATTTGTATGATAGAGCTATCCGACGAAGTGAAGGGAGAGTTACGAGGACATTAAAATTTATGGATCCATGAGCAACCGCTTGATATGCGGTAGGCTTAAATCAGAAGTGGAGGAAGATGAAAATGGGCAATCGTATATACAATGTAGTCATTATCGGTTATGGAGGCATGGGAAGCTACCACGTTCAATTGATCGAATCTAATCAGCAACTTGCCGTTGGCGGTGTATATGATATTGTCGATTACCGAATGGAACTGGCTGCGGCTGCTGGCTATAAAACCTACGCTAGCCTGGATGCCGTTCTGGCCGATCAGGCCGTGGATATTGTTTTGATAGCAACACCTAATGATGTTCATAAGGAAATCGCGATCCAGGCGCTACAAGCTGGAAAACATGTCATTTGCGAAAAACCAGTTACGATAACGAGCGCGGATTTCTTGGATATTGTTGAGGTGGCGAAGAAAGAAAATCGTGTGTTTACGGTACATCAAAACCGTCGATGGGATGAAGACTTCCGAATTATAAAAGATATAATTGGCAATAAGACCGTAGGCGAGCTTTTCCAGCTGGAATCGCGAGTTCAGGGGGCTAATGGGATTCCAGGTGACTGGCGGCAACTAAAGGCGTATGGAGGAGGAATGCTGCTGGATTGGGGAGTACATCTATTGGACCAGCTGCTTCAGATTACGGACAGCAAAATAGAAAGCGTAGCTGCTACCCTAAGCTATATTTTGGGGACTGAAGTGGATGACGGCTTTACCAGCTTTATTGAGTTCAAGGACGGCCTGACAGCAGTCATTGAAGTGGGTACAACCAATTACGTAAAGCTGCCGCGCTGGTATATTAAAGGAACCGAAGGAACCGCAGTGATTAGGGATTGGGATTTGAGCGGAGAGATCGTCACCCGAAATCCAGATGTCGCTCACGTGGAACCCAAGCCGATTCAAGCAGGTCAAGGATTGACGAAAACGATGGCGCCGCCATCTGAGGAATCCACCCTTAAGTTCCCGATTGAGAAAATACCTGCTGCTGCAGAAAGCTTTTATGAAAATTTTGTCTCCACCATCGAAGGAAAAGCGGAGATTGCAATCAAAAGCGAAGAAGTACACCGTGTATTGGTGCTGATTGAGACGATTTTTGAGGCGGGGGCAACCAAAAGCGTGATTCGAAGAACTATTTAGATCTGCTGCTTTATTTTCGATCCGTCATAAGAGAGATATATAGGAGCCTGGAGAGAACCAAACAGATTTATTTAATGAAATTTTGGGATGCATTTAAGTAATCAGAAACCTTTGAAATGGTGAGCAAAATAATTTTGCCCACCATAAAACACAAGCGGGTATCGCTCCACAACCGAATTCTATTGCTTGATCATTTTTAAGTTGCTGAGATTTTGAATAGGTTTAATTTACACGAAAAAGAAAAAGATGTTTTACATAAAATCCGCTATTTCCTCCTTATAAATCAACATATTCCACTCTAAATTCTTCCATAAAAACATAAAATAATCCATGAAAGTGCTAGAATAATCATTTGTATGAGAAAGAGGAAGGGAGAGATCGTTTATTGTACTGTGCGACCAGAAGAATATAGATGAAGGGACGTAGAGAATGAGGAGTTATAAACGAAGATCTTGGAAACGCTTATTTTTACTCATGATCACGGGGATACTTGTATTAACATCAGTAAGTGTTGTTACGCCGATCAATGCTGATGAATCGCCTAAAAACGTTACAAGTACATCAGTAAAACTTTCATGGAAAGCCTCCGAAGACATCTCCAATGGTAGTAGAGTATCAGATTACGATCTCTATAGCAACGGTTCTCTCATCAAGCAGAATATCTCCGATGCAACATATGCCAATCTGCCGAAGAACCTTGATTTGACAGCCCTTCCAGACAACCAAGCGATAGTTTACTATTTTAAGAAAAGCCGTGGCTGGAGCGATGTAAATATCCACTATGCTCCCGATGGTTCATCCTGGACATCCCCGCCGGGTATCAGCATGAATGAAAACGCTTGCTTGGATTGGGCCAAAAAAACTATTGATCTTGGCTCCAAAACATCGATGAAAGCAGCATTTAACAACGGCTCTGTCTGGGATAATAATAAAGGCGCTGATTATCATTTAGCTGCTGGTTTAAGTACCATCAAAGACGGCATCGTCACAACAACAGGAGCTAAGAATCCGTGTAACCCTCCAGTTATTGATTTAGAAGCACCTTCTATACCTCAAGGATTGACAGCCAATGCCGATGGACTACGAATCCAATTAGAATGGGATCCTTCTGTTGATAATGTTGGTGGAAGTGGAATCGGCGGGTATGAGATCATTCGCACAGGAGGAACAAAAGGCAAAAAGGTCTATACGACGACCCGTACTACCTTCCAAGATTCATTATTGGAAGCGAAAACGACATATACGTATACAGTTAAGGCATACGATAAAGCAGAACCAGCCAACAAATCGGAAAGTAGTATTGAGGTGAGTGCAACAACAGGAACTTCATCACCTCCTACTTCAAAGGGAAGCCCGATCGGAACAGATATGCGTGAAGATTCAATTTACTTTGTGATGACTGCCAGATTCTATGATGGGGACCCTTCGAACAACCGAGGTGGTGCGAATCATGTTTCAAGCGGCAATGCAGCCAACAGTGATCCAATGTTTAGGGGCGATTTTCAAGGGTTAATCAATAAACTGGATTATATCAAGGCTCTTGGCTTCTCAGCGATTTGGATTACACCGGTTGTATTGAATCGATCTGATTATGACTTTCACGGCTACCATGGTTACGATTTTTTTCGAGTGGATCCCAGGTTAGAGTCACCAGGTGCAACATACCAGGATTTGATTAATGCTGCACACGACAAAGATATTAAAATTATACAGGATGTTGTGTACAATCACTCTAGCCGCTGGGGTGCAAAAGGTCTATTCACGCCAAAAGTATTCGGTATTCGAGATAATCAGTGGAGCTGGTACTATGACGAACCTCAAGAAGGAATCGAGTACGATGGCCTTCAGCAGAATGACGCAGGCAAGCCGTATAACGGTGACCTATGGTCAACGAAGGAACCGGAGGGCAACACCTGTCGGAATTGGGGAATCCCAATGAACTCAAAAACCTACAATTGCCAATGGCCCAACCCCACCTCTGGCATGTTTCCTTCACAGTACTATCACAGTTGCTGGATCGGCAATTGGGAAGGGGAAGATTCACGGAGTTGTTGGCTGCATGAGGATCTGGCTGACTTTAATACAGAGTCGAAGCCTGTCCAAGATTATTTAATTGAAGCGTACAATCGATTTATAGATATGGGTGTAGACGGGTTTAGGATAGACACCGCTGTGCACATTCCACGCGTTACCTGGAACCGTCATTTTCTTCCTGCAGCGCAGGAGCGGGCGATTGAGAAGTTTGGTGAAAAAGGACGTAATTTCTATATGTTCGGTGAAGTAGGTGCTTTCGTTAACGATAAATGGAACCGAGGTTCTGTGAATCATTCGGCTCAATTCTTCACTTGGAAGGAACGCAAAGATTATAGCACCAATGATGAAGTAGCTGCGTTGGAACAATATCAACACGAAAATAATCTTGGTACAGCCAATCAGCCTTTATCCGATAATGCATTCCTCAAAGGGAATTTGTATCATGAACCGGACCATTCGCAATCCTCCGGGATGAATGTAATTGATATGAGGATGCATATGAATTTTAGTGATGCGAATAACGCATTTTGGAATGGCAAGGATTCGGATGACAGTTATAACGATGCGACCTATAACGTAGTGTATGTAGATAGCCATGATTATGGACCTAACAAATCATCTACCCGGTATACGGGGGGCACGGCTGCATGGGCTGAGAATATGAGTTTAATGTGGACTTTCCGTGGAATTCCAACATTGTATTACGGCTCAGAAATCGAATTTCAGGCAGGCAAGCCAATCGACTGTGGTCCAACATGTCCATTAGCAACCACAGGACGTGCTTACTATGGAAATCATATTGAAGGTACAGTAGTAGCCTCCGATTTCGGACAGGTAGCTTCTGCTTCAGGTTCGGTTGCTCAAACCCTGCAGCACCCACTTGTAAAGCACATTCAGCGACTGAATCAAATTCGAAGAAGTATTCCTGCCTTGCAAAAAGGACAGTATTCTACAAAAGATGTAAGCGGACAAATGGCGTACAAGCGACGTTATACGGATTCATCAAAAGGCATAGACAGTTATGCTTTAGTTACTGTTAGTGAATCAGCTGTTTTTCGGAATATTCCTAACGGCACTTATAAAGATGCTATTACCGGAGACGTCAAAGAGGTCACGAATGGGACGCTCAATCTGGCAGTTTCGGGCAAAGGAAACTTAAGGGTATATGTACTTGATCTCCCGGGTAATCCTGCTCCCGGTAAGATCGGTGAAAACGGGCCTTTCTTGAAGCCTTAATTTTTAAATATAAGAAGCATGGAGGGAATGACATTCCTAGGAGTGTCGGTGGTTTGAGGTTTTAAAAACACACTCATAAACATATGGGTGTGTTTTTTTGGTGTTAAAGTAGCACAGATACCAAGAAGATGTAACATTTGCCGCAGCTTAGTACGTTAATGTAGACACCTTAACGTACTTAAGAGTATTCTTATGTGTACTTAAGAGGGACCCCATTGCAACCAAAACTAATGAATATGTAAGTATATAAAGGAGGCCCATATGTATGAAGTCTCATACCACTGACCGTATTAAAATCCCGCCAGGATTGTGGGCAGGATTATGTCAATTAGGGTTTGGCGCCCACGACGTCGCTCGCAAAGCACGATTGCCGATCACCATTATTACTGAACCAGTAGTCACCACCGCCCAATATTTCGCGATCTGGCAGGCATATTCTGATCTCATTGGTGATACTGCCCAAGGAATCATCAAGCTTGCGACCGTCTTTGATACAGCGAAGTACCCACCGTCCGTCTTAGCGACTTACCACGCTCGGGACTACCGCGACGCTCTAAACCGAATGGCTCGGTACAAACAACTGTGTCCCCCGGAAAGCCTACATATCACTGAGGAGGGCGAGCACTGCACAATTGATTTGGAATGGCTGTCTCCCGAGCAATCTGGTCCGCGGATGCTGGTTGGTATCACGCTGGCTTGTCTTCTGGAGATTGGACGCCGGGGCACAGGTCAACCTTTGACCGCGCAGCTTGTTGAATTTTCGAACTCCATGGGCGATGTACAGGCGCTTGAAGCTTACTTCGGCTGTCGTATCCGGATTGGTGCAAAACGTAACCGATTGACGCTACATCGAAGAGATCTGGGCCGCCCCTTTGTCTCGTACAACGAAGAGCTGCTGGAGATCCTGACTCCTGTTTTGGACCGGTCGTTGGATGAACAGCAGCGCAGCCGCTCAATTAGCGAGATGGTCAAATGGATCATGAAACGTAGCCTTACAGGAGGGCGCCCCGACATTCAGGCTGTGGCGAAGGAGCTCGGTATGAGCGATCGTACCTTGCAGCGCCGGCTTACTGACGAAAACACGAGCTTCAAGCTTCTGTTGACACAAGCTAGACATGAGCAGGCACGAAAGTACTTGGCAGACCCCTCGCTTGATATTAAAGAGGTGGCATTCTTGATTGGATATGAAGACCAGAACTCGTTTTACCGCGCCTTCCGCCTATGGGAGGGTGATACACCTTCAAATTGGCGGACTGAACATCAAGGTACAAACTCGATATCAGGAGCACGCTAGGACTGCCGACTATTCATTGATACAATTCCTAATAAGTTTTGTCATTTGGCGTGTTAAACAAGAACTTTGGCGCATTATACTAGTTACTGGACAATCCAGACAAGATAACATAATCACTATCCGGAGCACAAGACTGTTTTAAAAAAGGAGAAGTGTATTATGGATATGGGATTAAACCATAAAACAGCTTTAGTTACAGGATCAACGAAAGGTATAGGTAAAGCAATTGCCATTGAACTAGCCAAAGAAGGTGTTAATGTACTAATTAATGGACGAAATTATGTAGAGGTAGAACGAACTGTAAATGAAATTAAGTCAGATTTCCCAGCTACCTCTCCTCAAAATGCCACAGCCGATATTGTGGATATTGGACAAAGAGATGCTTTATTCGAAAAATACCCTAATATTGATATTTTAGTTAACAATACGGGTATTTATGAAATTATGCAATATGAGGACGTAGACGATGAAGTATGGGTAAAATACTTCCGCACTAACGTTCTTGCTGCAAATGGATTATCAAAATTTTATTTACCTAAAATGTTGAAAAATGATTATGGCCGCATTATTTTTATTGCGAGTGAAGAAGCAATTATGCCTTCAGGACAAATGCCGCAGTATTGTATGACAAAATCTATGTTGTTATCATTGTCAAAAAGCTTATCTAAATTAACAATAGGAACAGAAGTTACAGTCAATACGATCATGCCAGGACCAACACTCTCTGAGAATGTGCACCAAATCATTGAGAGTATGTATCCTCATGAAGATATGACTTTTTTAGAAAAAGAGAAAGATTTTATGGTTACCAACCTGCCTCAATCTGAAATACAGCGATTTATCAAGCCTATTGAAATAGGTAGACTAGCTACATTTGTATGTAGTCCTTATGCATCTGCATTTAAAGGTTCTCCAATCCGTATGGATGGGGGAATGGTACCGACTATTTTTTAGCGCTTGTGGAGAAGCTTGCTGAAATTAGCGCTGACATTGCGGAACATTATGATAAGATGAAGTCAAACATCACTCGAGGGTAGGATGAGGATCATGAACCATTTTGCTATGTATGGAAAGTTGACGGCACGTCCAGGGCAAAGGGACGCTCTTGCAGACATCTTGCTAGAAGCGGCCGATCTGTTGAAGTCGAATAATGACTGCTATTTGTATATAGTCAATGTGTCAGACGACGACCCGAATGCGGTGTATGTGACCGAACTGTGGAAAGATGCAGATGCCCATGCAGCCAGTCTTAAGAACGAAGAGGTACTGGCGTCGATACAACGCGGCCGACCGTTAATTATCGGAGCGGAGCCCATTAAACTGCGTGCTCTAGGGGGAAAAGGCCTGTAGGGTCATGATGCAATTGCTGCTACCACAGCAGCCGATCACTCGGTTGCTTTTAAGCTAACCAGCAGGATAGTCCTAATGAAACGCTTTTGTAACATGTGAAAGGTTGGCAGATAAAATTGGCCCTGGTATAATAAGGGTAATTCACTAAGGAGAGATTTTTTTGTCTGGAGCTGTTCTTTACTAATCCAATTCCATAAAAAGAGGTTTTCATGCACCTACTATTCGTCTGCCCAATTTTTGTATTACGGGTGGGATTTGAAAGCTTCGGAATTAGTTAAGAACAACGGATATTACCAGATCCTTAGGGATACCTGTTATAATGAGTCCAATCCGTGCTGGTTCAGCGCGGATTTTTTTATGGCTCAAATAGCAGGTGATATGAGGGTAGGAATGACGTATGTTCATTCCTGCCCTTTTCTAATTTTTAGCAAAGGGGGATAGAAGGGAATTACTCCAATTTGGTCAAATACATCCAGACTTCTTGAATGAAAGATTCAATCTAAGTAAATAGAAAGGTGGACAATACATGAAACTTCAAACGAATCGGCTCATATTAAAAACACTTGATCTTAATTTAATCGAAGCAGCAGCCCGACGTGATATAGGTGCTATTGAAGCTTTGGGTTATAAAACCAGTGATGAATGGCCGGGTCCTGATTTCTTTGAAGCTTTACCTTATTTTCGAGAACTTTTGATAAAAAATAATGGCACTAGAGGTTTTGACTCTTGGATCATTGTGGAGAAGGATACCCAAGAAATTGTTGGAGGGATTGGTTTTTTAGGAGACCCTGATCAGAACGGTATGATTGAGATCGGTTTTGCAACGAATGAAAGCCATCGCCGCAAAGGCTATTGCTATGAAGCCGCTCAAAAATTAATAGAGTGGTCCTTAAATCATGAAGAGGTCCAAATCGTAACGGCAAGATGCGTACCTGACAATATCAGCTCTAAGAATTTGTTATTGAAGTTAGGATTTCAAATTGATCACAAAGATGAAGAATTGCTTTATTGGAAATATCAAATGAAGAAAGTAGGAGGGGGTCAGCAGAAATGATCCGTCGAGATCTAGATGACGTAGATTTCATAAGAGCAAATTTAATGGGGCCTAGTTCGATTATCATGCTCGAGGAGCTATCGAAAAATTTGCCTTTGCAGAAAGGAATGCGAGTGCTGGATTTGGGCTGTGGGACCGGACTTACTTCTATCTATCTGGCGCAAAAGTTTGGCATAACCGTGTTTGCTGTCGATTTATAGATTAGTGCAACTGAAAACTATAGAAGATTCAGAGAGTTTGGTTTGGAAAGCCAAATTATCTCCATCCATGCAGATGCCTGCCACTTGCCTTTTGCGGAACAATACTTTGATGCAGTTATAAGCGTAGATGCGTATCAATATTTTGGAGCGAATGAGCAGTACTTAGATGACCATCTTACGCCGCTAGTTAAAGAAGGAGGTAAATTGGCTATAGCGATGTCAGGGGTAAAGATGGAGTTTGATGGGGATATACCCGTGGAACTGCAGCCGTTCTTGTCACTTAGTGAGGTTGATAATCAGTGGCATACATGCGATTGGTGGCGGAAATTATGGGAACCGTCGCCAAATATTTACGTTGAATCGGTAAGAGAAATGAAATGCTTCTCGAAAGCTTGGTATGAATGGCTTCAGTGCAACAACGATTATGCACGTGCTAATTAAAAACGATAGTTCAACGCTATCAAAAACAGCCGAGCGCTCGGCTGTTTTTTTAACTAGTGGGCAGATTACATGAAGTGGTTAATCGATGCCAGGGTCGAACTTACAGGCTTAGGTCGGAAGAGTAATACAGGAGAAATTGGCCCATGAAGGCCTCCACAAGCTTTCTCAATTCCCGACGGGCTACCCGAATATGGAGAGGCTTTAGAACTTGTATCCATAGCATTTTTTAAACACAGATTGTCGATATTCCAAAATACTGTTTAACAGTACTTTTTTTCTCTCTGATATCATCATTTTCTTTTGAAATGCCGATATAAAATTGAGTCTTGAGAACTATTTTATACATAAATTTTACCTAAAGGAAGTGTGAAGAGATGTTGAAAAAGAAATGGCTTATCACCCCGTTGGTTGCGACGACACTGTTTTTCGGTCAATCTGCATTCGCGGCAAACACGTTTTCAGATGTGGAAGGAACAAAATATGAATGGGCTGCCGAATCGATTCGTTCCATGGTCGACAAGGGCGTTGTCAAGGGCTATGCAGATGGGACCTTCAAGCCAAGCAAAACTATAACGAAAGCGGAATTTGTACATATGTTTCACAAGCTTTTTCCAGAAATCGATCATTCTTCCGGCAAATCTTCCGACTTTGTGGATGCGCGTAAACACTGGGCGAATAAAGATTTTGCAGCAATATTTAACGGTGACTATGTTTGGCCGTATGCTGAAAGTGTTGGGGGGAAATATCCAAACTATCAATTCTATGTCAAGCCTGACAAACCATTGACCCGCTGGGATGTGATGATGATTGCCTCTCTTCGGACGGATTATACCAATCAGACGCTTCATCCTGAGATTGAGGAAGTGATTTCCGCAGCTGCGCAGTACAAGGATATGAAAGTTCGTCAGGCCAATTACAATGACAATTTCTCGGCCTACTATCCGGTGCTGTACATCGACAAGACTGGAGAAGAGTACTTCTATGATGGCGATTCCCAGGATCAAAAGGCAGAAGCATTCTACACCCTAACCAAGATGGGGGTCCTTACCGCTAATGAAGGATACCTTCGCCCCAAAGCGCAAGTCACACGGGCTGAAGCTGTTACCCTTTTACAGCGTTTGTACGAAGCCACAACCAAGTCAGTGGAGAATCGACACTAGCCGCTTGCACATTGTAGCCGTCAAGGAAACTGCATAAGGAGATAAAGCGCTTTGGAGTTTTCTACTTATTTAGTAACGTATCTATGACGACGCCTAACCGTCGATTACTGTCGAAGGACAACAACTATGTATAAAAAGTCGCCAAATTGGCGGCTTTTTTGTTTTAACGATAGATGCCAGTCAATAGTTTAGAATATGAAATTTTCATGTAAATTCATTAAAAAGCTGAAAACAATTCCTTTTTTTAAACAAAAGAGGATATTCT
The DNA here is from genome assembly GCF_900116035.1 of Paenibacillus sp. cl130. Taxonomy (NCBI): domain Bacteria; kingdom Bacillati; phylum Bacillota; class Bacilli; order Caryophanales; family Paenibacillaceae; genus Paenibacillus; species Paenibacillus sp. cl130. The sequence goes on from NZ_FOYG01000003.1 coordinate 229,906, forward strand.
TTTGATTTATAAAATATATGTAGTATATATCACTGTACTTTAATTCATTTTAATGTTTATAATAAATTAATAGCCTTAACCTATGTCTTACACTCATCTATGATGCTGAAGTTTCTAAGTATCAACTCTGAACTTCCAGCACACTCCATTTTTTTACACTTCCAAGTCTACTTACACACTTTTATTTCTGATTACATCATGAAACTCAAAAACGATTTACTTTAACATGTCGATTACTGTTTATTTGTGGCAAGACATTTTGTTGTTTTTGCTGTATCTATCTTAAATACATAGGAATGTGAACATCTGAATCCCATAAAACATTTGTTTTACCGCTTTTTTATGGTGAGGAAAGGGGTTGGACATGAATCGCATGACTTTGCTTTTTTCGGGACAAGGATCTCAGTATGTCGGGATGGGAGCGGCATGGCATGACGGTTTTTCAGAGGCAGGTCACATTTTTGAAGAGGCTGCTGATATTTTGGGGTATGATTTGAAAACTTTATGTATGAAAGGACCCATCTCCCAATTATCCAGAACATCCTACACCCAGCCTGCACTACTCACAATTAGTGTAATCGCATTCAGACGTTACATGCACGATGTTGGGATTATTCCCGAATTTTCTGCAGGGCATAGTTTGGGTGAGTATTCTGCATTGGTAAGCAGCGGAGTCTTATCGTTTGGCGATGCTTTGCGGGTGGTACAAGAACGGGGACGCTTTATGGAAGAAGCTTCAGAGGCCGGAGTGGGTTGCATGATTGCTGTTCGAGGGGCTGATTTAAATCTGCTAGAAGAGCTGTGCGATCACTATGACGTAACCAGTCAGCCTATTTCCATCGCTTGTTATAACTCCTCCTATCAATACGTCGTTTCTGGTCATCATGCCTCTGTTGCTGCGGTGGCGGGACAATTAGAGCAACGTGGGTTCCAAATTACCCGTTTGCAGGTAAGCGGCCCTTTTCACAGCCCGCTTATGCAGCATGCTGCTGACCGATTAGCATTGGAATTGCAAAAATATACGTTTCATGAACCGCTGTGGCCTGTCATTTCTAATGTTACAGCACTGCCATATACGGATGCCAACAGCATTCGTCAAGGTTTGCATTTGCAAATGATCCATCCAGTGCGGTGGATACAAACGATGCAGTATATGGAGAAACATGGGGTGAAGCAGGGAATTGAATTAGGACCGCGAACGGTGCTGAAAAACTTGGCGAAGGAAACAAACATTGATTTTGAGGTGCTTTCCTTGGACAGAGACTTGGATCGGATTGAATTGGAACGTCGTTTTTCGATCCGTGATTGGTTGGTCAAACCGTTGGCGCTGGCAGTGTCTACACCCAATGCCAATTGGAATGAGGATGAGTATCATAAGGGGGTTATTTTACCTATTCGCAGGTTGGAGGATTTACTCAAAAGCATAGAATCGGGCAGCTCTTCTTCTGCTTATGAACTAAGACGCGAAGCGCTGGAGTGTATTCGCCTGATATTGCAAACCAAACAAGTATCTGCAGGAGAGCAGGAGGAAGTTTTAGACCTTTTGAGGAGGGATCAGGATGGAGCAGTTTCAAACTTTAATTGAAATCATTCAGGACCGAGCCAGTAGAGCTGAAAATGGGATTATTTTCATTTCGGGTGATACACAGGAGGAGTATGTAAGCTATAGTCAACTTCTGGAGCAAGCACTGCAGGTACTTCATCAATTGCAGGAAAAAGGAGTACGGCCTGGCAATAAGCTAATTATGCAAATTGAAGACAATCATACCTTTGTGAATGTGTTTTGGGGCTGTCTGCTCGGCGGAATCGTCCCCGTACCTGTAAGTATCGGGAATAATGATGAACATAAAATGAAGCTGTTTAAAATCTGGAGTACCCTTACTTGCCCTTACATGATTGCGGATCATAAAGTATTAGAGCAGTTAGAAAAGTATTCTCATCAGCATGAGATGCTGGATTTCTTTGATTCTGTGAAAGAAGCGACCTTTTCTAGCCATGATTTTGATTATTCCGATCAGAACAAAGGGACCATTCATCAATCCAGACCGGAGGATTTGGCGTTTATTCAATTTTCCTCTGGTTCGACAGGTGATCCCAAGGGAGTCATGCTGACGCATGAGAATCTCGTATACAATATTCGGGATATCGCCAGTCAAACGGGAATGACTTCAAGTGATGCGTATCTGGGCTGGATGCCACTCACACATGATTTGGGATTGATCGCTTTTCATTTAACCTGTATCATCGCCCATGCCAAGCAGCTCATTATGCCAACAGCTCTTTTTATAAGACGTCCTTCATTATGGCTAAAAAAGGTGTCGGAGCATAAGGTGACTCAAATCTGTTCTCCTAACTTCGGTTATAAATTTTTCCTTGATCAATATAAATCCAAAACAGCGGATAACTGGGATTTGTCAAGTGTTCGCATGATTTTAAATGGGGCTGAGCCCATATCGGTGGAGCTTTGCCATGTATTTATGGAAGCCATGAGTGTACATGGATTAAAAAAAAATATCATGTATCCTGTATACGGCTTGGCAGAGGCCAGCGTAGGTGTCTCCACTCCACCTTTGGATAAAGATAATTTTGTTACTATTCATTTAAATCGGCAGCAGCTACATGTAGGTGAACCTATAGAAGAAGTAGATTCATCCGATAAGCGTTGTCTTACGTTTGCGGATTTGGGCTACCCCATGGCCAGCACCTCTGTTCGCATTTGTGATGAGCAAAATCAGGTACTAAAGGACGATGTAATCGGATACACCCAAATTTGCGGCAAAAATGTGACTGCTGGGTACTATAACAATCCTGAGGCTACCACAAAGGTCAAGACAGAGGATGGCTGGCTCATTACCGGAGATTTGGGTTTTATGAGAAACGGACGACTGGTGATTACAGGCAGAGCCAAGGATATTATTTTCGTGAACGGCCAGAACATTTATCCGCATGATATCGAAAGGATTGCAGAGGAACTGGACGGGGTGGATCTGGGGAAAGTAGCTGTCTGCGGTGTACATGATGCACAAACTAGACAGGATCGTATTGTTGTTTTTGTGATGCACACGAAAAAAATAGAGTTATTTTTGCCAACAGTCCAAAGGCTGAAAAGCCATTTGAATTATCGGGGAGGCTGGCATATTCAAGATGTAGTTCCAATTCGCCGTATTCCCAAAACTACTAGTGGAAAGGTTCAGCGCTACAAGCTGGCTCAGAGCTACGAGCAGGGAGAATTTGATGTAGTTTTGGCATCCCTAACCGAGGCCGCTCGAAATATACAGGAAGCGAACGATGCCCCTGTACCTCAAGGTGAGATCGAGCAAAAACTGATTGGGATTTGCCAAGCTATTTTAAATGTACAGTCAATTGGGAAGGAAGATAGCTACTTTGATATCGGCGTAACATCCTTACAACTCGTTCAGATCGTGGACCAATTAGAGGAACAACTCGGGATTCATATTGAGGTAACGGACTTTTTCTCTTATCCGACTATCGCCAAGCTAGCTGGTTATATATCCAGCCAGGATTTAGGTCATAAGGTGAACACAGCACCGCAATTGGAATCCAAAGAGGAGGTAGAGGACCTGGATATTGCTATCATTGGCATGTCCGGTAAGTTTCCTCATGCGGATACACTGGAGCAGTTTTGGGCGAATGTAGCTTCCGGTACAGATCATATCAGTCCATATAGCGATGAAAGAAAAAAGGATGCCGAAGCTTTTATTTCCCGTCTGAATATGGAAGGCCGAAACATGCAAATCGCCGAAGGTGGCTATCTGGACGAAGTGGACAAATTTGACTACACCTTCTTCAAGCTGACTCCACGGGAAGCTTCTCTGATGGACCCGAATCAACGTTTATTTCTGCAAACTGCTTGGAGCACGATTGAGGATGCAGGCTATGGAGGAAAACAGCTGTCGGGGAAAAAGGTAGGGGTGTATGTTGGATTCTCCAAAACCAGCTTTGAATATGAACGATTGTTGTCCGAAGTGGAGCCAGGGGCGATTCCAAACTTTGGCATAGGCAATCTTCCGTCCGTTATCTCCAGTCGAATTGCGTATTTGCTTGATTTAAAAGGCCCAGCACTGACCATTGATACGGCATGCTCCTCGTCACTCGTAGCGGTACATCTGGCGTGTAAGTCGATTTTGAATGGAGACTGTGAGATGGCTTTGGCCGGTGGAGTGAAGACCATTTTGCTGCCGTTGAAAGCTGGCATTGGCATGGAATCCTCCGATGACCGGGCACGAGCATTCGACGATCAGTCGGACGGCACAGGCTGGGGCGAAGGCGTTGGAGCCGTTCTCTTAAAGCCGCTCCGCCAAGCGGAAAAAGACGGAGATCACATTCTGGGTGTGATTAAAGGAAGTGCGATTAATCAGGACGGCAGTACGATTGGAATTTCTGCGCCTAATGCGCTGGCTCAATCAGAAGTCATTTCGCAGGCGTGGCGTGATGCACGGATTGATCCTGAGACAGTGAGTTATATTGAAGCTCACGGTACCGGCACCAAGCTGGGCGATCCCGTTGAGATTAAGGGCATTACCCAGGCTTTCCGCAGATTTACACAGCGCAAGCAGTTTGTGGCGATAAGCACGGTCAAAACGAATATTGGGCATTTATACGAAGCTGCTGGGATTGCGGGATTGATCAAATGCGTGCTGTCAATGAAACATCAGCAGATTGCACCGCTCGTTCATTTTCGCACACCCAACCGGAACATCCATTTTGAAGAATCTCCGGTGTATGCCAACACTAGACTGAGGGAATGGAAGACAGACGGATTCCCGAGAAGATGCGGGGTGAGTTCCTTTGGCTTCAGCGGGACAAACTGTCACGTGGTGCTGGAAGAATATATAGCGAAAAAGGGTGCGGACCAAGAAACCACCGACCGAAAAAATGGATCATCGCCATTGCTGCTGACACTATCGGCGCGAACTGAAGGAGCTTTAAGCGAGTTGATTGCACGGTACGTGGATCGCTTTGAACGTGAGAAAGAATTGCCGATGGAGGATGTATGCTATACGGCTAACACAGGCAGAAGTCACTTAACATATCGAGTGGCTGTGATAGCCGAAGGAGCGGAGGCCCTGAAAGCGAAATTACATCAGCTTCATGAGCAGGGCAAGGCCATTGAAGGTGTATACATTGGGAAAGTAGATAGTAATGTTGGTACAGAAACAGCCGTCGGAAGCTCAGACACTTTGCAAGCACTGGAGCAAGTAGCAGTGAAGTACGTACAGGGGGCACAGATAGACTGGGACACGCTATACGCAGGTCACCCGTACAAAAGGATTTCGCTGCCTACGTATCCGTTTGAAAGGAAAAGGTGCTGGATTCATGTTCCAGAACAGGTTCGAGCGGAGCAGACTGCACCCGTTTATAAAAATACAATAGTAAGGGAGTCTGAAATTATGGAGAATGAGTATTCGACGTCAGCGTCGTTTACGGAAAAGCATAAATATTCCATTCAACAAAAGCTAGCGAAAATGATCGGTAATGTGTCACAACTTAGTCTTGAGGAACTGGAACCGCGAACACATTTTCTAGAACTAGGGCTGGACTCCATTAATTTGTCCCAGGTCCGCCACAGCATCAAGGATACATTCGACCTGGATGTCCCAATGAATGAATTTTTTGAATCGCTGACCACGCTCGAATTGTTGACTAGCTACGTTGCAGATCAGGTGAGTTCCGTTTCTGACGAGGCAGCAGTTTGTGCTCTGGAAAGCCAACCGGAAATACCCCTTAATCGGGTAGATGCTACTACAGTATCAACCTGGACAGGGCAGGATTCCAGCGCAATTGGTACATCGACTCATGGAATAGTTACGTCCGGGCAAGAGCCATTTCAAAGCACAACAGTTATAGCGACTTCTGCTGGTATCGAGCAGATTTTGCAGCAGCAGCTGCACGTGATGTCACAGCAGCTTGATGTGCTCCGAACTCAACCGACATCCGTTTCTCAATCATTTCAACCGGAAAGGGGTTTGTCGTCAGCAAATAGAGGAAGCGCAGAGATCATTGAAACCAAACAGGAAGTCGCAACTGCATTAGCTACTGTTTCACCGGTACTAGCTGTTCCGAAGAAGGCAGGCCATGAAGCAAAACCGTTTACGCCTTATAAAAAGCTGGAGGTCAAAGCCCATGAATTGCTTTCACAACGACAAGAACAACATCTGCAAGAGCTGATTGAGCGCTATACTGCTCGGACGCGAAGCACCAAGCAGTACACTCAGCAGTATCGGTCTGTCTACGCGAATAACCGTAATGTAGCTGGCTTCCGGCCTATTTTAAAGGAAATGGTCTATCAAATTGTATCTCAACGTGCAGACGGGTCCAAAATTTGGGATTTGGATGGGAATGAATATGTAGATTTGACCATGGGCTTTGGTGTTAATCTGTTTGGACACAATCCAGCCTTTATCCGTGAAAAAATTGAGGCAGAGCTAAAGAACGGCATGTGTGTCGGACCTATGTCCAACATGGCAGGACAAGTCGCCGAGAAGATTTGCAAGCTGACCGGTGTAGAACGGATCGCTTTGTACAATTCCGGCACTGAGGCGGTTATGGTTGCTCTTCGTTTGGCGCGTGCTGCCACCGGGCGAGCCAAAGTAGCCATTTTTGCCGGCTCCTATCACGGTACATTCGATGGGGTGCTTGCGTTGGGTAGCGCTGGCAACAATAAGGAGCATTCCACACCTCTTGCGCCTGGCATTTTGCAGCACATGGTGGACGATATCGTTGTACTTAACTATGGAACGGATGAATCGCTGGATTATATACGCACACATGGGCAGGAGCTGGCTGCTGTGCTAGTGGAACCAGTGCAAAGCCGTCGTCCCGATTTTCAGACGAAAGTCTTTTTGCAGGAGGTTCGCCAATTCACGGAGCAATCCGGTACAGCTTTTATTTTTGATGAAGTGATTACAGGCTTCCGAATTCAACCAGGGGGCGCTCAAGCGTGGTTTGATGTACAAGCTGACCTTGTGACCTACGGTAAAGTTATTGGCGGAGGGATGCCAATCGGTATCGTAGCAGGGAAAGCCGCCTTTATGGATGGGATTGACGGAGGCACCTGGAGCTTCGGAGATAATTCCTATCCTCAGAATGAGCATCGGCGAACCTTTGTAGCTGGTACGTTTTGTCATCACCCGCTGGCGATGGCGGCATCCCTAGCAGTGTTGGATTATTTGGAAAGCCACGGCGAACAGCTGCAAAATCAGTTGAACAGCCGTACTTCGGCGTTGGCAGCAGAGTTAAATAGTTACTTTACCCATGAGCAGATACCCATGAAGATTGTTCACTTTGGTTCACTATTTCGCTTTGTACTCAAGGGTGATCTGGAGCTTTTCTTCTATCACATGCTGGAAAAGGGTATTTACATCTGGGAAGGGCGGAACTGCTTCTTGTCGACCGCTCATACGGAGGAAGATATTGCGCGGATCATACAAGCTGTCAAGGACAGTGTAGATGAGCTGCGTAAAGGGGGATTCTTGCCTGATCTGACCCCGAACGGGAAAGGCCCAGGTCCAGGTAAGCAAAGTGTGTCTATAGCCAACCCTTCAGAAGTATCGACAGTGGACGTGGATGAAACGGTCATCCCACTAACCCCGGATCAAAGGCAGTTCTGGTTCGCTTAATGTCAAGAAACGAAGTGACTTCCATCTTGATACGCGAACGTATATTAATGTGAGAAGTTAAGTGAACTGTCCAATCCCGCATTTATTTTGCTGAAAAATCGGGTAAAGTGCACCTTGGCGTCTTTACGCTCCAAGTTTGATAAAATGTCAGGTTCTATTCTTAGGACTTGGCATTTTTAGTAGTGCACCCAGTATGGGCATCAGTTATGTCATCGAATTCAATTGTCATAAATTGACGCATGTCAGCGAGTAAACGAAAAGATTTGAGTTTTTTTAGGATCATTACTGGAAAAAAACTATATCCTGCATAATAAGTTAGATAAGCGCATTTAGCCATTAATGGTTTAATAAAACAAATTAGATCCTCGCTTTACAGATGGATAATTATATTTTATTAGTATAAGGATGGTTCCTTATACAGTGGACCGTTCATATTTACCTTCCTATGAGAACTTTATCTTGTACCCCTAGCTAGGTTATATCGTGCTTTTTAGGCTAGCGTCACAGTTGGAAAGGATAAAATTAATTCCTTGAATACCCCATAGTAAAGGAGTCTGAAAAGATGGTGAATGAGTATTTTTCGACGGAATCTGCTTCCAATCCCCAAAAATCTACGATTACTAATAAACTGTCAAAAATAATCGAAAGTGTATCCCAACTCAGTCCAGACGAATTAGAGCCGCAAAAACATTTTTTAGAACTTGGTTTAGACTCTATTCTTCTGTCTCAGGTTAGACACAGCATTAAAAGTACGTTTGGCTTGGATATCCCGATGAACGAGTTTTTTGAATCACTGACTACGCTGGAGTTGCTGACAAACTATATTGCTGATAGGATAGCCTCGACCTCTGAAGAATTGTTCCAGAATTCGGAGGAGCATCAGCTGGCTGTGGCGTCTAGTATCACTTCTTCGGTACCTTCCGTTTTGTCGGGCTGGAGTCAAGAATCTACTATCCCTATAGAAGGTCCCGCACCACAAGAAAGCAAGCTATCAAATAAGGATGTATTTGCGGGGAGAGAACGAATTTTAGAAATGCAACTTCAACTCATGTCGCAGCAGATGGAAATACTGTGTCAATCTCGGCTTGCACCAGTGGCAATGCCTGAATCGCTTTCACTACAAACTGCTGTCGAACCTCAGACATCCGCGATGAAGGAGGTAGCTGCCACAGTTACTTCTGTTTCCCCCGTACAGGCTTCCGTGTCAGCTGTTTTGCCAGACAGAAAAAAATCGAAAGCATTTGTTCCCTATCAAAAAATAAATGTACAAGCTCATAATTCACTTTCACTTAGGCAGGAAAAGCATCTGCAAAAGTTGATTGAACATTACACGATGCGCACACGAAAGACCAAAGAGTATACTCAGCAATACAGGTCTGTATACGCCAATAACCGGAATGTGGCCGGATTTAGGCTTGCTCACAAGGAAATGGTGTATCAGATTATATCCCAGCGTGCAGAGGGTTCTAAAATTTGGGATCTGGATGGTAATGAATATATTGATTTGACGATGGGGTTTGGGGTCAATTTGTTTGGTCACAACCCATCCTTTATTCGTGAATCGATAGAAAAGGAAATACATAACGGAATGTGCCTTGGACCGATGTCCAATATGGCCGGGCAGATTGCCGAAAAAATTTGCCAAATGACAGGCATGGAACGAATTGCGCTATATAACTCGGGGACAGAGGCGATTATGGTTGCCCTTCGGTTAGCACGGGCTGCCACCGGGCGGGAAAAAGTGGTGATTTTTTCTGGTTCCTATCACGGTACCTTTGACGGAGTATTGGCATTGGGCGGAACAACGGATGGCAGGGAACAACATTCCACTCCTCTCGCACCTGGTGTACTACAGCACATGGTGGACGATGTCGTTGTGCTCAGCTATGGAACGGACGAGTCACTCCAATATATCCGCTCCCATGCCCATGAACTGGCTGCTGTTCTCATAGAGCCAGTGCAGAGTCGTCGCCCTGATTTCCAGCCCGCAGCTTTTCTGAAGGAAGTACGCCAGATTACGGAGCAATCCGGGGCCGCGTTCATTTTTGATGAGGTAATTACGGGTTTCCGTATTCAGCCGGGGGGTGCGCAGGCGTGGTACGGCATTGAAGCCGACCTTGTAACTTACGGTAAAATCATTGGCGGCGGTCTTCCCATCGGTATCGTGGCAGGGAAAGCATCGTTCATGGATGGAATTGATGGAGGAATGTGGAACTTCGGAGATGACTCTTATCCACCGCATGAGCAACAGCGGACGTTTGTAGCGGGAACTTTTTGCCATCACCCCCTGGCTATGGCAGCTTCCCTGGCCGTACTAAAGCGGTTGGAGAAGGACAGGGGGCAACTGCATAACGAGCTGAATAGTCGTACGAAGGCGCTCACAGCAGAACTGAATCACTATTTTACGGAGGAACAGATACCTATAAATGTCGTTTACTTCGGTTCCTTGTTCCGTTTCGTCCTTAAAGGTGACTTGGAACTATTCTTTTATCACATGCTGGATAAAGGAATTTATATATGGGAAGGCCGGAACTGTTTTTTGTCAACGGCTCATACTTTGGAAGATATAGAGCGGATTGTACAGGCAATTAAAGAGAGCGTTGATGAGCTGCGCAAAGGAGGGTTTCTGCCGGATCTGCACCCTCATGCAAACGATCTAAATAAGGCTTTTTTTCCTGAAACTGCAACTGCAAACCTTAAGGAATCGACGATTAAGCTGACTCCGGATCAGAAGCAATTATGGTTCGCCTCAGTCTCGGATTCAAAGGAATCGCAGTCGCTTCATGAGACTGTTTTACTGCGTTTCCGGGGTCCGCTACATGTTAAGGAATTTAATGAGGCTGTCCAACGTATCGTTAAACGCCACGAAGCCCTACGCACCTTTATGGGGGAGGACGGAGAAACGCAGATCATCGCCCCGGCAATGGCTGTCAGCATTCCGCTACATGATATCAGCAGTCTTTCTGTAGAGGAACAGAAACATGATATCCGTGCTTGGATGGATAAGGACAGGGAGACCGTATTCCCAATAAGTGCGGGGGAACCTTTATTCCGTATCCAGCTTTTAAAAACGTCGAATGAGAAGCACATCGCTGCATTTACATTTCATCATCTGATTGCAGATGGCTGGTCCATAGGTGTGTTTTTCCATGAATTGGAACGATTTTATTCCGCTTGTGTACGGGGGGAACACTGCACGCTTCCCGATCCTGTTCCGTTCCGAGATTTCGCAGCATGGCAGCAAAACCAGTTAGAGGCAGGTGGAGCGGCTGCCCTTGCTTTTTGGTCAGATGTACTTGCGAAGCCATTGCCCGCCCTTGACTTGCCGTCTATCCAACGCAACATCAGTTCTCCTTCTTCGCGCGGAGCACGGCACACCATTGTGGTGGATGCGCCTCTGGTGAAGCAACTGAAATCAGTCAGTATTCGGCTTGGCAACAGCTTATTTGTGACTTTATTGTCTGTTTTTCAGCTTTTCTTGCACAGACTGACAGGCCAAAATCAAATAATGGTAGGTATTCCAACCGCAGGGCAATCTCATATGGGTGTGTCCCCGCTAATTGGCAACTGCGTTAACTTGCTTCCAGTGATTTGTGAGGTAGACTCTGGAGCAACGTTCACGGAATTCACACAGACGGTCAAGCGAGTAATGCATACGCTGGATGCTTATCAGAAATACAGCTTTGCCGGACTTGCCCAGATAGGATTAAGCCATTTGCCCGTCCTTAAAGTGTTGTTCAATATGGATAGGCCGATTCCAGAGTTTCACTATTACGGACTGGAAACAGAATTGTTGGAGCATGAAATATTGTCCTGTCAATATGAGTTGTTTCTGAATGTTACGGAGTCTGGTCAGCAGTTGCGGCTTGATTTTGACTATGCTGCGAGTCTTTTTCAACAAGACACTATGGAAGTATGGGCGCAATACTTTGTACATCTGCTGAGCTCGATTGTGCAGGAAGACGGAATGCGTGTATCTGCACTGTCTTTGCTTCGAAGTACGGAAAGGGAGCGGCTTCTGGAAGTGTGGGCGACATACGCGGATTCTAAAGGGAATTATCCCTGTGTCCTGGACAAATATAAACATCCGTCTCCTACGGGTACCATCGGACAAGTATATTTGGCCACATCCGCTGGTTTACTGGGAACTACGCTGGAATGGGCTTATGTCGAGGTTGGAGGGAGAATTCGACATATCGGTGCAGCCAGCCGAGATGTTCTTATTCGCGGGCATCAAGTAAATCTTGAGCAGATAGAGAAACATCTTTTGCAAGCACTGGATTTGGATGCCTGTGTTTTGACGGCACGAAAAGACGGTGAGAGCAGTAACTCTTCGTATCTAGTGGCTTATATAGTGGACAATAATTCTAATTCGTGGGATATAGCGAAGCTGCAAGAGAGTGTTAGCTCAATACTTCCTGATTATGGGCAACCTCGCTTTTGGGTTCTGATGGATAGCATCCCTCTTTTGGCTGATGGGAAGCCGGATTTTCAATTATTGCCGAAACCAGAAGATATCAAGATAGAGGACTCGCAGAAGCAGGTTTCTGACGGCAATATGACTGAGGACAAACTGATATCTATATGTAAGGAAGTTTTAAATGTATCTGATATCGGATACAACGATAATTTTTTTCAAATGGGTGGAGACTCTTTAAAAGCGACTGTTCTTCTAAGCAGAATTAACAAGGAATTCGAAGTATATATTCCGCTGGTACAAATTTTACATTTGCAAACGATTGCACAACTGGCTGCACATGTAAAAGGAGGACAAAAGCGAAAGTTTGAGCCGCTTGTTCGGGCAGATTTACAGCCCTTTTATCCGGTATCTCCCGCTCAAAAAAGAATGTATGTGCTGGATCAACTGGGTGGAGGTGCAGCGTATCATGTATCGGGTCAACTGCATATAGAGGGAGAGTTACACGTTTCCAGGTTCATGGATGCAGTGAAGGAGGTATTTTCACGGCATGAATCCTTTCGGACGTATTTTGAGATAGTAGACGGGGAAACCGTGCAGAAGGTACAGGATATGCTTTCACTGGACATTCCTGTTACTCCAATTTCCGAAGAGGATGCTAATCACGTCCGTGAACTGTTTATTCAGCCTTTTGACCTGAGTAAGGCTCCTTTAATTCGTGCTGAGCTGTTCGCAATCCATCGTGACCAGTTTATGTTGCTGATCGATATGCACCATATCATTTCAGACGGCTTCTCGATGGCAGTATTAATGGATGAGATCAGCACGCGGTATCAGGGTGTGCCACTTGCCCCCGTTGACGTGCACTACAAAGACTATGTCGTTTGGCAAAAACAACATTATGTCGGAGACAGCCAAGCAAAGGATGAAGCATTTTGGTTAGACACGTTGGATGGCGAGCTCCCTGTATTAGACCTGCCAACTGACTTTGCTCGTCCGTCAAGTCAGAGCTTCGCAGGGGACAGCCTTACCTTCATTGTGCAATCCAAGCTGACGGATAGACTTAATCAATTGACAAGAGACACGGGAGCAACGCTCTTTATGGTGCTTTTGGCAGCTTATAATGTGCTGTTAAGCAAATACTCCGGGCAAGAGGACTTCCTCGTAGGTACACCGGCAGCGGGTAGAGGGCATGCGGATACGGAAGCAATGATCGGCATATTTGTGAATACTTTAGTTCTCCGTAATCGACCGCTGGCATCCCAGCCATTCAGTGCTTTTCTGGAGGACGTCAAACATAACACTCTGCTTGCGTTGGAGCACCAGGAATATCCATTTGACCAACTGGTCGACAAACTGGATCGAGTACGTGATGTAAGCCGCAATCCCATCTTTGATACGATGTTCAGTCTGCAAAATAAGGGAACAGAGGTCATTGAACTCGGCGGACTTCGTTTGCAACCGAATGAGTTTAATTTAGGTGTATCGAAGTTCGATCTTTCATTACATGTAACGGAAACTCAAGACCAGTTAACTTTAACCTGGGAGTATGCGACCAGCCTATTTAAGTTGGAGACGATTGAGCGATTTGCCCTCCATTATATAAAAGTGTTGGAAATCGTAACTCAAGATGTCGGAATTCGCTTGGCTGACATGGATATGCTGACAGAAGAAGATAAGCACTTATTACTATATGAGTTCAACAACACCTCTGCCTATTTTCCGCAGGATGCAACGATTCACGGAAGGTTTGAGCAGCAGGTTAGCAGGACTCCAGATGACATGGCAATCATATTTGGAGATAAGTGTATGACTTACCAAGAGTTGAATGAGCTGGCGAATCGTTTAGCGCGAACGCTGCGGGCGGATGGAGTGGGACCGGATCAGCCGGTGGGGATTATCGCTCAGCGTTCACCTGAGATGATGATTGGCATCTATGCAATTCTAAAAGCAGGTGGAGCTTATGTACCCATTGATCCGGGATACCCACAGGAAAGAATTCAATATATGCTTGAAGATTCGAGAACACAACTGGTGCTGACACAACCACAGTTTGCAGAACAGCTGAAGCAATATGCGGACTGCAAGGTAATGGTGTTGGATTATGCTCCCACGATCATGGTTTCTCAAACGTCCAGATCGACGGAGCCTACGACCGACTGCATGAGTAGCTGGCATGAAGATGCCTCCAACCTTGCGCCTGTAGCAGAACCAAACCATGCGGCCTATATCATCTACACATCCGGTTCCACAGGGAAACCGAAAGGGGTTATTGTTGAGCACCGCTCAGTCGTGAATCGGCTCTGCTGGATGCACAATAGATATGGGCTGAGCGAAGAAGATACGATTTTGCAAAAAACTGCCTTTACTTTTGACGTATCCGTATGGGAGTTGTTCTGGTGGTCGATGGTGGGCTCAAAAGTAAGCTTGTTGCCAATCGGTGGAGAAAAGTCTCCCGAACAGATCCTGAACACGATTAATGAAGACAAGGTGAGCACCCTTCATTTTGTACCCGCGATGCTGCATATTTTTCTGGAATATCTGGAGCAGCAACCAAGGGAAACGGTGCAAGCACAATTGAAAACGTTAAAACATGTATTTGCCAGCGGTGAAGCATTGCCTCCTCAGCAGGTGGCGCGTTTCTATCGAATTATGTCAGGGATTGGAAGCGCAAAACTAATTAACTTGTATGGTCCAACAGAAGCTACTGTAGACGTTTCATTCTTTGAATGCGAGCCTGTGGAAGAGCACTCGGTGATCCCGATCGGTAAACCGATTGATAATATTCAATTGTATGTTGTACAGGAAGGTACGGAGCGATTGCAGCCGATTGGAGTGGTGGGAGAACTTTGTATCAGTGGTATAGGAGTAGCCCGTGGCTATCTTAATAGACCGGAATTGACCAAGGAGAAGTTCGCTGCCAATCCGTTTAACAGCGGAGCGGAGGATTATGAGCGGATGTACCGCACAGGAGATTTGGCGCGTTGGATGCCTGATGGCAACATTGAGTATCTGGGTCGGATCGATCAACAGGTAAAAGTGAGAGGATATCGTATTGAACTGGGCGAGATCGAAGCGCAGTTGCTGTCTATAGACGGAATCCAATCAGCAGTAGTCGTAGCGCGGGAGAACAAAGACGGCTACAAGGATTTGTGTGCATACTTTGTGGCTTCTGAGCCATTAAGTCCGCTGGACGTGCAGAATGCGCTCAAGCAAAAGCTACCGTTTTATATGATTCCAGCATATGTGGTGCCAATGCAGCAGCTTCCTCTTACATCCAATGGAAAAACGGACCGAAAAGCGTTACCTGAGCCGGACCGACATGACTCTTTGCAAACGGATTATGTTGCTCCGAGAAATGATGTGGAAAAGGCGTTGGTTATGGTATGGCAAGACGTTTTGGGAAGTGATCATATAGGCGTTCGAGATCATTTTTTTCTGCTTGGCGGCGATTCTATTAAGGCTGTTCAGGTGGCCTCACGCCTGCGTCAGCATGGTTATTCCCTTGACATTTCTCTTTTGATGGAGCACCCGTTCATTGAGGATCTCAGCAAGCTTGTGACAACTTTGTTCCGCTACACAGACCAGAATTCGATACATGGAGAGATTCCAATAACATCGATTCAGCGGCAGTTGAATGAACTGGGCACATTTTACACCTTGCGGACGGCAACATCCATGCTATTTGCAGGCAACCCGGACTTCGATGAGGATCTGTTACGGTCTGTGCTGCAAACATTAACTACTCATCACGAGGGATTACGGCTTGGTCAGGCGTCGATCGACGAACCGTCAATCCTTGTATACCGAGATGAAAATGAAGAATTGTTCACACTTGATGTGTTCTCTCTAGTAGATGATGACCATGAAGCTAGCAAGCAATTACAGAGCGAATGCTTCCAGATTCAAAATAGTTATGGAATGTTTGAGGGACCCAGAGTACGCGCAGGCTTATTCCGGATGTCGGGCTCCGACCAGTTCTTCCTTTCTGTAGATCCGCTAGTGGCTGATCCCACATCTTGGCGTATCCTGCTTGAGGATTTCACAACTGCCTATGAACAAGCTCTCAACGGGGAACCGATAGTGCTTCCTGACAAAACAGATTCTTACCGCTCCTGGATGCGGTGGCTAGAAGACTATGCAGACAGCAAAAAGCTGGCCAAAGAGAAACTCTACTGGCTGGATAAGGTTAATTTTGATGGAGAATTTATACCGAAGGACCATAAGACATCTGCACATTCCGAAACACTTCGTCCAGTAGAACATTGCATCATACAGCTTTCGGACGAGGAAACAAGCCAACTGTTGACACGGGCTAACCAAACCTATAATACAGTGACCGCTGAGTTACTGCTTGCTGCATTGGGACTGACTATAGTGGAATGGTCCGGACAGTCTAAGATTTCCATTGGATTTGAACATTATGATCGGGAGCAACAAACTGTGACTTCGGACAAACCGGACCTTTCAAGAACCGTAGGTCAATTCGGTTCCATATATCCGCTTGTTTTGGACATGGAGCCTGGGGAAGACAGTTCTCTTTTGCTCAGAAACGTAAAGGAGACGGTCCGGCAAGTGCCCAACCAGGGTTTAGGATATGGATTACTAAAATATGGTTCTGCAACCTCCGGCAGATCGGAATTTAATGCTAAGTATTACCCGGAAATTGGCTTCCGCTTGATTCATTCTGAATCGGTCAGTTCCTCTCACTTTCATACATCGCCTATGGATGTTGAATTAGGGTCCAGCCAGAATTGTAGCATTTCAGATTTAGCCTATCCCCTCTATCTGGATGGGCGGCTGAAAGACGGTAAGCTTTCCATCTGCATGCTTTATAACCATCACGCGTATGAAGCAGATACTATCCGAATGCTTCTGTTGCGTTTTGAACATCATTTGTCGGGCATTATTCAGCATTGTCTGGACCAATCCGAACGGCAACTAACACCATCAGATGTGGGAGCACGTGGTTTGGATCTGGATGAGTTTGAAGACATGAGGCAGTTTTATGAGAATCTATAACGATTCGTACGAGGAGGATATCCATGATCAAAGGACTTGAAATTGAAAAAGTGGTCAACTTGACTCCCTTACAGGAAGGAATGCTCGTTCATGCGCTGATGGAACCAGAATCACAGGCTTATTACGAGCAATTACGTATTTCTATTCGGGGAGATTTGGATTGGAATGCCCTGCAAAAAAGCTTTCAGCTACTGGTTCAGCGTCATGAAACGCTGCGCTCGAACATTTATCATAAATCCGCTTCTCGTTCGCGGCTGATTGTCTTTAAAAAGCGAAACACGGCGATTACTTACGAAAATATGACAGAGCTGACCGGAAAGGAGCAAGCCGACGCTATTCGTAGATTTATGGATGTGGACCGTAACACCCATTACGATTTGAGCAGGGATATGCTCATCCGGATGGCTGTACTCCAAACGGATAAAGATGCTTATACGTTGCTTTTAAGTTTTCACCATATTATTATGGACGGCTGGTGTCTTGGCATCATAATGGACGAGTTGTTAACGGCCTATGAGGCCTATCGTACAGGCCGTTCCGTTCAATTGCCTGAACCACAACCTTACACCGGGTATGCCGACTGGCTTGAAGAACAGGATCAGGAGGCGGCCAAGGACTACTGGAGTTCTGTATTACAAGGTTACGAACAAACGGCTGGACTTCCGATGCTAAAAACTTCAGCTACAACTCCTGAAAAAGGCGGCTATCTGCTGCAGGAATATAGAACGACGCTGACGGAAAAAGAGACCAGCACTTTGCGTGCGATTGCTGAATGCAATGGGACCACGCTCAGCAGTCTTTTTCTGGCCGCCTGGGGAATTGTACTTGGCCGTTACAACGGAAGCAAGGACGTAGTTTTTGGCACGGTGGTATCTGGCCGCCCGTCGGAATTGGATGAAGTAGAGCGAATTGTGGGATTGTTCATTAACACTATTCCATTACGAATTAGATTAAATGAAGAAAAGAGTTTTGTTGAATTGTTGCGCGATGTCCAGAGAGCCTCTGTCCAAGGAAGGATGAACGGATACTGTTCACTTGCTGAAATCCAGTCGCAATCTGCACTCAAGCAACGCTTGCTTGATCATATCGTTGTATTCGAGAACTATCCGCTGGAAAACATGATCGGGAGACGGGACTGGCAAGACAAACTTGGATTCATTATTGAGGACGCCCGGTTATTCGAAGAAATACCGTATGACTTTAATATTGAAGTTGAAGACAAGAAGGCAATGAGTTTCATATTGTCCTATAACGGCAAGGTATACAACAGTGAAGCGATGAAGCATCTGGCCCATCATTTGAAGCATGTCTTCCTCCAAGTTGCCAGCAATGCAGATGTTTGCCTCCGTGACGTTCGGCTGTTAACAACCGAAGAAGAGGCTAATTTGACGAAAATATGGAGCGGACCCGCTGTCCAGTTTCCTGCACTTACTTTTCACGGGCTATTCGAAGCGCAGACGGAGCGTACACCAGAACTAGCAGCCGTCATATATGAAGATACGATGCTCACTTACAGACAACTCAATGATAGAGCGGACGCTCTTGCCCATTTTTTGCAGAAGCGTGGAATTACACGGGAGAGTCTGGTCGCTGTCATGGTTGACAGGTCTGTTGAGATGATAGTGGCGGTGCTGGGAATTATGAAAGCCGGAGCTGCCTATGTGCCAGTAGATCCCGTGTATCCAGAAGAGCGTATTGAATATATGCTGCGTGACTGTGGAACGACGATTGTGCTTACGCAATCTCACCTGACGGGCTGGCTGAAAACAATGGATTTTATGGGCGAGGTAGTCGATCTCGCTACCTTGCCACTCCAGCCCGAGATGGATTCGAACAAGCAGTATATCTCCACATATGAGCCCAGCTCTTTGGCGTATGTCATTTATACATCGGGTACCACAGGTAAGCCCAAAGGCGTTATGGTTGAACATCAACAATATGTCAACACCGCACTCGGTTACAGACACAGCCAAGGATTTAAAGATTTCCCTGTTAAGCTACTGCAAATTGCCAGCATGTCGTTTGATGTGTTTGCATGCGATTTGGCCAAGGCATTTGTCAATGGAGGTACCTTGGTCATTTGTCCTGAAAACGTGAGAAATGATCCAGCTACCCTGGCTACACTGTTGGAGCAGCAGGAGATTACTACGTTTGAGACGCCTCCTGTGCTTTTATCTCTACTATTGAATTACATCTATGAGCATGGTACAAATATCAGTTCCCTAAAGCTGCTTACTACTGGAGCAGATAGCTTGGCTGTTGCAGATTACCGTAAGATGTTGACCCGTTTTGGCAGCAAGATGCGGATTATTAATACGTATGGAGTTACCGAAGCCGCAATCGAATCTAGCTTTTATGAGGACGAGCTGGAAAAATTGCCTCTGTCCGGTATTGTCCCTATCGGCAGAGCTCTACCGAATCATAAGTTATATATTGTTGATGACAAGATGCGTCCGGTCCCTGTCGGTGTAACGGGCGAGCTGTGTATTGGTGGAGCTTCTGTAGCGCGGGGATATCTGAACAGACCGGAGCTTTCGGCGGAGAAGTTCGTGTCTGATCCGTTCTCGCCCGGTGGACGCTTGTATCGTACGGGGGATCTGGCGCGCTGGCAGCCAGATGGGAATATTGATTTTATCGGGCGAGCTGACTACCAATATAAAATTCGCGGATACCGGATTGAGCCTGGAGAAATCGAATCTATTTTGCTCGAAACGGAAGGAGTACGCCAGGCGGTTGTAGTTGATCGACTGGACACGGCGGGACAAAAGTACTTATGCGCCTATGTTGCAGGTGCAGCTGAGAAAGACATGCTGCGAGATAAACTGGCTCAGCAGTTACCAGTCTACATGGTTCCAGCCCAAATCATTGTATTGGAACAGTTGCCATTGACCCATAACGGGAAAATAGACCGATCCAATCTGCCCGAACCAGATGAAATAGCACCGTTGGATAGCGTATATGAGGCACCACAGGATGAATTGGAAAAAACAATTGCTTTGATCTGGGAAGAAGTGATCGGTGTTAAACCAATTGGATTACACAACAACTTTTTCGAGCTTGGCGGGGACTCGATTAAAGCATTGCAAATTGCAATACGCTTAAATGCCAAAGGCCTGAAAATGGAAGTAAAGGACTTATTCCGTTACCCTGAAATTCACTTGATAGCACCGTTTATAAAAAAAATCACCCGTATCATTCCCCAGGGGATTGTAGAGGGTGAGGTAGAATTGACACCCATTCAACTCGATTTTTTTCAGCATCATCGGAGAGATCGTCACCATTATAATCAGGCGGTCATGCTGCAAAATGATAGAGGATGGAATGAATTATGGCTGAAAAACGCTATGGACAAGCTGGTAGCCCATCACGATGCATTACGCATCATCTTTGTGGAAGAGGAAAAGGGAGCCTCCGCCTATAACAGGGGAGTGAACGAAGGTGAGTTCTTTACATTAACGAGCTATGATTTGACACAATCAAGCCAGCCTGAAGAAGAAATCCGACACATTGGCGATGAGCTGCAAAGCAGTTTGGATCTGCAACGAGGTCCTCTCATATGTTTGGCTTTATTCCATTTGTCCGGTGAAGATCATCTGATGATCGTTATCCACCATCTTATTGTAGACGGTGTGTCTTGGAGAATTTTGCTGGAAGATTTGGGCACCGCCTATGATCAGGTAGCTCGCGGTGAGATGCCGAATCTGCCTGCCAAGACGGATGCTTACAAAGAGTGGGCTTCAGGACTGACTACTTACGCCGAAAGTGTACAGGTACGCCAAGAAATCAGCTACTGGAACAATGTAGATTCACGCAGGATGCGTCGATTGCCAAGGGATCATGAAATCGCGGTTAGCCTGATACAGGATCGACGCCTAGCGGAGGTGGTACTCGGCAGGGATGAGACGGAAAAGCTGTTGAAGCATGTACATCATGCCTATCATACGGAAATGAATGATCTGTTACTTACAGCCTTGGGTCTGGCTTTTTATGATTGGAGCGGCTATAACGAAATCCCGATTTTGCTGGAGGGGCACGGCAGGGAGGAGATCATTAAAGATTTGGACATCTCTCGTACAGTCGGCTGGTTTACCTCCCTGTATCCTTTTGTAATCGAGGTCAACAGACCCGAAAATTTGGCCTATCAGATCAAAATGGTTAAAGATAAGCTGCGGCGGGTGCCTAATAAGGGCATCGGTTATGGTATTTTACGTTATTTGACCAAAGACCAGACTAAATCCGCTTCTCTAGTCGCAGCACCATTCCCGGAAATTAGCTTCAATTATTTGGGACAATTCGACGAAGAAAACAGCGCAGACATGCCTTGGCGTATTTCTCGATTAGCAGACTTAGCCAATGGTGAGAGAAGCCCGCGTGCGGAAAAGACGAATACATTTGACATTAACGGCATGATAACGAACGGAATCCTTCGGTTTGGATTTGAATATAACGGGCTTGAATATGGTGCAGCGACGGTAGAGCGATTAACGATCGGCTTTAAAAAACATCTATTGAATATTATCCATCATTGTTGCACTAAGGATCAGGCGGAGCGCAGCCCTACGGATTTTACATATAATCAATTGTCTATGGGGCAATTTGAACAAATATCAAGCCGATTATCGGATAAGCTGGGAAATCTGTTGAAATAAAGGATATCCGCAAGTTGAAACTCAAATTCTGCATGGATAAAGGAAAGGTGAATGATTTGGCACAGGTAAATATTAAAGATATCTATCCGCTATCCCCGATGCAGGAGGGAATGTTGTTTCATTCCATCCTCGACGCAAAATCAGAAGCTTACTTTGAGCAGACCGTTATTACCTTTAATGAAGTGCTAGATGTTTATTTGGTTCAGCAAAGCTTGCAGCAACTCATGAATCGATATGATATATTCCGTACCATTTTTATGTATAAAGAAACAGAACGTCCGCTTCAAATTGTCTTGGAAGAACGTGAAGCGATGCCGGTTCATTTCGAAAATATCAGTGTTTTTCCTGAAGCTGAGAAAAGAGAGCATTTTACTGACTTTTTAAAGGCAGAGCGTCAAGCGGGTTTTGACTTGGAAAAAGATGTTCCGATTCGGCTTGCCCTGTTTGAATGGAGTGATGAGTCTTCCAGACTTGTCTGGAGTGTTCATCACATTATAATGGATGGTTGGTGCATGGGAACGGTAGCCCAGGAATTTTTCACCATCTATACTTCCCTTCGGTCCGGAGTGCCTGCACAATTGGATACGGTATATCCGTACAGCAGTTTTATTCAGTGGCTGGAGCAACAGGACAAGGAAGAAGCGACAGCCTATTGGCAGGGGTATTTAAATGGGCTTGAAAATGAAACAATTTTGCCGGGTTATAACCGTCCATTGAATCCAATCTTCGAAGCAGAACGTTACACATGCAAGCTGGGGAAAGAACTGACTCAAGGAATGGAGAGAATAGCTAAACACTACCACACGACAGTCAGCACTGTATTTCAGACGGTATGGGGATTATTGCTTCAAATGTACAACCACAGCCGGGATGTTGTGTTCGGGTCCGTAGTATCCGGCAGACCAGATGAAGTTCCGGGAATTGAAAATATGGTTGGATTGTTCATTAACACAATACCAACACGCATAACCAGTTATGCGGACCAGAAATTCTCAGATCTGCTGATATCTGTACAAAACTCCAACATCGAGTCTACTCAGTACTCTTATTCTTCCTTGGCAGATATTCAGAATCACACGGATTTGAAACAAAATTTAGTCCGTCATATTGTTGTTTTTGAGAACTATCCTTATTCAGAGGAGCTTATTCATGCGGAAAAAGGGCCTGATACACTTCAGGTCACCGACGTGGAGGATATTGTACAGACCAACTATGATTTTAATGTGATTGTCGTTCCTGGATCACAGTATGAAGTTACTTTTAGTTACAATCGGCTGGTTTACGTTGAAAATTGGATTAGGCTAATTGCAGCTCATCTTAAACGGGGACTGGAACAGATTGTTCAACAGCCGGATCTACTGATTTCCGATTTGGAATTTCTGACGACGGAAGAGAAAAGTCAGGTTTTATCCCAATTTAGCGGAGTACAGATCTCATATCCTTCTAGTGATACCATCCATCTTTGTTTTGAAAAACAAGTAGAAAAGACACCGAAGACAATAGCGGTTGTCTGTGAGAACTCCAGTCTGACTTATGCTGAGCTGAATGAACGTGCTAACCGACTAGCTCGTACCCTACGTAGTTGCGGCACAACAACCGATCGGCTGGTTGGACTCATGACTGATCGTTCTATAGATATGGTGGTCGGCATCCTCGCTATTCTTAAAGCAGGAGGGGCATATGTACCCATCGATCCGTCATATCCAGAGGAACGTATCCGTTATATATTTGACGATTCCGGTGCAGACCTGCTTTTGACGCAAAGCCATCTTGTGGAAAAGGTCAAAGAGGCCGCTTTTGGAGGAAAAGTCCTAGTATTGGATGAAGATCCAACTATATATCACATGGAAGGGTCAAATCTGGAGGCTGTATCAGGAGCAAACGATCTAGCCTATGTCATATACACTTCAGGTACTACAGGACAGCCTAAAGGTGTAATGCTGGAGCACCATGGATTGTGTAACCTGAAAACGTATTTTGATGAAACATTGCAGATAAGTCCGTTAGATCGTGCCCTACTGTTTGCGAGCTACGCATTTGATGCTGCCTGCTGGGAAATATTCCAGGCGCTATTTTGTGGCGCGACACTTTACGTGCCTACTTCGGAAATCATACTGAACTACAACCAGTTTGAACAGTACATGGCGGATCATAAAATTACGGTGGCAGCATTACCTCCTACCTACGCCGTGTATCTAAACCCAGAACGAATGCCGGATCTGCGTATTCTGTTCACCGCTGGTTCCGCTTCCTCGATGGAGCTCGTAACCAAGTGGAAGGATCAGGTCTCCTATTTTAATGGTTACGGACCGACAGAAAACTCGGTAGCAACGTCCATTTGGCCGGTGTCGGAGCACCCCGGAGCAATCGATACCATTTCCATAGGACGTCCCGTACCCAACCACCGGGTGTACATGATCGATGCTCTTGGTCATCTTTTACCTGCTGGAATAGCAGGGGAGTTGTGTGTATCCGGCCCAGGACTGGCACGCGGTTACCTGCACCGTCCGGAATTAACGGCTGAACAATTTGTGACCAATCCGTTTGCAGGTGGGGAAGCGGGCTATGAACGCATGTATCGGACAGGCGACCTGGCAAGATGGTTGCCTGACGGCAACATTGAGTACCTGGGCCGGATTGACCATCAGGTCAAAATTCGCGGTTACCGGATTGAACTGGGCGAAGTTGAGACGGCTATGCTGAAGGCAGATCGCATGCAAGAGGTCATCGTACTGGCACATGCTAACAGCCAAAACCAACACGAACTGGTTGCCTACTACGTGGCGGAACGCGAAGTGACGGGGAGCGAGCTTCGCAAGCAGTTAAGTGAAGAACTCCCGAATTATATGGTTCCCTCGCACTTTGTTCAGATGGAGCAAATGCCGCTCACACCCAACGGCAAAATCGACCGCAAGGCATTGCCGGCACCGGAACAGATTTCCCGTTCCACGCAGGAATATAGGGCTCCGCGGACAGCAGAGGAGCAGGCTCTGGCTCATGTGTGGGAGGCTGTACTGGGCGGCGGTCCGGTCGGATTGACGGATCAATTTTTTGATCGGGGCGGGGACTCGATCAAGGCGATTCAGGTATCCTCACGCCTACTGCAGGCAGGATACAAGCTGGATATCAAAGACTTGTTTAAGTACCCTGAGGTTGCTGAGCTAGCTACGCACCTGCGTGTGTCGGATACCCAATTAGCTGATCAGGAAGAGGTCAGCGGAGCTGTGCTGCTGACACCGATTCAGCAGTGGTTTGTGGAACAAGAGCAGCCTGTGCCGGACCACTTTAATCAGGCGGTTATGCTTCACCGGGAGCAGGGATTCGAGGAAGAGCCGCTACGCCAGGCACTGACGCAGTTGGCGGTGCACCATGATGCGTTGCGGATGGTGTTCCGCAAGGCAGAGCAAGGCTGGGAAGCGTGGAACCGCGGAGTGAAGGAAGGAAAGCTGTATGATCTGGAAGTGGCCGATTTCAAAGACGTGCCGATCGGTCCCACATTGGGTCAAGCTATAGAATCCTGGGCCAGCACTATTCAGAGTAACATCCGACTGGATGAAGGACCTCTGTTGAAAGTGGGCCTGTTCCACTGCGCTGATGGGGACCATCTGCTACTGGCTATTCATCATATGGTGGTAGACGGCGTATCGTGGCGGATACTGTTGGAGGATTTGTCGAATGCCTATGAGCAGGCTGTACGTGGAGAAACCATACAGCTCCCGACCAAAACAGACTCCTTCCGGGTCTGGTCGGAGCGGTTGTCAGCCTATGCCGACAGCCCTGAGATGGAAAGTGAGCACGTATACTGGGAGCAATTGAATGAATTGACGGCATACGAGTCTTTAAAACTTTCAGAATTGCTGGATTATAATAAAAAACCATTGACCATAAATAACACAGCTACTTTGAGCTTGAAATTCACGAAAGAAGAGACTGATCAACTGCTAAAGCAGGCCCATCGCGCGTACAACACAGAAGTGAACGATCTGTTGCTGACGGCACTCGGCAAGACGTTAAGCACTTGGTCTGGCAGTGAGCAGGTTGCAATTCTTCTGGAAGGCCATGGCCGGGAAGAAATCATGAAGGATACGGATATATCACGAACGGTCGGCTGGTTTACAAGTCAATACCCAGTGCTGCTGCGGATTAACCGGGAAGATGATATCTCCGGGCACATCAAACGGATGAAGGAGATGCTGCGCAGCATTCCACATAAAGGGATTGGATACGGCATCTGGAGATATCTCAGCCAGAACGGACCGTCCGAGGCAACATACGCCGAGCCACAGATCAGCTTTAATTATTTGGGCGAATTTGATCAAACGCTACAGCACGGCGAAACGCGCATGTCACCGTACTCCAGTGGAGCAGATGTTAACGAACAGACCCGTATGCCGTGTTCCCTGGATGTGGGGGGCATTGTAACAGATGAAATGCTTGAACTGGATATTCGTTATAACACAAAAGTATTACAGGAAGATAATGTAGTAAAACTAGCCAGGGAGCTCAAGCAGAACGTGTTGGAAGTGATTCGCCACTGTGTATCACGGGAGCGTTCTGAATTGACGCCGAGTGATGTGCTGCTTCCGGGTATAAGCCTGGAAGCATTGGACCGGATGGTGGAACAGATTCAGCCTGACGGAGAGCTTGAGAATATATACCCCATGACGCCGATGCAAAAAGGCATGCTGTTCCACAACATGCTGGATTCCCGGTCCAGTGCGTATGTGGAGCAGTCCACCTTTGAACTGAAGGGAACGCTGGATCTCGTAGCGTTTGCTGCCAGTCTGGACTTGCTGGTGCAGCGTCATTCAACACTGCGGACTAACTTCCGGAGCGATTTGCAGGATGAGCCCTTGCAAGTGGTATACCGGAGTAAACGCGGAGATTTGTACGTGGAGGATATACGTGAGAAGGAGAAGGCGGCGCAGGAGCAGTATATCGAGGAGTTCGCGCGTCGGGATCAGCAGAAGGGGTTTGATCTGGCAAAGGATACGCTGATGAGGGTATCCATCTTCCGTACATCAGACGATTCATACCATTTTGTATGGAGCTTCCATCACATCATAATGGACGGCTGGTGCTTGTCACTGGTCACCAATGAGGTCTTTGGAGGATATACCACCCTTACAGAAGGAAAGCCACCGCAATTCCCTGTGGTAACACCATACAGTCGATACATCGAATGGCTGGAGGAGCAGAACCGTCAGGAAGCAGCGGAGTATTGGAGTAGTTATCTGCAGGGCCATGAGGAGACGACGGTCTTGCCTCAGGCCAAAACAGGGAAGGCGAAGGGATATGAGGCTGAATATCTGGAATTTGATTTAGGTATAGACCTGACGGCGGAACTTCAGAAGCTGGCAAAGCAAGAACAGGTGACGATAAATACGCTGATGCAAACAGCCTGGGGTGTTTTGCTGCAAAAATATAACCGCACAGAGGATGTCGTTTTCGGTAGTGTGGTATCGGGACGTCCAGCGGACATTGCGGGAGTAGAGCAAATGATCGGACTTTTCATTAATACCATACCAGTCCGTATTCAAGGTGGACCGGCAACTGCATTTGCTGAGTTAATGAAGCAAACTCAGAGGCAGGCGCTTTCTGCCAATGCCTATGACACTTTCCCGCTATATGAAATTCAGGCACTGACCGAGCAGAAGCAGGATTTAATCAAGCACATTATGGTATTCGAAAATTATCCGGTGGAACAGCAGGTAGAACAGCTGGGAAGTGATGGGCAGGAACCATTCACGATTTCGAACGTGGTGGTCACAGAACAAACCAACTACGATTTGAATGTTGTCGTGATGCCGGGAGAAGGCATCAAGATTCGTTTTATGTATAACGCATTGAGCTTTGATCAAACCAGGCTTGAGCGTCTGTATGGACATTTTGCCCGTCTGCTGGAGCAAATTTCGTTCAACCCGTATATTCGCGTTGAAGAACTGGAAATGGTGACAACGACGGAAAGACAACAGATTACAGGCGAGTTTAACGACACGGCTTCTGTATATCCGCGCAATCAGACAATCCAAAAGCTGTTTGAGGAGCAGGCTGAACGTACGCCAGATCACGTGGCCGTCACTTTGGATCATCAATCGTTGACCTATCGGGAACTCAATGAGAAGGCTAACCGATTAGCGCATACGCTACAGACTGCTGGAGTGAAGGCCGATGAGCCTGTCGGCATTCTAACGGAGCGTTCGTTGGATATGATTATCGGAACGTTGGCTATTTTGAAGGTTGGAGGCGCGTATGTGCCGATAGATCCTCAATATCCCGAAGATCGTATTCGCTATATGCTGGAGGATTCGGGAGCCAAACTGCTGCTGACTCAACAAGATTTACTGGATCGTTGCTATTTTGATGGACAGATTGTCAATCTGAATGATGATACGTCCTACAGTTCGGATGCTTCCAATTTGGGGATAGATGGAGCGGGCGAACATGCTGCTTATGTCATCTATACCTCGGGATCAACTGGCAAGCCTAAGGGCGTCGTTGTTGAGCATCAAAGTGTCGTGCGATTGGTACGTAATACGGATTATGTGCCGTTCGATGAATCAATTCGAATGTTGCAGACTTGCGCATTTGTATTTGATGTGTCTACGTTTGAAATTTGGGGGGCGCTACTGAACGGTGGTCAGCTTGTACTCGTGCATAAGGATGATCTTTTGGACGCAGCTAAGCTCAAGGAGACCATACGGGATCATCGCATCACCATGATGTGGCTGACTACACCGCTATTTAATCAGCTTTCGCAGCAGGACAGTAAATTGTTCGGAGATGTGAAGTATTTGCTGGTCGGAGGCGACGTGCTGTCTGCGCCGCATATTAACCGGGTGTTACGGGATAATCCGGACATGAATATCATTAACGGCTATGGACCAACGGAAAATACTACTTTTTCGACGGCTTATCATATTAAGGAAGAACAGCTTGATTCTGTGCCGATCGGGCGTCCTATCCGCAATTCGACGGCGTATGTGGTCGATTCGGCGTTTAACCTGCAGCCGATTGGAGCATGGGGTGAGCTGGTTGTTGGCGGAGACGGAGTCGCACGCGGTTACTTGAACCGTCCTGAATTGACGGCTGAGAGATTTCTTGCTAATCCGTGGGTGGACGGAGATCGCCTGTACCGCACGGGAGACCTTGTTCGCTGGCGTGAAGACGGTACATTAGAATACGCTGGACGGATGGATCAACAAGTTAAAATTCGCGGCTACCGAATTGAGCTGGGCGAGGTCGAGTCGGCTATGCTGAAAATAGATCGTATCCAAGAGGTCAGCGTACTGGCCCATGCGACAATCCAAAACCAACACGAACTGGTTGCCTATTACGTGGCAGAACAGGAAGTGACGGGGAGTGAGCTTCGCAAGCAGCTGAGTGAAGAACTCCCGAATTATATGGTTCCCTCGTACTTTGTTCAGATGCAGCAAATGCCGCTCACACCCAACGGCAAAATCGACCGTAAGGCATTGCCGGCACCGGAACAGATTTCCCGCTCCACGCAGGAATATAGGGCTCCGCAGACAGCAGAGGAGCAGGCGCTGGCCCATGTGTGGGAGGCTGTGCTGGGCGGCGGTCCGGTCGGATTGACGGATCAATTTTTTGATCGGGGCGGGGACTCGATCAAGGCGATTCAGGTATCCTCACGCTTGCTGCAGGCAGGATACAAGCTGGATATTAAAGACCTGTTTAAGTACCCTGAGGTTGCTGAGCTAGCTACGCACCTGCGTGTGTCGGATACCCAATTAGCTGATCAGGAAGAGGTTAGCGGAGCTGTGCTGCTGACGCCGATTCAGCAGTGGTTTGTGGAGCAAGGACAGCCTGTGCCGGACCACTTTAATCAGGCGGTTATGCTTCACCGGGAGCAGGGATTCGAGGAAGAGCCGCTACGTCAGGCACTGACGCAGTTGGTGGTGCACCATGATGCATTGCGGATGGTGTTCCGCAAGGCGGAGCAAGGCTGGGAAGCGTGGAACCGCAGAGCGGAGGAAGGGGCGCTGTATGATCTGGAAGTGGCCGATTTCAAAGACGTGCCGATCGGTCCCGTATTGGGTCAAGTTATAGAAGCCCGGGCCAGTACTATTCAGAGTAGCATCCGACTGGATGAAGGACCTCTGCCCGTGTCGCTAGACGGCGTATCGTGGCGGATACTGTTGGAGGATTTGTCGAATGCCTATGAGCAGGCTGTACGTGGAGAAGCCATACAGCTTCCTGCCAAAACAGACTCCTTCCGGGTCTGGTCGGAGCGGTTGTCAGCCTATGCCGACAGTCCTGAGATGGAAAGTGAGCACGCATACTGGGAGCAAGTGAATGAACTGGCGGTATCCGAGTCGCCCCAACTTCCAGTGTCCCAAGAGCATAGCGATAGGTTTATGCAGCAAGACATGGGTATCGTAAATGTGAGGCTTACGAAGGAAGAGACTGACCAATTACTGAAGCAAGCCCACCGCGCGTACAACACAGAAGTGAATGATCTGTTGTTGACGGGACTCGGCAAGACGTTAAGCGCTTGGACTGGCAATGAAAAGGTAGCGATTCTTCTCGAAGGCCATGGCCGGGAAGAAATCCTAAAGGATACGGATATATCACGGACGATTGGCTGGTTTACGAGTCAATACCCGGTACTGCTGCGGATTAACCGGGAAGATGATATCTCCGGGCACATCAAACGGATGAAGGAGATGCTGCGAAGCATTCCACGTAAAGGAATTGGGTATGGCATCTGGAGATATCTCAGCCAGAATGGACCGTCCGGGGCAACATATGCCGAGCCACAGATAAGCTTTAATTATTTGGGCGAATTTGATCAGACACTGCAGCATAGCGGCATGCATTTTTCTCCATATTCCAGCGGAGCCAGTACTCATGAACTGACCCAAATGTCCTGTGTTATGGACGTGGGAGGACTCGTTACAGATGGCATGCTGGAATTAAGTATTCAATACAACATTAAGGCACTCCAACAAAATGCTGCTGAGCAACTAGCAGAGCAATTCAAGCAGAACGTGCTGGAAGTAGTTCAGCATTGTGCATCTCGGGAGCAATCCGAATTGACGCCAAGTGATGTGCTGCTTTCAGACTTAAGCCTTGAAGAACTGAACCGGATGGTGGAGCAGATTCAGTCTGACGAAGAGCTTGAGAATATGTACCCCATGACGCCGATGCAAAAAGGCATGCTGTTTCACAACATGCTGGATTTCCAATCGAGCGCCTATGTGGAGCAGTCCACCTTTGAACTGAAGGGAACGCTGGATCTCACTGCATTCGCTGCCAGTCTGGACTTGCTGGTAAAGCGTCATTCAGCACTGCGGACCAACTTCCGGAGCGATTTGCAGGACCAGCCGTTGCAAGTGGTGTACCGGAATAAACGCGGAGAACTGTACGTAGAGGATATACGTGAGAAGGAGAAGACGGCGCAAGAGCAGTATATTGAGGAGTTCACGCGTCGAGATCAGCAGAGAGGCTTTGATCTGGCAAAGGATGCACTGATGCGTGTATCTATCTTGCGTACATCAGACGATTCATACCATTTTGTATGGAGTTTCCACCACATCATAATGGACGGCTGGTGCTTGTCACTGGTCACCAATGAGGTCTTTGGAGGATATACCGCTCTTACAGAGGGGAAGCCACCGCAATTGCCGGTGGTAACACCATACAGTCGATACATCGAATGGCTGGAGAGGCAGAACCGTCAGGAAGCAGCGGAGTATTGGAGCGGTTACCTGTGGGGCTATGAGGAAACGGCGGTCTTGCCGCAGGCCAAAACAGGGAAGACCCAGGGATATGAGGCCGAATATCTAGAATTTGATTTAGGTATAGACCTGACAAGGGCCTTGCTGCAACTAGCAAAGCAAGAACAGGTAACGATAAATACGCTGATGCAAACGGCCTGGGGTGTTTTATTACAAAAGTATAATCGCACAGAGGATGTTGTTTTCGGGAGCGTGGTTTCTGGACGCCCAGCGGACATTGCCGGAGTAGAGCAGATGATTGGACTATTCATTAACACGGTCCCCGTCCGTATTCAAGGCGGACAAGCAACTGCATTTACAGAGCTGATGAAGCAAACTCAGCGACAGGCGCTTGCTTCAGGAACATACGAAACGTTCCCACTCTATGAGATTCAGGCACAGGCTGAGCAAAAAGTGGAACTGATTAATCATATTATGGTATTTGAGAACTATCCGATGGATGAACAAATTGAGCAATTAGGTGAAAGGGAAGAAGCTGATTTTAAAATAACCGGAGTAGATGCAGTTGAGCAGACGAATTATGATTTTAACATCGTGGTGTTACCGGGAGAGACGCTACGGGTTCATTTTGGTTACAATGCCCAGGTATATGATTACGAAAGGGTAGAACAGATTCAGGGGCATCTGCTGCAACTGCTGGAGCAAATCAAGGTAAATCCAGCTGGCCGGATTTGCGAGCTGGATATATTAACCGCGCAAGAACGCGAGCAAATGCTGGGTGCTTGGTGTGACACGACAGCAGCATATCCACGTGAGCAGACGATTCACGGATTGTTTGAGGAGCAGGTCATGCAGACACCGGAGCAGGCAGCAGTATATTTTGAAGGAGCGCAAGTGACCTACCGTGAATTAAATGAGCGGGCGAACCGTTTGGCGCGTACTTTACGCAGCAACGGTGTGATGGCAGACGGTCTGGTCGGCCTAATGACAGAGCGATCGATTGACATGATTGTCGGCATCTTGGGTATTTTGAAGGCAGGGGGCGCCTACATTCCGGTCGATCCGACTTATCCGGAGAACCGCATCCGCTATATGCTGGACGATTCAGGCACGGAACTGCTGTTAACGCAGCAGCATTTAGTGGAAAAAGTGGAATTTAGGGGCAAGGTACTGCTGTTGGACGCAGAAATGGACGAAGCCACTGTGGATGCAAGTTCGGCTGAAGCAAAAGGGAACCCTGTGTCCGTATATCACAGGGATGGTACGAATTTGGAGGCCATATCCGGTCCTCATAACCTAGCGTATGTGATTTATACGTCCGGAACGACAGGCCAGCCTAAGGGAGTCATGCTTGAGCATCGTGGACTCTGCAATCTGCATACGTACTTCAGGGAGACGCTGCGGATCAGCGGCTCGGATCGTGTCGTATCATTTGCCAGCTATTCCTTTGATGCTTCGATCTGGGAAATGCTTCAGGCGCTCTTCAACGGGGCCACTTTATGCATTCCGACATCAGAAACCATTCTCAGCTATGACAAGTTTGAGCAGTATATGGCGGATCATCGAATTACAATTACGATATTGCCGCCGACCTATGCTGTATACTTGAATCCGGAACGAATGCCGGATCTGCGCATCCTGTTTACAGGCGGTTCGGCTGCCTCACCAGAATTGGTATCCAAATGGAAGGATCATGTGACATACTACAATGCCTACGGTCCAACGGAAAATTCCATAACAACGTCTATTTGGCTCTCACCGGAAGGTCCCGAAGCAGGAATGTGTATCTCAATCGGACGTCCTGTACCGAATCACCGCGTGTATATGGTCGATGCACATGGACAGCTTTCACCGTCAGGAATCCCTGGTGAACTGTGCGTATCCGGCCCAGGACTGGCACGCGGTTATCTGCACCGTCCGGAATTAACGGCAGACCAATTTGTGACCAATCCGTTTGCAGATGGGGAAGCGGGCTATGAACGCATGTATCGGACAGGCGACCTGGCGAGATGGATGCCGGACGGCAACATTGAGTACCTGGGCCGGATCGACCAGCAGGTCAAAATTCGTGGTTACCGGATTGAACTGGGCGAAGTTGAGGCCGCTATGCTGAAGGCAGATCGCATGCAAGAGGTCATCGTACTGGCACATGCAAATAGCCAAAACCAACACGAACTCGTTGCTTATTATGTAGCGGAACGGGAAGTGACGGGGAGCGAGCTTCGTAAGATGTTAAATGAAGAACTCCCGAATTATATGGTCCCTTCACATTTCATTCAATTGCAGAACGTACCTCTTACACCAAACGGTAAAATTGATCGAAAGGCACTGCCGATACCAGAAGGTCGTTTGGCCGACCATGTTGCACCGCGAACGTGGATGGAAATAAAATTGGTAGACATCTGGCAGGATGTACTGGGTCTACAACAAGTAGGCATCAACGAAAATTTCTTTGAAATTGGTGGTCATTCGCTGCGGGCGACGACACTGACTTCTAGAGTTCGTAAAGATTTAAACAAACCGATGGATTTGCAAAACATATTTGAGGCACCGACGATTGAAAAATTAGCCGCCTTGCTTGAAGAGCAGGATCAAATCACATATGCATCCATTCCGGTGACGGAAAAACGCGACACTTACCCGCTTTCTTTCGCACAGACACGGATGTATGTGCTTCACCAGCTGGATCCGGATGGAATAAGCTATAACAC
Organism: Paenibacillus sp. cl130; assembly: GCF_900116035.1. Classification (NCBI taxonomy): domain Bacteria; kingdom Bacillati; phylum Bacillota; class Bacilli; order Caryophanales; family Paenibacillaceae; genus Paenibacillus; species Paenibacillus sp. cl130. Next base: position 264,046 of record NZ_FOYG01000003.1, read on the forward strand.
CACATCAGCACTGAGAGTAATCGGTCCGATAGATATGAAACAGGTGGAAGAGGCATTCCATCAATTAATTTCACGTCACGTGGCCCTCCGGACAAGCTTTGAACTGATAAATGGTGTGCCGATGCAGCGGGTTCATGATACGATTCACTTTGAGTTGGAATATGCCACAATATCAGAACTGCGGACAGAATCCAATGAACTTATGCTTGAGAATTTAGCAGAAGAACATGCCCGTTCCTTTGTACGCCCATTTGACTTGAGGATCGCTCCGTTGCTACGTGTAAAGCTGGTCAAATGGGGATTGGACGAAGAAGGACAGGAGCCGCAGCACTTATTGATGCTTGATATGCACCACATCGTTTCAGACGGGGTATCCATTGAAATATTAGCTGGTGATTTTGCCCGCTTATATAGCGGTGAAGTATTATCTCCGCTGCGTATTCAATATACGGACTATGCTGTGTGGCAGCATAGCAAAACTCAGCAGGAGCGAATAAAGAGTCAGGGAGAGTACTGGCTGAATAGATTTAGTGGTGATTTGCCTCAACTGGATTTGCCAACTGATTTTGAGCGTCCGGCAACACGATGTACGAAAGGTGACGCTGTTGAATTTGAAATGGGACTGGAATTGACTCAGCGTTTAAAGGAACTGGCGGTGCATACGGATTCTACGCTGTACATGGTACTTATGGCTGCTTATACAGCATTGCTGCATTATTACACAGGGCAGGAAGACATCATTGTCGGTACTCCGATTGCAGGTAGACCGCATGCTGACCTGGAGCCTATGCTCGGTATGTTTGTCGGCACGCTCGCATTACGCAATCATCCTCACGCTGAACAGACGTTTTATAACTGCATTGAGGACGCCAAGACGTGTGCACTGCAAGCATATGCGCATCAGGATTATCCGTTTGAGGAGCTGGTGGAAAAGCTCGACCTGAAACGAGATATGAGCCGTAATCCGTTGTTCGACACAATGTTTGTATTGCAGAATGTGGAGAAAAAGGAAGTGAAGTTGGACAAGTTGTTCTTCCGCTCTTTTGACATAGATCAGGTTTCTGCGAAATTCGATCTGACGCTTGAAGTTAATGAGGAGGAAGCATCTATTCAACTCCAATTTCTGTACGCTACATCTTTGTTTAAACGGGAAACGGTAGAAAGCATGGCAAGGCATTTTGTACAGTTGGTTAAAACCGTTGTAGCCAATCCCAATACTAAGCTGGGCGAATTGACGCTGATTTCGGAAGAAGACAAAGGGATTCTAAAAAAACATAGGGACATCCTAAAGGCTTCTCGCTACTGGAGTACTCTGCTCGAAGGCTATGAAGAAGCACCTCAATTGCCATATGCCAATCTGATGGGACGCAGTCCATATCAGACAGAGCATTTGGAGATTAATTTGGATGTTGAACGAACGGTGGCACTGCAGCGAATTGCACTGAATGAGCAGGTGACGACAAATACGCTACTGCAGACAGCCTGGGGAATTTTATTACAAAAGTATAACGGTACAGATGATGTGGTGTTCGCTTGCTCCATATCAAGTCCTTTGACAGATAAATTGGATTCGAAGCATTCAATTGGACTGGGTAACCACACCTTACCAGTTCGCATTCGAACCGAAGCAGGAGCTAACTTTATCGGGTTGATGAGAAGTGTGCAGCAGCAAACCGATGAATCTGCGGTATATGAACATTTGCCAATGTCTGAATTGGTTACAACGAAAGTGCAACAACTGGCCCTCTTTGGCCATAGAATGGTGTTTGAGACTACTTTGGAAGAGGCCAATACTGAGCAAGAAAGCTACGATTTAAGCATCATAGTACTTCAGGGAGATACGCTACGAATTGATTTTTCCTACAATGCCCAGGTGTATGATCATCAGAGTGTGTCGCAGATTCAAGGACATCTACTGCGGTTGCTGGATCAAATTATAGCGAATCCGGATAGTTTAATTGAGGCAATGGATCTGTTGACTAAGCACGAGCGGGAGCACATCATCCAGGTGTGGGGAAATACCACGGCAGAGTATTCGCGTGAACAAACAATTCACGGACTGTTCGAGGAACAGGTTTTGCAGACTTCGGATCAGACAGCGGTATATTTTGAAGGTCAACAATTGACCTACCATGAATTGAACGAGCGCGCAAACCGTCTGGCCCGTACTTTACGCAGCTATGGCGTGAAAGCCGATAGTCTGGTTAGTCTGATGACAGAGCGTTCCGTAGATATGATTGTGGGCATATTGGGAATTTTGAAGGCGGGGGGAGCATATATCCCGATAGACCCAACCTATCCGGAGGAACGCATCCGCTACATGCTGGACGACTCAGGTACGGAACTGTTGTTAACGCAACAGCACCTAACGGAAAAGGTGCTGTTTGGAGGCAAAGTGCTGGTGCTTGACGGTGAACAGGACGGAGTCGCTTCCGATACAAGAAAAGCGGATGTACGCAGGGAAATGCTGCCCGTATATCATCAGAACGGTTCGAATCTGGAGGCTGTATCGGGTCCAAACGATCTAGCATATGTCATCTATACGTCCGGGACGACAGGTCAGCCTAAGGGAGTAATGCTTGAGCATCACGGTCTTAGTAATCTTAAAACCTACTTCGAGCAAAAATTGAGTATTGGCTTGTCCGATCGGGTTGTCATGTTTGCCAGTTATTCGTTTGATACATCATGCTCGGAAATAATCCAGTCTTTACTATGCGGAGCGACATTGTATATACCTTCCTCCGAGACTATTTTGAATTATGAACGTTTCGAGCAATACATGGCTGCCTGCAGAATTACAATTGCAACGCTGCCGCCAAACTATGCTGTATACCTGAACCCTGATCGCATGCCTGATTTGCGTGTTCTGCTTACAGCAGGATCGGCCTCTACCGCAGAACTGGTGTCCAAATGGAAGGACCGGGTGGCTTATTACAATGCGTATGGTCCTACCGAAAATTCCGTTGCAACGTCTCTTTGGCCGGTATCAGAAGAAAATTCTGAGTCAGGTGGAATTATATCCATCGGACGGCCAGTATCTAATCACCGCGTGTATATGGTGGATACACACGGAAATCTTTCACCTGCAGGAGTCCCTGGTGAGTTGTGTGTATCCGGTCCGGGTCTGGCACGCGGCTATCTGCACCGTCCAGAGCTGACAAAAGAAAAATTCGTAGCCAATCTGTTTGCAGCAGAGGAAGTTGGCTATGAGCGAATGTACCGTACAGGTGACTTGGCACGATGGTTGCCAGATGGGAACATTGAATATTTGGGTAGGATTGACCATCAGGTCAAAATCCGCGGGTATCGGATTGAGCTCGGTGAGATTGAAGCGCAAATTATCAAGGTGGACGGTGTTAAAGAATCTATTGTCATGGCTCGTGCAGATCAGCAGGGAGACTATCATTTGGCTGCTTACTACGTAGCTGAAAAAGAAATCAGCGGCAGTATGATGTTGAATTTGCTGAATGAAAAATTGCCGAACTATATGATACCGTCGTATTTTATACAACTGCAGAACATGCCGCTGACACCGAACGGAAAAATTGATCGCAAGGCACTGCCGGCACCGGAAGACAGTCTGCAAAGCAGAGCTGATTATGTCGCACCGCGGACATGGGTGGAAGTGAAGCTGGCACAAATTTGGCAGGATGTGCTGGGTCTGGAGCAGGTTGGGGTGAAGGAAAACTTCTTTGAGATTGGCGGACACTCGCTGCGGGCGACGACGCTGGCCTCAAAAATTCACAAGGAGCTGAACAAGCTGCTCCCACTACGCAGTATTTTTGAAGCGCCAACGATTGAACAACTGGCAGCGATCATAGAAGGTCTGGATCAAGTGGCGTATGCGTCCATTCCGGTGACGGAAGAACGCAGCTTCTACCCGCTTTCCTCGGCGCAAAAACGACTGTATGTGCTGCATCAGTTCGACCCGAATGATGTGAACTACAACATGCCGTCGGTGCTGCAAATGAGCGGACCGCTGGATGTGAAACAGGTAGAAGACGCGTTCCATCAATTAATCACCCGTCATGCGACGTTGCGTACTCGCTTTGAGCTGGTGGACAATGAGCCGATGCAATGGGTTGAGGATACGGTGTCGTTTGAGGTGGAATATACGAAGGTACAGGCAGAGCGTGCGACTACGGATACAGATCAGGACACAGCTACAGCTACGGACACGACAGTCAGCCAGGAAGCACAAGAGCTTGTGCGGCAGTTTGTCCGTCCGTTTGATCTAAAAGCTGTGCCACTGCTGCGGGTAGGCTTGGTGGACTTGGGCGTACAAGGAGTAGAGCAGGAATCTCAGCATCTGCTCATGCTCGACATGCACCATATCGTTTCGGATGGTGTGTCGATGGAGGTACTGACCGATGAATTTGTCCGGTTGTATAGCGGTGAAGAGCTATTACCATTGCGGATTCAGTACAAAGACTATGCAGTATGGCAGCAAAGCGAAGCCCATCAGGAGTGGATGCAGCGTCAGGAAGCGTACTGGCTCGACACCTTCCGGGGTGGAGTACCTGCGCTGGATCTGTCAACCGACTTTGCCCGTCCGGCAGTGCAGAGTACGGCAGGGGATACGATCGAATTCGGACTGGAGCGTGAAGTTAGCGAACGCCTGAAAGAACTGGCGGCACAAACAGGCGCAACCCTGTATATGGTGCTCCTGGCGGCATACACCACGCTCTTGCATAAATACACAGGCCAAGAAGATATCGTAGTGGGAACGCCGATTGCTGGAAGACCGCATGCGGAACTGGAGAGCCTCGTAGGTGTTTTCATCAACACGCTGGCGATCCGCAATTATCCGTCTGGCGACAAAACGTTCCTTGATTATCTGCAAGAGGTTAAAGAGCATGCGCTTAGTGCTTATGAGCATCAGGACTATCCTTTTGAAGAGCTGGTTGAAAAGCTGAATTTAACGCGGGATACGAGCCGAAATGCATTGTTTGACACGATGTTTGAGTTGAAAACATTGGAGCAACAGGAGTTCCATCTGGAAGGTCTGACCTTACATTCATATCCGCTGGAAAATAATACGGCCAAATTTGATCTGACTCTGGATGCAGTGGAGCAGCCGGATGGTATTGTTTGCAGTCTGGAATACAGCACGGCGCTGTACAAGCCTGAGACCATCACGCGCTTGGCACAGCATTTTACCGAACTTGTACGTGCAATTACCCTTCATCCGCAGCAGCCACTGGCAGCTTTGGAGATGGTACCTGCCGAGGAAAAAGCACAAATCATCCATGGATTTGGAAATGTAGGGGTATCGGATGTTGCTGCAGTTGAAGCAGAAGCCTTATTCCATACCTTTGTGGAAGAACAGGCACAGCTTGTGCCGGATCACGTGGCGGTGGTGTACGAGGAGCAGCAGCTTACGTACCGGAAACTGAACGAGCGTGCGAACCAATTGGCGCGTAGATTGCGGAATGAAGGCATTGGACGTGAGTCGATTGTCGGCATTTTAAGTGAACGTTCGGTGGACATGCTGGTCGGCGTTTTGGCGGTGTGGAAAGCTGGAGGCGCATATGTGCCGCTGGATGCAGACTATCCATCAGAACGTATTCATTTCATGCTGGAGGACAGCGGTGCGACGGTACTGTTGACCCAGACGGGCTTGCAGGACCGTGCGCAGGCATGGCTGGAGGAAAGCCGACAGGCCTTGGCCGGAGGGCAATCTGAAGCCGAGTTAGAAACAGCGGCTGGCGCTGAAACGATGGAATCAGGTACTCTCCATGGAACCCTGAATGGAACAGCAACTTCGTCACCTGATAGCGAAGCAGCATCCGAACTGGCAACCAGACTACGTCTGCAGTCTATGCTGGCGTTGGATGATGAGTCGCTGTACATCGGAGATATCACAGACGTCGATCACATCAACGAACCACAGGATCTGGCGTATGTGATCTACACGTCTGGTACAACGGGACGTCCAAAAGGGGTCATGATTGAGCATCGCAGCTTAGTGAATACGGCTGCGGCGTATCGCCGAGATTACCGTCTGAGCGAGTTTCCGGTACGACTGCTGCAGCTGGCGAGCTTCTCGTTCGACGTATTCGTCGGAGATATCGCGCGGACGCTCTATAACGGCGGCACGATGGTCATTTGTCCGAAAGACGACCGGATTGATTTTAGCCGTTTGTATGGCTGGATTCGCGATTACCAGATTACCGTATTCGAATCGACCCCGGCCCTGATCGTACCGTTTATGCAACATGTGCATGAACAGGGACTGGACATGAGCAGTCTGGAATTGCTGATCACCAGCTCGGATAGCTGTAGCGTGACAGATTACCGGGTGCTGCAAGAACGGTTTGGCGCGGATATCCGCATTATGAACAGCTATGGTGTCACAGAAGCGGCAATCGACTCTAGCTTCTACGACGAAGAGCTGTCGAAGCTGCCAAGCAGCGGCAATGTGCCGATTGGTCAGGCGTGGCTGAACGCACGTTTCTATATCGTGGACAGCCAGCTGAATCCGGTGCCGATCGGCGTACTGGGTGAGCTGTGCATTGGCGGAGCCGGGGTGGCACGAGGCTACCTGAATCGTGCAGACCTGACAGCCGAGAAATTCGTAGCGAACCCATATGTACCGGGTGAACGATTGTACCGCACAGGCGATTTGGCGCGGTGGATGCCGGATGGCAATGTGGACTTTATCGGCCGGATGGATGATCAGGTCAAAATCCGGGGCTTCCGGATTGAATTGGGCGAGGTGGAAGCACAGCTGCTGACCGTGGACGGCATTCAGAAAGCCATCGTCACCGCCTGGGAAGACGAAGACGGAGACAAGGATTTGTGTGCGTATGTCGTAGCCTCGGAGGCGCTGAATTTGCCAGAGCTGCGCAACCTGCTGCAGCCCAAGCTGCCGGGTTATATGATCCCGACTTATGTCGTACAACTGGATCATTTCCCGCTGACACCAAACGGGAAAATTGACCGCAAAGCGTTGCCTGCGCCGGATGGAGACATTCAAACAGGTGTTGAATATGCAGCCCCGCGAACCGACATGGAACGACATATGGTAGATATTTGGAAGCAGAATTTGGGTGTCAGTATTGTTGGCATTGATGATAACTATTTTAATTTAGGCGGACACTCCCTAAAAGCCATTCAATTGGTTTCACAGGCTAAGGCTGTTGGCATTGAAATAGGAATTAATCAGGTGTTTCAATATCAGACTATTCGCCAAATGTCAGAGTATATGCGAGCAGACACTTCGATGCCGGATATACTAACACGTGATATTGCCGAGGCAATAGACATCATCGAAAAGGCTTATGACGTATATGCTCATTTCCAATCAACAACCGTTGAAGGACGAGATCAATTAACTTTGCACATAGATCCTTTCGATTCTGTACAAGCAGAGGCCCTGAAAAAAGTCATTTTGTCACGCCTTCATCCTGACCTTCATCCACATCATTTGCTTCCTTTTGAAGAAGCTGTCCAAGTACTTGGCTGTGAAAAGTTGTACACAGATACGATGGTAGACGATGAAGCAGTGAAGCTGCATGCTGAGGAATGGCTGGAACATCTGCTGCGGATGAATGACCAATGGAACAGCACGATGCTAGCAGGAGAGCCTTTACAACGCTATGCGCTTGCTCCCGCTCAACATTATCATTTGGAGCATCCGCAACCCTCAGGAGGTGTCGTTCCTTTTGATAGTTACCTGCTGGATGTAGAACGGTTATCTGCAGTCATGCAACGCCTGATAGAGCGCCATGAACTCTTTAGAAGTGTGTTGGTCCAAACGGATATCGGATGTGAATGGGAAACGTTGTCCATGAAGGAGCGCATGGACATTCCAATGATAGATTTATCGAACTACGATGCAGAGATGCAAAATCGTATACTCTCACATATATTGCCTGCATTCTTTATGAACCCTTATGAAACAACCGGAGACTTGTTATATCGTATTGCGCTTGTTCGCCTCAATTTACGGGATCATTTGCTGCTGCTCCCTTGTTCACATCTCATCTATGATAACATGAGCGGAGAGGTCGTTAAGAGTGAGTTGTACCGTGCATATGATGACATAAACAATGTAAAAGGGCAGCTAGCAGGAAGCTACCGTGATTATGTGAGTCAGGTCCGCAAAGGACCTCAGGGTATGGGCGATCAAGAGATTGTCGACAAATTTCGCTTGTCCGCATTCGCTACTGCTTCGGATGCTATTTTCCTCGCAGTCGATGGGCGCAGCTACACAACGGGCACAGATGTGACAGTTGAACTTGCGAATTGGAATGATTCCGACGCGGTCGAATACATGTGGGACTTGGCTATACGACTGGCCAATCGCTTTTTCCGCAGATATTTGCAAGTGGACGAAGTTCCTGTTCTTCTCGTCAATTATGGCCGGGCATATGAGGACAAGCAATATTTTGATATTATAGGTGAATTTATTGACCAAATTCCAGTACTGCTTACAGATGCGGATGAACAGGGGGATGAGATCAGGAAAACTATACAGTTGGCCGTGTCCCATAATCTGAATTTTTTAAATCTCATATACAATGGCGAAATGACATCGTTGTATCCGCAGTCCAATCGGTATCTAAAGCATAGCCTGAATAAACTGCCTATTGTCTTCAATTACCTTGGCGAAGCGTCGGAAACATATCAACTGTTTAAAAATGTGCTGCCAGAAGAGAGGGACTTTCATCGGGATTCGATCATTTTCTTCACTGTTCAGCATCTAGAGAACGTACTGCAAATATCACTTGAACTTCCTTTTGAAGAAAATCCAGAAACCGTTAAAGCGATGTTGGAAACTGAGCTAGCGAACTTACTAGTAACAGACGGAAGTGGAGTAATGTTCACCTGATTCTCACTTTAGGCATTAAAAACAAGCTCCGAGTTCAAAATAGGGAAACTGCCCCGAAGCTTTCAAATGGCTTTGGGGCAATCTAAACAAACCACAAAAGCCGCAAGTCTCCAATAACCCCGGAGATTTACGGCTTTTGTGGTTTGAATTATGAACTTGGTGAACCTATGACTCATGCAATTGCGCTGGCTTCTGGTGCCGCCGACTTATGAATACCAAAGACAATGCAATTACCGTGAGGATGATCCCAAGCATTTGAAATCCCTTGAAGCTAAACGTACCTCCCATAACAATAGCTATCAATAATGAAGAGATAATGGTTCCCAGATATCTTGATGTGTTAAATAATCCGGATGCTACACCGATTATTTCTTTTGGAGAACTTTGGAACAGGGCTGCTTGCATACCTACATTGTTCAAACCGTTGCTAATACCGAATGCAGCTAAAGCCAAACACACGCTGATAACCGGTGAAGTTGGATTCAATGTCACGAGCCACACTGACCCCAATGTCATCAGAATTGCGGACACCAGCAATGCCGGTCTGGGTCCTGATTTATCAATCCATTGTCCTGCAAATGGAGAAGTAATTAGCGAGCACAAGCCTAAGCTTAGCATGAGAATGCCTGTTTGGAACTCGCTGACATGACGTACCATTTGCAAGTAGGACGGAAGCCCGAAAAAGAGCGAGTAATATAGTACGTTAACGAGCATGAATTCGACATTAATCCAAATCATCGCAGGGTAACTGGCGAATGTGCGTAAAGGAATAAAGGGTGATGTCGCTTTTAACTCATGTCGTACGAATGCCCCCAGCGCAACGAAGCCTATCAGCCCGACAATGACATTTCCTAATGAGATATGCCCAGATGATTTTGCCGAGAGTAACCCAACTAGCAGGGCAACCAGACCCAATGTGAAGAGCAGAATCCCTGTTGCATCAATCAAATCAAACCATTTACGAAAAGACATGTTGCGTGCTACGGATGTTGGCAGTTCGTCCTTAGGAATATTCCTCCAAGCCAATACAAAGCTGGCCACCACAAACGGAATATTGATGAAAAAGATAGCAGGCCAATTCCACCAATGAATCAAGACCCCGCCAATAAAGGGGCCAATTGCTGCTGCTCCAGATAGGAATATGGACAAAACAGACAACGCAGTTGCTTGTTTCTCTGTAATATGAATTCGAACAATAGCCATTCCAACTCCAACCATCATGCTTGTTCCGATGGATTGCACAATGCGGAACATGATGAGCCACCCGAAATTTGGTGATAATGGAGCTAATAATGATGCAATGAAGGCTACAACAAGCCCGGTAAGAAATATTTTCCTACGACCGAATAAATCGCTCGCTTTTCCCATGACAGGTTGAGCGATGCTACTTGCAATGTAGAAAGAAAAAATAATCCAGGAAACACCTGTAAAGTCAAGATGGAACACATTTTGTAGACTTGGAATAGCAACAGAAACCATCGAAGAATTTAATGGGTTCAATAGTATCCCTAGACCAACCGAAATCATTAACCACCAGCTGCGAACGCTCATTTCTGGTCCCCCCATAGCGAATTAATGTCATCGTACTTGAAATCGATTATTTATTCCAACGCATTTGATGTTATAATCTCATTGACTTGAGGGAATGAATGGAGGGCATAATGGAACTTCTTCAACTGCAATATTTTCTGACGGTAGCTCGTTTGGAACATGTGACCGAGGCTGCACGAAGTCTACACGTTACTCAATCGTCGCTGAGCAAAACGATTCAGCGTCTGGAGGAAGATCTGGGGGTTCCTCTCTTCGATCGAACAGGAAGGAAACTGCGATTAAATGAGTTCGGAAGCAGATTCCTTCACCGCGCAGAGAGGGCTTTATTTGAATTGGAGCAGGGGAAGCAGGAGCTTAGCGATTTATCCAGCCCGGAATATGGCACTCTCGAATTGGCGGTGACCACCGCAAGCACATTACCCAATATCCTGCGAGAGTTTCGGAAAAAGCGACCCTATATTCAGTTTCATGTGCAAATGCTGACCACACAGGAAATGGTAACGCTTCTTCATAGAGGTGAGGTCGATTTTTGCTTGTCCTCACCTCCAATAGAGGGGGATAACATCGAATGCCAGATCGTGTTTATCGACCCAATCCTTGTAGCTGTTCCAAAGGGGCATCGGCTGGCAGATCGAAGCAGTGTAACATTGACAGATCTAAGGGATGAATGGTTTGTTGGTGTAAAGAGTGGCTACGGTACTCGCGATTTAGTGGACTCTGTATGCAAATCGGAAGGATTTGTACCTAAATATGTGTATGAGGGGGATGAACCTGCAAGGCTTAGTACGCTTGTGGAAGCTGAAATTGGCATAGCCTTCATACCAAGCACGGCAAGAAACTCACGGGAACATCTTAAATATCTTCAAGTAGAAAATCACGAATTGGTACGGGAGATCGCTTTATTATGGCACAGGAGTCGGTATATTTCGCGGGCTGCTCTGGAATTCCGTGAGGTAGTTGTAGAATATTTCGGAGCAATATCCAAACAGACAATATAATCCCATATATAAGCGAAATAAAAAACATTAACAGAAGCGGTAGCGTAGGACATGTTAACCAAACGTCCTAAGCGGCCGCTTATTCTTTTATTCAACTGCAAAATTTGTAATTTCGATTTGTACGCTGCCATACACACATGCCCAGCTATTGAAGGAGTTTTTTAGATTGTACTAACCCATCCTTCTCAGCTGGCGAAACTGCTCCGGTGTGATGCCTGTATGCTCCCGAAATCTCTTGATAAAATAGCTGCTTTGATGAAAGCCAGTTTCCAGTGCAATCTGCTTTACAGTGAGTGCCGTGGATACAAGGAGATGTTTGGCCAGCGTTATTCGGCATTGGAGCAAATATTGAGCTGGGGTGCTGCCCATGATCTGATGGAAGAGCCGGCTAAAATGAAAGGAGCTATAACCTGACGTCGCAGCCATTGTCTTCAAATCGAGCATGTTCCGACAATGCATACGAATATATTCCGCCGTATGACGAATCCTCTCATGGACGGTGCCGCCGGGAGAGGTGCCGAAAATTTGGTGGGAATGGTGGACGATCTCCAGAAGAACTTCATAAAGCAGGGAAGAGATCCGTACATCATAGTCGTGACGGTAAGTTTGGGCAAGTTGCAGCATTTCTTCCATCAGTGGCTTTAAACGTTCTGGTCGGTGGAGCGAGAACAGATACGGTTCGTGAATGCTTCGACCTTGTAATAGCGAATCTACGTCCTGCCCGTCGAAATGAATCCATCGAACATCCCAGGGATCCTCGGGTTTTGTTCGATATTGCTGCGTCGTATGCTTGTCGAAAAGAAAGCCCATGCCAGGGGTAAGCTCGATTTCCTTCCCATCATGCACAATAGCGCCTTTGCCTGCAAAAATGATATGTAAATTGTAATCTTTCAGTAATCCTGCATTCCTTCGCTCCCCATGAGTGGGGAAGTTCTTGTAATGCCCTAACGATTCGGGAAACAGTATACCTTTTAGAATGGGTGAAGGAAGATAACAATCTATTTTAATCATGTATCCATCTCCTTGAGTAAGTTAGCAAAAAAGTAATTCAATTAGCAAAATCGAGTTATTCTAATCCTTTTATTCTTATATTACAATAGATACGATTATCAGAGAATCACATTTTTGTACTATCACTTCTACTGAAGGAGAATTGGAGCATGCCGAAATCCTTATCTTTAGATCGCTTTCATTTAGGAGCTTGTTATTATCCTGAACACTGGGACGAATCGTTGTGGTCGGACGATCTCATAAGAATGAAGGAACTGGGCTTCAGCATCATTCGGATTGGAGAATTTGCTTGGTCGATCTTCGAGCCGGAGGAAGGAAAGTTCGAATTCACGCTGTTTGACCGTTTCTTGGAGCAGGCAGACGCGAACGGGATTCAAGTGATCATGGGCACACCAACAGCTACGCCACCGGCATGGCTTACTTATAAGTATCCCGAGGTGCTGAACGTATCCATGGAAGGGGTCACGTTCCAACACGGTCAGCGTCGGCATTATAACTACAGCAGTCCCGTTTATTTGGAGCTTTGCGCACGTATTACAAGAGAGATGGCACAACATTACAAAGATCATCCGGCCATCATTGGGTGGCAAATTGATAATGAGCTGAACTGCGAGATAAACGTCTTCTATGCCGAGGCAGATCATCAGGCTTTCCGGCGCTGGCTAGAGGCAAAATACGGTACGTTGGAGCAACTCAACAAGGCCTGGGGGGCTGTATTTTGGAATCAAACTTACGACAGCTGGAATCAGGTCCATCTAACTCGTCCGACCGTATCCGGGTCAACGAATCCTCATCAGGCTTTGGACGAGAAGCGATTTATATCCGATAACACCATTTCGTTTGCCAAGCTACAAGTGGACATAATTCGGTCAGTGGCGCCTAATCAGTGGGTGACAACCAACGGTGTATTCGGGCATTTGGATAGCCATAAAATGACGGATCAACTGCTTGATTTTTTCTCGTACGATTCTTACCCTCAATTCAGTACCATTTATCCGGACCAAGGGGAGAAGCCATTGCTGGATCGCAAGTGGGGGCTTACTTTAAGTAACGTCAGAGGGATGTCACCAAATTTCTGCGTGATGGAGCAGCAATCCGGTCCAGGAGGATGGGTGAACAGGATGGAGATGCCATCTCCGCGCCCGGGGCAGATGCGATTGTGGACCTACCAAAGCATTGCTCACGGGGCAGACATGATTTTGTATTTCCGCTGGAGAACGGCAACGTTTGGTACGGAAATGTACTGGCATGGAATTAATGATTATCACAATCAGCCGAATCGTCGGGTCGCAGAAGCAGGCCGCGTCGGAAAGGAGCTGCAAAAGGTTGGAGGGCGGATTCTTGGCAAACGTTACGTGGCAGAGGTTGCTCTACTTCGTGACTATGATAACGAGTGGGATGGCGAGTTGGATAAATGGTATGGTCCCTTGACAAAGCAAAGTGAGCTCGGCTGGTACAAGGCACTGCAGTATGGACATATACCTTCGGATATGGTTACAATCCGTCCGGGTATGGAATCAGAACAGCTGCGGGAACTGGCCAATTACAAGGTGCTGGTATACACGCATCCGGCGATCCTACGAGACAGTACGGCAGCTATGTTACAGAAATATGTAGAGGATGGGGGCATCCTGATCTTCGGCTGCCGCACCGGTTATAAGAACGAGTTCGGTCACTGCCGCATGCAGCCACTCCCAGGCCCTGCAGCCGCAATGAGCGGCGTCCACGTAGAGGACTTTACGATGATAAATGGGACGGCATCACCTGTATCGGTGCGATTTAAGGATCAAGCTCTTGATTTTTGGGCTCCAGGCTTCAACGATATATTGAATGTTCATGCTGATACGGTAGAAGTACTCGCAGAGTACGCATCAAGCTACTATGAAGGGAAACCGGCCTTGACCCTCAACCGTGTCGGCAAGGGACTGGTCTACTATTGGGGTGCAGCTTTTGACCTAGCATTAGCGGCTGAGCTCCTAAGACAGCTGCCGGTGACATCTCCGCTTGCGGGGTGGTGCAAAGCTCCTTCGACGGTAGAAGTCGCTATTCGTGCGGATGTACAAGAAGAGCTGGTATTTCTACTGAATTACAGCGGAGAAACGGCTCAGGTTAAACTGAGTGTTGAGACGGAGGAACTCCTTTCCGGTAGGAGGCTTACTGGTACCGTACCATTGGAACCGTATGGAGTATGGGTATTAAAGAAAGTTTAAAATGAAGAGAGCATCAGCCGCTGATCTTAATCCGAAGATCAGCGGCTTTTTATTGCATAAAGCAAAGGAATAACGTGTTGCATTTGTATACAGGGTTCCGCTCAAAAATCGCTGTCTTTCCTATGGGTTCTTGAACCAGAGAAATCGGACATGATCGGTATTTAATACAAAATTAATAATTTAATACAATATTATTGACTGTTTCAAAGCATACAAGTAAACTTATTGTAATATAATCACAGTAAATTGAGATGGGTGATGCAATGCTTGAGCTTAGTTTTGATGATCCGGACAAGCTGGTAACGGTTACGCATGCTTTATCCACCCGTTCCCGAGTTGATATTCTCCGCCTCTTGATTTCTAAAAACCTTAATATTGTAGAAATAGCGGAAGCTCTTCAACTTCCGGTGTCTACGGTAGCCAACAATATCAAGGTTCTGGAGGCTGCTAGACTGATTAATACAGAGCTGCTGCCTGCCTCTCGCGGCGCGATGAAGATGTGCAGCCGCAATTATGATGACATTCATATTGCGCTAAATCTTGAAAAAGCAGTACCCAAAGGGGATGTACAGATCTACGAAGTGGACATGCCGATCGGTCATTATAGCGATTGTGAGGTTTCACCGACGTGCGGTATGGCCAATGCAGACGGGATGATCATACGCGAGGACGAACCGGCGAGTTTTTTCCACCCGAAGCATATCGGAGCCCAGATGATATGGTTCCGCAAGGGCTATGTCGAGTATTTAATGCCGCTCGAAATACCGGCAGGAGCGCGAATAGAATCGCTTGAGCTATCGATGGAAATGTGTTCTGAAGCACCAAACTATGACAACAATTGGCCTTCTGATATTTCCTTGTGGGTTAATGGCGTGGAGATTGGCATGTGGACGTGTCCCGGTGATTTTGGAGACAGGCGCGGCAAGCTGAATCCTGCCTGGTGGTATGAGTGGTCTACCCAGTATGGGTTGCTCAAGACCTGGCGAGTAGATAAAGAGAAGACTGCGCTGGATATGGAGAAGGTTTCCTCGGTTACACTGGATCAGCTCAACCTGCAAAACAGCCACAAATTGCGTTTGCGGATCGGAATTAAGCCAGATGCGGTGCATCAAGGTGGGCTCAACCTGTTCGGAAAGCAATTTGGAGATTATGATCAGAATATCAAAATGACTGTGAATTATGTCATGGATTGAGATATTGGTGAAATGGATAGGCTTTAGTTGCAGGTGCTCTGTAGCTAAAGCCTTATTCAGTTTATTAGTTACATAAAATTAACTTGAAAGCGTTGACATTAAAAATGCATCACTATATAATCCCCTAAAGATACAATAATAGTGTAACAAATCGATTTTATTGTTTGTATTTCGAAGCGGAGGTAAAGGATGACGATCGGACCTACAGATGATAGCAATGCACTGTAAAGTCATCAGGCTAAGGTGACTAATTATATATCAAAGGATAGGTGGAAACTGTATGACTACAAACGCTTATATCAAAAATTATCCAAGGCCGCAATTTGTACGTAAAGAGTGGCTGGATTTGAATGGGGTGTGGGATTTCGCCTTCGACGACGGCAAAGTGGGTGAAAGCGAGCAATGGTATCATCATTTTCCGAAGGGAGCCAAAATCCTCGTACCTTTTACTTATGAAACCAAGGCAAGCGGGATCAGAGTCGAGACCTTCCATCCGGTGGTCTGGTACTGCAGGAGCGTGAAGGTCCCGCAGGAGGCAATAGCGAAAAGGACAATTCTACATTTTCAGGGTGTAGATTATAAAGCGAAATGCTGGGTGAACGGATTTATGGCTGGTGAGCATGAAGGAGGTTATGCTGCGTTTTCTTTCGACATCACACCCTATATCACTTACGACTCGGAGAATAGCATCGTGCTTAAAGTGGAGGATAGTCAGAGCTGCACGCAGCCCCGGGGAAAGCAGCGTTGGGTGGATCAAAACTTTGAATGCTTTTATGTACAGAGCACCGGAATCTGGAAAAGTGTGTGGATTGAATATGTGAATGAGATAAGAATCAATGAGGTCAAGATAACACCGGATATCGACCGTCATATGATCCGCTTTGACTTTCAGCTCATGGGTATCAAGGGTAAAGATAATTTACGCCTAGAGACACGGATTACGCTGAAAGGACAGCATGTGAAAAAGGTCAGCCTATCTGCCGACAGGCCCTGGATAACGGTAGAGGTCCATGTATTTCATGAAGCCGGTGGTCCATGGAAGCAGTGTTTGTGGTCACCGGAATCGCCAAACTTGTTCGATGTAGAGTTTATTCTGTATGAGGATGAGAAAGAGTGCGACAGGGTGTATTCTTATTTTGGCATGCGGAAAATATCGATTGAAAACGGACAGGTTCTATTGAATAATGGTCCTCTTTACCAGCGGCTGATTCTGGATCAGGGCTACTGGCCGGAAACACATCTGACTCCGCCGTCTGAAGAAGCTCTTATCGAAGATATCGATAAAATAGCCGCGATGGGATATAACGGGGTTCGTAAACATATGAAGTTGGAAGACCCTCGCTTTTTATATTGGTGTGATGTGAAAGGCATGCTCGTCTGGTCGGAAATGGCGGCGACCTTTGAGTTCAATGATCAGGCGGTTAGCCGTTTTACGAAGGAATGGCTGGAAATCGTGCCGCAGCAGTACAATCATCCGAGCATCATAACTTGGGTCCCGTTCAATGAATCGTGGGGCATATCGACCATTGGACATGATGTAAGGCAGCAACAGTTCACGCAAACCATCTATCATCTGACGAAGACGATTGATCCGTATCGTCCGGTGATTACCAATGACGGATGGGAGCATACAGTCTCGGATATTTTAACCCTTCATGATTATGTGGAGACGGGCGAAGAGTTTTTGGAACGATATCAGGACAAGGAAAGCATTGTAAACAACAGCATCTCCTTTAACAATTGGAAATATGCCTTTGCAGAAGGATATGCCTACCGGGGACAACCAATTATCATAAGCGAATTCGGCGGCATTGCCTTCCAGACGGACATGGGCTGGGGATACGGAAACCAGGTGAATTCAGTCGAAGCTTTTATCGAACGTTTCCGTGCAGTCACCGGAGCAATTAAAGCGACCCCCTATCTCTCGGGCTATTGCTATACACAGGTAACCGATGTACAGCAGGAAGTCAACGGATTGTTGACGGAAGACCGAAAACCGAAGGTTCCGCTTGAAGTGATTCGGGAGATAAATCTGGCTTGAAGCGATAATTAAGATAATAGAATTTCTAGAACGGCTGCATGCTGATGTCCAGTCATTGCTGCATTCCCTGTCGTACAAGGTTTTTGTTACACACAGCTGACGGACGTGGAACAGGGAATCAACGTTCTGCTGACGCACGATAGACACCTGAAGATGCCGACCGAACAAATCAGAGCCATTATGGAAGGCCGCCTTTCCTCTTCGGTTGGAGAATAAGGGGAAGTATATGAATACGGCATCTTCAGTATTTAGAGCTAAATAAACAAAGTGTCACTGCTGTTAACCATAGAGTTTAACTTGGGATAGCAGTGTTGGAAAACAGGACAACTTTTCGCATACAGGATTTTTAGTAGAACACTGGATTTAATTATTTTGGTTTTTTGTTCCCCACTCACACAATCCTTCCAAAACAGGTAATAGCGTTTCTGCTTTATCTGTGAGACTGTACTCGACTTTAGGGGGGACTTGAGGATATTCTTTTCGATTCACCAGACCATCCGCTTCCAATTCTTTTAGTTGTGAACTCAATGTTTTATAAGTAATAGCCCCTATTTGTCTTTTCAGATCATTAAAGCGAACTGTTCGGTTTTCGGCTAGGAGATAAATAATAACCATTTTCCATTTACCACCAATCAATGAAACTGTATAACCAAAAGGTGTATCTTGAATATTTTTAACTTTACCTTTAAATTCAGCCATACTCATGTTTACACTATCCTTTCGGGTAGTACCTATCAAAATAGTGCGTACTACGTTTTTATTTGTGTTCAGTTTATACTAACCTTACTTTTGAAGTAAAGGAGAGAAAAACATGACTAAAAAAACAATACGCCTGTTAATGCCACAATGGCAAGGGGGAAACAATCCTAATTACTCTTTTGGAGCCGAACTGCTTGCTTGGCTAGCTCCGGATAATGAACAACCTCTTATTCATGTTCCAGTTCAAGCTTATAAGGGTACTCCGCTTGAAAACGAAAACGGTATGAATGGGAGAAAACAGCTACTTGAACAGTTAGAGGCTGCTCAGCATATCATTGATGCTCATAAGCCAGATCGCATTGTAATGTTTGGCGGTGACTGCTTAGTGGAACAAGCTCCATTTGCCTATTTGAACGAACGATACGGTGGGAAATTAGGTTTAATTTGGATCGATGCTCACAGTGATTTAGTTAGATATGTAGGCTATGATAACGGACATACATTACCGCTCGGAAATCTTTTGGGAGAAGGAGATGAGGAGTTCGCAAAACATGTGAAAATCCCACTAAAACCTGAAAATGTCTTTATCGCGGGATTAGCGGCTCCTACAGAACAAGAATCAGAAGTCATTTCAGAAGCGTTTCAAAGACTAGATATAGCTCCTGTAGAATCAGACACAGAAATGATTCAAAGACTAGGAATTAAAACTGCAGGAACCAAAGAGTTAACGAATAGTACTGAATCTATAAGAGAGTGGATTAAAGAAAGTGGCATTAAGCACCTAGCTATTCACCTTGATTTAGATGTGCTTGACCCAAAAGCATTTCGTTCTTTATTATTCGCCAACCCTGAAGCACCTTATAATTTTTCTCCTGCGGGAACAATGCAAATGCCTCAGCTACTTAATCTGATTAAAGAACTATCTGAAGAAACAGATGTAGTTGGATTAGGTATAACGGAGCATATGCCGTGGGATTCTATTAACTTAAAGAATCTGCTTGGAGAGATACCTATTTTAATATCTTAGGATAATCGTTTATTATTTTTATATTATCTTTCTTAAAAGGACAATCAAGGAGAAGTGGTCGTACGATTTCAGGAAAGATAGGGCGATTGAATATAAAATATAAATTAAAATGAGGGAGTTGACCTGTAGGGGTATGGTCTTTTTATCAGTTTGTCTGTTTGTACTCCGCTTATACTTTTCGGAAGCTACACATTAGGCGAATATCCCTATAATAATGGATTCTTAAAACTAAAATTACAGGAGCGTCTTAGTATGTCAAAATACGTTGAAATCGGTTACCCAATATATGAAGGAATGCCTGTTTATCCAGGATTGCCAGAAGTGAAGTTAGAGCCTAGAGAGCGTTTGGACAAAGGGGATGCCTGGAATGGAAGTGTGTTAAGTATGTATCTTCATGTCGGCACCCATGTCGATGCACCGTGGCATCATTTAAATAACGGTAAGGGAATAGATGCTGTTCCGATTGAAGAATTCATCTATCGAAATGCTTCAGGAATATGAAGAGCTGCATGAAGCGGATATTCTCATCTTTAATACAAGCTATTGGAAACACCGAGATACGGATTTTGAGAAATACGCTAATAATTTCCCAGCCGTCTCTCCCAAAGCAGCGGAATTCATCCGTAAAAATTTGCCGAACTGCAAAGCTGTGGCCATTGATACCATGAGCATTGAAAATCTGGAAGAAGCCAAAAGAAACGGCTATTTTGTTCACCATGCCTTCTTAGACCATGAAAAATATGAAGAGCCGACAATGCTCATTTACGAAGACATAAACCCTGCACCATTAATTGGTAAAAAGATATTATCTGCTTTCACAGCACCACTTCGCATTAAAAATCACGATGCATCTATGGTTAACATCATTGTTGAAGTTGAAGAATAAAAGCTAACGAGGAACAATAGGTTTATCGAACACAGGTGCAGACTTCAGCACTGCAAGGAGAGACAACAACATATACGCATAAGAAGTCGCCATTTTGGCGGCTTTTTTGTTTTAGCGAAAATCTACGCTAAGCCTTCAGATGTAATCAACTTATTTTGATAGACGTTGGTTAGCCGCTATTTATTTCTTTTGATTTTTATAACATGGCGTGTCAAATGTGCGGGCATAAAGTCTTCTATATAGCACATAATAACAATAATTTGAAAAGAATATTTTCATAAGAATGAAAAGGAAAATATTACTTTAAGCATATTCTTATCTCTAACATTCTTTGTGAAGTTGAATGATAGTTGTTATAAGAACTATTTTTTACTCTTTTAGAACTATTTTAATCTATTCATTTGAGGTCGATATAATTGAGGTGCTTTTATTCGTAAAAATCAAATTTTTATAAGGAGTTGGTATCAACTCGCTAGAATGAAAAATAATGTAGCTTGCAATCAGAAGTGTCATAGGGAGAAATATCACAGTGAAATCAATTAAATGAATACGATGGTAAAAATCGACCAGTCGTTCCTTTAGAGAAGAGGTGGTACATAAGAATATTGGGGATTCTGTTAATCGCTTCGACTTTCTCACAGACAGCATCTGCACATACGGTGAATCCTAATGGACAAGCCACAACCAAGGAAGTGATGAACTGGCTCGCTAATCTGTCATCGGAAAATCGCGTAGTGTCAGGAGCATTCGGCGGGTACACAAATGCGTCATTTTCTATGACCGAAGCTAATCGAATTGAAAATGCAACAGGACAGTCCCCTGCCGTGTATGGCTGTGATTATTCAAGAGGATGGATGGAGACTTCTAATATTGCCGATTCGATCGATTATAGTTGTAACACCGATTCAATCTCTCATTGGAAGAACGGAGGTATACCTCAGATCAGTATGCATCTGGCTAACCCTGCGTTTAACTCTGGAAATTATAAAACCCCAATCTCAAACAGTCAGTATGAAAGAATCCTAGACTCATCAACTGAAGAGGGCCAGCGATTAGACGCTATGTTAAGCAAAATTGCCGATGGCCTTCAGCAGTTAGAAGATGAAGGTGTTCCTGTTCTTTTCAGACCTCTTCACGAAATGAATGGAGAATGGTTCTGGTGGGGACTCACCGACTATAACCAAGAGGATAGCGAACGTATCACTTTATATCAACAGCTTTATAAAAAAGTCTATCATTATATGACCGATACAAGAGGATTGGACAACCTGATATGGGTATACGCACCAGACGCCAACCGAAACTTTAAGACAGACTTTTACCCTGGATCTTCATATGTTGATATTGTTGGATTAGACGCTTATTTCTCAGATCCTTATTCGATTCAAGGATATGACGAGTTAACAGCTCTTGATAAGCCTTTTGCTTTCACAGAAGTCGGTCCGCAGGCAACCAATGGTAGTATGGATTATTCTTTATTTATCAATGCCATCAAAGAAAAATATCCGAAAACCATTTATTTCTTAGCTTGGGATGAGGGATGGAGCCCCGCAGCTAATAAAGGTGCCTACAATCTTTATAATGATGGTTGGACACTGAATAAGGGGGAAATGTGGGAAGGCAGTTCACTTGCATCATTTGCTGAATAATTGATCATTAGTTCATTAAACAGGACTATGAAGAATACAAGTTCTTCATAGTCTCTTAAAAAACATGTCCTTTAGGGAGTTACAATAACAGCTAATGTATGAACATGATAATATTTTTTATATCACTTACATAACTATTTCTCGGAAACTAGCGGTTCAGCCGATAAGTAGCCTTCTTACACACCTTCCAATCTTTCGGGCGCATCACCGATATTTCTAATTATTTGTGTTGTATTATATGTACTAAATCCTCTTTTCGGAAGGCAAAGGCCGATTTCTAGTATGTTAAGGAGAAATCGGCTGTTTTTTAAAAATTGTTCCCAGTGCAGCGCTTGAGTAGCGCCGTCTGCTCAATTAATGCAATCTCCAGCAAACCCAGAATACATGAAGCCATGCTCCCAGCTATTCCTTTGAAACGGTTTGGAACCCCTGAATTATTACAAAAATCCAACGAATTTAGTTTTATGAATGAACAGAGCTGAGAAATGACAACTTAAGAAAGTAGTATACATCACAATTTCCAAAGGAGGATATCTGTTATGGCTCACCAGAAGAAAAGGAAAGAAGCAGCCTGGAAGTCACGAAAGCAAGAACAGCATCCCCATGGTAAAGTCAAATCGCTCAAGGAGCTGTCCAGCGAATAGGAGTGAGGAGTATACTGCTTGGAAGAAGGACTGTCGGTGAAATTCACCGGCAGCCTTCTTTTTGCAATAATTTCGCTTACATAAAGAATTCCCTTAATGCTGCAACTGGATTTACTAACAACCATCTAGCTATTGCTTGTAAGCTTTTCAGATTGCGGACCTCATTAGGATGAAAACACCGATACAGCGTTCTACCATAGAGAGTATCTTCTTAAATTCGTTTTTCTGAAGGTTGTCAGTTCCGGCTAAAAATTGAAGCATCTCCTGTCCAGGAGATGCTTCTTCTACGTTATGATTGGGTAGTCTGAGATAAGCTGATTTATCAGGATACGATTGAATTCAGGAGACCCTGCTTCACCTGATCCGACAGTGGCATAAGTGGCAGACGCAATTGCTCGGCGGCAATAATCTCTTTCTGGGTAAGCCACCACTTGATCGCGGCCGGGGCTGGCTCTGCAAATACATGCTGGATCACCGGTTCCAGTAGCATGAAACTGTCTCGCGACCCGTTCATGTCGCCAGCCACAAAACGTTGGTATATATCCACATACTCCTGGATATTGAGATGAGCGGATGCAAGCATACCACCGGCAGCTCCCTGGCATAGCATGGCATGGAAATAGGCATCCTCTCCGCAGAGGACAGGCTTGGTCTCGTACTGGGTCAATTTTAAAAGCAGATCAAGACCGCCCGTGCTGTCCTTGAGCCCAATTACGCCATCCAGGTCCAGCACTTTGCGTATTGTATCTATTGTCATGCGACTGCCCGTGCGAACAGGAATCTCATATACAAGCACAGGCAGGCCTACACGAGATACGACACGGAAATGCTCCAAGATTCCTTCCTGCGTCGGCCGGTTGTAATACGGAGTGACCACCATGGCTGCATCCGCTCCTAATTCAGCCGCCATTTCCGTCCGATGCACCGTTGAATAAGTATCGTTCGTTCCCGTGCCAATGACGATCGGAATGGTTTTGTTCATGCTCTTCAGAACATCCTGCGTCACCTGTACCATTTGCTTCACTTCATCCCAGGATACGGTTGGCGACTCTCCTGTCGTACCGTTAACGACCAGACCCTGGATGTCATGGCCTGCAAGATAGGTAACATACTTCCGGTACGAATCGATGTCCAACTTATAGTCACGTGTAAAAGGTGTAATCAGCGGTATGAAAATCCCACGAATATGTTGTTCGTTCATCATCATCAGTTATCCCTTCCCGTTGAATTAAATCTAATGTAACATAGGAGACAGCATCAGAGTTATCTATAATAAACGATGATTCTAATCAAAATTTCCGATGGGGTGGCCAGATTGGATTTCATTTATCTTCAAACATTTCGGGAAGTTGCCATTCGTGAAAGCTTTACAAGAGCAGCAGAAGTGCTCGGTTACGCACAATCCAGCGTCACGACCCAGATTCAAAAGCTGGAGAAAACGTATCAAGTCAAATTGTTCGAGCGCTACAGCAACAACAAGATTCGTCTTACCTCCGCCGGGGAAGAGCTATTCAAGCTTGCCGGACAAATGCTGGAGCTTTTTGAGCAATCGAAAGAAAAATTGGCTAAGCAGGGCGGGGGCTCCATGACGATCGGTACTATGGATTCCATCGCTTCGTATTTTCTGCCGCCGTATATGCAGGCGACTCGCAAAGAATACCCTGATCTGAACATACGATTGCATACGGATCGCGAAGAGATGATTTTGCACCAGGTCAGGGAAGGGGAGGCCGATGTCGGGCTGATCCTCGCGGACGATTCAAGCAATCCAGCCTTGCAGTGGATTACGATTCGAGAAGAACCGCTTGTGCTGATTGTCCATCCAAACCATCCGCTTATCGCTAAAGAGCGAATCAGCCTGGATGATCTGGTAGATGCGGAGTGGATTATGCCCGAGCATACGTGCAACTACAGACAACTGTTGGAGAGAGTGCTTCGAGCAAATGGAATCACCTATCGCGTGAGCCTGGAGCTGGGTAATCCCGAAGCGATCAAACGGAGCATCAAAACTGGAGAGGGTATATCCATTCTACCTCTAATGGCTGCGCTGGAGGAGATTGAACGGGAAGAGCTAAAGGTGTTACCCTTTGAGCATGCCGAGCTCAAGCTGGAAATTCAGCTTGTTCTTCATCCCAAGAAGTGGGTGTCCAATGCATTGAGCTTTTTTATGGAGAGCATGAGAATGTAGATTTACCTCCACATCAAAATTAATATACAGTACGAGCGCTTCCTAGTGGATACCAGAAGCGCTCACAGTTTAACGTGCCGAAGAGGATGAGAACTTAGAATGAAAAGAGAAAGCAAAGTTTATTCAAATCATCCACGTATTTTTTTGAAAAATAAGCAATCCATATTTGCATTCAAAACTTGACAGCAAGTAATTTTTTCACTAAATTAAATGCATGCGCATGTTTTTTTAATTTGGTAATGTGCTAAAACCATTCGGTTACTTAATATTTAATTAGAACAAGATGTCAATGCAGAAGTTCAGTCATTGGTGAATTTCACCATAGACCATTTGGGCCGTGCAGATACATTAATTAATTGCGCAGGCTGCTGCGGAGAATATCACCTATGGCAGTATCCCTCGTGAGGATGTAGCCCGTGCCATTGTGGCAGCTTTAGATGAGAAGAACACATACAAGCGAGCTTTTGATCTGATTACTGGTGACGATTCAGTTGTTGATGCATTGCAAAAAATCTGAAGATGAGGACCAACGAGTAAATGGCGTATTTTACTTTGAAGTTTTGAAATCATACCTAAAGTTGACAAATGAAACAAACATGTTAATATATATGCTTGTGCATGCATTTGATTGATGTATTCATAATATAACTCAGAGAGGAGTCTTTCTCACATGAAAGATTTATTTAGTCCCTATACAATTAAAGGTTTGGAATTGAAAAATCGCGTAGTTATGCCTCCAATGTGCCAATATTCGGTTGACAAAAAGGATGGGATCGCCACAGATTGGCATTATATACACTACGTTAGCCGAGCGGTAGGCGGAGCTGGTTTTATCATGATTGAAATGACAGATGTAGAGCCGGATGGTCGTATCTCCGATTTTGATCTTGGTTTATGGTCAGATGAGCAGATTCCTGCTCTCAAACGGATTGTAGATGCTTGTCACAGCTACGGTGCCAAAGTGGGAATCCAGATCGCGCATGCCGGACGCAAGGCGGAAGATGCTGAAGTTCCTGTAGCGCCATCTGCCATTGCATTTGATGAAAATTCAAAACAACCTCGCGCGCTTACAACAGAAGAGGTTAAAGGACTAGTTGAGAAATTTCGTGCTGCTGTAGCTCGCGCTGTCAAGGCTGGATTCGACACCATTGAAATTCATGGTGCACATGGCTATTTGATTCATCAATTTCATTCGCCGCTTACGAACAAACGGGAAGATAGATACGGTAAAGACCTTACCCTTTTTGGTCGGGAGATCATTCAGGCAGCGAAGGGCGAGATGCCGGAAGATATGCCGCTCTTGATGCGTATTTCTGCCAAAGAATACGTAGAAGGTGGATATGGTATTAAGGAAAGCATTGCTTTTGCCAAGGAATATCAAAAGGCAGGAGTAGATATGTTTGATATTTCATCTGGCGGTGAGGGACCTATAGCTGCATGGGGCAGACCAGGAACTCACGCAGCGTATCAAGTCCCCTTGGCAAAAGAAATCAAAGAAGCTCTGGATATTCCGGTGATGGCCGTTGGAAGACTAGAAGATCCAATTTTGGCGAATGCAGTTATCGGAAATGAAGAGGCCGATCTGGTTGCTGTGGGTAGAGGGATGTTGAGAAATCCTTATTGGTCACTGGAAGCCGCATCAAAATTGAAAAAAGAAACTGCATTCCCTACACAGTATACTACAGGGTTCTAAGACCGACTGTATGCATTATTGGTTGATCCTGCTTGGGTCAGCAAAATTCGGGACGGAAGATTGGACGATTTAATTTTGTAGAACTAAAAAATAGTGCTGAAAAATCGATTAGGTGTTGCACCTATGACACGCACGAGTGCTTCTCCAGAAGGCTTTGCAACGGATCAAATGGCACAATACTATGCTTCATTTGCACATGGCGGATTTGGTTTGATTATTGTTGAGGGAACCTATACAGATGAGCTGTTTAGTCAGTGTTACTTCAACCAGCCCGGGATGGCCACTGACGAACAGGCTAAATCGTGGGAAAAGGTGGTGGAAGCTGTTCATAAGGCTGGCGGAGCAATTATTGTTCAGTTAGAACACGCGGGTGCTTTATCTCAAGGTAACCGATTCGAATCAAATAT
Source organism: Paenibacillus sp. cl130 (assembly GCF_900116035.1). Classification (NCBI taxonomy): domain Bacteria; kingdom Bacillati; phylum Bacillota; class Bacilli; order Caryophanales; family Paenibacillaceae; genus Paenibacillus; species Paenibacillus sp. cl130. Next base: position 291,079 of record NZ_FOYG01000003.1, read on the forward strand.
ATTGGCTCCATCAGCAGTGCAACCACAAGGAGAGCAACTTGCGTTTTATGGCGGTGAAGGAGCTTTTTCGATGCCTGTGGAAGCAACGAAGAAAGATATTGAAAACGTAATTCAGGGATTTGTGAATGCTGCTGTTCGTGCCAAATCAGCTGGATTTGACGGCGTAGAAATTCACGGTGCAAATGGTTATTTACTGGATGAGTTTCTTACGGACTATACAAACCAGGGAACGGATGAATACGGAGGTTCCCTCAGCAATCGTGTTCGTTTATTGGTTGAGGTATCGAGTGCAGTTCGGCAAGCCGTAGGAGAAAACTTTATAGTTGGGATTCGAATCTCCCAAGGGAAAGTAAATGATTATGAGCATAAGTGGGCTGGTAAAGAAGAAGAGGCAAAAGTGATTTTCCAACAGTTAGGACAGTCGGGGCTTGATTATATCCATGTCACGGAATATGAGGCTTGGCAACCAGCCTTTCCAGACAGTAGTAGACAATCTCTTGCTGAGCTTGCCAAGAAGTATGGAAACATTACAGTGATGGCTAATGGACACCTGGAAGATCCATCTAAAGCAAGTCAGATGGTCGAAAATTGTACAGCCGATATTATTACTTTGGGCAAAGGAGCTCTTGCTAATCATAATTGGCCTGTCAAAGTTAAAAATGATGAACTGCTAGCTATATTTGACCAGGAAAAGATTTTAAGACCGAATGCCACGATAAAGGACTTTGAATTGGTCGATTAAGAAAAAAGTACGTCCTTTAGACCTTCTGTAAAGTACTCTATCAAGGTACTCTACAAAAGGTCTAATTGAATGAACTCTGCGATCACGGAGAGCATGGAAGATGGAAGAAGGTTTGCAATTGTGGAGGGAGAAGTGCGTAAGATTGCCGAATATGCCCCGAAAGTTACGTTAGCTGGTTGTTGTGACTGATACGTTTCCTGATATGATAAACAACGAGCAGGATTAACGGGAAAGCGATGGCATGGGTGAAATCCCAATCTACCCAGTAGGCGGGGATCTCCTTGACGTAGAAAATAATATTTTTTGCAATCAGATGCGACAGTCCGTAAATCAGAAATGCCACTGGAAAGATCAATGGCCGATAGGATTTTAGCTTTAGTAGCTGAGCTGTCCCCAAAACAAATGCGTAAAAGAAAAGCGCTGTTTTGAAATAGGTGCTAATGATCCACGTGGTGGCCATTAAAGCCTCAATCCGCTGCAAAAAATTAGCAATGTTGATTCTCTGGGCAAGAATATAGGCAGCGTAAAATTCGTGTTCTGAGAAATATGCCCCGAGTACTGTTAGGGAGAGAAACAAAATGAGGTTGAGTCCAACAGCTCCGATCAACAAAGAAATGAATATATTGCGGCTCGTATTGCTTTGTTTTTGGACATAGGGATACACCATGAAGAACACGCACATTTCTCCAAAGGGATAAAATACACCGAACATAATGGTGTGCAGCATGTCAGGAAACGATGTATTCAAAATAGGATGGATACGCTCCATCTTGACATCGGGGAACAGGAGAACGATTAGGCAAATCAGAAAAAACGCAAAGAAAGGAAAAAAAATCTGGGCTGCTCTGCCCAGCGTTTCAAGACCCAGCCGCAAGCCATACACCAACAGAAAAATCGCCATGAAGCGAATGACCCCGCCGGGTGTCCCTTCGTAAATCTGTGTGCACATGAAATCTTCGATTTCTCTGATATAGGTGGAGGCTGCAATCAGGAAAAAGAATAAATAACTCAACGCTACAGCTCCACCCACCCATTTTCCTAATACTTGTAATGAAAGCTCAATAATCGTTTTAGTTGGATCAATATTTGATGTAGATATCATCAGCTTTACGCATGCAAGTCCTAGCGGAATACTAATCAAGGCGGCAATCCACGCATCCTCGTGGGCTCCGGTTGCCATTGCTGCAGGATACACAAGTGCCATTTCCCCGATTAGCGAGAAAAGTCCAAGTAACATCATTTGAGCCGTACTGATCCGGTCTTTTTCAAGATTCATGAGATTCCTCCAAATCTGCTGCAAACTGCCCCTCAAGTTTTCTTTTGTCATTTCCTTTAGTATGTGATTTTATAACATAATTATTAATTGATAGTCGAAAAGGAATGTTAAGGGGATAATTATCAAGTTCTTCTGTCATACTATTTGTAGTTTGCTCACGGAATGCGGAGGTTGTGACATGAAGGATACAATTACTGGCACATTATCACACCGCTTGGAGGACAATTTGGTGCAGTTGGTTCAACTGCTCGGGACAAGCACCGATTTGATCACTAAAAAGCTGGAATTGGATGAGTCTACGCATATCGCTTTGCTTTATATTGATGGTCTTGTGGATACACAGGTTCTGCATAATTCCATATTATTTTCGCTTCAGGAACGTTGTACCCCTGACCAAATGAGAGATCTTGATGCTAATCAGAAGATTGAGCTTTTGCGAAAACGTATGCTGATTGCGGGGGATCTATCCGTCACGCATGACCTTGGGCAATTTGTTCATGAGCTGTTATCCGGTAATATCATGGTGCTGGTTGACGGAACATCCAGCGCCCTACGGATCGGACTGCCTGGATGGGAGGACCGCAATGTAGGCGAACCAAGCTCACAATCAGTTGTACGTGGGCCGATGGAAGGGTTCACGGAAAATATGCGGACAAACACGGCGCTGATTCGAAGGAAAATTAAAGATAGCCAGCTATGGCTAGAAACCTTCCAAATTGGTAAGGTGACTCAAACCAGTGTATCCATTATGTATCTCGCCAACATCGCTAATCCTGACCTGGTGCAGGAGGTGAAGCGCAGATTGGCCAAAATAGATACGGACAGTATCCTGGAGAGCGGATATATTGAGGAGTTTATTCAAGATACGGCTGCTACGCCGTTCCCCACGATCTATAACAGCGACCGGCCGGATACTATCGCAGCGGGAATCCTGGAAGGCAAAGTGGCGATTCTTGTGGATGGAACCCCCTTTGTCCTGTTGGTGCCTACCTTTTTTGTCGCTTTTTTTCAATCTGCCGAAGATTATTATCAGCGGGCCGATATTGCCACCTTGCTACGGTTCATCCGTTTTCTTTCCTTTTTCATTACGTTGCTTGCGCCTTCATTTTATGTGGCGGTTACGACTTATCATCAGGAGATGATCCCTACCAATCTGGTTATCAGCCTTGCCGCACAGAGAGAAAGTGTTCCTTTTCCTGCATTTGTGGAGGCAGTACTCATGGAATTAACGTATGAGATTTTGCGGGAGGCGGGAGTGAGGATTCCAAAAAATATAGGGCAGGCGATATCCATTGTTGGAACACTTGTAATAGGACAGGCGGCGGTTGCCGCGGGCTTTATCTCATCAGCAATGGTTATCATTGTATCCATTACGGCCATATCCAGTTTTGTGATACCAGAGACGGGCATGTCGATCGCTGCAAGAATCATTCGCTTTGTTCTTATCGGACTAGCTGGCTTTATTGGACTATACGGAATACTATTCGGTATCTTTTTAATCGTGCTGCATTTGGCGAGTCTGCGTTCTTTTGGCATGCCCTATATGAGTCCGATCGGTCCATACCGTTCAAATGATCTGAAGGATTCCATCTTCCGCTTTACCTGGCCGCGTTTAAAGACAAGGCCGGCAGAAAGTATGATTCAAAATCTTGACCGTCAAAGCACAACCAAGCAAAAGGAGTCGGCAGATGAGCCCAAAAAACCGTAAAACTGTTTCGCGACTGCTGCTTACCCTTTTGGTCCCTATGCTGCTCAGCGGGTGCTGGGAAAGACAGGAGTTAAATGAAATGGCCTTTGTGCTGGGAATGGGGCTAGATAAGGCTGAATCTGGCTATAAGGTTACACTGCAGGTGGTTATTCCTTCAGCAATTGCCTCGCAGGCGGCGGGAGGGACGGGAGGTGCCGGGGTGCCAGTGATTGTATCTACCTTTACGGTCCCAACGATTTATGAAGCCCAGCGCAAGTACAGTCTGGAAAGTGCGAGAGCCGGCTACTATGGACATATCCGTATACTGGTGATTGGAGAGGAGCTTGCCCGGGCAGGAATTAGCGAGGCACTTGATATGATGAAGCGGAGCCGAGAGCCGCGTAATGATTACTATGCCATGGTCGCCAAAGACACCACTGCCGAAGATGTTCTGAAGGTCCTTACCCCGCTAGAGAGATTGCCGGCAAGTAAATTATATAATTCCCTGGACAAATCTTATAAGACATCGGGCAAAACAGTCGCTGTTTCTTTGAACCAATTTATTGAAGATTTGTTGTACGAGGGGAAGAATCCGGTGCTAACCGGAGTGAAGATGTCCGGCAGTGTTAGTGAGGGCGAAAAGAAGAGCAATGTGGAAGATAGCTCGCCCACAGCCAAATTACAGTACAGTAATATAGCCGTATTTCGGAAGGATAAGATGATCGGGTGGTTAAGCGATAACGAGACGATTGGCTACAATTATATCACCAATAACGTTGTCAAAAGCTCAGGTTCTGTAATAGGAGACGACGGACGGCCCATCGTCATTGAAGCACTTCATACAGACACCAAACGTAAAGTCAAGATTATTGACGGTGAACCACATATTTACATCCATGTAAAGGCCTTGTGTAATGTTGAAGAGGTAATGAGCAAAGATAATCTGGAAGCAGAGCGCGTGATTACAGGGCTGGAAAGGAAATCGGAAGAACGAATTATCTTGCGGATGAAAACTGCAGTTAAGCAAATTAATGAGCGCTATAATGTGGATATTATGGGCTTTGGACAGTTGATCTACCGTGCCAACCCCCAAGCTTGGGCTAGGCTACAACAGAAAAAAGGGGACAATTACCTAAAATCGCTACCTATCCATTACAAAGCCAGCGTGTCGATTAACCGAATTGGTATTACAGACAAATCTTTTATTGAAGATATCAAGGAGTGAGCGCAATAGTGTTACTGCTTTTTCTGGCAACAGCAGCGGTTTGTGCGGTCATCGATGTGCCTTTGCTGACACGAGGAAGCAGGCGCCGTGACCTTCTGGTCTGGGGCTTGTTTTGGATCACGGGCATTGGTGTAGTGGTCTGCTCCTTGTACAAAATCAATGTGCCGAGCCCATTGCTTCTGGTCATGATGATCTATAAACCGGTTAACAATCTGTTTACATCCTGGTTTTATTAGGTTGTAAGGAAATTCACCTTTTGTACCTCGGAAAGCGCTCCGTTCCTAATAGTTTGATCTTGTTGATATCATGGGTCACAGTTGAGTGGCGGGAGATGGTTGCTTGAACAGCGAAATGCTGCTATCAGGAAATGCTTTTAAAAATAGTAGTAGTATCTTTGATTTTAATAGTAGAAGTGAATGTTGGTAAAAGCAGCAGCAGTCTAAGACTTTATTTTTCAAGTCCTAGTGAGCTGCTGCTTTACTTTTAGAAGCAGTCTCTTACATATCCCCGATAAGTGAGAAAAGCCCAAGTAATATTATTTGAGCCGTACTGATGCGGTCTTTTTCAAGATTCATGAGATTTCTCCATATCTGCTGCAAACTGCTCCTCAAGTTTTCTTTTGTCATTTCCATTGGACTTTTGTGTAGAAAAATTGGTAAAAATACAAGCTGGTTACGGAGGATTTTTTGTATTCCATATTTTCTCTAATTGACTTTATAACCCGACATTATTATTATCTTATACTATAAGATTAATTATCTCATACTATAAGGTATTAGCGAGAAGGTGTTGTGACCATTGGATTATAAAGCATTAGCGACAGAACTATTCGAGTATATCGTCAAATCGCGGAAACCGGCATTAGAGGAACGAGGGCACTTTTCACGTGGCGAAATGGGGATTCTCATTTGTCTGAATTTCAATAAGGACGGGGTTACCTCTGGCCACTTGAGCGAATACTTGTCCGTCAGTACGGGACGGGTAGCAACGGCACTGAAGAGCCTGGAGAAGAAAGGACTAGTTGTACGGCGTACTGATGTCAGCGACAAACGTAAGGTAATTGTATTCATTACGGATTCAGGTAAGCAATTTATGATTGATAGGCATAATGAAGGAATCGCATGGACCGAGAATGTTCTTCGAAAGTTAGACGAAGAAGATGCCAAAGAACTGATCCGACTCATTAAGCTTATTGTCTCTAGAAGCTGAATTTCTATGCAGAGCAGGATGCACCATACTTCACCAAGCATCAAAGACTATCAGATAAAAGGAGAGCAACAGAATGCTAAAGATATTCAAATATCTCAAGAAAAATGAATGGATGCTTGTGGTTTGCAGCCTAGCCTTCATCGTTGTGCAGGTATGGCTTGATCTGAAGCTACCTGATTATATGGCGGAAATTACGACCAAGCTGCAAACGGAAGGAACGCCTGTGTCCGAACTGCTGATTCCCGGCAGTTACATGTTGTTTTGTGCCGTCGGCAGTATGATTGCATCTATTATTGTGGGCTATTTCGCGGCAAAGGTGGCTGCAGGGCTGGCTATGCGTCTGCGTGCGATGGTCTTTGACAAGACCTTATCCTTTTCGATGGAAGAGATGAACAACTTTTCGACGGCAAGCCTCATTACCCGCTCCACGAACGATGTTACGCAGATTCAAACGGTGGTTGCGCTGGGGCTGCAGGTGATCATCAAGGCACCGATTCTGGCCGTGTGGGCCATTGTGAAGATTGCAGATAAAAACTGGCAGTGGACCGCCTCCACAGGAGCGGCCGTGGCTGCTCTGATCCTGATGCTAAGTGTCATTGTTGTTTTCGCTCTTCCAAGTTTCCAGAGAATCCAGCGTCTCACCGATAATCTGAACAGGGTAACACGTGAGCATCTGATCGGACTTCGGGTAGTACGCGCTTATAATGCAGATCAGTATCAGCAGGAGAAGTTCGAGCAGGCTAACGTCGAGTTGACGAATACAAACCTGTTTGCGAACCGTTTAATGACGATGATTGGCCCAGGTATGACCTTTATTATGTCAGGTCTGAGTGTCTCTATCTATTGGATCGGCGCTTACCTGATTAACGGGGCGGCCGTACCAGACCGCATCACGCTGTTCTCCAATATGGTCGTATTCTCCTCTTATGCAATGCAGGTGGTTATGGCCTTTATGATGGTAAGTATGATATTCATCCTGATGCCTCGCGCCTCGATCTCTGCCAAACGGATCATGGAGGTTTTGAATACCGAATCCAGCATCGTTAATGGGCATGAGACGACTGGAGAAGAGAGCGTTATGGGGCAAGTGGAATTCCGTAATGTCAGCTTCAAATATCCGGACGCGGAGGAGGCCGTGCTTCGCAACATCAGCTTCACGGCGAAACGAGGCGAGACGGTTGCCTTTATTGGCGCTACAGGCAGCGGCAAAACCAGCGTGATCAATCTGATTCCCCGTTTCTATGATGTGACCGAGGGAGAGGTACTCGTGGACGGTGTGAATGTCAGGAACTATAATCAGCAGGCACTCCATAACAAAATCGGGTATGTTCCTCAGAGAGCTGTACTGTTCAACGGTACGGTCGTATCCAACGTTTCGTACGGTGATAACGGAAGAGCAGGAGCTTCGGAGAAACTTGTCAAAGAAGCCGTTGGTATTGCTCAAGGAACGGAGTTTGTCGAAAAAATGGATGGTCAATATCAGGGTAGAATTTCGCAAGGTGGAGCGAATGTGTCCGGTGGTCAAAAGCAGCGGCTGTCCATTGCGCGTGCCATCTACCGTCAGCCGGAGATTTATATTTTCGATGATTCCTTCTCGGCACTAGACTACAGAACAGACCGGATTCTGCGCTCCGCTCTCAAAAAAGAAACCGGCCACGCTACGACACTTATCGTTGGTCAGCGCATAGGTACGATCAAAGACGCTGATCGGATTATCGTGCTGGACCAGGGAGAGATTGTAGGGAGCGGCACGCATGAAGAGCTGATGACGAACTGCAGCACCTATCAGGAGATCGCATATTCGCAGCTTTCGAAGGAGGAACTCATACATGGATAAGAATGAACACACCGTCGACAGCCAGCAAATGAAAATGAATCAAGGAGGTCCCATGGGTAAAGGCCCTGCGGGGGGCAAGGGTGCTGGTGAAAAAGCGAATAATTTTAAAAAGACCATCAGCCAGCTTGTATCCTACAGCAAGGCCTATGTGCCTATGATTGTACTAGCTATGGTACTGGCCCTGGTCGGCTCCACCCTCAACGTGATTGGCCCGGATAAGCTCAGTGATATTGCCAACCTGATTCAGGAAGGAATCATAACCGGGATTGATGTAAGTGCTGTTCAGAAGATTGTTCTTGTATTGGCGCTTTTATATGGATTTGGTCTTATCTTTAACTATTTCCAGGGCTTCATTACAGCAACCGTCTCACAGCGTCTTACAAAGAAGATGCGGACAGAGCTGTCTCGAAAAATCGATCATATGCCTTTGAAGTATTTTGACTCTACGAGTTACGGTAATGTGCTTAGCCGCGTAACCAACGATGTCGATACCATCGGACAAACGTTAAACAACAGTCTCGGCACGCTTGTCGGTGCACTGGCTACCTTCGTGGGCGCCTTGATTATGATGCTTTATACAAACTGGATCATGACCATTACCGGAATTGTAGCTACGCTGATCGGCTTTTGCCTGATGAGCGTGATTATGAAGCATTCACAGAAATACTTTGTAGCACAGCAAGCGGAGCTTGGCCAGATCAACGGTCATATCGAAGAAACCTATGCTGGTCATAACGTAGTCAAGGTATATAACGGGGAACAAGCAGCCAAGGAAGTGTTTCATGGCATTAACAGCCGCCTATATACAAATGCATGGAAGTCCCAGTTCATGTCTGGTCTGATGATGCCAGTCATGATGTTCATTGGAAATTTTGGTTATGTCGCGGTTTGTGTCGTGGGAGCTTTGCTGGTCAACCAACAGACTATAACTATCGGAACTATTGTCGCCTTCATGGTGTATATTCGTCTGTTTACACAGCCCTTGTCGCAGCTGGCACAGGCCGCAACCAATCTGCAGTCGGCGGCTGCCGCCAGTGAACGTGTATTCGAATTTCTGGGTGAAGAAGAATTGGCAGATGAGCGTCACAAGACCATAAAGCTGGACACCGCCAAAGGGGATGTCGAATTCAAACATGTCCGTTTCGGCTATAATACAGATCGTATGATTATCAAGGACTTCTCCATGAAAGCTGAAGCTGGTCAGAAAATTGCCATTGTTGGTCCGACAGGTGCTGGTAAGACCACGCTCGTGAATTTGCTCATGCGGTTTTATGAGCTGAACGATGGAGAAATCTACATTGACGGAACCCCGATCAGCCAATTAACGCGTGAGAATATTCATGAATTATTCTGTATGGTGCTTCAGGATACCTGGCTGTTCGAAGGAACGATTCGTGACAATATCGTCTTTTCCAAAGATCATGTTACCGATGAGCAGGTGGAAGCTGCTAGTAGAGCGGTGGGGCTGCACAGCTTCATTAAAACACTGCCGCAGGGCTATGATACAGTGCTGGACGACAAAGCCAATCTCTCCGCCGGTCAAAAGCAATTGATTACCATTGCAAGAGCGATGATTGAAGATTCACCCATGCTCATTCTGGATGAGGCCACAAGCTCGGTTGATACGCGTACGGAATTGCTGATTCAACAAGCGATGGACCAGCTGACTGTGGGGAAAACCTCCTTTGTGATTGCTCACCGACTTTCGACGATCAAGAATGCGGATCTGATTCTGGTCATGAAGGATGGTGACATTATCGAAATGGGTAACCATGAGGAATTGCTGGCTAAAGGCGGCTTCTATGCTGATCTATACAACAGTCAGTTTGAACATGCATCCTAAAAGTAACTGCTTGAAAGCATAATAAATATCCATATAGTTCCATCAGCATTGACATCAGCATGTGGACATTATAAGGTATGAAAGCCAGAATTTCTTAATCATAATTGTGGAGGCAGATCAATGAACCAGCGTTTTCGAATCACCCGTTCCATGCAGGAAAGTCCGGTGGAGCAATCCATTTCCCTGGAGGAGTGCAAAGATTACTTTGCATCCCAGCCAGACTTTTCGTATTCACGAGTGCTTATCATACAAGGTGCTGAGAGCACCATGTCGATTGAGGGAGATTTTTTCATGTGGAAGTATGCTGACGTAGAAATACCTTTTCGCCATTACATGGGGGATGTGTATGTGGCTATTTCCGATGAGGCTGTCGTGCCTAAGATGATTGAAATTGCAACAGATTTGCAAGCAGATGTGGTGGATGGGTGAAGAACTATTCACTATTTTTATTCTACTGAAGGTTATTGACTTCGTAGTGTATCTTTACAGCAATGGACAGTGCTGATTTCTGACTGCTGACATCGAGTTACATAGATGTCAGCATTTTTGTTAACCACGTAACTGCAGTGGACATAGTAAAGCTACAAAATGATAGACTTCATCCGCTGATCGCCTCTTATTGGTAGATGTGAGGAAAACGGAGGACCTGATATGTCAATATACTGGGAAGAACAATCCATTACCACAAAATACATATTCATTGGCTGGATGCTAAGAGACTTAACAGCTGGATCAACGAAAGGGGAAACGTATGCTATGTTAGAGATATTTCGTTGTTTCTCATTACGGGAGGCAGTTCAAGCTGGAAAATTAGCGAACAACCGTTGACGGTAAACTCCCAGGATGTGGACCAGGCAGCGAACAATCCGATTACGTCCTACAGCAATATTGCGTATACACTTCGCTTTTATGCAGGAACATATTTTCAGTCGCTCAGGAGTTATGACGGTAAAGAATATGAAGCTATTGGAATTGGCTTAGATACCACGATATTCTCTGATGAATATAGCAAGTATGGTGAGTTTACAGGTAGTTTTGTTGGCTTGACCTGTGCCGATCGTGTTAAACATCAACAATATGCTGATTTTGATTTTTTCGAATATAATGTTGATGAAATGAATGAATAAATAAGTATTATTAGTTACCAAATGGTTACTATAGAACATTAAGGTGCCTACTTCACAAAAAACACGAGCGAACTTATTATGAATTTGAAAACCTAAGTTAAATTAATATCGTAACTTTGAAGTCTTTAGTTATCAATTATGATATTGATGTGTGAGGGAGATTTACTGATCAAGCAGGAACCTTTTACTTCAATGGTGATGGGCACGAAACGAAAAGGATAAAAAATTTTGAAAGGAATTTGAGAATGACAATTGAAGCGAATAAACAACAGATGCACCGGTTTACAGAGTTCATAAATACGGCTAGCGTAAAGCTAGCAGAAGAACTTATTGCCCCAGATGCGATTTTCTATGTCCCAGCACGGGAAGATGCGATGAAGGGACCGGATGGATATCTTGCAATTATCCAAATGATGCGAACTGGCTTCCCTGATATCCAATGGACACTGAAGGAGATGGTTGCTGAAGGCGATAAGGTAGCTGCGCGATTCATTATGCGAGGTACGCACCAAGGCAGTTTCTTCGGTTTTCCTCCAACAGGGAAAACCATCGAGGTTCAAGCGATGAATTTTTATCGATTCTCTGATGGGCAAATTGTAGAAGAATATGGTCAACCCGATATGCTTGGATTACTTCAACAAATTGGCGCTGTTCCAAGTTCGTAGAGGTTCATTTCAATACGACATCTGATGGTGTTCTTTGTTCGATGGATATGTAGCTAAGTAGGACAAATGTTCGTCTAAAATGGAAGCTACATAGGGAAGCTTTCCATTTTAGACGAATAAAAGACATACACTGTTTGTGCTGTGAACATTCGTACTTTGTTATGAAATATAAATAAAATAATGCCTGAGCCTTTGAATGTAGCTATACGCATCAAGACATCAATTCATTCGAGGCTCTCTCTTAAAATCTCTAATCCTCTTCTTAATTCCTCTAAAGAACTAGTGGATGAAAGCGCTACTCTTAGATAATTTTCTTCTGCATTCCCACCGCTCAGAAATCGATTGGAATGAAATACACGAACCCCTTTTTCCAGAAAAAAACCTTCAGAATAAGCTTCGTGCATAACTTTTGGTAAACGTAGCCATCGATAAAAACTCAGTGGATGTCCCCCGTGGAGAGTATTTGGGAAGAATTCAGCAAATAACTGGTTGGCTGTCTCGGCCAATTGTTTTTTCTTCGTAACAATCATATTTGCTTTTCCTGACAGAATCAGCTCAGTTACGATCTCTGCGTCCAAAGAGGATGTTTTGACGTTGACGTTGTATATGGCCTTCATCATTGTGTCTTTGAATGCTTCGTTAAACACGATATAGGCCACTCGAAGACCTGAGCAGATGGATTTGGCGGTGCTACAAATATAAACCGTTTGTTCAGGGAGCAGCTGATACATCGGCTGACCATAATGATCTATAATGTCCGCTGACAAAAAGGCATGAATGTCGTCCTCAATCAGGATCAAATGATGTTTTTGAATGACCTGAGCTAATTCTTTTTTTCGCTTTTCCGGAATTACAATGGTCGTGGGATTAGCGCAGGAAGGCATTAAAAACACACCATGTAAATTCGATTGAGAACATTGGTCTTCCAGAGCTTCAGGTAACATACCATACTCATCCCCTGAAATGGGAACTAGTTTGATACGAAACATTTTGGATACTTCAATAAAATTGGCATACGTATACTGGTCAACCGCAATTCGGTCCCCGGGTTCAAACAGTGCTAAGAGTGTAATAGCTAATGCATTTTGGGCTCCTGAAACGATCGCCATATGTTCAGTATCGGCCTGGATGCCAAAAGCCTTCATCCAATTGAGAGCAGCCAGTTTATGATGCGGGATACCTGCAGGATCATTGTAATTCAATAGCTGTTCCAGATAACTTTTCTCTACCACGTGCTTTAAGGCCTCAGTAACCAGATCATTGGTTTGCTCAAATGAGGCAACAAAACCAAGGTCAATATGTACGTTTGAGGATGGATCTTTTGAAATGGTGACCGACCGAGCCGCGTTGGCTGAAACAAAGGTGCCGTTTCCGGTCACACCATGAATTAATCCTTTAAGCTCGCAAAGCTTGTATGCGCGTGTAATCGTTGTGAAGTTCACATCCAAAAAATCGGCCAGCTCCCGCTGAGGGGGAAGTTTTGTACCCGGAGCCAAAAAGCCATGTCTGATGTCATGTTCCAGCAATAGGGCGAGAGAGCGATAAAGCGGTCGTTGCAATCTATCCCTGTCAGGTTTCCACGACATCGGATAATGTTCAAACGAATTAAATGGCATAGCACACCTCACAATATTGTAATGCATACAATTGTATCATTGATTGTATGGATTTACATTGCTAAACTAACGAAGAAATGTAATCTTGTCAAGGAGATGTAGCAACGATGATACACAGAAGTAAGCTTCAATTGGCCTTTAAATCAGCTTTCCCTTCCACACTTCCCATACTGGCTGGATTCTTGTTTCTAGGGATTGCCTACGGCATTCTTATGAATATATCTGGCTTTGGTGCGGGGTATGCGATCCTTATGGCCCTATTTATTTTTGCCGGATCCATGGAATTTGTTGCAGTGCATTTACTGCTCGGTCCGTTCAATCCACTAGGTGCCTTGCTAATGACCTTAATGGTGAACGCACGGCATTTATTTTATGGCATATCCATGCTTGAAAAATACAGAGGCACCGGATTCAAAAAGTTCTATTTAATTTTTGGACTATGTGATGAATCGTTTTCAATTAATTACACGGCAAACATCCCCAAAGAAGTCGACAAGGGATGGTATATGTTTTTCGTAACCCTGCTTAATCATAGCTACTGGGTATTTGGCGCTGCCATTGGTGGATTTTTCGGATCTCTGGTGCGCATTAATATGGAGGGGCTTGAGTTTGTGATGACGGCGCTCTTTGTTGTGATCTTTATTGAACAATGGATGAAAGAGAGCACACATCATAGTGCATTGTTGGGTTTGGGAATTTCGGTCCTTTGCCTGCTTATTTTTAATAGCGAAAATTTCATCGTTCCATCTATGATAGGTCTTCTTATCGTGCTCTCCTTCATGAGAAAATCACTAGATAGAAAGACAGGTGAGAGACACGATGTCCATGACTTTGTTTGAGAACATCACAACGATAGGAATGGTCGTCTTGGGAACGATAATGACCCGATTTATTCCATTTATTTTGTTCCCTTCGGGACGTCCCACACCTAAATATGTACAGTATCTCGGCAAAGTGCTTCCCTCGGCAGCTTTAGGACTGCTGGTCATTTACAGTGTTAAGGATGTCACTTTTTTCTCTGGGTCTCATGGTGTGGCCGAATTGATTTCCATTGTCGTCATTATTATGCTGCATCTCTGGAGAAGAAACATGCTGATATCCATCGCTGGCGGTACACTGCTCTATATGTTCCTGGTCCAATTTATATTCTAAAAGTTGATCATCTCCGTTGTTGCAGGTTAGCTATTGAAACTTTACACAAAATAGTTGGAGTGACTATCAGTTGCACGAACAATACCCAAGAGGACTAATGTTAACCTTAGTCCTCCGTTGTTTTTAAAATATTCAAAGGCTTGTCATTCTCGTCCTCAAAACACTTAATCGGGCTCAGTTTTTTAAGAATCCTTCATGTTACGAGGAATTTCCTCATTGAGCTTATGATATTCCAAACCCCACGTTTCCATAACATTAATGATGGGTCTTAAAGTATTCCCTAAATCACTCAAGCTGTATTCGACTCTAGGTGGTACTTCGGCATACACGGTTCGAATGACGATACCATCCTCTTCCATAGACCGCAAATTTTCTGTTAGAACTTTTTGACTGATTTCTGGAATACTTTTACGAAGTTCACCAAAACGTTTGGTTCCTTTCAAAAGGTCTCTCATTATTAGCAACTTCCATTTGTTTCCTATAAGTCCAACCGTTGTCGCCACCGGACAAAGAGGCAACTCTTTTTTTGTAATCATTCGGTCTAATCCTCCAATAGTTACTTTTTGGTTCCTATCTAATAAAAAGGTGCCTACTTTCAAAACGATTATATTGCTTATATTATAAAGCGGTCGAGGAAAAAGCAAATTAAACGAAAGGTGGAGAAACCTTGAATGACAGCTTATGGATGCAATTAACAGCCTACTTTTCAAATAACATGCATGTTTTTTTAGCTACTGGGAAAGAGCATATAATAATAAGTTTACTAGCTTTACTCTGCTCTGCCTCCATTGGAATTGTGTTGGGTTATGTAACCTGTAAGTACAAACGAACAGAGAAATGGATCGTATCCTTGTTCCAAGTTCTAAGAATTATGCCTAGTTTAGCTGTTCTACTCCTTCTAATCCCTATTATGGGGACGGGAACAAAACCAGCTTTAATTGCCCTGGTACTGTTGGGAATTCCTCCTATATTAATGAATATGATAGCCGGTTTAGAGTCTGTTCCCTCTTTTTTGCTTGAAGCTGCTCATGGAGTGGGTATGTCAGAACAACAGGTAATGTGGCGAGTCAAATTCCCATTAGCTGCGCCAATGATTCTGACAGGGATTAAAATAGCTGCCATTGAGGTCATTGCGAGTGCTACCCTGGCTGCCAAAATAGGAGCGGGTGGATTAGGGGAAATCATCTTTACTGGTTTAGGACTTAATCGAGTGGATTTACTTTTGATTGGTGGGTTTTCGGTGGGAATTTTAGCAATTACAGTCGGGGTAATGCTTGATATGTCCGAGCGTATTTTGTTTAAATATAGATTTTTGAAAAGGTAGGTAAAAGATATGTCTAGAAACAAGAGAAAACTGTATTTTTCAATTTCAATTTTTCTTGTATTGTCGCTCATTTTAAGTGCATGTGGTGATAAAACAGAAAATGCTGAAGATAAAGCAGCAACGATACGGATCGGTACGAAAGATTTTACTGAGAATTTGATTGTGGGTGAACTTTACGCTTTGGCTTTAGAGGGTGCGGGATATAAGGTAGAGCGAGTACCCAATATTGCGGGCTCCGTTATCCATTCATCTATTGTTAACAACGATATCGATATGTATCCAGAATATACAGGTACCGGTTTATTATCCATATTGAAAGTAGATATGCTCACTGATCCTGACGCGGTTTATAAGAAAGTTAAGGAAGAATATAAAAAGCAATTTAAAATTACTTGGCTAGATTACTCTAAAGCAAATGATGGAGCAGGACTTGTTATTCGTTCGGAAGTTTCTAAAAATCTAGGAATTACTACAATTACTGATCTACAAAAACATGTAAGTAAGCTTCGATTCGCCTCACAAGGAGAAGTTGACCAACGTGCAGACGGAATTCCAGCTCTAGAGAAAGTGTATGGTAAGTTCAATTGGAAGTCATCTAAAGTATATGATAACAGCTTGAAATATGAAGTGCTTAAAAACAATGAAGCGGATGTTGCCCCAGCTTACACAACAGAAGGGCAACTAGTTAATAAAGATCAGTTCACACTGTTGAAAGATGACAAACAAGTATGGCCTCCGTATAACTTGGCTCCTGTTGTTCGTGATAATGTGCTGGATACAAATCCAGAGATAGCTGAGGTTATTAATAAGGTGAGTGCGGCGCTGGATACGGAAACGGTAACCGCCTTGAATGCAAAAGTGGACGTGGATAAAAAAGAATATGAAGATGTGGCAAAAGAATTTTATGACTCAATTAAATGAGTGTGGGGGATAACATGAGTCTTATAGCAATTGAATTCCAAAATGTGTGCAAAACATACGCAAACTCCAATGACTTAGCTGTTGATCATGTCAATCTGTCTATTAGGGAAGGCGAATTTATAACCATACTGGGTTCGTCCGGATCAGGAAAAACCACACTATTGAAAATGGTAAATCGTTTAATTGAACCTACCCAAGGGAAGATAAAACTATTTGGTGATGACATTGCTGAAATTGATCCTGTAGCGCTACGGAGAAGAATTGGCTATGTTATTCAGCAAGTGGGTTTGTTTCCTCATATGACCATTGGACAAAATATTGCTACTGTGCCCCGGCTTTTGAAATGGGAAAAAACGAAGGTGGATGAAATGGTGCACAAATTGTTACTTTTGGTTGGGTTAGATCCAGTAAACTACCTAAATCGTTACCCTTCTCAACTATCGGGAGGTCAGCAACAGAGAATTGGACTAGCTAGGGCTTTAGCAACAAATCCTAATACAATGTTATTGGATGAACCTTTTGGAGCCATAGACGCCATGACTCGTCTAAATTTGCAGGATGAACTTCTGCGGATTCATGGGGGAGTTAAGAAAACCTTCCTATTCGTAACGCATGATATCAATGAAGCATTTAAGCTGGGAACCAGGGTAATAATCATGAATCAAGGTAAAGCCTGTCAGTTTGATACGCCAAGAGAAATTGTTGCTCATCCCGCAGATGAATTTGTCGCATCGCTTATTCAATCTTCAAGAGAGCAAGAACGTTTCTGGGAGGGGTTAAAGTGATCGAATATGCCATTAAGCATCCGGATAAGTTAGGAATTGTATTACTGGAGCATGTGGAGATGCTAATTGTGATCATGCTGATCTCCATTGTCGTCACAGTACTCTTAACAATTTTAGCCCTGACTTCAGAAACGATATCCAGGTTACTCATTTATATCTTTTCGATTCTTTATTCAATTCCCAGCTTGGCCCTGTTCGCAATCATGATCCCCGTGACAGGTTTGGGTAAAACGACAGCGATTACCGTGCTCATAGCATATAACCAATATATCCTACTACGTCAGTTTATTGCAGGTTTGAATCATGTTGAACAGTCTATTATTGAGGCAGCCACTGGGCTTGGTATGAGCCGTATTCAGGTATTGCTTCATGTTCGTGTGCCTTTGGCCATCAAAGCTCTTTTTACAGGATTAAGGCTAGCATCCGTATCTACGGTTGGAATGGCGACTATAGCAGCATTTATAAATGCAGGCGGATTAGGCTCGATATTAAATGATGGCTTACGAACCATGAATATAGATAAGATTCTGTGGGGAAGTGTATTGTCAGCGTGTCTCGCTATTGGAACGAATGCAGTATTCATTCAGTTTGAAAAACGAATCTACATTGGATCGGGGAGATCACTTTTATGAAGGCTGTTGTACTGGAAAGGGCCTGTAAACCTGAAGAACTAAAGATAAAAGAAGTTCCAATCCCCAAAGTTAAACCAGGTTGGGTACTTGTTAAGATCAAAGCTTTTGGAATAAACCGCTCTGAAATGTTTACAAGACAGGGACATTCCCCATCCGTCAAATTCCCACGGATTATTGGTATTGAATGCATAGGGCAGATCGAAGATCCATCTGACAGCACATTTCAAAAAGGGGAGCGTGTTGCTTCATTAATGGGGGGATTAGGCCGAGAATTTGATGGAAGTTATGCTGAATATGTTTTGATTCCTTCAAAACAGGTTTATTCCATTCCAATTGAAATGAAATGGACTGAGCTCGCTGCAATTCCAGAAATGTATTATACGGCGTATGCGTCCTTATTCGAATGTCTCCAATTAACTGCTGACGAAGTGCTTCTCATTCGCGGTGGGACGAGTTCTGTTGGTCTGGCTGCCCTTCAGCTAGCAAAAAGTACAGGCGCCACAGTCATATCAACCACTCGGAACAGCGGAAAGCTAGCATATCTTCAGCAGGCTGGAGCAGACTTTGCTTTACTCGATGATGAGTATTTTACAAAAGAAGTTTATAAAATCGCTCCAAATGGCGTAGACAAGGTCCTGGAGTTGGTCGGTACCGTTACAATAAAGGAATCATTGCAACTGGTTTCAGAGCAAGGGACCTTATGCATGTCAGGGATACTGGGAAATGAATGGACACTTGATTCCTTTGAACCGTTAATTGATATACCGACAGGTGTTTATTTTACGGCATTTACAAGTGAAGTTATCAAAGAAAACGTACTAATCGACCTGTTCAATCATATTAAAGAACATGGAATTGTTCCGCCGATTGCTAAAGTTTTCAAGCTAGAAGAAATCCGGGAAGCTCATCTTTTAATGGAGAGTAATGATGCGAATGGTAAGATCGTAATTTTGAACGATTAGTTCAGAAGATTAAGATTTCAAGGGTAGTGACACATCGTTGTTGATGTTCTCTAGAACGTGATGCAAGCCTAAATGTGCCAGATCATTAATAAAATTAAATTCAAAAATCTTATATTCGAAAAAATATTCAAGCGATATCAGTGAAAGAGGCCTTACACCATAATTTATAGAGGTGTAAGGCTTTTTCTATAAGGGATTACCAAACTTTAATATAATTTTTACCTTTTTTCAAAAGTGTAATCGGCCCTATTGGAGACTTTTCTACTCTCTGCATATCCAACAAATCAGTATCCAGGATCACTTCACTACCATCGGGGCGCTCAAATTCAGCGTCAACGATACGTACCCGTGCTAATGTTGCTGTTGAATGTACTTCACCTAGAAAAACATCGAAATTTTCCGGTAATTCACAGGAAAGATAAACTTCTTCTCCCTTATCAACTATTCTGAAGTTTGGATGAAAGCTTTTGTCAACTATCTTATCTTTTTCTCTTTCAAACGGTTCTGCTCCGGCCAAATACGCATTGTTATTAATATAAACAGGTTGTTCCACCAAGTTAAATATTTCAGCGTCTCCGGGATTTTTGTGTACGTTTTCAATATACTCTTCTAAAGAAGCCGTGTGGTTTTTATAATGGGACGTTCCGACACCTTCTAATCCATCAGCTCCAATGAAAATATTATTATAAAAACGGTCATCACCGCCGTAAATGAAAGAAAAACCTGCGATTTTGGTGCTGTGGGGGAGGTGATACTGTGTAGAACGTGTCATTTCTTTCCAATGATTCATCTTACCGCAGATTAGGTTGTTTATGTAAGCTCCACCCTGTGACACATTGTCCAAAGAATATTCAGAAGCCATTATATTGTGATCAACGATATATGGCCCATGGCTTACTTCAACAAACAAATCACGATTATTGCTATAAAATAAATTCTTACTAATCCTTGTTCCCTGTGTCTGCCAATCTGACCATAATCCTAAAGAGCAGTCATGGATACGGTTATGGTGAATCTGGACATCTATGGCTGCATGGAGCTTGATTCCTGCAATTTCGTGACCGTAGAATTCACGTTTCAGAGCAATTTTATATATATGGTTGTGATGAATTTCACTAAAGACACCGCCCAAGTGACCCACAATTCCATTTTGACCGCAATCATAAATCGTATTATTACGGATAATATGGGAGCCGATTTTTTCCTTGCACCAGCCATTACGTTCAGCAGAAAAGACAGATTCAAGCTGGTACTGGTATCCGGGTTTGTCTTTCCGGACGGAGCGATAATTATGCCCGGTGGAGGCTTCTTTACCAATACTGATGGCGCTGCATTTAGCATCGTGAAGGATATTGTTTTCAATAATCCAACCCTTGCTCCAATTGGCGCCAAGCAGTCCAGGCTGATCCGCTGTCGGAGGTGCCCATGGTGTTGCGGCCTGCGCCATTTCAAAGCCTCTTACTGTAATATAATCAATCCCTGTCTCTTGGGGATAGAAACAAGATCTGCGAACGTTAACCTCAACAAATTCTCTGTTCGGATCAGCGCCTTGGAAATTCGCATATATGGTTGTATTATCAGAATTCACTTCTGCAAACCAGACATATTTTGTCTGTTCCTGATTATGAACAGGAACCATTTTTCTTGTCCAGTGGTCCAATACTTCTGTTGTAACCTTCGGATCGATCAGTTGTTCAAAGCGGCTGACTTCATAAAAAGACATACCGTTTAAATAAACGTCTCCTAAATGCTTGGTTTCCTCAATTGTTACGAGCCAATCTCCGGACACTTCAAGAGCATATGGGTTATAGTTACCAAAAAACTCATTCGGCAATACAACCTTCCAAACATTCCCTTCTGCATGCTGCCAACTTTGAATATGCTCAGAGCCTTTAATGATTACTTTTTCACCTTTTGCAGCTTGATAAGTAATTCTTCTCTTGGTGCTTAATCCTTTAAATTTTGGTTTTACCCATTCACGATATACCCCTCCATGGACAATAACCGTGTCTCCTGCCACAGCAGCAGAAGCTGCTTTATTGATTGTCAGAAATGGATCTTCCTGACTCCCCTGGCCGTGATCTGAACCAGTTTTTGCTACGTGATACTCCATAGTCTTATATCCTCCTTTAAATTCAATTTATTTTATTATAGGAAATAATATTTGTTAATTCTATCCAAAATATAGTACACTTTAAGACAATATTAGTGTTCTGGCAAAGGAGAGTTGTATGGTCTTATTTGAAAAACATGGAATGGAGGGGGAAGAATTCTTTCATTTTTTTCCATTGAAGAATTATAGCTTTCCCCTTCATTTTCACCGCGCTTATGAAATGATCTATGTTAATGATGGACAGCTATATGTATCCATTGATCAAAAAGAGTATCTTTTGAAGGAAAATGATCTGGTCTTTATCTTTACAAATCAAATGCATGAATTTAAGACCATCGATTACTCTGATATTACAATCATCCTTTTTTCGCCAGAATTGATCGGCGACTTTTTTATGAATTTAAAAGGCTTAATTCCAAATGACAGTGCATTGCATTTGGAGAGAGCTATTGATTTTAGTAAGCTGAATTCAATCTATAGCCAGAAAAGTTTTTTATATGCTGTTTGTGCTGATCTGATAAATCAGAAATCGTTTACCCTAGTTAAGCAATCACCTCAGACAAAGGTGCTCTATAAGATGCTGCTTTATGTAGAGGAAAATTATTCTACTGATTGCACATTAAAAGACATTGCAAAATATCTGCAGTATGACTATCCTTATCTATCAAAGTTGTTTGTCCAACAAATGAACATCACCTTCACGGACTACTTAAATCATTATCGGATTTCACAGGCATGCTATTTGCTGAAAAATTCCCAGCAGGCGATTGGTGAAGTTGCAATCAAGTGTGGTTATAACAATTTAAGAACCTTTCATCGTAACTTCAAGGAAATAACCAGGAGAGCGCCTAGAGAATATCGAGCAATGGACTAAAGAAGAACGGCATAAGCATAAGGTGAATGCGTTGAGCACTTTGTTGACCTTCAGCTTAAACTAGCTGGTGATTATGTTGAAAATATAATCATTAATTCTCAACAATCTTCAGATCATAATTTACGATCCTTCTAATCCAAAGTTTTGCTAGCAATAAATTAGAAAATCCATAAACGCAGCCATCCAATTACCAAGAATTTTTCTACATGACGCACACCATTTTAAATCGGTTAATGTGAACAGCTGCGGCAATCCCTTGTCATCTAAAAGCCGTGATTTACGAGGGCTTATCAGGATATCTGGTGAGTGGTTTCAAAGGTTTCGTTTCCTGTCTGGTCACAGGGCAGAAGCTCACTCGGTTGTGATGCGCTCGGCAACAAAAACGATTCGATTCGTACACAGTATACATCACACAACAAATGTTTCCGGTACGTTCGCTGTGGCAGTATTCACTTCATTCTTAAGGGTCAAGTCGCCAAAACTTAAAAATAGCAAGTCTCTTGCAACTTAGAGACTTGCTATTTTGTGTTTTCGGTTCATTAAATTTTGTGAAAAAAAATAGTTCCAAAGTTATGAATTTTCTAAAAATTTATACTTTTAACAGCAAAGGGCACTGCGGTTGGTACGTCATGTCGGAACGAGGAGATTGATTCAAAAAAATTGGTTGGTAAACTTGAGCTTTGAGTTAATAAAAAAATGTCGGATGACAAAAGCCATGTTGCATTAGGAGCCGCCTAAATGACGGCTTTTTTGTTTTAAGAAATCAAGTTCATGCTCCGAGCCAAGGACAAGAACTTGATTATTCCATTGCCGATTAGATATCTACCTATTTAATGCTCACTATACCGACCATCCAGTTGTCGCAGGAGCAGACGACCTCATTCTGGAGCGGTTGAAGCGAGGTTCGTTGACTGTCAAATAAGAAGCCCTTAGTGAGCTTTTTTTAGACAATTCTTTAATAGATAACCCAATTTATAAATTTATACTGTGCAGCTTTGAAAAAGCTCAATAAACTTCTGAGCTGCTGAAGAAAGGGGCAAGTCTTTTTTGATAGCAATACTTAAAAACCTTTTAGGTATGATTTCTTGGATGGGCACTATGAATAGCTGTTGTTGATCCAAATCGCTGCGAACAAAATCCTCGATTACACACGATATGCCCAAACCTTTTTTAGCAAACTCAATTAACAGTTCCATGGTACTCAGTTCTATTTTAGGTATTACTTTTAAGCCATATGAAGTGAAAAAGTTGTCAATATATTTTCTGGTATTAAGTCCTTTCTGCATGAGAATGATCGGGTAATTTACTACTAGTTCTTTTAAGAATATTGGTTTATCACATATTTCTTTAAATCTCTCACCTACTACAAAACAATCTTGTATTTCTATTTTTCCAATCACCGTCAGAGAATCTCTGCTTCCGTTCAGATTGATGATTCCTATGTCAACTTCGCCTGACTCTAGCTGCTTAATTGTAGAATGAGTAGATTGATCTTTGATATAAATCTCGATATTAGGGTAAGCCAAGGAGAATGTCTCTAGGTATTGCATCAAGAAGTTACTACAAGCTGTTGTGCTTACGGCTATTCTTAGTTGGCCAGCATCTAAATTCCTTAATTCCAAAAATTTTCTTTCAGCCGCCTGTAATAACTCATAGCTTTGTTCTACATATTGATATAATATCTCTCCTTCCGCAGTAAGGGACACTCCTTGTGCCCTTCTATGGAACAACTGTCCACCTAGCTTATTTTCAAGCAGTTTTATGGACTGACTAACTGCCGATTGTGATGTAAATAGTTCCTTTGCCGCATTAGACATACTTCCAGCTTTTACTGTGATATAGAAGATCTTATAGAGTTCATAATTAATATCCATATAAGTATTTAGTATACCTCCTATATTTATTATTAATTTTACTTATTATACTGCGTGAATTATACTCGGGTTGTCAATGATTAATCGATAAATTGAGAAGGTGACCAATCTAGTATTCCCATATTTAAGTTATATTATTGACTCATCTGTAGGGGATATTCAATCTTCAGAATTTGAGAGGGGATAATACTGTGAGGCGGGATTACTTTTGCAATGGACACACTTGAAACCGTTCTTTTGGTATTTTCTTTTCTCGTGGTTCTAAAATCGGATAAACGATTTATTGAAGCACTTCGTTCAATTTCAGATTGGCTAATTGATCAAAGTAAGAGAAAGGGGAAAATACATGGCTATCATATTCATAATTTTCGCATTATTGGCAGGAATGGCCTTGCCTACACAATTTAGTGTTAATGCGCAGCTAAGGACGGTGGTGGGATCACCTATTGTTGCTTCGGCCATTTCTTTTACAGTAGGTGCCATCTCATTAATAATCATATCTTTTTTTGTAAAAGGATCGTTGTTCAAAAAAGAATGGTTTGAAGCTCCCTGGTGGATGTGGACAGGAGGACTACTGGGTGCTTTCTATGTATTGGCGACAACCATTCTCATGCCCAGAATAGGAGTAGCAGCTACGGTTGGATACGTTTTAGCTGGACAAATAATCGTGTCGGTGATCATTGATCATTTTGGATTAATTGGTGCTAGTATGCACACTTTGAATATTCCTCGATTATTGGGAGCTCTTTTGGTTATTGCAGGAGTCTTTATCGTACAAAAATTTTAAATACATTTGGGGGAAACGTACATGAGCAAAATAAGAAAAGACTTTCTGTGGGGAGGAGCTATTGCTGCTAATCAAGTAGAAGGTGCACATCGCAGGGATGGAAGAGGGTTAAGTACCGCTGATATTCAGCCGTTTATTCCAGGAGCTGATCCTATTGATCTACATTTTAATAACATGGATTCAGAAACATACGAAAAATACAAACATGGGACATACTATTTCCCTAAGCGCCAAGGAGTACATTTCTACGAACGATACCGTGAGTATATCGATGCGTTAGCAGACATGCATGTAAAAACGTTGCGGTTGTCTATTTCTTGGAGCAGGATTTTTCCGAATGGAGATGATACCGCTCCAAACGAGCAGGGTTTGGCCTTCTATGATCGATTATTTGAGTACATGAAAGAAAAAAATATTGAGCCAATCGTCACGATTTTCCATTATGAAATGCCTTTAAATTTGGTTGAGCAATATGGCGGTTGGACAAACCCGAAACTGATTGATTTCTTCGTGAAGTATGGGGAAACCGTCCTGCAAAGATATCATCAAACCGTTAAATATTGGATCATTATCAATCAAATTAACCTTGTCCACAAAGAGGCATTTGCCTCCCTTGGCATACTGAAAGATAAAGTTGATCATTACGAGCAGTCTCAGTTTCAAGCGGTTCATCACCAATTCGTAGCTTCTGCAAAGATTACTGAGTTTGGCCACAAGCTAAATCCATCCCTTCAAATGGGAATGATGTTGGCCGATACGTTAACCGCCCCTTATTCATGTGAACCTGCAGATGTCGAACTGAATTTCAGACGGAATCGAATGCAATATTTCTACAGCGATGTTCTGATTCGAGGAGAGTATCCAGAATATGCATTGACGTATTTCGAAGACCATGACATCCAGCTGGAAATTACGGAATCGGAGAAAGAGTTGCTTTGGAACAATACAGCCGATTTCCTTGCAGTCTCTTATTACTGGTCAAATACTGTTAAAGCTAGTGAGAATACGATGGACCCTAATTCTACCGTCAAAAATCCCCATTTGAAAGCGAATCGCTGGGGCTGGTCTATAAATGCTTCAGGATTATATCTCTGCATGTCTAAGTATTGGGACAGGTATCATGTTCCCATGATGGTGGCTGAAAATGGTCTTGGATTTAAAGATGTTTTAACAGCGGACAATAAAGTTCATGACGATTATCGCATCGAATACCACCAGGAGCATATTGCAGCACTGAAAGAGGCAATACATGAAGGGGCAGATGTTTTTGCCTATTGTACCTGGGCCCCTTTCGACATCATCAGTGCAGGTACTGCTGAAATGAGCAAAAGATATGGCTTTATTTATGTGGACTATGATGATGAAGGTAATGGAAATGGGCAATTCCATTATAAAGATAGTTTTTACTGGTATAAGCAAGTTATTGATACAAACGGCGAGGATCTTCATAGAACCACCAACGATTAGGATGAGAATCACTAAATGATGAAGGCACCCCCGGATCATTTTGTATCGTTTCAGTAGTACGGTATGTGGAAAATGGTCCGGGCATTTATAATAGGGGGGACAACTATGAGTTATCAAAAATTGGCAAAGGATATTCTGGATGGCGTAGGAGGAAAAGAGAATGTAAATGCGGTGTGGCATTGTGCCACTAGATTGAGATTTAAATTAAATGATGTGAGTACTGCAGATACCAAAAAGATTGAAAACACAGATGGGGTCATTACCGTCGTCAATAGTGCCGGACAGTATCAGGTGGTTGTTGGTAATTCCGTTGCTCAAGTCTATGATGCACTAACATCATTACCTGGAATGGCATTACATGCTTCTAGCAACAATGAAAGCGCTTCAGAAAAACGAACTGGGAAATTTAATCCTGTCAGTCAGTTGATGGATTTTGTTTCGGCCGTATTTACGCCATTTCTGGGAGCCTTGGCTGGATCCGGAATTTTGAAAGGCATTCTAGCTTTATTTACAACAATGAACTGGATATCGACTGACAGTGGTGCGTATAAAATATGGAATGCAGCAAGTGATGCCATTTTCTATTTTTTGCCGATTTTCTTGGCATTTACTGCGGCCAAGAAGCTTAAAGTCAACCCATTCGTAGCCGTTTCGTTAGCTGGTGCACTCATTCATCCGTCTTTAGTAGAGATCGTATCCAATTCACAAACGATTGATTTCTTTGGCATACCGATCATACCAATTACGTATACGGCGTCTGTGTTTCCCATTCTGTTGTCGATTTGGGGCCTCTCTTACTTGGAACCTTTGTTGAACAAATTCTTTCCGGAATCAATTCGTAATATGCTAACCCCTCTGGTTTCTCTAGTGATTATGTTGCCTCTAACTTTGGCTGTTATCGGCCCTCTAGGCACAAAGATCAGTGACCTGTTCGCCATGGTATTGTTAGCAATCTTTGGTTTCTCCCCATTACTTGCTGGGTTGGTTTTAGGAGCGTTCCATCAGTCGATTGTCATTTTCGGAGTCCATTGGGCGCTGATTACGCTGATGATAAACAATGTCGCTAATCAAGGATACGACCAATGGTTGCCAATTGTATGTGCAGCCGTACTTTCTCAAGCAGGTGCTGCTCTAGGCGTATTTTTGAAAACCAAGGATGCCAAAATCAAAGGCCTATCGGGTTCTGCAGCAATCACAGCCATTTTTGGTATCACTGAACCGGCAATTTACGGCGTAACCCTTAAATTAAAGCGTCCATTCTACTGTGCAATGATCGCTGCTGGTATTGGAGGCGCTGTCATTGGATCGTTTGAAGTACATGCATCCACATTTACATTTCCTAGCTTGTTGGCTATTCCAACTTATTTAGGCCAAGGTTTCATTGGAGAAGTCATCGGATTAATTATTGCTTTCTTTGGAGCCGTCATTTTAACTTATTTCTTCGGTGTTTCGAATAAGAGTGTGACGAATTTGAGTGATCAAGCAAATCCAAACGAGGTTGTGGTACCTGTGAATGGCCAAATTGTTCCTTTAAGCAGTGTAAGCGATGAGGTGTTTGCTTCTGAAGCGATGGGTAAAGGAGCAGGGATTGTTCCAATTAGCGGAATTGTTACAGCTCCGGTAAACGGAACGGTAAGCAGCGTGTACAAAACCGGGCATGCGATTGGCATTGTATCTGATTCCGGTATAGAACTTTTGATTCATATCGGTATTAATACTGTGAAATTAAAGGGACAACACTTTAAACCATTGGTTAAGAAAAATGATAGAATTGGCATTGATGACAAATTAGTTGAGTTTAACTTGGAGCAAATTAAGGCTGCGGGTTATGATCCTACGGTAATGGTTATTGTTACGAATTCATTTAATTATGATCAAGTGCATGTGAATCTGGAGGATCCAAATTCAAAACAGTTATTACATGTGATTCCTGCAAAACCTAGCGTTTCATCTTCAAATTTGGTTTAACACAGGACAGCATGGATTTGATCTTGGAAGTAAATTGAAAAAACGTATAACAGCCAGCTATAGCTATTATAGCTGGCTTTTTTTAGTAGATAGTTCTGTTGCTAACGAAGAAAAGGATTAAGAAATTACGAATGCTTGGGTAGTTCAGCAAAGTATTGGACAATAAGGTCTCGAAATAGCCTTATCGACTTCGAGAGGTAATGAGTTTGCTTCTAGGACAATGTAATTCAAAGCCTCTAGAACACGTTCAGCACCAATTGCAAATGTGAACCACATCTGTTGTTCCTCCAACACTCATAACGAAAAATTTTAATGCATACGTGCTTAGTAGTCTCCCCTTCGAAAAGGTATTAGCCGAATGGTGAACAGAATGTTTCTGTAGACTGAAGATCCTTTAGTATGAATTTCAAGTGTTCTCTAGCTGATTGATTCAATGGTTGTAAGGGCAAAGGAAGACTGGGACTTGAGATCAAGCCACTTATTTCTGCTGCTGCTGAAATAACGCGAAGGCTGCCATATTGACGAAATAACGACCAAAGCGGTTCAAGTAGCGCCGAGAGTTGTTTCGCTTCTTCAGCAAAACCGGACTGGGCCAAACGGGTCATTTTTTGGCACGCCCTTGGAAACAAACCACCAAGAACTGAGTACCATACTTCACAGCCTGCATCCAAGCCAGTGACTGCGGATGAGTCTCCACTTACTCCTATAGTTACATGGGGAGGAATGGCCGTTCGCAGTTTTCTAATGCGTGCCTTGGCTGCTTCAGGATCAGAAGGCACTCCAGGAATCTTGATAGAACGAACGTTAGACAGCTCAGCAATCCGACCGTGCAACTCATCACTGAAATGAAAATGTGTAGTCCCCGGATTATCATATACGCAGAGCGGAATAGAGAGCGAGCTTGTCACCTGTTCATACAACGAATATACCTCTTCATTTGTTAATGCCTGGTAAGAAACAGGAGCTAACAGCACTGCGCTTGCTCCTGCTCTTTGTGCATCTTCCGCTAATCGAAGTACTTCAGAAGTACGAATCGCACTTATACTTGTCATCACGGGAATCCCTTCAGATGAATGGACAGCAAGTCGAAGCACACGTAAACGTTCTTCTCGATTAAGATATGCATAATTTCCAGTTGAACCCAATGCACCAATTGAGTCTACACCAGCTGCAACTAATCGTTGAATTAGTGTCACAAATGCTTTTTCGTTAATACCTGTCTCGTTAACTGGCGTGAGTGGAAAAGCAGATAATCCACAGAACATAAAGCTACACTCCTTTATTAATTGACCTTCAAAATACAAACACATTATAAAAATGAATTAGACACAATTAAAGTACCAATTGAGAGACAAATAACAGTACCAATTCTTCTAGACAAACTTAAGATCGAAACAAAGAGATATGAGCATCAAGCTTCAGTCTCAACTTGGATATTACATCTTTTAACAGATCAGGTTAGTTGAGAAAGATAAAAAGCATTCTATATAGAATGCTTTTTATCTTTCTCATGATTTAGTGATGTATGAGAGTGTGTTAATATGCGGTCAAGTACGTTTTCAGTAAGTGGCATAAAGTAATTGAGTATTAGCCCCCCTAAACAAACGGTTAACAAAGTTCCAATGCCAATGGGTCCATTTAAAATGACTGCTATGATCAAGAATATAAGATAGATGAGTGTTCTCGAAAAAAATAGATTTGTTCTAGTAAATTCTTGTATGATTAATGTTAATCGGTCAACTGGAATTGGTGCAAAATTTGTCTGTAAATATGTTGCAGTTCCTAATCCTACAACAACTAAACCAATTCCAAAACAAACAACTTTGCTGTACCATAGTTCAGGTGTTATTAAATTGTGTAATAAAAAAAGCCACATATCAATACCAATACCCGTTATAAATGCTGTTAACAACCCCAAAACTTCAGGTCTTTGTCTTTTTAAAAGCGAATTACAACATATCAATATTATAGCTATTATGATTTCCCAACTTCCCACAGTAAGCCCCACATTTATGGACAGTCCTACCAAAAGTGCATCAAAAGGTGAAGTCCCAAGGTCTGATTGTATAGTGAACGAAATTCCAAGGGATAATATAAAAATTCCTAATACGAAAAAAACATATTTCACATTACTCGACCTCTTTAAAATAATTTTATGTTGCAAATGCAATAAAAATAAGGTAAATTCAATATATATCATTTTTATTGCATTTGCAACAAAATAGGTTCGAAGGAGTTAACTATGAAGGAAGTGCTTCGTGAAATTGGAATGATCGCAAGGGCATTAGATTCTATAAGTAATATAGAATTTAAAGAATATGACCTTACAAAAGGGCAGTATTTGTACCTTGTGCGAATATGTGAAAACCCAGGAATCATTCAAGAAAAGTTAGCCGAGATGATAAAAGTAGATCGAACAACTGCATCTCGTGCTATAAAAAAACTTGTAATTAATGGCTTTATTGAAAAGAAAGAAGATAACCATAACCAAAAAATTAAAAAACTCTATCCAACAGATAAAGGAAACAATGTATATCCTTTTATAAAAAGAGAAAATGATTATTCCAATAACATTGCATTAGAGGGATTTTCGGAAAGAGAAGTAGAAACCATTTTCAATCTTCTTCAAAGAGTAAGAGAAAATATAGGGGATGACTGGGAATTTGTAAAAAAGGGGAACAAAAGAAATTATTGATTTACATGAAGGAGAGATGCATTAAAGTGACTGTGAAAATAATAAAGTGCAGCCGTGAAGATTTACAAATACTCCAAGAAATAAGTATTGAAACATTCAACGATACTTTTAAAGATCAGAATTCACCTGAAAATATGAAAGCCTATTTGGAAAGAGCATTTAACTTTAAACAGTTGGAGGAGGAATTGTCCAACGACTCTTCAGAAATCTTTTTCATCTATTTCAATGAAGAACTGGCTGGATATTTAAAGGTAAATATGAATGACGCCCAATCCGAAAAACTGGGTGATGAGTCGCTCGAAATTGAGAGGATTTATATAAAAAATAAATTTCAAAAACATGGGCTTGGTAAATATCTGCTAAATAAAGCTATGGAAATTGCGATGGAACATAATAAGAAGAAAATCTGGCTCGGTGTATGGGAAAAAAATGAAAACGCCATTGCTTTTTATAAGAAAATGGGGTTTGTTCAAACTGGCGCACACTCTTTTTATATGGGTGATGAAGAACAAATTGATTTCATAATGACCAAAACAATGATATAAGTTTAGGATGATATACGAATTCTTATTAATTTTTATATTGTAATTTATTCACTAATGTGTATAATGTTAACTATAATTGAATTCAAAAATGTTTTCTAGGGTTCCGCGATGTAATATCGGCTGGTCCGAGAGAAAACTCACAGTCGTCGTACTGTGCCACGGAGGGATAAAAGCCTGGGAGAAAAACTGCTGTATGCAGTATTCTCTCAGGCTTTTTTTATTGCTGCTATAAATCCATACTACATTTGCAGCATTATCAAAAAGGAGGAAGCACAGAATGAACAAGACATGGTTATCTGTTGTAATTGCGGCATTATTTGAAGTTGGATGGGTCATCGGCCTGAAACATGCCAGCGGATGGTTAGAGTGGGGGGGCACTTTAGTTGGAATTTTAGTAAGTTTCATACTCATGATTATGGCTTCCCGTACGCTTCCGGTAGGTACGGTGTATGCAGTGTTTGTCGGGTTGGGAACGGCCGGCACTGTATTGGCAGAAATTTTGTTGTTTGATGCTGAGGTACAGGGATCTAAATTGTTGCTAATCGGGGTGCTTCTGCTCGGAGTTGTAGGGCTCAAAATACAGAGCAAAGAGAAGAAACAAGGAAAAGAGGTGCACTGACGTATGAACTGGGTATTTCTAATTTTGGCAGGCGTATTTGAGATGATGGGAGTTCTCATGATTAATAAGCTCCATAAAGATCGGAATTTCCTGTCTGCTTTTTACTTGCTTGCAGGCTTTGGATTGAGCTTCTTGTTTCTATCCCTGGCCATGGAAACACTACCCATGGGAACGGCCTACGCTGTCTGGACCGGTATTGGGGCTTCTGGCGGGGCCATATTGGGCATGATCTTTTACAGTGAACCGCGTAATACCGCGAGAATTCTGTTCATTGCGATGGTACTCGGTTCAGCAGTTGGCCTAAAGCTGGTAAGCTGATTAATGATGGAATTAGACATACTGGTCATCTTAGAACAGCAGCGAACTATCTGAATGCTTATGGACTATCATTAAATTTAAAAATAGATAGAAAAGACCAGCGTGCAGACAAAGTATCGATAAGAAATTTTGTCTGCATGTTTTTTTTGCATTTGCTTATCCTTCTATACTCTGATCTTTAGGATCGCCGCGTTGTGTTTTCAGTTTTAGAAAATGAAGAGTCATTTGAAGCTTCAGACGAATATCACCATCGCTTAGATCAATCTCAAAAAGCTCACGTATCCTGTTGATTCGATAGAACAAAGTATTTCTATGAATAAAAAGTGTTTTAGCAGCAATATTTGGAGTGTCCACATATTGAAGATAGGCTTCAAGGGTAGACAGCAAACTTGTTTTGTGGGCATTGTCATAAGCAATTAACTTTTGGATAACTGGATGGCAGAAGTCAGCGAGATCGTTCTGTTCCGATATGATTTTTCCAATATGCTCGCAGAGATAGTCCTCATACATATACACTGGCTTGTTAGAATGAAGTTGGAAACCAATCTCGATGGCGGTTAGGCATTGCTTATAATATTTTCGCAAAAAGGTTAAATGACTAAAGCAGTCACTCAGCGAAGCAGTTATGCCGTTTACTTGGAGAAATTCCAGAATTCGTTTGTCTTCAGCAATGATTTTACAGGATGAATCAACGAGGGAAATGAGAAATACAATACGTCCCTGATATACGATCCAACGGCTATCCGGAAGTAATTGGATCATATGCTGTGCAACCAACTGAACTTTCCCGTCAAAAAAGCCGTTCTTCAGGTCTGTCAAGGTCATCACTCTCAGGTAAGGTGTAAGCGTCCATTCCAGATGAGCCAGTCGCATTGCGATGACATTAGCATCATTGAGCTCGCCTGTAAGCAGTTCGGAAAGCAAAAAACTATGCATCATTCCTTGATTGCAATTATAAAAGTCGTTCTTTTGCAATTCTACCGAAACTAGCTCACAAAGAAATTGTACGAGTTCAAAATCAATATCTGTAAATTTACGATCCAGTTCCATAACACTGACCTGCGCGAATTCTATACCATGTACGTACACAAAAGCTGTTATCCAACAGTCGTTGGTCTCGGGATCGCGTGAATAATAAGGAGTAAGAGCCATACGGGTTAATTCGTACAGATTGGATTTCTTCATGCTCTCAATATTACTGTCAAGAATATAACCCAAATTTCGCTGCTGTTCGATATCAGGTCGGCTGGGGATGGAGGCCTGACACATAGCGAGTAACTTATAGCCTGCGTCGACAATGATTACCGGATTACCAAAGATGCGTGAGGCCTCGTTTGTCAAGTATTGTAAACCTTTGTTTGAGTAAAGTGCGGATATCAGAGTGTGCATATGCTCAATGAGCCGATTCTCATGAGCAAGTATAGATGAAATCTTTCCCGAAAGATCCAGCAGATCCAGTCCATTTGGCAGAAGGGTAAGACAAGTATAAGAGTCTACAAGTGCATCACAATCCTGAATGCAGAAAAGAGGAGTGTCTGTAGGAAAGTCCTTTGGCAAATCCGAAAGCTTGCCTATATAAGCGGTGTCAGCCTGGAAAATGGAACTCAACCGCAGGATAGTAAATTCACTGATTTCTTTTGTTTGCATGGCCTCTTCGGGCAAGGAAAGATAACAGTCGCTAAGTTTTCTGATTATTTTTTGAATTTTCACGAGAGCAGCCTCCAAAAGCTTTTTAATCCTTGTGCAATATTACAAAACATCGTCACTATATTGGACCATATTTAAATTCCAGCACATGGGATATAACGTTTTTATTATATATACTGAAATTATTACACGCTGCAATAAATGACACTTTAATCAAAAAATGAGTAATATTGTTTAAAATCAGAACTCTGTGAGGGAATAGTTTTGGAATTATGTGAGGAAATTTATGCGAAATTAGTGGAGAAAGCTGAAACTCTCGCATGGATTTGCTTCAGGATCTATGCCTAACAAATACAAATTGCAGGAGGATATTAATGAAAATTTTAGGGATCAGTTGCGGTAGAAGGATGAGTAATTCAGAAATCCTTGTGAAGGAAGCTCTGATGGGTGCTGAAGAGATAGGTGCCGAGGTAGAGCTTATACGTCTTAATGACCTGCAAATTAAACCTTGCACCGGTTGTAATGCTTGTGTAGTCAGCCTGCTTGAAAAGTGTGGCTCAGGAGATTGTGTGATAAAGAACGATGATTATGGATTTATTGAAGAAAAAATAATGGAATGCGACGGGTTAATTGTGAGCTCAGCCATTTATGAGAAGAGTCCGAGTGGACTGTTGAAGACTCTGAATGACCGGATGGGCCCTTCCCATGATATTGCCTTCCGAATGATTGCCAAGAAGCAACGCGAAGAAAGAGGAATAACTACTGGTAAAGGCCCAGATGAAAGAAGCTTTAAACAAAGAGTGGCTTCTCTTATAGCTGTAGGTGGGAGTGAGTGGGACACACTTGCTCTGCCGATGCTCCATCTTTTCACGCTGCCGATGCAAATCAATGTTGTAGACAAAATGCTGGTCAATTGGGTTGGCTTGCCTGGATCAGTAGTCTTCAAGGAAAATGAATTGAACAGAGCTAGGCAATCTGGTCGTCATGTGGCTGAAACACTAATGAACCCGAATACGGAAGCGAAATATATTGGCGAATCTGGTTTATGTCCAATCTGTCATTCCAAACTCGTTGAAATCAGGAATCATGATGATAATTATCCTGCAATATGCGGAATTTGCGGTGTAAAGGGCACTTTGGAGGTTGAACAGGGCAAAGTTAAATTCAATGTCGCGGAAGAAGATAGAGCGCATTCTCATGTTCTAATCTCCGGGAAATTCGAGCATGCGGATGAATTATATAAAGTTTCATTAAAACCTAATTCCAAGGCTGGCGAGTTGCCTGAAAGATTAAAAAAATACAAAAACTATTTATCTTATTCCAGACCTGCTCGTAAATGATATTCCGGATAAAGTGCTTATTCTTTTTTTGAAAGGCTGAGAGCGAATTTGGCTGGTAAGATGCTTGCTGAAGTAGGCATGGTTGGAGCTGGTCTAAACGGCGTCAGTTTTTCATCTTATACACTCTTTTGGTTTATAGGACCTAAGATCATTAATGATTAATTTAGTTGTTGGGAAAACTTCAAAAAGTATCACTCTGGAATATCACTTAGTTATGTAAAGACCAGTCAGATGCAATAAGTTTCTGAACATAAATCCTTTGTTGCTGTAACTAACCGCATCACCTGGATCAATCCCTAAAAATTGACCTGACACTAATCGTTAAACTCCTTTGAAAAGATTCATCAGACTAGCTCCAATACGTGAACTAATCACCTACACAGTTCTTCAGGGACTTTCATGAGGCAGCCTTTTGAGGCGCTCGTTCTTGAGAATCCCCCGTTCGGGCGTGTACTTTCGTACAATTGACTTTGATTTAGAATTTGATCCATACTTCAGATGAACGGTTGTTCAAAAAAACATTGGAGGGATTTTTCATGCGTTTGGGAGGAAAAGTTGCGGTCATTACAGGCTCAGCATCAGGAATGGGGAAAGCAATTGCAGAATTATTTGCAAAAGAAGGCGCAAGTGTTATTGTTTCAGACCTGAACATTGAAGGAGCTGAATCGGTTGCAGCAGGAATTAAATCAGCTGGCGGAACCGCCGTCGCAGTAAAAACCAATGTTGCTGATTTAAATGATATTCATGCTATGATCGATACTGCTGTTAATGAATTCGGAACTCTCGATATTTTAGTTAACAATGCGGGCGTTATGGATAACATGGCGCCTGTAGGAGATGTGGACGACGAGACATGGGATTTTATATTCGATGTTAACACAAAAAGCGTTATGCGTTCGATTCGAAAAGTTATCCCGATCTTCCTGGATAAAGGGAATGGAGTGATTATAAATACGGCATCTACGGGCGGCTTCAGCGGCGCGCATGCGGGCGCTGCTTACACTGCCTCAAAGCATGCGGTAATCGGTATTACGAAAAACACGGGGTTCATGTATGCTCAAAAAGGTATCCGATGCAATGCCATTGCGCCAGGAGCGACAGCCACAAACATTACTTCAACGATTCATAACTTAAATGAGTTTGGCGCGTCCCGAACGAAGGTTACACAAGGCGTAATTCCTCGCGTAGGGCAGGCGGAAGAAATCGCAAAAGTAGCCCTTTTCCTGGCTTCAGACGAATCGAGCTTTGTGAACGGGGCTGTTATAGCTGCAGACGCTGGTTGGACGGCAGGCTTCTAATCCACTGTTTAACGAGCACACATGCTTCAAAATATATAATCATCGAAGTAAGATCCTTGCAAGGTTAAAGTAATATTCAATTGAAAGAGATGTAATGTCAAAAATAATGTTATAAAATGACAGGAGCGTTGACACACGATCCCGTCATTTTTTAGTTATATTTAGATATCATTATCATGTATGTGAGCTGCATATCGTTTTTCTCGTTTTTTGCGATCGAATAAGGAAACACTAGTCACCGCATGATCCCCGAGATTTGTGCGAATATTATCTGAATACATACTACAAGGATGTCGAGGGACAAGAACAAGGTCCCATTGAAAGTCGCTATTTTATCGGTACAGTTCTTGTCCCAAGCCAAGATAATCAATAAAAAACTTACAGTGAACAAACATCAGACGAGGAACATTGACATATGAAAAAAAACATTGGATTTATTGGAGTCGGTAATATTGGAAGTACGATTGCTTGTTTTGCAGTGGCTGCAGGATATGACGTTGTAGGGGATAGGGATGTAACCAATCGTAGTAAGAGGCGATTGATTACATCCCTATTTTTGGCGTGGAGAAATCAATGTGGTCATTAGTGACTTTTCTTCAGAATCATCTGAGGAAGCTCTAGCAACAATCTGTCCATCGTGAGCGGATCATCGAAATTGTACTTGTTCTCGGTAAGAATAATACGGTCGATGCTTTTCGAGTTCCAGTATGGTAACTGCATCAGTCTTCTGTATAACCGGATCGTACGGGGATCGTTATCCATGAGAATAAAATGGGTATTGGCTTCATAGCTACAGGCATGTTCCGGTCGCGTCAGTTGAAAAGGAATGCCTGCCCGGATTAGTTCCTTCACCTTCGGAGGAGGCTGCATGCCGTCAGGGTGGTATACAGTAACTGCAAATCCTTTCATGCTCATGATGTAGAGATTGCCCTCAACGATGGAAAACACAGCTGCTGTTTGCTTAACATCCATATGCTTCGCCAGGCCTATCCACATTCGTTTACTTGCAGCGCGATGCCGATAAATCCATTGTTGTGCAAGCTTCTGCCGATTCATTAGCTCTGCTGTTTGCATGATTCTTGAATAGACGTGTTCATAGCGATCGATGAGCACGGTTGGGGCAATGGATGCCAATTCTTCGATCCAATCTTGACGGAAACCAGAATGAATGATCAGGTCAGGAAGAAGCTTACGTATTTTGCCCGGTTCACCCAGTAATCCAATATCCTCAATACCATTGATGGAATCCCAGTACAGACCTCTTTTACCTATGATCTCCACATCTGCGCCTATCGGCGTGATACCCAAGGACAATAGATCACCCAGTGAATAACCAACGGCAACGATCCGTTTGTAAGGAACCTCTGGCATGAGCACGGGAGATGAGCTGACTGAAGCAGCCTCCTCGTACTGGCGGGGAGTGATCCCTTCCGTTTGTCTAAACTTGCGCGAAAAGTAACTCTCATCCTTGAATCCCACGGCTTGGGCAATCTGTGCAATCGTGTCCTCGGTCTGTAACAACAGCCGCTTGGCGTGTTTCATACGAATATCCAACACGTAGTCCAACGGTTTTTTTCCTGTAATGGACTTGAATAAGGTACTGTATTGCCATTTAGCTACACCTGCGATGCTGTACAACTGGCGGGCCGTAATGTTTTGCTGATAGTGAGATTCGATATAAGTGACGGTATGCTTCACCGCTTGAATGTTATCGGATATTTCCGTATTCCGTCGAATGTTTTCCATCAGGAACAGGAGTAATTCCTGCAACGCAATCTGCTGTTTCAATCTCGACTCTTCGGGAACGGGAGTGGGGCGCTTCAATGAGAGGTCGAGCGTTCCTGCCAAATCAAGTAACCTTGATTCGTCAGTAATGTTCATGCGCGTCTCGTACGGAATCATGGACAGTAATTCATTGGCTGGTTTCGACTCTCCAAGCCGGTATACACTGAACACGATGACGATGGCCGCCGCGGTATTCAGCTGCGTGGCGGACGATGAAGCCCCCAATGTTTCTTCGTGCGGATCGACGAATTGAATGCTGGCCTGCGCATCAGGTGCAAGCAGTAAGACATCGTTTTTTTCGGTCTGCACGAAATGCTTCCTCAAGTGTAACACACCGGATGTCGACTTAAACACGACGAGGCGATGCGCCCCAGGCGAGCTCGGGATAAGCTGTTTGCAGGACAGCCTGCGGAAAAGGCTCACGCTTTGAGGGATGTATATGTCGTATCCTTCATTCGGCAAAAAGGAAATTTCTTTTCCGTCAATTGTTGAACGTTCCATGTTGTGCTCCTTAACCAAATGTATTTTGAACCGCGGTTCCAAGCAAGACATGCATAGACAAGTCAATTGTCGCAAGCCCGGTTCTGTTTTTTGTGCTATAAAAAATCAGAAATATATCCATTGTTCAATCATACCAAACTCCTTAACATAAATTGAAGATGATTTTCATTCTCATTAATGTTTTAGGGGGCTTTACCATGCGAAAGAGAAAAATGTTCCAAGGCATACTTGTCATGCTATTTATGCTTCTGCTTGCTGTGACAGCGGCATGTTCCAAAAAAGAGGAGGCAGCACCATCTGCGTCAGCTAACGGGGAACAGGAAAGAGCTAAAGAAATAACGGTTTCATGGATGAGGGATTTGGGTCCATCTAATCCGCACGCGTACTATCCATCACAGCTGTTCTCACAATCCATGATTTACGAACCGCTGGTTGAGTACGGCGAAGGGGGAAAAATCAAGCCTCATTTGGCCACCAGTTGGGAGATTAGCGAGGACGGCAAAGAATATACTTTCCATCTTCGGGAGGACGTCCAATACTCGGACGGAACACCGTTCAACGCCGCTAGCGTCAAGCGTAACATAGACGCGATCCTGCAAAACAAGACGACGCATAGCTGGCTGGGAACGGCCAAATTGCTGGATCACCTCGAGCTTGTTGACGAGTACACCGTCAAGCTTGTCATGTCAGAGCCGTACTATCCGGTTTTGCAGGACTTAACGACCGTGCGTCCATTCCGCTTCTTGGCCGATGCAGGCTTCCCGGAAGGGGACAATACGCTGGAAAGCATTCAGTCTCCCATCGGCACGGGGCCATGGATGCTTGAAGAATACAAGCAGGATGAATACAGCGTATTCGTGAAAAACCCGAACTATTGGGGCGAACAGCCTGAACTGGACAAGATCACGGTCCGCATCATACCGGATGCCGAAACTCGGGTACTAGCCTTCGAGAAAGGCGATCTTGATCTCATTTTCGGAGAGGGTTCCATTAGCCTTGACGAATTCACGCGCCTGCAAAAGAACGATGCATTCGAAACGGAAGTATCGGGCCCGTTGGGCACGCGAAACTTAATCCTGAATACGCAGAATGAAAAGCTGACGGATATGCGAGTAAGGCTTGCATTGCATCACGGATTTGACAAGGCTGCGATGGTCAAAGGCATCACGTCTGACGTGGAACAGCCTGCGACGCAGGTGCTAACGACCGATTATCCTTACGTTAGTCAGACGTTCCCTGGATTTGCATACGATGCCTCCAAAGCAGCAGCTTATCTGGACGAGGCAGGATGGAAGGTTCCGGCATCGGGCGGTACCAGGGAAAAGGATGGCGAGAAGCTGTCGTTTGAGCTGATGTACGATACAACTGACCGCATCCAGAAAGCGATGGGCGAGACACTTCAGGCCGAATGGGCTGGACTTGGCGTTGAACTTCAGTTGACGGGACTTGAGCTGACCGAACAGACCAAACGTTTCCGTGAGGGAGACTATGACATGAACTTCTGGTTCAACTCCGGAGTGCCTTACGATCCACATACATTGGTCAATGCGGTAGCGGAGCCTACCTTTGGCGTTGCAGAGGCACATCTCAATATTGAAGGCAAGGCAGAGCTTGACGAACAGATCAGGCAAGTACTGGCTTCCGTTGACGAGAAACAGAGACAAGAGCTTTATGATCAGATTTTACAAAAAGTTCAGGAAGAATCGGTTATTATACCCCTGTCCTATATTCGTCAATATAACGTATACCAGAAAACACTGGATAACGTTTCATTTCCAGAGAGCAGATGGGATCATCCATTTAATAGCATTCACCTAAAATAAAGAAAAGGAAGGGCCACTTATGGCAGGTTATATTTTTAGAAGAGCACTGACGCTGGTTCCACTCGTGCTGTTCGCCACCTTCGTAGCTTTTGTGCTAATGAGGCTCTCTCCGGTTGATCCGGCCGAGGCGTACTTCTCGGCAGCTCATATCAAGCCTAACGAGCAAATGCTACAGGAGAAGAGGGGAGAACTGGGGCTGGACGATCCCTTTATGTCTCAGTACGTGCAATCTGCTGTTCGCATGCTACAGCTAGACCTCGGGACGTCGTACCTGTCCTCCAAGTCTGTCTGGGGAGAGATTTGGCAACGGTTGCCCGCAACGTTGCAGTTGACGGGGAGCAGTATGTTGATCGCTTTCGTAGCTGTTGTCACACTAGGGTATCTCTCGGCCGTACACGCCGGGCGGTGGGTAGATTATGCGGTGCGCATTCTTTCCTACATCGGCGCATCCTTACCGCAATTCATGCTGGGTTACTTACTGATCTATCTGTTTGCCCTCCACTGGGACTTGCTTCCCGTGGAAGGAAAGGGCACATGGCAGCATTTGATTTTACCATCATTGACTCTCTCTTTGGCACTTGTGGCAACCTATGCCCGACTGTTTCGCGAGAGTATTCTGGAGCAGATGAAGCAGGCTTACGTGGACTATGCGCATACACGAGGATTAAAGCCGCGCAGCATCATGCTCAGACATGTGGTTCGACTGGCCATCCTCCCCATCATTACCGGATTCGGTATGAATCTAGGTAGGCTTATCACAGGAACGATTGTGGTAGAACGAGTATTCTCCTGGCCCGGTTTGGGGCGGTTTTTCGTGGAATCCATTTTCAACCGCGATTTACCAGTCATTCAGGGCTATGTTTTTTTTGCTGCCTGTCTTTACTTATGTACAAGTCTCCTAACCGATCTTCTGCACATGGCTGCTGATCCGAGGCTTTCCTTGCAAGAAAGGAGCAGGTAGGAATATGAAATTGAAAAGTTTGTTTTTTGGCAAGCGGCTGGTCGTAGGCTTGTGCCTGTTCTTTTTGTGTGTTTGCGCAGTAACAGCTATCTTTGCTCCATGGATAGCTCCCCATGATCCGAATCAGATACGAATGGCTGACAAGCTCGTTCCATCCTCGGCTGAGCATTTACTGGGTACCGACCATTTGGGCAGGGATGTGTTGTCCAGACTCATCTATGGTGTCCGGATTACGTTTGGACTGGTGTTGGGTGTCTTTTCCATATCTGTGCTGGTTGGTGTATCGATTGGCATGTTATCCGGTTACGTAGGCGGTTGGCTGGATCAGCTATTAATGCGGATTTGCGACGGCATGCTTGCATTTCCGAACCTCGTCCTTGTGCTTGGCATCGTTGGTATGCTTGGACCAGGGATATATCAGGTCATTATTGCACTGCTGCTGGTACAGTGGGTGTACTATGCACGTATGACTCGGGGTCTGGTGTTGCATCTGCGTTCCGAGCCGTATTTGCTGGCTGCCCTCATTTGCGGTTCCAGCCGATTAGCGATCCTGAGAAGACACGTTTTTCCGCATATTTTCCCGCAAATTGTGGTGATCGGTACGCTAGAGATGGGGTGGGCCATCATGGATATTTCAGCTCTTTCCTTCCTGGGACTCGGCATTCAGCCGCCTACCGCGGAATGGGGAGCGATGATTAATGAAGGACGCGGCTATTTGCGCGAACACCCTTCCCTAATGCTATATCCGGGATTGTGTATTTTACTTGTAGTCACCGCGTTCAATGTACTGGGGGAGTCGCTCTCCCAACTGCTCGGCGTAAAGAAAGTGAAGGAGAGGAGCACCCGCAATGTTCGAAGAACATCACGTCAGATCGGCAACCCCTGAACCATTGCTTGCACTTCATAATGTCTGTGCCGATGTGATCGAAGACGGCGCTTCTCAACGATTGCTGCATGATGTTTCGTTTTCGTTGCAGCCTGGACGCGTCGTAGGTCTTGCAGGACAGAGTGGCAGCGGCAAAACGCTAACCTGTCGATCGATTCTTCAGCTACTCGATCCTGCCATCCGCATAAACGGCAGCATCAGACTGAGAGGTGATGAACTGAACGGCATGACTGAAGAGCAGTTACGCACCATTCGCGGAAATGATATTGGATATATTGTTCAAAATCCAATGAATGCACTGGTTTCTGTTCATACCATCGGAAGCCAGTTTGTCGAAACGATCCGCACACATGCCCGGTGTAGTAAAACGGATGCGTTGACACTGGCTGTGCAGGCACTTGAAAGTGTAAGGCTGCCTGATCCGCTGGAACTTCTCAAACGATATCCGTTCGAGCTTAGCGGAGGCATGCTGCAACGCGTGTTGATTGCGCTAACGATGTGTCTGTCACCCTCCATCGTCATTGCGGACGAGCCCACCACAGCCCTCGATACCATTAATCAATACCATGTATTGGAGGAACTAGAGAGACTGCGGATGAACCAGGACGTTGCCATCCTGCTTATTACGCATGATCTTGACGTCATCGCAGAGATGGCAGACGAGGTCATCGTGATGCATGAAGGACGGATCGTGGAACATAACGACGTATTATCCATATTCAATCGACCACAACATTCCTATACACAAGAATTGCTACGCAGTCGGTTGAATGAATGAACGGAGGGAAGAATAATGGAACTGCTAGAACTTTCTGGCGTCACTCACACGTATGATTCTGCGAACAACTCTTGGTGGAAATCGAAACAGAAGTTGCAGGGAGCTGTCGTGAAGGATATCTCCATGACGCTGGAGGCAGGACAATGCATCGGTTTGTTGGGGGGGAGCGGTGCAGGCAAGAGTACACTCGGCAAAATCATGCTTGGCTTGCAGCGCCCTCAACGGGGCTCAGTACTTGTTGATGGTAAGGATATGTATGCTTGCGACAATCGAACGAAGAAACAGTTACGGAAGCATGTACAGGCCGTATTTCAGGATTGTTATTCTTCGGTAAATCCCAAGATGACGGCAGCACAAATCATCGGGGAGCCCCTGGACAATTTCGAGCGACTAACGAATGGGGAAAAGGATTACCGCATCGGCGAAGCTTTGGACATCGTCGGACTACCTGCAAGTGCCATGAACAAGCTGCCAAGACAATTAAGCGGTGGACAACTACAGCGCATTAACATTGCACGCGCCATGATCTCCAGACCCAGCTTTATCGTGCTCGATGAAGCTGTCAGCAGCTTGGATATTGCCAACCAGGTACATATTATCGATGTTTTACGCGATTTAAAGAAACAACGGGATATGTCCTACGTATTCATCACGCACAACCTGAAGGCTGCTTTTGCACTATGTGACCGATGGA
The DNA here is from genome assembly GCF_900116035.1 of Paenibacillus sp. cl130. NCBI lineage: Bacteria > Bacillati > Bacillota > Bacilli > Caryophanales > Paenibacillaceae > Paenibacillus > Paenibacillus sp. cl130. The sequence continues at coordinate 335,055 of NZ_FOYG01000003.1, forward strand.
CTGTATTAGATCAGGGTAGCTTATGCGGTAGCTTCTCGACGATAGCCGAGATGAAGGTATCCAGGGAACCAGCAGTTAAGCAGTTGTTAGACGCCTCATTATCCGGACATCCGGAGTTGGGTACAATTCGGAAGGATAGGCCTTTCTATGTTGACGCAGGGCAGCGTAAAGGCGCCTGGGCATGAATCGAAGCAAAGATTTGCCATACGCTCGCAACGGTGCATTTTCCCCCGTGTTGCTACGCCTATATACCCTCACTTTTTTGTTTTATAGTGCTAACGCCTTCGTTCAGATGATATTGCCTCTCTATACGCAAAGCATTGGCTATGGAAACGACAAGATCGGTATGATCGTGGGGATGTATTTGCTAGTTAGCATGCTGCTGCGACCATGGGCGGGAATCGTCGTTGAACGATTCGGGATTGCCCGCATTCTACGTTTTATTCTGGCGGGGCATCTGTTAGTTTTGCTATTGTTTGTATGGCAAGGCAACGTTTCTTACATTATTGTCCGGGGTTTGCAAGGCGCTGTCGCCGCATTCTTTTCGTTGACCGTGCAGATGGCTGTTATGGACCTGTTGCCCGAGCGTGACCGTGCTCAGGGATTATCTCTATACTTGTTGTTTGGTTTGCTACCCTCGGTTATGATGCCTGCACTGGGATGGATCGCCTGGGAAAAAGCTGGACTGAACGGATTTTACGCAGGCCTTTTGGTTTTGGGCGCATTGACGCTCATCTCGGGCTATGGAACAGGAAGAGCCACGCAGCACATCAAAGCGGCAAAGCGTCCCGCGAAGCAAACGACAACCAAGCATGAAATAGATAGAAGCGCACGATCCACGCTCTGGAACCGTCACTTCATGCTGAGCAGCCTCGTGATGATGAGCGCAACGATTGGGTTTGGCGCGGTAACGGCGTTTCTTGCCTTGTATGTGATACAGACCGGAATCGGCAATGCGGGGGTGTTTTTTGCTATTCAATCGGGCGTGATCGTGACAGCAAGATTTGCTTTCCGTAAGAATCTGCCTTCGGACGGGAACTGGCATTCCGTATATGTCGGCATGCTGTTGGTTTCGCTCACGATAGGTCTGGCACTTGTAGCTTTTGCCCCAGTAACAGGTAATGCATGGATGCTGTACGGGGGCGGTGCGATGATCGGCTATGGCATAGCTAATGTGTATCCTGTGCTTGCCGCTTACCTGAGCATCACACTCGGAAAAGAACGTCGAAAAGTATGGATGGGGTTATTTATCTCCATGTCCGATTTTGGAACCGTGATTGGTAGTCTCGTTCTAGGCCTGGTGGCAGACTCCGCCGGTTACAGAGCCATCTTCTGGATTTCTGCCAGCGTTTCTCTCTGCGTTGCCTTGTTTGTTGCCTTGAGTAGCCGCTGGATGAAGGCCCAGCCGTAAGATTAAGAGAACATACACTTACCTGATCAAGAATCGAGTTTAGCATTGGCATCGTTGAGAGATGGCAAGCTGCCAGTCATCGGTGTAAATTAGATATGGGGTAGGGCTTAAATCGTTCTTGGACGATTTAAGCCCTGTTTTGTTCGTCGGCAAATAAGTCTTGAACGTTCTTGAAGTGAATATCGCTAAGAACGCTCGATATTTTTTCTATGGATAAACGGTCCTGTTTTTGAACCCAGTAATGAATAATGCCTGTTATACCAGAGAGCAAATATTCAAGCGAAATCTCGAATCGTTCCAGGGTAGAATTTAGCTACTTTAGAGAAACTAACCATTCGTGAAGTGGAGAATTTTTTATCTTTTTTGGAGTATCAACTCGACAATACTAAGCTAACCATTAACCGTAAATTGTCCTCACTAAAATCCTTATTTGATTACTTACAGAATAAAGCTGAAATAAGTGACCTAGAGCCATATATCCAGCGCAATGTTATGGCCAAAATGGATTTAAATGTAGTTAAAGAAAGCCAAGAGACGATTGCCAATCGTATTGATGGGAAAATTCTCAGAGAAGACGATTTTGAGTCGTTTAGGTTATTTGTAGCCCATGATTACGGAAAGATTAATAAAGAGAATAAACATATTTTCAATTTCCATCAATTTAATCGTGAACGAGATACAGCCATTGTTTCCCTCATTTTAGGATCCGGTCTTAGGCTCTCTGAGGTTGCAGGCATTAACCTTGAAGATCTGGATATGAATAAAGCTTTAGTAAGTGTTATCCGTAAAGGTAATAAAGAACAATATGTGTATTTCAGCAAGCAAGCTTTACTGGATTTAGAAAATTATCTTCAGATCAGAGAATCCAGATATATTCCAGAAAGAAACGAAAGCTTTTTGTTTATAGCAGCTCCTGTTGGTCGCAAAGGAAAAAGCCGACGTTTAACGCAGAGATCCATTGAAAAACTGATTGAAAAATACACTATAGCTTTTGGAAAGCTGGCTTTAACCGTGCATTCTCTGAGACATTCATTTGCAACCCGTTATCACTTGGAGAACAATGATGTGCCTAGATTGAAAAACCAATTAGGACATTCCTCAATACAAACGACTATGATTTATACTCATTTAACTGATGAAGAAATGAGGAAAGCAGTTAATAATATGGATAAGTAATAAAGCTTAGTCATGTAATGACACAAAGTTTACCCTGTTCAAGGGGGAATGACACAAAGCTTCTCTATAGCGACTTAGTACCAGCTGTCATTGAGTGAAATAGGGGATAAACTTGTTGTCAATGTACAATTCTTTAGCACGTAAGAATCAAAATGAATATCGCTTTTTATTTGTGCAATCCAATGGAAGTCAATTACAAGATACCACTAAACTTGTTGAAAAAGAAAATATCAAGCCCTCTATAGATTCAACTTATACGTTTGGGGACATTAACAAAGCGTTGATTAAAGTGTCGACGGGTCACTCCCAAGGCAAAGTTGTTGTGACCTTCTAAATAATAATCGAGTCCCGCTTCATCCGGCATTTTGGCCATTTGCAAAATAGCTGTAACCCGCTCAGCCACTTCGATCCTTCGCTTGTGCTGTTCCGCAATCAATTCGCCCAGCGAATAAATGTTTTCCATCCATATTTGACATTTTGGGCAGCCTTTCTTTTAGTTAATTAATAGAGCAGGAACAGCGGTAAGAAAGGCAGGATACCGAGAATAATAATCGTCGTCGTTTCTAAGGCCGTCTTTTACCCGAATATGAGTCATGATACTGTAATACCCAAAAGGAGTGCGCCGGCTGCGGCAAAGCCGCTTTTCCAGAATCCCGCGTCTGTTAATTCTACAGAAACATGGCTGCCAATAATCCTTGTATAATCCATATTGTAATTGTCATTTTTCTCCTTATTTATTAAAAACAATCGGCATTTTTTTGTATATAGGCAGATTTACAAACAAAATCGTACAAGCATTTCGCAACGTTTTCCCGAGATACATTCATGCCTGACTTCGTATCACCGAACGAAATTCCATAGCTCTTGCCGTCTTGTTTGATATTCGGATTGATAATGCGTACGACAGTCCATTCTATGTTTGATTTGTGAACGGTCTTCTTTTGCTTTCACGGTAGGCGTCCCCAGTGTGACAAAACGTTTTTTATTTAAAGCCTGCATGGTTTGAATGATGGTTTCATGAGCCCGGGGATCGACAAATCCTTCACTTTTCTGGATTTATCCTGCGCCGGTCCAAGCGCGCTGATCACGGCGTCTGAATTTGTAAACGCATCTTTCATTTTGCGGTGGTCATCCAGGCTACCGACAACCACTTGTAAATTCGGGTGATTTTCAGGCAGAGCATCCGCTCTTCTTACATAAGCCACTACCTGGTCGCCGTGTGTTAAAGCTTCTTTTACGACCAACTTTCCTATAGCGCCGTTGGCGCCAAAAATTGTAATTATCATAACGTAGCCTCGTCTTTCATACATCTATTATTTCTACAACACTTGTTGTATAGTTATATTGTAAGTACTGGTAGCTACTGTTCAACCGATAAAATTACGTTTTTATCGGATATACGACATATGCAGTGAAATGTCTAAAAAGTGGAGATGAGATGACGGAAAACAGGCTCGATCCACGTTTTGTACGTACACGCAGATTAATTATGGATGCATTTCTTCTCCTCTCAACGAAAAAGGATTTTAAGAATATCAGTATTAAAGACATTACATCAGAAGCAACGATCAACCGTGCCACCTTTTACTATCATTTTATGGATAAATACGATCTGCTCGAAAAAACACTGGAAGAACATCTAATGACGAACGTAATGAGAGAAATTTCAATACATGACCAGCTCAATGAAACGACGCTTGCCAGTGTATTTATGTCGGTTACTCAATTTCAATCTTCGCTGGCTTCCCAATGTCGAAAAAGCTTTGAATCATTTACTTCTGTAATAGAAGCGATAATTAAGAAAGAACTTGAGCAAGTATTTTTCGAGATGATGATGAATCAGAATGCAGGAGTCCGTGAGGAATCCGTTCGAATTGCATCTGTAATGTTAAGCTGGAGCATTTACGGGGCGGCCGTTAACTGGCAATATAACGATACAAGGCCAGCTGAAGAATATATCCAATTGGTGATACCTTATCTTTCTCAAGGGCTGAAATTTTTTATTGAGGAAGGTGTACGTTAGTTGTTCAATCAGACAAAGTAACGCTCTCTCTAAGAGAGATCTTCTTATGCCGAACAGTCTTTATTAAAGGGGAACTTAATCTAGGGACATATAGTCAACAAACAGGTCATTATGCTAACTGGGTACGTTAGTTAATAAAGCAGCGGCAGTCTAGTAGTCTTGTTCTACAACAGTGCAACAGGGGTTCCGTTCATCACGACCTACACGCGGCTAGAGGTGATCCACTGGCAGATTTGTATGAGTAAATAGCCGCCGAAGAAAAGGCCCAAGCTACATACCAGTGGCTGATTGACAAGACGGATGATGTGGATCTGTAAGACAGCCTCAAGTTTCTGCGGGATCGGGAGATTGTGCATGCGCTGCGGTTTAAGGAGTCGGTGCAGATTATTATTGAATATACGGGAAAGAAAAAGGTATATATTCTTTAGCAGAACGAATTGAGAATATTTAAAGCTTATTATCAGTTCCAATTCAGTTTAAATAACCAATAATAACTAAACAGAGAAAAGGTGTGTTCATATGAGTACAGCAAATCGCGGAATCCACATTGGTCCTCCCCGTTTTAAAATAGCCGTTCATTCTGTCGTATGGCTAGCAAAAAGTAACAGCGTTTTATCTAGTGCAATGATTGCGAGTCAAGTTAAATCGCATGCTACATTCATGAGAAGAGTCATGCAGTCTTTAACCATTGCAGGTATCGTGGAGTCAAAAGGTGGACGTGAGGGGGGCTACATTTTACGAAAAGCTCCCAGTCTAATTACTTTAGGTGATATTTATTATGCAGTAAATACGGATATATCAGAATCTGATTTTGATATCGATTGTGGAGATGCCGCTAAACAGCTTGATCTTGAATTGGAAAAAATTCTGTATGAAACTGAACAGCACACTATAAAATATTTGAGTCAGTTTACAATCGATGATGTCGCTAACCGTATAGATTTACTTTAATTAGTAAAAAAAATAAAAAAACAGGCATAAATTTGTAATGTGCTGTTTCAAAGATGCATCTCAAAAGCTTTAACCAATGATGCTGCCTTAGTGGTTAAGAGTTAAAGATGTCGCCATATTGGCGACTTTTTATTTTCTTGCTGGATTTTGTTATAACAGTACACTGATCGCTCATCCCCACAATTGCGCATACTTGCAACTATTGTATATAGAGAACAGCACTGGTATGGTAATACCTGTTAAAGTATTAAAGGATACTACCAGAATAGACCCGTTCCCAATATCTTTTAGATAGTCATATAAATTTTGATGGTAAGTTCAATCAATAGACGAAAGTAAGTTATTTAAAACCCTAGTTGTAAGAAAAATGTTTAAAAGTATACCTTCTCATCGATCACGGTTAGTCATCTATAGATGTATTCAGATGATAGATATATATGGTTACGAATACTGTGAAAGGGCTCCCCCTCAAAACGCCATTGCTCCTACTGACCAAACAATCAGGTGTCACTCCTGTACTACAACGTTATAAAGCATATTTTGTAACCTAACATTCGTACAGAAATAGAACTTGAGATTAAGGAATAAATGAATTATAATGTGCTCATCGCAGTTGCATTTAAAAGTCTTAAATGTGCTTAAAAAAGGCACAATATGAAATGGACTGAGATAAATATCTTACTATAAGGGAGAAATTACTATGTCCAATGTACTTTTTATTAAAGCGAATGATCGTCCAGCAGATCAAGCAGTAAGTGTTCAGATGTATGAGACTTTTCTCAAGACTTATAAAGATACCCATTCGTCTGATGTAATTACTGAACTTGATTTGTTCGTAGAGAACCTTCCTACTTATGGGAATACTGTGATCACAGGCATCTATAAATTAAGTCAAGGTTATGAACTTACGGCAGAAGAGTTGGAAGCCACAACAACGTCCAATCGTTATCTGGATCAATTCCTTGCCGCAGATAAAGTAGTCATTGCCTTTCCACTCTGGAACACCATGGCACCTGCACCGTTGGTCAACTACATCGCTCATATCTCCCAGGTTGGCAAAACATTTAAATTTACTGCTGAAGGTCCTGTTGGTCTTGCCGGTGATAAAAAAATCGCATTGCTAAGCGCACGTGGAGGAATGTACTCGATAGAGCCGATGGCATCCTTCGAATCAGCGGTTAAACCAGTGAAGATGAATCTTGGCCTTTTCGGAATTCAAACTACCGATGTTATTATTGAAGGACATAATCAGTACAAGGATCGTGCAGAAGTGATTGTAAAAGAAGGACTTCAAGAAGTGGCCAAAGTAGCATCAACGTTCTAAGACACTTTCCAGAAGGGCTTTACCTGTTTGGCACCAGCGGCTCTATTGGGCAAATGTTGATACGGCAAGCACTTGAGAAATGTGCTCTTGTAAGGCCTATATACGCAAATCTGCAAGCCTATTCTAGAAGATAAGAAATATAATTTTGCAAACACTATTTAAACGTAAAGGCAGCCGATTATCGGCTGCCTTTACAAATTTAACGTGATCTCTTCGATAAATTGGCAAATGGGACTAAAGAAACGGTGGGCACGTAACTTTTAATAACGCTATTCGTGTCTTTCGGAGGAAATTTAGGATTAACCACTAAAACAAGAAGGATAGAGATGAATATGAACAGATGTAGAGGACAAGGACGTATATCTAATGGAATCCACACTGGCGCTTCAGCCCGGCAGGGAAGATAAAAAGCTTTTATAAAGGCCGTGGGCATTTGTAGTCATGAAAAGGGCAAGCTCGAGGAGCAAATCATTTTTCTGACGGATGTACTGGAGAGAACGCTTGAGCAAGCATAGGCATATTTCCGGAACAAAAATTGATACAGATTTTAACCGTTCTCTCTAATGATAATTTTCATCACAAGCCTTGTTTTTTTAGATCCGCATACAACTGACAATAGAGCTTCATTAAAGCGACGACATTCTTTAGGAAGCATGAAAACAGTCAGCAAAAAAAGCGTTTCAAACATAATTGAAACGTTTCCATCTTAGTGTTATTATAATTTTCATAAAGAGAGATAGGGGGAGGGAGATGCCAAGTATTAAAGATGTAGCTAACATAGCTGGCGTAGCTGTGGGAACGGTGTCCCGCGTTATTAACAACTCGGGCTCTGTAAAACCAGAAACACGCAGGAAAGTGGAGAAAGCTATACAAGAACTGAATTATTTTCCTAATGAAGTCGCTCGAAATTTCAAGATGAGGAAATCCAAGATGGTAGCCTTGCTGCTTCCAAGTATCTGGCATCCTTTTTTTTCTGAACTGGCTTATTACATTGAGGATGAGTTGGATAGGGAAGGCTTTAAGCTCATGTTATGTAATAGCGGCGGCAAGCCCGAAAAGGAACTATATTATCTGGATATGCTACGGCAAAACAAAGTGGCTGGTATTGTCGGCATTACTTACAATGATATAGAGAATAGCGTAAGCAATGACATTCCGATTGTAAGTATTGATAGGCACTTCAACAAAAAAATTACCTGTGTGACCTCCGATAATTATGAGGGAGGGCGTCTGGCTTTGAGGGAGCTTGTTAAAGCGGGAGCCCAGAAACCGGCTTTTATGGGAAGCGTCACTTCCGTTTTCAGTGAAACCATGAATCGGAGAAAAGGTTTCATTCATGAAGCGCAAACATTGGGAGTCGATTATGTAATCTACGAGAAGCCCGACCCTATAGTGGACGACGATGCCTATTTTAACGAGTTCCTAAATGAGCACCGCGATGTGGACGGCATTTTTGCTATTACCGATATGTTAGCCGCCAGCTATATAGAAAGAGCACGCAGGGAGGGCATTCGCGTTCCAGAGGATGTAAAGGTTATCGGCTACGACGGGATTCAGGATCATCCTTATTTTCATCCGATATTGTCTACAATCAGGCAGCCAGTGGAGGAGATGGCACGTATGACAATCAGATTACTTTATAAGAAAATCGAAGGTGAAACTTTAGATCAGCAAGTGTATCGTCTCCCCGTTGTCTTCAAGCAAGGCGAAACTACATGATTTTATTGAAAAATATTAGCCTCATTCTTTCGATTCATAGTGTGGATCTACTAACTGACGTTTTTCTTACAGCAAATTGGAAACGTTTCAAAAGTGAAAACATCCTAGTTCAAGAAAGGGGGTGCAATGGTGAATTCAAGAACTAGCGAGTCGGATCAAGCTTTCCAGAGACGTTGCCTGTCTTGCTGCATCGCCACTATCTTTAACCATTCAAACTTCAAACTTTTTTCTTTTGGCAGAAGAAAGATATCTTAGTTCTTCCCGATATTTCGCCACGGTTCTGCGTGATAAATGCAAACCTTCCTTTCCCAGCAGGGTAGTAATAGCCTGATCCGATAACGGTTTTTGCTTGTCCTCATCATCTATCAAATTTTTGATACGCTTTTTTGCACTCTCCGATGAAGCAGCATCTCCGTCCGCTGACGTCAAGGAGGAAGTAAAGAAGAATTTGAGTTCGAACAATCCGCGAGGCGTCTGTATAAATTTATTACTGACCGCCCTGCTGACCGTGGATTCGTGTAAGCCCGTCTTTTCGGCAATCTCCTTTTGGGTGATTGGTTTGAGGAAATACACGCCATGCTCAAAAAAATCCTGTTGCTTTTCCACAATGGCCTTGGCAACCCGTAGAAGGGTCAGCCGACGTTGCTTCAGGCTATTGATCAGCCATTTTGCCGTATTCATCTTCTCATGGATAAAAAGTTTGGTTTCACTATTCGGTAGATCCCGCATCATTTGCTGGTAAAAAGGGTTGATCTCAACCCGCGGCGCACTAATGTCATTAATCAGGACAAGATATTCGCCGTTGGCTTTTTCGACCGTGATATCTGCTATGATGTATTGCTGCTCTTTATGAGCAAATGCTGCGCCCGGGCATGGATTTAGCTTGCGAATTCGATCGGCCATCTGTATAACCTCTCGCCTACCGATTTCAAGAGCATCCGCAATTTTTTGTATCCGATTGTTTGCCAGATCAGCCAGATGGTTGCTTACCATTCTGACTATGCATTCATCATCCATGCCAGCAAGCTGGAGCTGGAGAAGAAGACACTCTTCCAAGCTGTAAGAGGCGATCCCCGGTGGATCAAAACTCTGTATCACCAAGAGCATATCCTCAATTTCGGCTATGGGAACGTCCACTAGTGAGGCGACTGTTGGAACATCAAGTTCTAAATATCCCATTTCGTTCAAATTGCCAATGAGGTACCGTGCCACCATACGCTGTGAATTTGTAAGCCCACATACCAGTCCAAGCTGCCTGTTCAGGTGTTCAAACAGGGTATCATTCGGGTTGGGGACAAAGTCCAGAAATGTAACGGGGGTTGCTCGCTGGACCGATGGATATTTTTCTCCGCCACGATAATGTTCAATCAGCTCTCCTTGATCTTTCTGTGAAAACTGCTCTGCTTCTTCTTTGATACCGCCAATGGACATATTAAACTCCGGCAAATCAATGACTGGATTATTGTTCGCCTGTTCATGCAGAAAGGATATTAAATCAGCCGAAGAATATTGCAAGATCGTGATTGCTTGTCGCAGTTCGGGCGTCATAACCAGCTTGAATCCTTGTTCCTGTTGTAATCCATATCGTATCATTGACTTATTCAAACTCCTTTTCCATACATTTCCGGCACAAATTCACAGTCAGTCATTTATGAAAGATCTACTTCTCTAAGCCTATGCAATTCTCCTGCCTAGATGTTAACGTTACCGAGTAATTTTATCTGATAGAAACGATTCAAAACAAGCCAAAGCTTGTCGTAATAAGTAACAGTTATTATGTGTGTTGTATTTTTGGTTATATACACTATCTTTCTTGTATACTCATTCATTGAATAACAAAATACACTGGAGCTGGAGGAATCATTTATGGAAACTTATAAAATTGTCTGCATTGATATTGACGGGACGCTGCTTAACTCGGCGCATCAAATCACGAAAGCAACCAAAGAAACCATTCTCCAGGTTATAAATGATAAGCAGATTCCAGTGGTTCTTGTCTCTGCGCGAATGCCAAAAGCAATTATTCCATTGCAGAAGCATCTTGGTATTTCGGAGCCTCTCATATGCTACAGTGGGGCACTTGTTATAGATAAACACGGGAACAAGCTGAACACCCGTTATATAGATAAGAAAATGACACAGCGTTTGCTTGACAGCCTGGCTGCCTATGATCTTCACGTAAGCCTGTATAAGGATGATGAGTGGTATATTGAGCAATTGGATGCATGGGCGCTTCAAGAACGTGACATCACCAATATCGAGCCTCGCATTTATAGTTTTTCTAAGCTTACCAATGGTTGGAGGGAAGAGACTGATGGAACCAGTAAAATTTTGTGCATGGGTGATCCCGAAGAGATCAGACGCGTCCTTCAAGTATTGCGACCCGTATACGGCGAAGAAGTAAATCTCTACTTATCCAAGCCTACTTATCTGGAAATCATGTCAAAAAAGGCTTCCAAAACCGCAGCCATTCAAATTCTGCTAAAAGAGTACCAACTGAAACAAAGCGATTGTCTGGCTATTGGTGACAACTACAATGATATCGACATGCTGGCCTTTGCGGGACTTGGCATTGCCATGGAAAATGCTCCCCTTGAGGTCAAAGCTGTTGCCAACACCGTTACTCTCTCGAATGACGAGGATGGAGTAGCTCATGCGCTGAAAAACCATATTCTGTTCCCTAAATAAGCAGGTTGAAATCAATTTCCAATGACTGATTCAGGCTGGAGGAATACAGGTGAAAAGAATAGATAAGATTTTAGAGTATATTGCCGAAAGCACCAAGAAAATTTCCAAAGAGGCTTTATTTGCGGGGGAAGGGATTACGGCTGCGGAAATTGCTGATGATCAAAAGATGTTGAGAAACAATGTGAGCAAAGAGTTGAATAATCTGCTGCGTGACGATCTAATCCTTAAAATCAAAGGAAGACCGGTCAGATTTCTGCACAAGCAGATTATCGAGGACACCTTTCGGGTTCGGCTGAAAGAGAAACAAATTGAGGTCAAAAGCATCAAAGAGGTATTGCTGCCTGACGAACAGGTCGATCCGTTCCATGCCTTGATCGGTTTCAGGGGCAGCATGCGTAACCAGGTTGAGCAGGGGAAGGCAGCGATTCTGTATCCTCCTAGAGGTCTGCATACCCTGATAGTCGGGCAGACGGGTGTTGGAAAAACTATGTTTGCCAGGTTGATGTACCATTATGGCAAGTATATGAAGCGGTTTTCAGAGCATGCGCCATTTATCGTTTTTAACTGCGCTGATTATTTCAATAACCCCCACTTGCTACTTTCCCACATCTTTGGTCACGTTAAAGGGGCGTTTACAGGCGCTGATCATGAAAAGGCAGGGCTAGTGGAGAAAGCTGACGGAGGCATCCTGTTTTTGGATGAGATTCACCGTTTACCCCCGGAAGGCCAGGAAATGATTTTCTATTTCATGGATACTCACACCTATAACAAATTGGGCGAAACGGATCGAAAAAGAGACGCGAGTGTATTATTGATTGGAGCTACGACGGAGGATCCCGGATCATCCATGCTGAAAACCTTCATTAGGCGCATACCCATCACAATCAATATCCCTTCCCTTCAGGAACGTGCTATTGAGGAGCAAATGCTGATTTTGAAGCATTTGTTTGCTAACGAGGCCAATAGGGTAAACAAGCCGATTAGGATTGAACCAGAGGTAGTAAGAGCACTGATCGGCAGCGTCACCTACGGCAATATCGGCCAGTTAAAGTCGAACATCCAGCTGGTATGCGCTAAAGGTTTTTTAAACAGCATACATGAAAACAAAGAAGAAATAGGACTTGATTTTAAAAACCTGCCGGGAAATATCCGAGATGGTTTGTTTAATATTGATAAAACGCAATATAAGATGAAGGAAATCGGATGTATTTCCTCGTGCCTATACATTACTCCTGAAGGAAGAAAAGCTTTGGATGAAGAGGTTGTTTCCGAGCTGCCGTTTAACCTTTACAAACTAATTGAAGACAAGATTGGCATGCTGAAGGAAGAAGGGCTAGACGACGCCTACATCCACAGATTTATTGCTACGGATGTCAATATCCATATTAAAAGCTTTTATAACCGTTTTTATAACACCAAGGGGAGCAGGGAACGAATTCTGAAAATTGTGGACAAAGACATCCTTGAATTCTCCGAGCAGATTAAGGAAATGGCCAAAAAGGAACTAAACCGAATTTACAGCGAGAGATTCGTGTATGCTTTCAGTCTTCATTTAAGCGCCTTTTTCAAGCGCACCAGAGAGAAAAAATACGGTGATGCACGAATCTATGAACCGATGAATGAACATGATGAAGAGTACAGACTGGCCCAGACTATCAAAAGTTTGATCGAGTCTAAGTTTGGTGTACATGTACCGGAGGCCGAAATAACTTATATGGCGATTCTTCTGAAATCTGTTGAGGAAGAACGACAGGGTAGTGTGGGAATTATTGTGGCAGCACACGGTACCAGTACAGCGAGCAGCATCGTCGGCGTCGTAGACAGCTTGCTGGGCAGTTCTAATCTTTGTGCTGTTGATATGCCTCTCGATGTCAGTCCTAGGGAAATTTTGGAGCTTATTATCGATAAAGTAAAGAGCATTGACCGTGGTAGAGGCGTGTTGCTGCTGGTTGATATGGGCTCTTTGCTCAATCTTGAAGAAACTATTATGGAACGTGTTGGAATCAATGTAAAGACTATTGATATGGTTTCAACTCCGCTCACGCTGGAGGCTGTCCGAAAGGCCAGTGTTTTTGACATGGGGATAGAGGAAATATACCAATCGCTAAAGGATTTCAGGGGATATAACAATAGCAGCGCCGCAGTGAAAGTAGTGCATAAGGCAATTGTGACGGTTTGCTCTTCCGGCAAAGGTGCAGCGGTCAAATTGAAAGAGTTTGTAGAGAAAATTGTCTGCGATTTGACGGATGAGGAAATACTTGTTGTCCCGGCAAACGTAAGGGAGTTGGATAAAGTGGTCCAGGATATGCGGTCTAAGCGAACAATTCTTGCCGTGATTGGAGTAAAACGGCCAAGCGAGCCGGAAATCCCGTTTATTCCTTTGGAAAAGCTGATTGAAGCGAGCGGTGAGCAAACATTGAGAGATCTACTGCTGAATAACAAACAGATCCCTGCTGTGGATCAAAGTGTAGTCGTCAGGGAGTTATGCGAGGAAAGTCTGAAAGAATTTATGACGTATTTGAATCCCCACAAAATTCTGGGAATGGTGATGAGATTTGTGCAAGAGCTGGAACTTGGATTAGAAGTCAAATTTGATTATGCAACAAAAGTCCAAATTTCTACTCACACAGCTTATGCGCTGGAACGTATGGTTATTCGCGATGGACTTGTTTATCAGGGGGAAGTGAAACAGCTCGACCAGCACATATTCGAGGTGGTAAACCGTTCATGCAGCATATTTGTTTCTGGTATGAATCTTACTCTTTCTGATGACGAAAAATATTATATTTGCGAAATGTTGAGCGAAGTATATAACTTTATTCCACAGTAATGGCCAAAGAGTATAAAACGCTTTCATATGTGTATGAAAGCAGTGGAGATTGATAAATAATGATCTGTTCAGACTGGAAAAAACCTCCGACGCAACGGGGGTTTTTTTGTTGTTTACAAAATTCCCTCTGATCTATACAGAAGTTTGGCACAGAACTTGCATCATAGATATATGTGGAGAGAAACAAAGGGGGTGAGACAGATGATCGGTGTAATTGTTGGGACACACGGGAAATTTTCTGAAGAAATACTGAGGTCAACAGAAATGGTTTTCGGCCAATTGGATAATGTGGCAGGTGTTACGTTTGAACCAGGTGAAAGTGTCAGCGGACTTGTAGAGAAATATAAGGCTGCGTTGGCATCGCTGGATTGGACGGACGGTGTTATCTTCCTTGTTGATCTATTCGGCGGCAGTCCTTATAATGCTGCCAGCCGAATTGCAGTTAACCATGAAAAAATGGATATTGTGACAGGAGTAAACCTGCCAATGATCGTTGACCTTCTTGCAAACAGAGGGATTGAACAAGTAGAGAATTTGGTAAATCTAGCGATACATGCGGGGCACGATTCCATGATGTCTTTTCGTGCCATTCGAAACAGTCAATTAGAGGAGGAATTATAGAATGGAAATTGCATTAGTTCGTATTGATGACCGTCTGATTCACGGTCAGGTGGCGACCGTTTGGGTGAAAGAAGCGAAGTGCAACAAGATCATCGCGGTTAGCGATGAAGTCGCAGCGGATACATTACGCAAAACCTTATTGCTTCAGGTGTCGCCGCCTGGAATTAAGGCGTATGTCGTAACGATTAACAAAGCGATAGAGGCTTATAATAACCCCAAATACAGTGATTTTAAAACATTGTTCCTCTTTACCAACCCTACGGATGTACTGCGGGTTGTAGAAGGGGGAGTACCCATCCGCTCGGTGAATGTTGGAGGAATGTGTTTTAAGGAAGGAAAGACACAGATTACCGGGGCGGTATCCGTAAACCAACAGGATGTAGATGCATTTCGTAAGCTGCATGAAAGAGGCATTGAGCTGGAAATCAGAAAAGTAGCCAGTGATCCGAAAATCAACTTGATTACCAAACTGCAGGATTTGTGATCGTAAATACCAGGCGGCAACTAGAGAGGAGTTATAGAAATGACTGTTTTTCAAATTGTGATGGTAACACTGGTAGCGGCCATATGTGGCATGGGTAGCGTTCTAGATGAAGGGCAAACCCATCGTCCTCTGATTGCGTGTACGTTGATTGGCCTTGTCCTTGGCGATCTCAAAACTGGCATTATACTTGGCGGTACTCTGGAATTAATGGCTTTGGGATGGATGAATGTAGGAGCATCCATGGCACCAGACGCTGCTCTAGCCAGTGTGGTTTCAACCATTTTGGTCATCGTCGGCCATCAATCGATCGGCGCCGGAATTGCCGTTGCGATTCCAATTGCAGCCGCCGGACAAGTGCTTACCATTTTTGTCAGGACGATTACTGTCTTCTTCCAGCATTTAGCTGATAAGTATGCGGAATCTGCAAATTTCAAAGGAATTGAGCTATGTCACTTTATTGCCTTACTTTTGCAAGGTCTGCGCGTTGCTTTGCCCGCTGTTTTGGTGGCAGTTGCCGCAGAAACGGGCCTGGTGACTGCTATGCTTAACGCAATTCCGGAGGTAATCACAAGAGGACTACAAATTGCGGGCGGCTTTATCGTAGTCGTAGGGTATGCGATGGTCATTAATATGATGGCAGCCAAATACCTGATGCCATTCTTCTTTCTGGGCTTTGTCATTGCAGCTTTTACCAGCATTAATCTGGTTGGTTTTGGGGTCATTGGCGCGGTTCTGGCTCTGCTTTACATCCAGCTGAGCCCAAAATACAACCAGCGTAATGAGAAGATGGAAGAAATTGAAGAGTTATAGTAACTACCTGAAGGGAGAGGAGAGCACTATGAAAGAAAAGAAGCTGACTAAAAGTGATTTAAATAAGATGTTTGTCCGTTCATGCTTCCTGTTAGGCTCGTTCAATTTTGAGCGAATGCAGTCGATCGGTTTCTGTGTCACCTTGATCCCTGCGATTAAGCGGCTGTACAGCAAGAAAGAAGATCAAAAAGAGGCATTGAAAAGACATCTGGAATTTTTCAACACTCAACCGTTTATCTCGGCGCCTATTATGGGTGTAACGGCTGCGATGGAAGAGCAGAAAGCAAGCGGCCAGCCGATTGACAATGCCACCATAAGTGGAGTCAAAGTCGGTTTAATGGGACCCCTTGCGGGAGTGGGTGACCCCATTTACTGGGGGACTTTACGCCCGGTTCTGGCTGCACTCGGAGCCTCAATCGCCTTATCCGGCAGCCTTGTCGGACCGGTTCTTTTCTTCCTTCTCTTTAACACCGCACGCTTGGCAACGAAATGGTACGGTCTGAAATACGGTTATCACAAAGGTACGGAGATTGTCTCCGATATGTCTGGAAACCGGTTGCAAAAACTCACAGAGTCAGCCTCCATACTGGGGCTTTTCGTTATGGGCGCACTTGTTTCCAAATGGACCACCCTGAATGTGCCGCTGGTGGTATCAAGATATGTGGGAACGGATGGAAAAGAGGTTATTACGACCGTTCAGATGATTTTGGATCAATTGATGCCCGGACTTTTACCACTATTATTGACCTTTTTATGCATGAGGCTACTGAAAAAGAAAGTGAACGCAATCGCTCTGATTTTTGCTTTATTCGCAGTAGGCATTATTGGGTACGCATTTGGGGTTTTGGCTTAAAACGTGCCGGTCAGGGAGTCATCCTTGGCCGGACTTTGTCGGATTTTTGTGACCAAAACAGCGTAAACATAAGAAATTGAGTTATAGAGATAAATGTAAACGCTTTATTTGTGATGTTAAGAATAACACTAGGTGTTCAAAATATTAAAAGAGGATGTGAAAGATGGTGAAGAGGAAGTTAAGTATGCTGCTTATTTGCTTTATGGTATTTAGTTTACCATTAACTCCCGCCTTTGCAGCGGATCTTGGTTATTACGATGAAACTTACCGTAATCAGATTCATTTTTCGCCTGAGGCTAACTGGATGAACGACCCGAATGGAATGGTTTATTATAAGGGTGAATATCATCTTTTTTACCAGTATCATCCTTATGGGACGAAATGGGGACCGATGCATTGGGGGCATGCGGTGAGCAAAGACCTTATTCATTGGAAACATTTACCGATTGCGTTATATCCAGATGAAAACGGTCAGATTTTCTCGGGAAGTGCTGTGATCGATTGGAACAATACAGCAGGGTTCGGAAAAGAAGCGATGGTTGCGATCTTCACTCATTCCGGGGATAACGGCCAGGTTCAAAGCATTGCGTACAGCTTAGATAGAGGCAGAACCTGGACCAAGTATGAAGGAAATCCGGTAATGCCGGATCCCCCGATATCGGATTGGCGAGACCCTAAAGTATTCTGGCATGAAGACTCCAGACAATGGGTGATGTCTTTGGCCGCAGCGAATAAAGTAATGTTGTATACTTCCCCCAATTTAAAACAGTGGACCTATGCAAGCGAATTTGGTGAAGATAACGGAATACAGGCCAACAGTGTGGATACCACTTCGTACGCTATGTCTTCACAGGAAGGCGGTTCATTCACCTATGAGGGAGATATTACCCTTAATAAAAAGAATGGCAGGGAAGGCTCAGGAGGTCTGGTTTTTCGTGCTGACAAGAATGCGAAAAACGGTTATGTCGTCAGCCTGGATGCCAAAAATGATGTCGTTACTTTAAATAAGAATGTCGATGGATCGAATACAGAAATTGCTAGCAAGTCTTTAACCCTGGGAACCTCATCAACTTACAACGTGCAGGTAGACGTATATGGTCATGACATTCAGGTGTTTATAGATAATCAGTCTGTAATTAAAGAAACGGATACTGAATTTGATTATGGTTATTACGGTCTGACCGCCTGGAATTCAACAGCTTCCTTCCGAAATGTGAATTTCAAGAACACCTCTAACTTTGCAACCAATCTATCTAATTGGACAGCTGTAACCGGCCGGTGGGAAGATACCATGGAGGGGAAAAGCGGTACATCTGCAGATGATGCTTTTATCATAAGTGGTAAGACTGGGGACAACTTTATATATAATGCGATTATAGATTTGTCAGAGGGAGGAGATGAAACAGGATCACTTGTTTTCCGGACGGATGCTGATGCGAAAAATGGATATATGGCGAGTATCGATGCTTTAAACGATAAAGTGAAAATTGTGAAAATGGAAGACGGGAATAAAACGGTTCTGGCTGAAACCACAGTAACGCTGGATACTTATCAAAGCCATGATTTAAAAGTGAGCACATTTGGAACAAATATAAAGATGTATCTGGACGGAAATCTCATTCATGATATCGATGATGCAACCTTCCTGTCCGGCCATTTTGGATTACATCTTTTGCACTCTTCTGCGATATTTCAGGATGTTCAACTGGGTAGAAATATCATGACCGATGAGAAAGAAATCATCAATCATGATTTTGAAACAGGCGATTTAACCGGATGGACGGTGACCCAGGGTGATACTTTTTCGAATGATCATGTATCCAGTGAAGCGACTTATTGGGGTGGACCCTTCGGACATGAGGGGAATTATCACTTGTGGGGATATTCCAAGCTTCACGAGGGAGATGAAGCAACGGGTGAACTGCATTCCTCCTATTTTAAATTAAGCGGATCCGGAGAAATCAATCTGTTACTAGGAGCAGGCGATGATGGCGACAATACCTATGTATCATTGGTCAGAGCAGCCGACGATCAAGAATTGATCCGCCAGGCCAATATAAAATTTAATGAAGAAAAATATTCAAAATACGTATGGGACGCGTCCAAATATATTGGTGAAGTATTATATATCAAGGTAGTAGACCATGCCAAAGATGGTTACGGTCATATAAATGTTGATGATGTTAATGTTTATAATGAAGGGACCATATCGGATAAAGTTGACCAGGTTGCAAAAGAGCCGGAGAAAACAGATATGAAACAAAGCGGTCTCCTCACAGATTGGTCCGCTGTTTCTGGACAGTGGATTCCTTCCACAAACGGCAGCATCGGAGGAGTATGGGAATGTCCTACGTTAGTCGAATTGCCGGTTGATGGCGATCCTTCAAAAAGAAAGTGGGTCCTACAGGTAAGTATAAATGATGGTGCTCCGGCAGGCGGATCGGGCATGCAGTATTTTGTAGGCAGCTTTGACGGTAAAACGTTTAAAAATGAAAATACTTCCGATAAAGTGTTATGGACTGACTATGGCGCTGATTTTTATGCTGCTGTGGATTGGAGTGGAGTAGAAGGGAAGAAGGGTGAGAAATATTGGCTCGGCTGGATGAGTAATTGGAAGTATGCCAACGATACACCCACCTCAACGTGGAGAAGTTCAACAACACTGCCGCGGAAGATGGAGCTCACTCAAACCACAAAGGGTCTACGTTTAAAACAAACCCCTATTTCGCTAAAAAGCATTCGTGACAGAGGGGATCGTATATCGTATACCAATAAAATGATATCGGGTAACAGCCATCTTCTTTCTAATTTATCAGAAGATACATTTGAACTGATCGCTTTGTTTGATGTATCGGATACTAAGGCAACAGAATTTGGCTTCAAGATCCGTGAAGGAGGTGAGCAATATACTACTGTCGGTTACGATGTCTACAACGAACAATTATTTGTAGACCGGACTCATTCAGGAGATTTCGATTACGGAAGTAGTGTAGTTGGCAAGCATGAGGGACCATTACAGGCAAAAAACGGCACGGTTAAATTGCAGGTAATTGTTGATAGATCAGCTGTAGAGGTGTTCGGTAATGATGGTACGACCGTGATTACCGATCAGATATTCGCGGATTCTGCAAGCAAAGGATTAAAAATTTATAGTAAGGGCGGAAATGTGAAGCTGAAATCTTTGGACCTATATCCTCTAAAGAGTGTATGGAAAGAAAAGAACTCTTCTTTTAAATCAAACTTATCAGGTTGGACCATCGTTAACGGGAACTGGGCGGACACCATTCATGGAAAACAGGGACAGAGTAAGGGAGATGCTTTCATAGTATCAAAAGTGACCGGTAGGAATTTTGTATATGAAGCCAATATAAACGTGCCAGATACAGATTCCCACCCCGGTAATTCTGAAAAAGATTTGATAGATAACTCCATTGGAGCAGGTTCATTGGTTTTTCGTTCTGACTTAACTGCAAAGAATTCGTATGCAGCAAATGTTGATATAAAAAATAATATTGTAAAATTAATTAAATTTGTTGATGGAACCGGATATGAAATTGCGACATATAACAATGATGGAAAACTGGATTTACAGCCAAATACAGATTATCATCTCAAAGTAGAAGCGCAAGGCGACATCACTAAGGTTTATTTGAACAATAAATTAGTTATCGACACAAAAGATCAAACTTATAAAGAAGGAAACTTTGGTCTCAATGTATGGGATACAACGGCTTTTTTTAATGAAGTTAAAGTGAAACTAAAACATAAAGATGAATGATTAAAGTTGGTTAAATAATGACATTTGTATCTCTATGAGTTTAGTTTGTGTCGCCGCGCAGCAGCGACACAAACTTTTTTTACATCGACACAAAGTTTCCAATCAAAACTACCCTTATAAAATCCAAGCTTAAGCAGGGAAATTACAGAAGCGGTTATGATTGAAGACGATACCTTCTATATATGGGTTGAAGAATACATAAGAAGACATTCGATATTTTTGATGAAATCCAAGTATGTAATGTTGGTATCGGAACTGGAGATTGAAGTGTTCCCTGAATATCCGTTTTTCATCAGCAAAATCAGAAAATAATCAGGCTAAGTGTAAATTGACTTAATGCAACCACTCTATTTGTATAGGCTTGGTTGCACAATTTTTGGTACTTCGCGAATAATTTTTTCTTTCATTTGCGATATAAAAGTTTTCATTTTCATCGACCAAGCTTTTCGTCATTCATTGGAAGGTGCCCTGATCAGCAGCATCTTTCCAATGAACGACGGATCTCTACATAAAAAGGTGTCCAGCGACCTTAGAGATCGTCGAACACCTTTGCAGTTCTTACGTTCCTTGATTCAACCTTGCGCTACGAAACGATTAACTTCTTCCAACGACGGCAAGGCTGCAATCGCTCCAACTTTAGTGCACACGATGGCGCCAACTTGATTGGCAAGTGTCACAAATTCCTGCTGCTGCTTCGCGTTAGAGGTAAATGCCTTAGGCTGACTCAACTGGCTGATTTGATACAGCATTGCTCCGACGAAGGCATCTCCGGCACCAGTAGAGTCGATCGATTTGACAGCAATGCTGCCGACTAACGAACGGGAGGCACCACTTGAGATGAGGGTTCCTTCTTTCCCCAAGGTAACTGCCACCGTCTTGGCTCCCAACCCATGCAAAAGATCCAATGAAGCATCGCGGTCAGCCAGCCCTGTAATGATGTTTAATTCCTCTTCGCTTACCTTTACCAAATCCGCATTGTGTATTCCTCTTCTGGACAGTGTGATAAATTCCTCCTGCCTGTCTTTCCAGAGGTCTCCCCGGTAATTGGGATCAAAGGAGGTGAATTGCCCATTGGCCTTCGCTCCATCCAATAAAGACAAATACGCTTCTCGGAAAGGATCGGCGAGCAAGGCCGTTGCCGAGCCAAAATGCAGAATGGCAGCCTGCCGGGTCCATTCTCTATTAATGTCCTGCAGAGACAGTTGACGGTCAGCTCCGCGGTTGAACACGAAATCCCGTTCGCCGTTAGCGGCAAGGGAAACAAAGGCCAGTGTAGTCGGAGTTGCCGGATCAAAAAGGAGCATGGACGTATCCACATGCTGCTCATCCAGAGTTTGCTTCAGGTACATGCCAAAGGGATCGGCTCCGACTTTTCCCAAGAATGACGCTTTTCCTCCGAGTTTGGCTACGGCTGCGCTTACATTTGCCGGAGCACCGCCGGCCTGCTTGGAGAAATGCTGACCCTTGGCAAGATTGACATCAATATCCGTGCAGAAAAAATCAATAAGCAGCTCGCCGACACAAAGAACCGTTCCGTCATTTTTCACATTAATTCACCTCTTGGTAGATTTAGTTTAGAACAGGCGTCGAGTCCCGGTATACGATATCCGTTGCAACATGAGTCACTCGGTATGGCATGGTATTGTCTTTGATTCTGGACAATAACATTTCGGCTGAAATAATACCCATCTGACTACTATAAATATGCACGGTTGTAAGATGAGGCTCGACAACCCGGGATTCCGAAGCATCATCGAACCCGCAGACAGCAACATCTTCCGGAACTTTAATCCCTTTGTTTTTCAAAGATTTGATCACGCTGATGGCAATGAAATCATTGGCACAAATAAAGACGGAGGGACACTCCCTCAGGGCATCCAACTGCTGTTCCATCCAGTTCTCCTCTATAAAGAAGTTGCGGTCAGGCGCTACAATGCTATGAGCAGGATCTACGGCGATTCCTGCTTCAGCTAAGGCCTTATTAAATCCGGTCCAGCGTTCATTGAAGCTTTTGCAGTGATTGTAATCGCCTACAAAACCGAAGCTTTCATAGCCATGATTAATTAATTTCCGGGTAACACAGTATGTGCTGTGTTCATTTTCCATTAATACCAGATCCGCCTTCAATTCTGGATACATCATATCCGCAGCGCAATCAATAAAAATGGTTGGGATGCAAAGATCTGTGATCATCTTGCTGTATTCCTTGCTGAACATTTCGATGCAGAAGATGCCAGCCACATTCGAAGATTCGAAATTGCCGGGCAGGGTCATCGAATTGATATCGTTCTCACGGACAAAATAAATGGATAATGTATAGCCCTGGTTGCTGATTTCCTTCTCCAGCCCGCTGATCAGTAGCGATCCAAAGTGTGAACTATTGGGAAGATTACAGGTCAAAAGTGCGATATTGCCCTGTTTTTCAGAGGCTGTTTCCATATAAGAAAATTGTTTATATTTAAGCTCCACTGCCTTTTTGATCACCTTGTCCCTCGTTACGGCAGGAATATTCTCTACTCCATTAAGCGCCTTGGATGCAGTGTTTCTAGAAATCCCCAAGGCATCAGCGATATCTTGTATCGTAACCTTTGACTTTCTCGTCATTTTGTTCACCTTATTCTCCGAATTAAGATTCTCCATATTTCTAAATATATAGTATTTTCATGTTTTTAACAATGAATTTATTCAAATGAACAATAAAAATTTACATTTGTTTATTTATATCGTGTGTTTTTGATGTATTTTTGCTAAAAACATTATAATTATCTTGAAATATGCTTTTTGAATGAATTTATTCACCCGAAATATATTGACTAATTAAATATACATCTGCTAAATTGTAAGAGTAAAAAATGTTCAAATGTAAATTGTAAACCCATTCATTTTGGGGATATGTAAAATTCTAGTTCTGTTGGAGGTGTGGATATTACAAGCAAGTATTTGAAAACATCTTGGTGAATTATGTCAGAGAGGTGACATAACATGGCTTATATTTTGTGTCGTATAACAAGCCGTGAACAGTAGGAGGGAAAACATTGGGGAATTCGATCGTTCAAAAAAGGGGACTAAAGGCTTCAGAAACAAAAAAAAGAAACCATTGGTTAAGCTACATGGTTCGAAATTATATATTGTATTTGTTTCTGCTTCCGTCCATAATTCTTACCGTCATTTTCAAGTATGTTCCCATGTACGGCTCGATCATTGCGTTTAAAAATTTCAGCCCAAGAAAAGGAATCATGGGCAGCGAATGGGTTGGATTTGAACATTTTCAGCGGTTTCTTTCATCGCCAAATTTTTATGACATTTTAATGAATACGCTTAAATTAAGCGCTTACGGTCTTATTCTCGGTTTCCCAGTACCGATTATTCTGGCCTTAATGCTAAATCTGATCAGAGGAGCGAAGCTCAAGAAGAATATTCAGCTTATTGTATACGCACCTAACTTCATCTCGGTTGTTGTTGTTGCCGGTATGCTGTTTGTTTTTCTATCGCCAGCTGGAATAGTGAACGCTTTGGTAACAACCTTCACCGGCAAGCCGATTTCTTTTATGACTGATCCCGCCTATTTCCGAACGGTATATATTTTGTCCGGTATATGGCAAACAGCGGGCTGGTCCTCTATCATTTATGTGGCCACCTTAGCCAATGTGGACCCGCAGTTGCATGACGCTGCAACAATTGATGGGGCTTCATTGATGAAGAGAATCTTCCACATTGATCTGCCAGCTCTTAAACCCGTCATGGCCGTCCTGTTCATTCTCGCTGCAGGAGGTATTATGTCGATCGGCTATGAAAAGGCTTACCTGATGCAGACGGCTCTGAACACACCAACCTCGGAAATCATCGCGACTTACGTATACAAGGTGGGGTTGCAATCCGGCGATTATGCTTATTCTACGGCAATCGGATTGTTCAATTCCGTAATTAATGTAGTCCTGTTGATTTTCGTAAATACCGTCGTCAAGAAGCTGAACGAAGGAGAAGGGCTGTATTAAAGAAGGAGGTATTTATGGATATTCATTACACCGGGAAGGACCGGATTCTGCTCATTATCAATTATATTCTACTTGGTTTTTTTGTTCTCGCTATTCTGTTACCGCTGGTCTATGTGGTGCTTTCGTCCTTTTTAACTCCAAATACCCTGATTACCAAAGGGTTTGCCATTACATCATCAGACTGGACACTCACGGGATATGCCAAAATCCTAAGCAACAGTGCCATGATCCGCGGTTTTTTTAATGCTATTTTTTATTCAGCAGCCTTTGCGTTCGCAACCGTATTATTTTCCGTCTTCGCGGCTTATCCGCTTGCGATTGAAGAGTTGGTAGGGAAACGGTCCATTATGATCTTTTTCCTGATAACGATGTTTTTCGGTGGCGGTCTGATTCCTACCTATCTGGTGATTAAGGATTTAGGCATGTTGAATACGGTCTGGGCCATTATTCTACCCGGCTCGATCAGCGTATTCAATATTATTCTGGCAAAGACTTATTTCCAGGGACTTCCGAAAGAGCTGTTCCAGGCGGCGAGTATAGACGGAGCTTCCGAGCTCAGTATTTTCTTCAAAATCGTCCTGCCGCTTTCCAAGCCTATTATTTTTGTTCTAGCTTTATACGCTTTTGTCGGACAGTGGAATTCTTATTTCGACGCCATGATTTATTTGGATGATCCGAAGCTGTTTCCGCTTCAACTGGTACTCCGCTCCATTTTGATACAGAATCAGGTTCAGCCCGGCATGATTGCCGATGCGATGGCACAAGCGGAGCTTAAGAAATTGTCTGAAATGATTAAGTACTCTGCCATTGTCATATCAAGTTTGCCTTTGATTGTCATGTATCCATTCTTCCAGAAGTATTTCGAAAAGGGTGTCATGGTAGGTTCGATCAAATAAAAAACCGGGGGTATAGAGATGAAAAAAACATTACTAACTTTGTCTGTGTTGGTACTTTCTACTTCACTGCTTGCCGGATGTGGCGGTTCAGGCAATAATTCCGCGGCATCCGAAGATTACAAGCTGGAAAATGTTACTCTGCCGCTTAAAGAGAAAGTTACTTTGCATTTTATGACTCAAAGCTCGCCGCTGGCACCTTCCGATCCAAATGAAAAGTTGATTTATAAAAGACTGGAAGAAAAAACAGGGGTGCATATCGATTTTACCAACTTCACCTCCGATTCCTTCATTGAAAAAAGAAACCTAGCTGTTGCCAGTGGAGATCTTCCAGATGCCATACTGGATGCCGGCTATTCCGACTATGATTTGTTGAACCTCGGACAGGATGGAACCATTATCCCTCTGGAGGATTTGATTAATAAATACATGCCGAATCTACAGAAGGTATTGAAGGAAGCACCTGAGTACAAATCCATGATAACTGCACAGGACGGGCATATTTATGCTTTTCCTTGGATTGAAGAGCTGGGGGCCGGGAAGGAGAGCATTCATTCTGTAAACGACATGCCATGGATCAATGTGGAGTGGCTGAAAAAGCTGGGACTTAAAATGCCAAAAACCACCGAGGATTTAAAAAAAGTTCTGCTCGCATTTAAAAATGACGACCCTAACGGAAATGGCCAGGCGGATGAAATCCCGCTGTCCTTTATACTCAATAACGGCAATGAGGACCTGAATTTTCTGTTTGGATCATTTGGTCTTGGGGACAACGGCGATCATACTGTAGTGACCAATGAGGGGAAAGTGGTCTTCACTGCCGATCAGGACGGTTATAAAGAGGGGATCAAATACCTTAATGAGCTTTATAAGCTGAACCTGATTGACGAAGAGTCATTCGAGCAGGATTACAATACGTATCTGGCCAAAGGACAGAATGAAAAATATGGTCTCTATTTTCAATGGGATAAGGCGAACATTTCAGGAGACAACGATAAATATGAATTGATGAATCCGCTCGCGGGGCCAAGCGGTGAAGTCAATGTGACCCGCACGAACAATCTCGGCTTTGACCGGGGGAGAATGGTGATTACCAGTGACAACAAAAATCTTGAGCTTACAGCAAAATGGATTGACCAACTGTATGAACCCATCCAGTCCGTACAGGACAACTGGGGCACCTACGGCGACAAAACTCAGCAGAACATTTTTGAATACGATGAAGCGAGTCATATGCTGAAGCATCTTCCGCTTAAGGGAACTGCGCCAGTCGAGCTGCGTCAAAAAACGAATATCGGTGGTCCATTAGCAATTCTTGACGAATATTACGGAAAAGTAACGACCAAGCCCGACGATGCAGTGGGGAGGCTCGAGCTCATAAAGAAAAGACTCGTTCCTTATATGAAGGCTGACCATAATTTCCCGAAAGTCTTCTTCTCGCTGGAGGATCAGAAGCAGATCTCCACACTGGAAACCGATTTGTTTGCTTACGTTAACCGCAAACGGGCAGAATGGATCAAAACAGGAAAAGTGGAAGAAGAATGGGCGGAATATAAGGCCGAGCTGTCCAGACTGGGACTAGACAAATGGCTGGAAATCAAGCAGAAAGGCTACGACCGATATCTTAAAGATCAAGGCTGAAATATATAAAAGGTGGTTGGGGCTGTTAAACACCTTATCAACAATCAATAGGAGAGTGGATACCATTAAAGACATGTTCCTAACGGACGACAGTAGCAGCAGAAAAGGATCACGAAACAGTTATTATAGGGAGACATACAGGCCTCAATTCCACTATTCACCTGAGAAAAATTGGATGAACGATCCCAACGGCTTGGTTTACTATGAAGGAGAGTACCACCTGTTCTACCAGCATACGCCCCATGATACGCAGCCTGACTTTGGCCGCATGCATTGGGGGCATGCGGTAAGTAAGGATCTAATACATTGGGACGAACTCTCACCGGCAATTCCGCCTGGAGAGGACGGAGCGATCTTCTCGGGAAGTGCGGTGGTGGATAAGAACAATACAAGCGGATTTTTCAACGAAGAAGGATCAGGATTGGTTGCAATTTATACGAATGAGGGCAACAGGGCTCAGCCCGGCAAGCCGCAGGTGCAAAGCATTGCTTACAGCAGGGATAAAGGTCGAACCTGGACAAAATATGAAGGTAACCCGGTTTTATTCCCAATGGAAACGCTAGACTTTCGTGATCCGAAGGTGTTTTGGCATGATGAATCGTCGATGTGGATAATGGTCCTTGCCGTAAGAGAACGTGTAGAATTTTACACATCTCCAAACCTGAAAGAATGGTCTTTTGCAAGCGAATTCGGTTCTGACATTCCGCATATCCACCGAGGGATATTTGAATGTCCTGATATATTTCAAATCCAAGTGGATGAGGATCCTAATACCACAAAGTGGATTCTGATGCTAAGTGTCGGGGATAGAAATGGTGTGAATCCAGATGATCCGGAACCACCGGCAGGTGGTTCTGGCATGATGTATTTCATAGGCAACTTTGACGGTAAGGCATTTGCTCTGGATGGAACGTTGGAATCTTTCGATACTATTAAATGGGTAGACTACGGATCAGACTTTTACGCGGCCGTGACCTGGAATGGGATTCCAAACGAGGACGGTCGAAAGATTTGGGTCGGCTGGATGAACAATTGGCGTTATGGTACCACGCTACCTTCAGAGAAATGGCGTGGCAAGATGTCAATTCCTCGTGAGCTACAGCTTAGGACTTATCCGGAGGGGCTTCACTTAATCCAAGCACCCATAAGTGAATTAAGTCAGCTAAGAAAACCAATTTTGTCTCTGCAAGACTTGACGATTAAGCCAGGTATGAACGTGTTGTCTGATTTCTCTGCTGCAAAGGCAGAAATTATTGCAGAATTTGAAATCAGCACTGCCGTGGAATTCGGGTTCAAAGTGCGGAAGTCTTCTAATCAGGAGACGATCATTGGATATAATATCTCGAATGGGGAGTTGTTTGTCGATCGGACGAAGTCGAGCGCCATTGATTTTCATTCCGATTTCACAGCAATACACAAGGCCCCTATGAAGCCAGAGCATGGACGGGTACAACTGAGTATTTACGTGGATTGGTCAAGTGTCGAGGTCTTCGGAAATCATGGAGAAACAATCATTTCAGACATGATTTTCCCGGACCTGGAAAGCAGGGGGCTGGAACTCTATGCCATTGGCGGAGAACTAAGGGTCGTATCGCTTCAAATCAATGATCTAGTAAGCATTTGGGGAAATGAGAATGTTTAGACGTTAACTATTGATATCATTCAAATTTTAATTATCTCACGACGGAACTCGTTAAGCATTGGCTTGATTCGACGAAGTGGTTACAGCCCGGTTGCGTGCATCCGTATCTGAAACTTGGTCCTCAAAACCAATTAAAGTAACATTTTTCTGCCTGGACACGTAACACCCGGTCGGCTCACAACCGTATCGGGTGTTTTCATATCCTTGGAAAGTTAGCAGAACTCGAAAGACGACCACGGAGCAATCTCATTAAAAGTGAATAAGGGCGATTGCTCTGCAGTGGTGAAAGGCGTAAGAATCTGTCCGTGCATGCCCTGGTCAATTATCCTCAATTATAATTTCCATAAGAGAGAGAAGATTATAATTGATGGTCTTGAGTTCTTTGAACTTAATAAGAGATACGATATGTTAGAAATCAAGTTTTCATTTCTTGAATATACTCTAGCTGATAGAACGGGAAAGAAAAAGAACGATATTTAGAAGTGATTTCGAGTGTATCAAATGAAGATCAAACATGGAAATTAATAAAACATGATTTTATAAGGTTATATGTTTATAGGATATGGGGTGGCAATACAGTCTCCCAAGTTAGAATAATTCGCCACGTTTAAAATCCCCATTACTGCAAGTTGAAAATGCATCTCATCCATAAGGCTGCTTAGGAAATGGCTTAGCAGTTAATACAGATAATTAACCCTTCCGTATGACCTAGCTCAGGCAAATTGTGCTCCAATATGTGTTATTCCATATCTATTACCTCTATTAGGTAGTATCACCTAAATAAGAGATATTAATTTCTAAGTAGTGTTAGTAGAGCATGTTTTTATGTTTAGATTTTCTAAGAGCAGTATTGGTGATTTGAAGGAGATAAATTAATAGGTTTTCTAATTTAAAAGTGACTTTTCAAGGGGGATAACAGCTTTGGAAGAGATGCTGTACGCAATTAAATAATGGTCAAGAAACATCCAGACAGAATTAGACTTATTTTAAATTTATATACTATATACTATATACAGTATACAAAATATATATAAACACATTATATAGGGTATTTAGGAACGTATTTTTTATTTTGCAATTGGCTTTTACTATAAATCGGACTAAGCTTGAAATAAAAAAGGGCTTATAGCTATGTTTTTTATAGTCTATCTATAAAGAAGAGTTAAACTTGGGGAAACTAACAGAAAGTAACAGACAATTGCATAGTGTTGGAAAAATTTAAACACCTTCAAGATAATACCCTATTTATGAGAGAGATCGGGAATAATCTTGGAGGTGTTGTAGATTAATCACACTGATTCGCTATATATAAAATTTCTCTGAGTGGAAGCACCGCCAAGTAAGGGCTGTGGGAAAGCATCCCTGGCCATACTCGTGATGCCTCGCTCGAACTAACTATGACTTTCAGAGGATGATATTAAGAGTGGTAAAGGTTAGTGGAAAAATCTGGCGTTGACGTAATCCTCGCCAGGTGGCATGGAAAGTTGCAACATATGGTTTGTAGGACGCCTATTAATTGTCTCTTACTTGTCTGAGAAGTCTTATTTTAGCTAAAAAAATCATGTCCGTAGTAAGTGCAGCACAACAAAAATGTTGATGGCTACACAGCCTTACATTGAATTTGATAATTGACGTTCATTTGAGCAAAATGTTAGAATCACATACAATTCAGACAAGCGTAGTGATCAATGGAGACTTGTCTTTTTTTGATGCTTTTTGAACATTGGGGGGATATTCATGTTGATTTCAAGAGTGATCAACAATAATGTGATCACGGCGATGAATGAAGACAACAAGGAATTGGTGATTATGGGTTTAGGGATTGCTTTTCAAAAGAAAAAAGGCGACACCGTTGATAAGTCCAAAATTGAAAAAGTATTTAGCCTTGAGAATAAGGAACTTACCGATAGACTAAAGACGTTATTAAACAAAATATCGTTGGAGGTTATGTCGCTTACAGAAGATATTATTAACTATGCTATGCAGAAAACGAATCGAAAACTGAATGAAAGCATATATATTTCGCTTCCCGATCATATTAATTTTACAATCGAACGTCATCAACAAGGGATAGATATTCATAATGCACTCCTTTGGGAAATAAAACGATTCTATAGATTGGAATTTGGAATCGGCATGGAAGCTCTGTCCATAATTAAAGAGCGTCTTGGTGTGGAACTCCCTGAAGATGAGGCTGGCTTTATTGCCCTCCATATCGTTAATGCTCAAATGAACGAAAATGTACCTGAAGCGGCAAATATCACAAGATTAATTAAAGAAATCCTAAACATTGTTCAATATACATTCAGAATTGATTTGGATGAAGAATCGCTTAACTATTTCAGATTCGTAACTCATCTCAAATTTTTTTCCCAGCGGATGTTTAATAAAATTATGACGGAAAGTAAAGATGAGGAATTGCTAAATATCGTGAAAGAAAAGTATAAGCCATCTTATGAATGTGCCTGGAAAATCAAAGAATACATCAAGCTAAGCTATGATTATCTCTTAAACAAGGACGAATTACTCTATTTGACGATCCATATTGAAAGAGTGGTCAACAGGAGTTGAGATCTTTACACCTGATGTAAGCGTTGACAGATTCCAAAGTACGTGCTAAATTATGTTCATATTCACAAACCGAATAATTCTTTAGGATAAGTAGGATTGTAACTGCTTCGAGCAGGCAAGACCTAAATTCTAACGAACTTACGACTACCGCGGGGCGTAAGTTGGTTGAATTTGGGTCTTTTTTTGTTTCCGTTTTTCATTAAAATCCCGGGGGGATCAGCATGAGCAATCAGAAAATTGCACGAGAAATACTGCCTTTATTAGGTGGAGAAGAAAACGTAAAAGATGTAACTCACTGTGTAACTCGATTGCGTCTTACCCTTAAAGACAATGAGAAAGCAGACAAAGCTGGTATTCAGGCTATACAGGGTGTTATGGGAGCGACAGCCAATGGGGGGCAATTTCAAATTATTGTTGGGGATAAGGTATCCGATGTTCACAGCGAATTTATAAAATTACTGGGTAACCGTCAAGTTGCGGATGATAGTAGTTCTGCATCAGGTTCGAAAGGCTTCAAAGGGATTCTCAATTCCTTCTTTAATGTCATCTCAAGTATTTTTGCTCCAATCATTCCAGCAATCATCGGGGCGGGATTACTTAAAGGGATTATCACATTACTCTCGTCTTTTGAACTCGTATCTTTGGAAAGTAGCACATATAAGTTGCTATCTGTATTCGCTGATGCGGCTTTTTATTTCTTGCCTATCCTTCTTGCTTTTAGTACGGCGAAAAAGTTTAATGCTAACCAATATGTCGCTGGGGCGATTGCGGGTGTTTTGATTCATCCTAACTTAGGTGCTCTTTTGAACGGTGAATCACCTGTCACCCTACTTGGCATCCCGATTACTTCAGTCATATACGCATCGTCTGTATTACCCATTATTCTGGGCGTGTGGTTTATGTCTTATGTGGAAAAGGTTTTAAAACGTATCATTCCTAAGGTTCTTCAGTCTATCTTTTTGCCACTGCTTACATTGTTGATTGTTTCTTCTATCATTCTTATTGCGCTTGGACCTGCTGGTACACTCATAGGAAATGGAATCGCCGTCGGATTTATTTCACTATACATGAACTATGGATGGCTAGCGGGGCTTCTTCTCGGAGGATTTTATCCGCTGATTGTCATCACAGGTATGCATTACGGGTTCTTGCCAGTCATGTTCCAATCCCTTTCTAAGTATGGTGTTGACTATATAATGGGGATTGCAGTTGCAGCCAATTCGGGTCAGGCAGGGGCGACTCTTGCGGTATATTTGAAAACCAAAAACAAAGAATTCAAGGCTGTAGCTGGAACAGCAGCACTGAATGCCATTATCGGGATTACCGAACCTGCTCTTTACGGTGTAACCGTTAAGTTAAAAAAACCGTTGATCGCAGCTGCCATTGCTGGAGGCCTGGGCAGTGCAGTAATGGGATGGTTTAAAGTTGGTGCCACGGGAATTGGTACCGGGCCGATTGCAGGGTTACCATTTTTCTTCGGTTCCACATTCCTGTATTTCTTGATCGGCTGTGCAGTTAGTTTTGTTGTTGGTTTTGTTCTGACACTCATTATTGGATTCGAAGATATTCCAGAGAGAAAAGAAGCTGTAGCCGTCTCTTCGAATAATACAATTACAGGGACGATAGAGAGTGATCCTAGAGCACCCGTAACGGTACAATTTAATAATCCAGATCGTGTTCAACCTATTCTTAGTCCTATTAATGGAGAAGTGGTAGAACTCTCGCAAGTCAGTGATCCTGCCTTTGCAGCTGGTATGATGGGCAAAGGAATTGCAATTAGACCCACTACAGGAAGAGCGGTGTCACCTGTGAAAGGTACGGTCGCGACTGTTTTCAAGAAGAAACACGCCATTGTTGTTGTGGCTGACAGTGGAGCAGAAATATTGATTCATATTGGCATAGATACCGTTAAACTGAATGGTCAACATTTTGAGACTCACGTTGAAGTAGGTCAACATGTTGAGGCTGGCGATCTGTTGGTTGAGTTCGACATAGAACAGATTAAAAAAGCTGGCTATGACACGGTAACTCCTATTATTGTAGCTAATTATAATGACTATGTCGATGTTAATGCAGAATCAATCGGAAGTATTGATGAAAAAGATCCTTTAATGAAGGTAATCGGATAAAGAAAATTTGGAGGGTGAAAAACAATGGATTTTACAAAAAAATCGGTGAATGAAATTAAAACGTCGGGGGATTTATTCCCCCCTGACTTTCTCTGGGGCGGAGCCGTGGCTGCGAATCAGATCGAAGGTGCATATCTGGAGGATGGTAAGGGATTATCTGTCTCAGATGTGTTGTCGGACGGAATATTCGGTCAGATCCTGGATAAGCCTGATGGTGAATATCTCAAACACCAGGCCATTGATTTTTACCATCGTTACCCCGAGGATATCGCATTGTTCGCAGAAATGGGGTTCCGAACACTAAGAACTTCTATAGCGTGGACCCGGATTTTTCCGAATGGAGATGAAGCCATTCCTAACGAAGCAGGTCTGGAATTTTATGATCGGTTATTTGATGAACTGCTCAAATACGGAATTCAACCATTAGTTACACTTTCTCATTATGAAATGCCTCTTGGACTCGTCCATAAGTACGGTGGCTGGTCTAATCGAGAAGTGATTACTCTTTTTGAACGTTTTTCGAGAGTTGTTTTCGATCGGTATGGGGACAAAGTAAAGTATTGGCTGACATTCAACGAAATTAATATGATGCTTCATGGTCCTTTTATTGCAGGAGGAATTTATCCTGATCAGGCAACTGAGCAAGTAACTTATCAGGCTATCCATCACCAATTCGTTGCAAGTGCTTTAGCAGTGAAGGCTTGTCATGAAATTATTCCCGATGCTCAGATCGGGTGCATGATAGCGGGTGGCCCAATGTATCCTCTTACACCTAAACCAGAGGATGTGTTGGAAGCCATGCGTAAAGACAGGGAGAATTTCTTCTTTGCAGATGTGCAAGTCAAAGGTAAATATCCTGGGTATATACTGCGTTATTTCAGAGAATCCAATATTGATCTCGATATCACAGAAGAGGATCTGAAGACACTTAAACACACGGTCGATTTCATTTCTTTTAGCTATTACATGAGTTACTGTGCAACGACAGATCCTGAACTTAATGAGCAATCCAGAGGCAATATTATGAGCGCGGTTAAAAATCCGTACCTTTCAGCTTCCGAGTGGGGTTGGTCAATCGATCCAAAGGGATTGCGCTACACGTTAAATCAGTTCTATGACAGATATGAAAAACCTTTGTTTATTGTCGAGAATGGCCTAGGCGCAATAGATGTCCCGAATGAGAAGGGGATTGTTGAGGATTCCTATCGGATTGATTATATCCGCGAGCATCTTGTGCAAGTCGCAGAAGCGATTCAAGATGGAGTCGAGGTCATGGGATACACTAGTTGGGGATGCATAGACATCGTAAGCAACTCCACCGGAGAGATGCGTAAACGTTATGGCTTCATTTATGTCGATCGTCACGATGATTTATCGGGAACTTTTGAGAGAACACGAAAGAAGAGTTTCAATTGGTACAAAGAAGTCATCGCTACCAATGGAAAAATCATTACAGAGTAGAGGTAAAACAGCCGAAACATGTTCCATAACGAATGGAGGTGTTTCGGCTGTTTCAAATTTAATGTTATGAACATGAATTTAGAGGACTTGCCGAGGGATAACAGGCAAACTAATCATGGTCTCAGTATCTATAAATTTTAGTGTATCTTCATCCACTAACAAACCTTGCGGCGAAACCCAAGCTGCCTCTGCTACGGCTGCATTTTCGAAGATGTATAACGAAACAGCATCATAGGGTGCTTCGTCGGGGACGTAGGCTCCATCTCCCTTCCCCGGTTTTCGAGTAGGATGCTGCCGATAAGAAATAAGCCCCGGAAGCTTGGTAGCAAGAGCTCCATGAGTGAATTCATAATGATAGCGAAACTCTTCAAGTGACATCCCTGGTTTTCTTCGGAACACAAACATGATGCTATGTCCTTTTTCAGGATATACATTTAACTCTTTTATACTTTCCATTATGGTTTAGCCTCCTCGAGTTAGTTTATTTAACATATGGTTATTATAGCAATGGAAATGAACATCCTAATAGTGTCTTAATCTAGAGTTTTATGGTGCAAATCAAGTTTTGTTTAGAATGTGTACTGTTTCACGTTATGTTTTATTCCATAAAACTATTCGTATACTTCGAGCATAAAAGGGGGAAGGAACTCATGGGTGTTCTTCTTATACAAATAGACGAGAATGATTTCATGGAAGTGAAGGAGCTGATCACAAGGAATTATGCAGGAGCTAAAGTCATTACTGTGAATCAGTTGCCCGGGGATACGGATTGGCTTCTAAGTATGACAGAAATACCTGATCTTTTGGATAGACTTATCAATACAGCTGGGGAACCTGCGGTGCAACGCGTTTTACATTATATAAACTGTCACTTTAGAAGATCATTAACGTTGGAGGAGGTATCTTCTGAAGTCCATTTGAATCCAGTCTATTTCAGTCAGTGGTTTAAGCAGAAGACCGATTGTGGGTTTAAAGAATACATTACACATATTAGACTTCAGGAGGTACGACACTGGCTGCTAAATAGCGATCACACCATCAACTGGATCGCTGAGTATGTGGGGTATCAGGATACAGCACATCTATCTAAACTATTCCGAAAACATTTTGGTTTGGCTCCAGGGATGTATAGACAAAAGATAAGAAATGAACGCCAAGCATCAAGATAGTCCATTTTCAAAAAAGTATTTGAGGAAAAGGGTCACCAAGCTCAGGATTCGGCATGGGTCCTCTAACATATTTCATTAAGCATATAGGTGTTCAAGGAAAATAAAGTATTCTTTGGGAGAAGAAGGACGATTAGTAACTATGCAGAATTGTGATACCTCATTTTTCATACTCGTTGAGAACATCGTGTAATACATGATGTTCTCAAATAACTTGTTTTCGCTAATCTTTAAGTTAAAGAACGGGTTATCTCGCTTATGAAGGGTACACCTGATTCCTTTTAAACAATCCCCATACCTGTTCGGCCATGTATTTCGGTGAATGTGGCATGTTATTTATAATCCACCATTCGATTACCCCAATGAATGCAAAGGCCATAAATTGCGTTATCAATAGCTTGTCATACCCCTTATTAAGGTCCTCCATATTGACTTGGTCTTTTATGTTCCCCGTCACGATCTCTAACATATGCTCCCGAAATGCAGGGATTCCTTTATTCGAAAGCATGGAAGCGAAAAACGTATGGTTCTGCTCAAAGTATTGAAAAACAGGTAACAAAGAATGAATAAAATCAACCTTTTCCTGATTTGGATCGGTTGAGATGCAAACGGAGATCATTCTGCTCAAATGCTCATCGATGCATTTGTTAAGAAGATCGTATTTATCGGTGTAGTGAAAATAAATGGTTCCCCTGTTAACATTCGCTCGATCCGCAATCTCATTAATAGTTATTTCTTCAAAATCCTTCTCCGAGATCAAACCTATAAATGCATTAAATATGGCTGCCTTTGTTTTTAGGATTCTACGATCGATTTTAACTCCCATAATGTATAGCCTCCAGAAGATATTTAACAAATTATTCGAATCCGTTGAATATAAAACAAAAATCACTTTTTTAGCGATTGAAGAAATCAACATAATCCATATAATAATAACCAACGGACGTTATATATTCAACAAAAGTTCGATAAAGTTTTGCTGTAACCTAAATGTTCATTGGGTCAAAAGAGCAATCTAACAATAAAATATCGAGGTGATCGACTAATGAACATAACGCTTTTTGGTGGTAGTGGTGCAATTGGGAAAATTTTGACTGAGGTAGCAATTCAAAACGGGGATAACGTTACCCTTTATGCTAGAAATGCGGGGAAAATTGGACAGAAACATGAGAAGCTAAATGTTGTCGAGGGTCAATTATCTAATCAAGACTTGGTGGAACAAGCACTGTCGAATGCCGATGTCGTCATTAGCACATTGGGACCCGCACTTGATACGTCCAGAAAATTAAAAGGTACCCCTGTTGCGGATGGTCATGAGGTTATTGTAAATGCGATGAGAAAGTTAAATAAGAAACGACTCATTACACTTGCTACTCCAACCTTGAAATCTGATAAGGATCGGAATTCGATTGCCACAATTGTACCGGGAATTATGGCCAAGGTGATGTTTCCGAATGGTTATTACGAAATGAAAAAGCTTGAGGAAATCATCAAGCGATCTTCTTTAGACTGGACAGTAGTTCGGATTATTAATCCAAATGTAAGGCATAAGGAAAACGTTCATTATGCTTACTCGCTAGGCGATCAGCCAGCCAAAATGGGGGTATCCCGAGAAAATATCGCTAAATTTATGTATCATGCAGCTTCCGAGCCATCCTTAATTCATCAAATGCCGATTGTATACAACAGTTGAGAAAGGATTCGATCTGTTTATCAAGTGAAGGGAGAGGAACGAAATGAAAGTAGAGATTTGGTCGGATATTGGCTGCCCATTTTGTTATATCGGAAAACAGCGTTTCGAGGACGGGCTGGGGCTGTTTGCATCCAAAGATAAAGTGAATGTGGAGTACCGGAGCTTCCAGCTAGATCCTTATGCCGAGAAATACCCAGCTTACGATGTACACGACTTGTATGTTTCAAAGCATGGTGGCAGCAGAGAAGAAGCCAAGGCCATGCATAAACAATTTGCCCAACAAGCGAAGGGTGATGGAGTGGATTTTCAATTTGACCGAATAATCCCTACTCATTCGCTCGATGCGCATCGATTGATCAAGTTTGCGGGTACCTATGGCAAGAGTGCGGAAGTGTTGGAGCTTCTGTATAAAGCATATTTCACAGATTCCAAGCATATCGGTGACGCGGACACACTGGCTGACATAGCGGCGGAAGCTGGTATGGATCGCGAGAAAACGCTCAACGTGCTGGAAAGCACGCAATATGTGGATGAAGTTCGTGCAGATGGGCGTGAAGCAAGCAGCCTTGGAGCTACAGGTGTACCTTTCTTTGTCATCAACCGCAAATATGCGATTTCAGGCGCACAATCAAGTGAAGTGTTTCTGGAGACGCTGCAAAAAGTATGGGACGAGGAACATCCGCTGATGACGTTAGATACGACTCTAAACCAAGAATCAGGCAATGTTTGCGAGGATGGTTATTGTACGCCAAAAAACAGCTGACGGAGGCGCCATTAAAGTAATCGTAAAACAGCGGCAGTCTAGGACTTTATTTTCTCGTCCATAGCTACCGCTGTTTCTTTTATTGGAGCTCTTTGGGTTTTAAAGCTTGGCGAATCAGTTGATTGAATTGACTCATATGGTGATCAAAACTGAAATGTTCGTCAGTGGCTGTACGTGCAATAAGGCCGTCAATCAGCGCATACAACCAGAGAGAAAGGGTCTCCACATCATAATCTGGATCTACTTGTTTTTCATGAATAGCACTTGTAAGCAGATTTTTGAATGATTCACGCATGATGATATCACTTTGATTGAAGACATGTCGCACGCCCTTATTGCGTGAAGCTTCAGCCAAAATTTCGATCCATAATCTCTGGTCCATAGGATATACGGGATTACTGACACAACTAGTTATAATCGTCAGAATCTGTCCGAGAGGATCTTTTTCGGTTTCTTTAAATTCCATTTTGGCCAAGGCATGGCGCTGTTCTTCTTCCACCAGTGCAATAATAAATGCATCTTTACTTGGAAAGTGGCGGTACAGATTCCCTGCACTCATTCCTGCTTCTTTTGCAATTTCGACAATGCCTGTTTTGTGAAATCCATTGCGTGAAAAACATCGAACAGCAGCCTCGATGAGCAAGCGTCTGCTATCGTCTTTTTGTTTCATTCGTTTCGATTTAGGCGGTTCAGAGTTATTCATTGTACTTCAAATGTACAGGGATACCTTCTTGGCTCTTATCCCTGCAACCTCCTTGTTTCGCGAAATAATGTACATCCATCATACCATGTACATTACCATAGTCTGCATTTGGATTAAAGTGTATTAAAGACTGGACGCTCTTTATTATCAATATCTCCAAGCAGAGGTAAACGAGACAGCATGTTCGCCAAGAAATAAGAGTCCCAAGGGAAATGTTCAGTGATCCCTAGACCGACTACATCATGGGATTTGGCTACATCTTGCAAAACTCGGATAATGGTTTCCATACTTGATCCTTGTGGGAAGCTCTTGGTGTATTCTTCGTATGTTCCCGGATAAGCAACCAGAAGAGAACGGAATTCTTTCATATCCAGAACATCCAGATCAAAATGAATAATAATCTTGGACGGTTTTTTCTCAGCTAGCCATTGGAGCACTTTAGAACTATCCTGCTTAATTTCATCGGGACCTACAATATCTAATTTCATGTTTTTCATGGGCTCTGAGTGAAGAGCATCGATCATGTCGTTCAATCCTACATATAGGATTTGTTCAGGTTTAAAAAGATGAGGCACCTCTGCAACAAATTCCTGATCACCTACCCCAAGCAAATTGGCAAGAACATGAGCATGATGATTTTCAAAGTCTTCAGGGATCGAGACATCAGGGTGAGCATCTACCCATAACAGAGCAACATCTCCATCAT
The DNA here is from genome assembly GCF_900116035.1 of Paenibacillus sp. cl130. NCBI lineage: Bacteria > Bacillati > Bacillota > Bacilli > Caryophanales > Paenibacillaceae > Paenibacillus > Paenibacillus sp. cl130. Next base: position 375,086 of record NZ_FOYG01000003.1, read on the forward strand.
ATTTCTCATTCAAATAAGAAAAAGGAGCAAGTTCTACACTGCAATCCCCTCCAAGGACAACGATACGTTCAGGGTTATGTTTATGAATTAGACTTTTGGCTGATCTAGCTTGTTGCAATACGGTACTTTTGGCAATTATACCTTGTTCTTTTTCTACATTAGGGTTCAGATCGACGGGTACTTCTTCAAAAGGACCATTAGACTTGGGAGCAAGCCAGTTTAACAAGTGAGCTCCCAGAACGTAAGGAGGGTTGTTCCCTCCTTGCCATTGAGGGAATAACAAACGCAGTGTACGGCTTGTATCCATTTCATTCATAAGATATTTCTCCTTTTATTTAAGTTAGTGATCGTTCATTCACTGAAAATGATACAAGATTACTTTTTATATTGCAAACCCTAAATAACAGGGAATGCCTATTTGAAATTATGCTGATTATACAATGACAATCATTGAGCTTATAAAAGGCAGGCGTTGATGACGGCCATTGCACAGAATGTGAAGAAAATGGCCCGACACCTACATGTCTTTTGTGGCTTAGAAATAGGCTTTCTCAACTTAAAAATTATTCCACATTGGTTGATGATTTTTTGTGACGTTTAATGGGTGAACCAGAGTTATCTTTAATAAATTTTCCACTAAACAGCTTTGTGAAAGATATCTTTCATGATACAGTGGAAAAACGGTGTAGTTTTACCGCCGCCATTTATTTGAAAGTGGAATTATGTACTATAATAAGTAAGCATTTTAAAAACTTTCTTGAATTAAACTGAGGTGCTCAATGAATCGAATTTTACTGGTTGAAGATGATGATAATTTGGTGTTCGGTATTGAATATACTTTAACAAGTGAAGGATATGGCGTTGTTCTTGCGGGTAGCTTGGAAGAAGCCAGAAAGGCATTAAAGACCGACGACGTCGATTTAATTTTGTTGGATATAAATTTACCTGATGGTTCAGGGTATGACCTGTGTAGGGAAATCCGTGCATTATCCCAGGTTCCCATCATTTTTTTGACAGCTTTGGATGAGGAGACAAATGTTGTTGCTGGTCTTGATTTGGGAGCAGATGATTATATGACCAAACCGCTCCGTACCAAAGAACTTCTCTCTAGAATGAAAGCCGTATTAAGGCGCAATCATAAGCCCAAGGATGAACCGAATAGATGGATATCCGACGATATTGAAGTTCGAGTTCTAGAAGGAATTGTTCTTAAAAACAATCAGGAACTTTTATTGACGGGGCTGGAATATCGATTGCTATTGATGTTAATGACTCACCCCAAGCAAATTTGCAGCAGAAGTATCATCCTTAACAGTCTGTGGGATATGTCAGGAGAATTCATTGATAACAACACCCTTTCAGTTCATATCAGAAGGTTAAGAGAGAAGATCGAGGATGTTCCTGCAGTACCGAGATACATCATTACCGTTCGAGGAGTCGGATATAAATGGAATGCAGATATTGTAGGGAGATAAACCATGAATGAATTCGTCCGTAATCCAGAGTGGAAGTCTATTACTGTTAAAGCGATCGTATTACAAGTTATGTTAGCGGTAATCATATTCTTTTATATGAGTTATCAAGTCAGTCAGATCAATAAGGCCGTGGTTAATCAAAATGCTGCATTGATTGGTTATGTTTTGAAGCAAGCTCCTCAACTAGAAAATGAAATTATCCACTTTATCACTCAGGGTGCACAAGAAAATGAAATCGTAGAGGGAAAACGCAGCCTGGCTCAATATGCATATAAGGAAGATATGCCCGTAAACGATCAACCTGTACTCTCGGATAACGCCTTACCCATGAAAACGGCGGCTCAGGTTTTGCTTTATAGTATTCCATTACTGCTGTTATTGGGATGGGAATACCGCAAAATATTTAACAAGATTCGAACCATAACCTTTGCAGCGGAGCAAGTTGTTGAACATCAGTTTGATCAACCGCTTCCGGAGAATGATGAAGGGGACTTTGGCGCATTAGGACGAAACTTTAACGCGATGGCCGAAAGGTTACACAACAGTCTTCGGCAACTCCAACAAGAGAAAATGTTTCTACGCAACTTGCTTTCCGATATTTCGCATCAGCTCAAAACGCCACTAGCAATCCTCATCGTTTTTAATGAAAATTTGCTAAATGATCCTCATATGAAAGAAGAAATGAGAACGAAATTTCTGGATCGAGGCCGTCAACAACTAGAGCGAATGGAATGGCTGATTATCAGTTTGCTGAAGCTGGCACGGGTCGAAGCCGGAGCAATAACGTTCCTGATAGAACGCGTTCGAGTAAGAGAAATGATCGATCATGCTGTACATTCGTTGCGAATGTTATCCGAGCAAAGGAAGCAGAAGATTCACATTCATGGTGGAGAAGATATGTATGTTTGGGCGGATGAAGAATGGCTAACAGAAGCCTTGATTAACTTGATTAAAAATGCACTGGAACATACGCCACTAGAGGGAGGAATTGATGTTATTTTAGAAAAAAATTCATTATTCCAGACAGTAATCATTCGAGATCAAGGAGAAGGCATTTCCCCAGAAGATTTGCCTCACATTTTTGAACGATTCTATAGAGGGAGAAGAACGACAAAGCCGCAAAGTCTTGGCATTGGCTTGTCTTTATCCAAGTCCATTATTGAAGAGCAAGGCGGTATGATCACCGTTGTAAGTCAGTTAGGGCTAGGAACAGAATTTAGAGTTTCGTTTAATAAATGGGATAGTGGAGGAAGCTTACAATAACGTAAGCTTCCTCTTCACTTTATTGTAAGCTTCGATCTTTATAATAACAAACATACAAAGTGAAACATTAGCTCAGGAGGTAAACAGGTGGAAATACTAAAAACTATTAATTTGTGTAAAACCTATGGAAGTGCAGAGGCAAAGGTTGAAGCTTTAAAAAATGTCAATTTCTCTGTTCAACATGGAGAATTTGTTGCCATCGTAGGAGCCAGTGGATCAGGAAAAAGTACCTTAATGCATCTTCTAGGTGGAGTGGACCGCCCGGCTAGTGGACAGGTCATCATCGATGGTACGGATCTTTACTCCAGAAGTGAAGAGGAGCTCGCTGTATTCCGAAGACGGAAAATTGGATTTATTTTTCAATCATACAATCTGATCCCGGTCCTATCTACAGAGGAAAATATCAAGTTACCGATGCTATTAGAGAACAAAAGGGTAGATGAAAATTATGTTCAGGAATTAATGGGTATATTAGGTCTGACCGAGCGGAGACATCATCTTCCATCCGAATTGTCAGGCGGACAACAGCAAAGAACGGCGATTGGCCGTGCGTTAATTAATAAACCGTCGATTATCTTGGCGGATGAACCTACCGGAAATCTGGATAGTAAAAACAGCAGGGATATTATGGACTTACTTATGTTTTCAGTTAAAAAATATAATCAGACGTTAATCATGATCACGCACGATTTGAATATTGCTAAAATCGCAGATCGAGTCGTAAGAATCGAAGACGGAGTCCTTCTACAGGCAAATGAGGTGAGTGAAAGTTGAAAAGCTACACAGATCTTACTGGAAAATATTTAAAGGGACAGAAAAAAAGATCGATGCTTACAATCTTAGGTATAATCTTGTCGGTTACACTGTTTACTTCCATTGGAACAATCGGGATGAGCTATTGGGATAAGTCAGTCAGACAAACCATGCAGGACTTCGGAGATTACCACGTCTCTTTCAATGGTATTTCAGGAGAAGCAATCCCGAAAGTCAAAAACAATGCAGCCGTAAAAAGTGCCGGCGTCATCAGTAGAGAAGGATATGCTGTCCTTAGGGAAACAAAAGAGAAGGAAAAGAAGGAAGATCCGTTTGCCGCACCCTACCGGTACTTGAATGTCAAGGGATATAATGCGAATGCAATGAACATGCTTCAGTCACAGCTAGACTCGGGCAGGTACCCGGAAAATTCGAATGAAATTATCCTTTCATCTTCGAGTCTGAGTTATTTTTTAAAAAAACCAAAGCTTGGCGAAACAATTACGCTAAACCTTGGAATCCGGAAGGTGGCGTCAACTGGTGAAGACAAAAAGATTAACGGACTTGGCGATTATGGTTGGGATCTTGACGAAGCCTTCCAAGCTCAATCCCAAAGAGAATATACTGTTGTAGGCTTTATGAAGCCGTCAAGCAAAGAGAATTGGTCTTCCGGATACATCTTTCCTGCAATTACTTTCAATGATAACAAGAGTATCGATAACTACAAAAATTACTTTATTTACGTCAAAATGAAATCTTTGAAGAACATCAAAGAAAAGACGGAAGCCTTGATGTCCTCTTTACAGCTGAGTAATGTCGAACAAGGTTCCGCTATGCAACTGGATAGGGATAACTTTATTGAAAATGTAAGAATTGAGTACAATAATGAACTGCTTAAATTGTATGGCAAAAGCATTTATGAAGGTGTGAATAACAGCTTAATCCTAACTTTCGCTGCTGTCATTGCGATTATAATGATTTGTACGATTGCAATGATTTATAATATTTTTCATATTTCTGTACTGGAGCGGATTTCACAATTCGGTATGTTAAGATGCATTGGAGCTACACCAGCCCAAATTCGCAAAATTGTGATGCAAGAAGCAACCCTGATAAGCTTGATCGGCATACCCATCGGGATTCTCACAGGAACCCTTTTTATGAAGGTATTGTTTTACAATATCAGCTTGTTAACGTTAGGTTTCTTAAATGATATGAGAATGGTCATTTCCCTACCGATTCTAATCTCTGCCGGTTTATTGGGCTTGCTGAGCGTATACCTTTCCGCTATTGGACCAGCAAAACAAGCAGCTCGCGTATATCCTCTTGAAGCGCTGAAAAATGCGGGAAGCTCGAAGGTTGAAAATATCACAAAGGTCAAAAAGTCTCTGTTTGTTAAAAAGCTGTTTGGCGTCGTAGGGCAATTCGCCAGCAGAAACTTGCAACGGAACAAGAAACGTTTCCGGATTACAGCCTTTTCCATGATTATTAGTATTATTTTATTTATTGTCTTTAGTGGTTTGGTTGATTTCATGCAGCAAATAACACAGCTCTCGGGTGCGCAGTATTCTTATTCGCTTTCCTATGATGGTCCTTCAAGTCGAATAGACGATACTGTGTATCGGGATGTTTCTAAGCTTGATGCTGTTCAACAAGCCTACAAATTTTACAGTAATCAAGTAGATGCAATCATCCCTAAGGATAAGATCAATCCCATATATTATGGATTTCATAAGGATCGATACATCGTTGCCGAAGGGGAAGGGTATCGAACAGATAATAATTTCCTTGTGTCCTACGGAGACAATGGCTTGGATGCTCTGCAATCCAAACTCACGGCCGGGAAGATTGACAAAGAGAAAATGAACCAAGAGAATGGCGTTATCGTCCTACAAAAAATAATGATGATGACAGAAGAAGGCAAACGACTAATTCTCGATCAAACCCAATTTAAGGTTGGAGATCACATCAAAATCCGAACAATTGACGAAAATCATAATGAATATCAAACCGTGACTGTGGTCGGAATTGTCGATCAAGATTTGTTATCGAAGAAATATAGTACAGGTCAAGATCTTTCATTTATTACGACGCCGAAAGTATACTCCAAGATTATGGGTAGCGACACTTATTCCAGAATATTTATCCTCGCTAATCCCGATATATCAAATCATCCTATAACGGACTATCTTAAATCATTAACTGATAAAAACGCTGGTTTTAACTACCATGATCGAGTGGCAGAGGTCGCTCAAGCTAAAAACGATGCAAAGACTTTTAGTATCTTGCTTTACGGTTTTATCGGTGTCATTGTTCTAATTGCTTTCTTGAACATTGTAAATACAGTAAGTACGAATCTAATTCTTCGTACGAAAGAATTTGCAACCCTCAAGGCCATCGGCATGACCCAGAAGGAAGTGAGAAAAATGATTATTTTAGAAGGCGTATTTTATGGACTATTTGCCGCCGTGATCGGAATTATCCTAGGGACGACGCTGAATTATGGAATACAAGTTCTCTTTGCGAGTGCTTTGGATGCAGATTGGGTGTTCCCGTGGTACAGTATCGGCATCGCTTTCGCAGGTTCGATGATTACGACGATCGTCGCAACGATTGGGCCGATGTACAGGTTGAATAAAGTTAGTATCGTAGATGCTCTCCGGAGTGAGAACTAGGATCGGTTGGTTAAAAAGTGTAACACAAAGCCAGCTAAAAATAATGAATTTAAAACAGGCACCCTTTAATCATATGGGGTGCCTGTTAAATCGTTCTTTAAATATTTCAGTAGTGATTCAGCGGGGGACGGTACGGCTATGAGCTGCTAACATCTGCTATAACTAATTAATATGCAAACGTTATGCAACAGTTTTTGGTTCCTGATTGCAACTGGTTTTGCTTCAACGTACAAGAACGGCAAAAACCTTATAAACAAGGGGTAAAACCGATTTATATACATATGTACAAAATACGAGTTTTGTGAATATGTATATAGAGAAACGCATAACAGTACGATTTTCCTGTCGGATGACAAGTGTACATTGACACAAAATCCCCTACTAAAATGACACAAAGTTCCCTACTTTAGTAGTTAAATCATACTTTTGAGTGACTTAGTTCTTTTTCTTCAAGCGAATGAGGTAATTTTTTTTATTTATCAAGCTAAGTAGGTAACTTTGTGTCACTCACCCAGTCAAGTAGGTAACTTTGTGTCACTCACCCAGTCAAGTAGGTAACTTTGTGTCATTCTCCCAGTCAGGTAGGCAATTTAGTGTCACTTACTTGACGCGCTCTACATTACTTATCCATATTATTGACTGCCTTCCTCATTTCCTCATCTGTTAAATGTGTATAGATCATGGTTGTTTGTATTGAGGAATGTCCTAATTGGTTTTTCAATCTAGGCACATCATTGTTCTCTAAATGATAGCGCGTTGCAAATGAATGTCTTAGAGAATGCACGGTTAATGCTGGTTTTCCAAAAGCTGAAGCATACTTTTCGATTAGTTTTTCAATAGATCGCTGCGTTAAACGTCGGCTTTTTCCTTTACGACCTATGGAAGCTGCAATAAACAAAAAGCTTTCGTTTTTTTCTGGGATATATCTGGATTCTCTAATCTGCAGATAATTTTCTAAATCTAGTAACGCTTGCTTGCTGAAATACACGTATTGTTCTTTATTGCCTTTTCGTATAACACGCACCAAAGCTTTGTTCATATCTAAATCTTCAATGTTAATACCTGCTACCTCAGAGAGCCTAAGACCAGAACCTAAAATGAGGGAAACAATAGCTGTATCTCGTTCACGGTTAAATTGATGGAAATTGAAAATACGTTTATTCTCTTTATTGATTTCTCCGAAATCATGAGCTATAAACTGCCTAAATGACTCAAAATCGTCTTCTCTAAGAATTTTCCCATCAATACGATTGGCAATGGTTTCTTGGCTTTCTTTAATCACGTTTAAATCCATTTTGGCCATAACATTGCGCTGGATATATGGTTTTAAGTCATTTGTTTCAGCTTTGTTCTGTAAGTAATCAAATAAGGATTTTAGTGAGGACAATTTACGGTTGATGGTTAGCTTGGCATTGCCTAGTTGATACTCCAAAAAAGATAGGAAATTTTCCACTTCACGAATCGTTAGTTTCTCCAAAGTAGCTAATTTAATGTTTTTACGGCTATCTTCAGTAAAATTTTCTGCAACTAACCAATCAAAAAAAATAATATAGTCATGGCAATAGTTCAGAAGCGTTGTGGGAGAAAGTTTTCGTTTTCTACTATCAATAAATTCCGTAATAAACCACGGAAGATCAGACAATTTTTCATCGATTCGATTCATGTAATGCATTTTCATTTGTTTATCCATATATGTATAACCTCCGTAAATTATTATACTTCAGTTATAAATATTCGTCAAAATTATATTTTACGTAATTATCAAATGAGGTCACAGTAGGTCGAAATACTTCCAAGTAATTAAACTGGTCTCTTCCTTGGTTTAGGTACATTATTATTTTCCTTATGATGTCGCGTTGCAAACGAATACCTAAGAGAATGTACTGTTAGAGACCACCCAGCACCTTAAGTCCACAAACATCTTTGCTTATGGCTATTAACAAATTAATCCCTGACTCGAAAAAATGTTTTTTTGAATATTGTCGCGCCCACATATTCCAGTTCTTAGCATGTAAGCCTAGCCACCATAAATGACGGGCAAAAATTAAGAAACGTATTAGGCCTTCCTCCTCCTGGTTTAAAAAGCGTATAGAGGAGTACCCTGAAATAAGCTCTTTCCAAATTTCAGGGGTCCCCCCTCTCCCAAAAGTGCCCCAGATTGCAGTCGCTAGATCATATATTCTCCACTGCCAACCAACATCTTCAAAATCGATTATCACAGTTTGTCCAAGAGTTGTTTGTATTGCATTTAAGTGGTGTGCATCCCCATGTGAGCATCCAAATAAAGATTCATCGTTATACTTTTCTAATATTACAGCTATTGTGCTTGTTAGTCGTTCAGTCAATAAGAGACTTTCACAATCATTGTAAGAATTTCTTATTGCGTCCAATGAGTTATATAGTAACTCATTAATTGTAATATCTCGGAGCCAACTCGGCTTCTTCATCTTATCCCAAATATTGTGTATATGACCAATTGAAGTGCCTAGTGAGAAGAAATTGGATTTATTAATTTGTAGTGCATGACCTTCAACAAACTCATAAGCCCTTGCCATAAATGCCACTTCATTAATTTGTATTATATTATTCTCTTCTTTGAGGGGACGTGGTACGGGAGCTCCTTCGCGAAATAGTGTTTGTATAGCAAGATATTCACGTTGTAATCTATCCAAAGAGTTGATAGGAAGAATCTTCAAAAGAAAATCTTCACGCGCTGTGATGGCTTTATATACATAACTTCTATTTAATGATAGTGGGAGTAATTCTTGAATTTTCATGTGTGGAAATATAGAATCAAGGTGAAATAACAATGTTTGAGTATTTGAATGATACTTCAATCCATTAACAACTCCATTCTATGACGTTCACAAATCCAAGGAAGTGTTGATAATCGTTGTAGCTGATTTGTACTTTCATGTAGCTTCGGTCCATTTCTCTTTAACTCTAATAAATCTAAATCGTAATTATCTGTTACAAAAGTTGAATTCTCAAAACCATCTTTAATGTTACCCAAAGAAAACTCTCTCAGCCCCACTAGTCCATAGCAAGGATAAATATAACCATCACCATCAATATATAATCTTAAATGATTTGCACACTGGTTAATTGGATTTTCTGGAATTGTGTTCCCAAAATTGCTTGTTTCACTTTTAATCGGATATATCGTAATGTCCATTGAATTAACAGATTCATAACTGAGAAACCCGTATTCCCGTAAAGTTGAAATCGAACCAATAATTCCGATTGGTCGGCGTAAATTTATTAATAATCTCATAAAGTCTTTAATTGATGTTAACTTTGCTAATACAAAGAGATTGTCTGTAGTTACTCCAACTGATGAGAGCAGCGAATCATCGCAAAGTGATTTTAGGTGAGTGTAGTTATGAAATAGCTCGACTATATCTAAGGTTATTGAAAATGCGAAACCATTATTAATACGACCCAACTGCGGTCCGCTTAAGCGAATTCCCTCTTTGCAGAAGCGCAAGTTGTCGCGGGTTCGATAGATCTGGTCGGCCAGCACCGCTTTGGGATAATAACCAAATCTGGCGCGGTAACGCTCTACGGCGTCCTGCAATGTCTGCCCTTCGTTGTAGCTATCCCACGACAGATGCTCGCGGAAAGCGTAGCCGTTCACCACGCTAATCGCCAGCTTCTCTCCGAACTCGACGTTTGCCCTGGCTTTGCCGCGCACGATCGGTCTGACATGTGGCTGTGCGATACTGACAATCCGATCCGATATGCTGTGTGTCCGCTTGTCATACATCGTTTGCTGCTGACGATAAAGCTCTTGAATGACCAGCAGTTCCTTGTACAAACGCCGCGGCAGGCCGCTCGTCATATCGGCGAGTTCGGCGATCATGCGCAGATCACGGGAAACGAACCTGAGCTGCTTGCCGATCGCTTTTCGTATCGCGCGCGGCTTCACGCGCCGCTGCTTGGCAACCGCCAGATAGGCTTTGCGGGCACGCTCTCGGTATGTTCTGGGCTTGCGGGTCTTTCCACGTTCCGGTTCGTGCAGGATGTCGATGATCTTCTCCAGCTTTTCTCTGGCCTGATTCAGTAACGACAAATCCGTCGGGTAGGCGATATCCGCCGGCGCGCAGGTAGCGTCCAGCAGCAGTTCGCCCTCGTTCGTCAGTTCCATCTGCTGTGGCTGCGTTTCTGAAGGCTTACCGGACGCTGCGTCAGTTCCGCTGCCAGGTTCATCGTCGTCCGATGAATCATCCGACACTTGCGCGCTTCTTCCAGAGCGATCCATTCATTCACTTCATCCAGAATTTCGCCACCCAATCGCTTGCGGAAATGCGTCATGAGAGAATGATGAAACGGACGGCGGTACCGATATTCCGGCAGACCGAGGAAGTACTGCAGATACGGGTTCTCCAGAATCTGACGAAGTGTCTCCCGATCATCGGTGCCAAGCCGCTCCTGGATGATGAGTGCGCCGAGCGCGATACGGATCGAAACGGCTTTTTGGCCCTTGAGGCTTTTCTTGAAGTTTTTCGCATACTTCTCTTCGAGCATCCACCACGGAATCATCTGGGCCAGCAGCACCCAGCGGTTATCTTCTGCGAGCTTTCCGCCGAACGGCAGAAAAAAGTCGACGGGCAGGTTCATCTGGTTCTCGGTTCGCTGATACAATCCTGACGCCTCCAAGTGCACGGTTTTTCACGGGGCTGCCCCGTTTTCCTTCGACATAAGAGGCCCTAAACCCTTGTGCCTGTTGGAGTTTTGATTCGTTCAGCAAGCCCTAGGTAAACCGTGTCCTATGGGCATCGGCGCACGTGTTTAGACTCCGATGCCGCGAGGCTCATTGTCAAGGCGAATACGTTGTTTACATGTCTTCGATGTACACGCCCTTGATAATCAAGGATTTTCTAAAAGCGAGTTGAGATAATTAACGAAAATATACGCTAAGTATTAAACGGATTAATGACCCTTTGGCGGCTCAAACATCATATTGTTTAACTGGTTCACAAAAATACCTTCGTTCGGGCCCGGGTTGTTTCGAAATACTTTCGCTTCTTCCACTAGAACCTCGTCCGCATCCGTACCAAGTACCTTCATCGTTTCATCAATGAATGATGCTAGTAGCATAGAGCTCGGATCGTTATTGAAATACGTTTGAACCCCTGGCGGCGCAATTTCCAGGATTTTCACCGATGTGTCTTTAAGCATGTACCGTTGGGATAGCGTATAGGAATGGAGCGCTGCTTTCGTCGTAATACAGAAACATGAAAATAATTCCAATAGGACGTAGGTTCTACTTTCTTGAAATTTTTGATTAGACTGGAAAGAGGCTAAGTCTACAGGTCATTAAAGTCAACCTAAAAACTTAGCCTCTTGATTTCATATTAAATTTTAAATAAACTTCAGTCTTCACATACCATTGTCTGCAAAGTCGATGAGACTACTATTTATTATTGCTGCTACATCCTTTTTGTAATCGTGTATAAAAAAATGATCCCCGTCAAACATATGAATTTTACAACTTTTGGACGTATAATCATGCCATTTTGCAACGTCAAAAATAGTGGCTCCCTTTTCTCTTTTTCCCCACAATACACTTATATCGCAGTCAAGCTTAGCGTTTTTTTCAATGTGCCTGTATGTGTCAGTAATTCTAAAATCCTCTCTGAGTATCGGTAAAAACAACTCCATTAATTCATTGCTTTTCAGAACCTCTTTGGGCGTGCCTCCCAGCTTAAATACCTCATCCACAAACTCCTTATCCGGCAAATCATAGAGTACCTTCTTCTTACTTACAAAACCCGGAGGATATCTGCCGGAAATAAACATATGGACAGGATATGGATGTCCGAGCTCCTTTATTCTATAGGCAAGTTCATATACAAGTACACTGCCCATACTGTGGCCAAACAACGCATAAGGTTGTTCTTCAAGGTTGCTTATGATAATACGGTGTATATCTTCAAGCGCTTCCTCAACACTTCCGTAAAACGGTTCACCAATCCTGCTGCCTCTTCCCGCAAGCTCAATCGGGAAAAGCTCAATCCTATCATGCAAGTATTGTTCCCAATATTTATATACTGCTGCAGAACCTCCTGCATACGGCAGACAAAACAATTTAATCTTATCCATTATATCTACCCCTTATATCTGAACTATTGGTTGATCTCTTCCAATATTTCTTTAATAATAGCCGCATTTTTATCTATATATCCTGTACTTAACATATCAAAATGACTGCCAAATCCGTTATATACTTTGAACTCTCCCGTTGTTGCCTCTCTCCATCCTTCACATAAATCAGCTTCACCTTCATTGTCTTGCTGCTGTGATATAATAAGATGGATATTGGAGTTTATCTGTCCCGAGTTTATAACACTTCTAGTGTATTTATGATAATTTCTCATTCTTTCAATGGCCTTTTCAATAACTGCCTGGTTATCTCCAAACATGCCTTTTATAAGTTTCTCATTTTCTTCTATAAATTCTTTATCCTGTTGCTCAGCAAGTTTCTTAGCATCTTCGCTTTCTTCCTCAATAAGGACAAATGATTTAGCCGAATCCAGAAAGATTATATCGGATACATGATGTCCAGTTTCAATTAATACTTTAGCAACTTCAAATGCCAGATTACCTCCTGCCGAGTAACCAAATAGAATATATGGGCCCTCGGGTTTGACAGAAGTAATTGCCTTCACATACTCCTCCATCCTGCTCTCATTTTCTATAAAGTCAAAGGAATATATGGAATAAGCATTCATTTGTTTTGATAAACTACCATAAGCTATTCCATTTCCTCCTCCTGGAGGGAATGCAAACATAAGACTCTCCATTGCTGAATTAAAATGAATTGCCGGACTTGGTGTAATATAATCATTGGCGTACGTATTGTGTATAAAACGGGCAATTTCCTTTATGGTTGGGGCCATATAAAAGTCTTTTAGTGGTACCTCAACATTTAACTGTTCATAAATTCTGCTTATAAGGGATATTGCCTTCAGTGAGTATCCTCCCAGTTCAAAGAAGTTATCATTCACACCAATTTTTTGTACTCCAAGGGCATCATGCCACAGCAGTGCAAGCTTCTCCTCAACTTCACCGCAAGGCTCTACATACTCTACTGATGTAGCTAAAGTACCGTCATTTTGGGGTAAATTATTCCGATCTATTTTGCCATTGGCTGTCAAAGGCAGCTTTTCCAGCTGAACAAAGTATTGTGGTATCATGTAATCGGGAAGTTCTTTTAAGAGAAGCGCCCTTAAATCTGATATTGTAGATTCACTTTCCCCTGCTATATAAGCACACAAATACTTGTTGCCCTCCTGGTCTGTCTTTGCAATTACCGCAGCTTCTTTTATTGAAGGATGCTTTAATAGCTGCACTTCTATTTCCCCAAGCTCTATCCTAAAGCCCCTAATCTTTACCTGATGGTCTACTCTGCCTATAAATTCGATGTTTCCGTCAGGAAGCCACCTTCCAAGATCACCGGTACGATACATTCTTTCTCCAGAGCTGAAAGGATTAGCTACAAATTTTTCCGTAGTCAATTCAAGTTTGTTCAAATAGCCTTTTGCCAGCCCATCTCCAGATATATATATTTCACCAGTTGTATTAACCGGTAAGATATTCATGTCTTCATTAAGTATATATATCTTATAATTCTGCAATGGCATACCTATAGGTATACTTGTTAGATTTCTCACCTTCTCACGGCTTAAATGGTAATAAGTTGAATCTACGCAGCATTCTGTTGGACCATAAACGTTTGTTATAGTAGGGTTATTATCTTTAAACCGATCATAGAAACCTTGTATACCTTTACATGAAAGTTCTTCCCCTCCGATAATAAACTGCATAACTGAAAGACTTTCGCCAGGCCTGGCAGTATCTGTTAAAAGCTTTATATGTGCTGGTGTTCCGTCTGAAACAGCAATTGAATTCCTGTTATAGTACTTTAGAAGGCCCTCACCATCTAGCCTTGTATCCTCAGGAACTATAAACAGCGTATGGCCAAGGAGAGAAGCCGCAAATATTTGTTTTACAGATGCGTCAAAAAAGTAAGGGGACACAAGGGCAACATTTAAATAATTATCATAATTTTCATAGACAAGCTTTCTTAGTCCATAAACCAAGTTAACTACACTTCGATGCTCTATCATTGAACCCTTCGGAACTCCAGTAGATCCCGATGTATAAATGATATAAGCTAAGTCCTCTGGTTTATTTATTTTATCAAGGTTTTCAGCACTTCCAATGTATATTTCAGGGGAATCAAGCAGTAATATATTACCGTAAAACTCTGCTTTATCCGCTAAATGTGATTGCGTCAACAGCATAGTTGCATTACTATCTTCCAGTAATTTTTTTATTCTTAGTTCAGGAAGTTTGGTTGAAATTGGTAAATAGACACCTCCTGCTTTTAAAATTCCCAGTATTCCAACCTGCATATCTACGGATCTTTCTACCATTATTCCAACTATGCTGTTTTGCTTTACACCATTACTTCTTAGTGCTCTGGCAAGCTGATTTGCCTTTTCATTGAGCTGCCTGTAGGTTAATTGCTTGTCCTCAAACACTACAGCTACATTATCAGGTGTCCTTTCCACTTGGTCTTGGAACAGCTCATGTAGAGTCTTATCCCTAGGGTATTCTGCCTTTGTATCATTAAAACTATTTAGTATTTGCTGTTTTTCATCCTGAGATAGTATATTTATTTCGGACAGCATCTTTTCGGGGTAAGCTGTGATCTCTTCCAGTACATTGATGAAATGGACCCCAAGTTTTTCTATTGTCTCTTTCTTAAACAGACGAGTAGCATACTTTAACCCAAATACAATATTATTCTGGGTCTCTTGGGCGTTTAGGGTCAAATCAAATTTGGACGCCCTGAACTCATTATCATAGGGCATGAACCTTAGCCCATTCATCTTAAATTCTGATGCCTCTTTATTTTGCAAGACAAACATAGTATCAAACAGCGGATTTCTGCTCAAATCCCGCTTAATGCTAAGCTTCTCCACAAGTTCCTCAAATGGGTAATCCTGGTTTTCATAAGCCCTTAGAGCATTTTCTTTTACTACCATCAAAAACTCGCTGAAATTCTTTTTACCTTGAGGGTAATTCCTCATAGCTAGGGTATTGACAAACATGCCTATGATGTCCTGCAAATCTGTATGTGGCCTTCCTGCTATAGGGCTTCCAATTACGACATCTTCCTGTCCGGTGTATTTGAAAAGAAGCACATTGTATGAAGCTAGAAGCACCATATACAGTGTTGCTCCATGATCCACGGCAAGCTTGTTCAGTTTATGTGCAAGTTCCCGGCCTGTTTCAAAACTGACCATATCGCCTTCAAAACTCTGTATAGCCGGCCTTGGGTAGTCTACCGGCATATCAAGTACTGGTATTTCTCCCCTAAATGCCTGGAGCCAGTATTCTTCTTGTTTACTGATTGTGCCGTCAGCAAACAATTTATTCTGCCATACGGAATAGTCCTTGTACTGAATCTGAAGTGCTGGAAGATTCATTCCTTCATACAAGCTTATGAATTCTCTTACCAGTATTTCATCCGACACCCCGTCAGATATGATATGGTGTTTATCAAGCATCATGACATGCCTGTCTTCTCTAATTTTTACGAGCCCTGCTCTTAGTAAAGGAGCCTTGCCAAGGTCAAATGGCCTTATGAATTCATTTGCTGCTTCTGAGGCTTTTTCTTCGCCGGTTTCCATGTACATGATACTAAATTCCACCTCATCATGGACCTTCTGCACCGGTTCACCATCTACCATATGGAAGGAGGTCCGGAAAGCCTCATGCCTTTTTACCAGCTGATCTAAGGCTTTCTCAAAACGTTCTATATCAATACTGCCTTCTAACAACATAAACTCTGGCATATTGTATGCCACCCTTGCTCCTTCAAGCTGATTTAATATATACAGCCTTCTTTGGGAAGACGACATAGGATAGTATTCCATTTCTCCAGTGGGCTGGATAGATTGATAAATACTCTCTTGGGCTTCCTGGATGTACTTGGCAATTTCTGCAATTGTCGGCAGCTTGAATATCTCCTTAAGAGATATATTTACATTGAACTCTTTGTGAATTTTGGCTGCAAAGTTTATTGCTTTTAATGAGTGCCCCCCAAGCACAAAGAAATTATCATTTCTCCCTATTTTCTCAACCCCCAGGATATCCTGCCACAATTGTACAAGCTTCTCTTCCACTTCACCTGAAGGTGCTTCATACTCTACTCCAGTATTTAAATGAGCAGCAGGGTGGGGCAAGTTCTTCCGGTCTATCTTACCATTGGCTGTCAAAGGCATTTCATCCAGCTGCATGAAGTATGCCGGGATCATATACTCGGGCAATTCTTTTGAAAGGCATTCCCTTAGTTCAGTTATTGTCAGTTCATTTTCCCCAACGAAATATGCACACAGATCCTTGTTCTTCTGTTGGTCTTCCTTTACAATAACCACAGCTTCTTTTATTGAAGCATGTCTTAATAGCTGAGCCTCTATTTCTCCAAGTTCTATTCTAAATCCCCTTATCTTTACCTGGTGGTCCATCCTGCCTAAAAATTCTATATTCCCGTCAGGCAGCCATCTTGCCAAGTCCCCAGTACGATACATTCTTTCTCCCTTTATAAACGGGTTAGATACAAATCTTTCTGCAGTAAGCCCCGTCTTGTTTAAATAGCCTTTGGCAAGACCATCCCCAGATATATATAATTCCCCAGCGATACCTATAGGATTTACTTCTAATTTCTTACCAAGTATGCATGCTCTGGTGTTTGGCAAAGGACGGCCTATGGGGATATTATCCAATCTACTAAGCCCCGCCGCAGTAATCAAATATTCCGTAGAATCCACACAGCATTCGGTAGGACCATAAACATTTGTGATGCAAGGTTGCACATCCTCAAATCTGCTTAGGAAGTCTTTTACTGCATCAAATGGAAGAACATCTCCGCCTATAATAAAATGTCTCACTTTTAGGTTATTATCTATAGGAGGAGAATTTAACATCATATTTACGTGTATGGGCGTTCCATCCGAAATATCAATCCTATTTTCACTATAGAAGTCCAGCAGCTTTTTACCGTCTTTCCTTGCTTCCTCCGGTACAATGTACAATGCATGCCCCATTAGCAGTGCTGCGAAAATCTGCTGCACCGAAGCATCAAAAACATAAGGGGCAATGAGGCAAACATTCAACGGTGATTCATATTTGCTATATATTCTCTGGAACAGACCCTCTACCAGGTTTAATACACTCTTATTATCAATGCAAACACCTTTAGGGTTTCCCGTTGAGCCAGAGGTATAGATGATGTACGCTGTATCACCAGGCTTATTTATACATTTTATATTCACATCGTTTATAAAATTATAATCATAATCAGATAAATCAATAATCTCACCATCGAAATCATCACGATCCATAAGATGATTTTGGGTGAGTAAAATTTTGGCCTTGCTGTCCTCCATCATATACCTTTTTCTTTCCAATGGATAATTAGGATCTACAGGAAGGTACGCCCCCCCAGCCTTGATTACTGACATTATACCTATAACCATTTCAGGCGAGCGGTCCACCATTATGCCTACAATATCATCAGGCTTTACTCCCTTTTCTCTTAATGCCCTGGCCAATTGGTTTGCCTTTTGATTCAGTTCTCGGTAGGTTAATTGTTTACCTTCAAAAACCACTGCAATATGATCAGGAGTCTTTTTCACTTGCTCCTCAAACATTTGGTGTATGGTTTTATCCAGGGGATATTCGAGAGCAGTATCGTTAAAGCTGTATAATACTTGCTGTTTTTCTTCCTGTGATAACATTTCGATTTCATAAAGCCTTTTTTCGGGGTATGCTGCAATTTCTTCCAGCAAATTGATGTAATGAGCCCCAAGTCTTTCAACTGTTTCTTTCTTAAACAGTCTTGTACAGTATTCGAGTTCAAAGGCTATACCATCCTCAGTCTCAAATGCATTTAAGGTGATGTCAAATTTTGATATTCTGCCTTCTATCCCTTTGTTGTACGGCTTGAAGCTTAGATCAGACGTTATGAGCTCTGCTTTTCCAACATTGTATATGGCAAACATGGTATCAAAGAGGGGATTCCTGCTCATATCCCTCCTTATGTCCAGCTTATCCACTAATTCTTCAAACTGATAGTCCTGATTGTCGTATGCTTTCAAAGCATTTTCTTTAACTTCTTTCAAGAATTCAATAAAAGTCTTTTCTCCTTGCGGGTGGTTTCTCATGGCCAGAGTGTTTACAAACATACCTATGATGTCTTGAAGGTCAGCATGAGGCCTTCCAGCTATAGGACTTCCCACAATAATATCTTCCTGTCCAGTGTATCTAGATAACAGCACATTGTATGCAGCAAGAAGCGTCATATATAATGTAGCTCCATTGTCTGATCCAAGCTTGTTAAGTCTAACCGCAAGCTCGCTATCAGCTTCAAAGCTGATGTAGTCTCCTTCAAAGCTTTGTACTGCGGGTCTTGGGTAGTCGGTGGATAAATCCAGCACAGGGATCTCTCCCTGAAAGGTCTGGAGCCAGAATTCCTCCTGCTTACTTATGGCAGCTCCTGCAAACAATTCCCTCTGCCAAACTGAGTAGTCCTTGTACTGTATACGCAGTGGAGGAAGTATTTTCCCTTCATATAAGCTTATAAACTCTCTTACCAGTATGTCGTTGGACACTCCATCCGATATGATATGATGCATGTCAAACACCATAATATGTCTGGCTTCTCCAATCTTTACAAGTCCAACTCTTAATAGTGGAGCCTTTCCAAGGTCAAAGGGCCTTATGAATTTCTCCACTATTTCGGGAACCTTCTCTTCACTGGTTTCCAGGTACATGATACTTAGGTCCGCCTTGTCATGGACTTTCTGAGACAGCTCTTCCTCGATCATATGGAAGGAGGTTCGAAAGCTCTCATGCCTTTCTATCAGACTATGAAAAGCCTGCTCAAAACGTGCTTTATCAACAGTACCTTCCAGCAATATTATGCCAGGTATATTGTAGGCGATTCCAGCTCCTTCAAGCTGGTTTAATATATATAGTCTTTTCTGGGCGGATGACATGGGATAATATTCCATATCCCCAGCACGTTGAATGGACTGATATAGGCTCTCCTTTGAGTCTTCAATGTAGCTGGCAATTTCTAAGATGGTTGGTGTCTTGAATATTTCCTTAAGAGGTATGTCTACATTGAACTCTTTGTGAATTCTTGCTACAAGGCTTGTTGCCTTTAACGAGTGTCCTCCGAGCATAAAGAAGTTATCATTTCTTCCTACCTTCTCTATTCCAAGGATGTCCTGCCACAGCAGCGCAAGCCTTTCCTCCACTTCACCTGAAGGCGCTGCATACTCTGTTCCTGTATTTATTCTTCCATCAGGCAGCGGCAGCGCCTTTCTGTCCAATTTTCCATTTATGGTTAACGGTACTTTTGCTATCCTCATAAAATAGGATGGAATCATATAATCGGGCAGCTCTTTAGATATAAGCTCCCTTATTTCGGTCACTGTCACTTCTCGGTCAGACACTATATAAGCGCAAAGATACCTGCCTACACTTGAATCCTCCCGGTCAATGACCACCGCCTCATTTATATCAGCATGCTTCAAAAGGGCTGCTTCTATTTCCTCAAGCTCGATTCTATACCCTCTTATTTTAACCTGGTGGTCTTTTCTGCCGGCAAATGCAATATTCCCGTCAGGAAGCCACTTTGCAAGATCTCCTGTTTTATACATCAGTTCTCCAGGCATAAATGGGTTCGGTACAAACTTTTCCCTGGTAAGTTCCGGTTTTTTCAAGTATCCTCTCGCCAATCCTGCCCCGGAAACACAGAGTTCACCCTCAACACCTATGGGCTTAAGATTATTGTTTTCATCAACTATAAACACCCGGGTATTGGTAATAGGTTTACCAATAGGTACCGACTTATCGGCCGTCTCACAATCATCTGCTTTCCATACCGTTGCACATACGGTTGTCTCAGTAGGTCCATAAGCATTTATATATGAAATCCTGTTGCTCCATTTCTTTAAAAGTTCGGGAGTGGAAGCCGAACCTGCTGCAATTACCTTCTTTAAGGAAGTTACTTTTTCCGGGTCCAGATTTGCCAGATACGGAGGTGGTAAAGTAGCAATAGTTATCTCATTTTCATTTAGGTATTCTTCAAATCTTCGATAGTCATTGATAATATCGCTTGAAGATATATATAGTGTTGCTCCTGCCAATAGTCCCATAAATATTTCCCAAACTGCAGCGTCGAATGAAATTGATGCAAATTGAATAATCCTATCGCTTTCACTTACATTTAAGCGGGTCTTGAAAAACGCCTCCAGATTTGCTACCCCTTTATGTTCTACCATAACCCCTTTAGGTTTTCCTGTAGACCCAGATGTATAAATGATATATGCCAAATTTTGCGGTGAACATACCACTTCCAGGTTCATAGGGTTTCCGGCATAAAGGCTTTCATCTTCTATGTCTATATACTTCCCGTAAAACTCCACTTTCTCCAGGAATTGCTTTTGGGAAATCAGCACCCCTATCTCGCTGTCCTCGAGTAAATATTCGATTCTTGCCTTAGGGTAGTCAGGATCTATAGGCATATATGCCCCTCCGGCTTTAAGTATGCCAAATATACCTATGACCATCTCCAGTGAGCGTTCTACCATAATACCCACTATGCTGTCTGGTTTAACTCCCTTATCCCTCAACACTCTTGCAAGCTGATTTGACTTCTCATTGAGTTCCCTATAGGTTAGCTGCTTACCCTCAAACACCACTGCCGCATTGTCAGGTGTCTTCACCGCTTGTTCCTCAAATAGTTGGTGAATGGTCTTTTCCCTGTGGTATTCCTCCGTTGTATTATTGAAGCAGTGTACTATTTCTTTCTTTTCCACTTCGGTGAGTATATCAATATTCCTAATATGCATATCGGGATTATCGGTTACAATTTCTATTACCGACTGAAAATGTCCCTTGATTTTTTCTATGAAATTACCATCATATACCAGTGAGTTGTAACTGAATTTAATAGATAATTCCTTACCGCCATCAACGAGTATCCCAAAATCATAATTCGTCTGCTCGAATATTTCCATTCCAACTACATTTAAAATGCCATTACTGGATGAAGCATTAACCGCTTCATCCATAGGGTAATTTTCAAAAGCCATGACATGATGTATCAAGGCATCTTTCAAGCATGTTTTTGACTGCACATCCGCCAGAGGATAGAAACTGTACCGGTCAGATTCAAGCACCGATTGCTGCATCTCTTTGATCAGTTCGGTAAAAGTTTTATCCTCATCACAACTCACCCTTACTGCAACGGTATTTATAAATAAACCCACCATGCTCTCAATTCCCTGTATTTCATGAGGCCTTCCCGATACCACCTCACCAAACACCACATCATCGGTATTGTTATACCGCTGTAATAATATCCCCCATATGGTCTTTATAATGGTACTCATGGTTGTATTGTTTTTGGCTGCAAACTTCTCAAGATCGCTAGTTATTTGTTCAGATATTTTAAACTCCGTTTCTTCAATCCTGAAATCATCACTTGCAGACCTGCCGTTTTGGGGAAGGACTGTCTGATGCTCGTAACCTTTAAGATAGGTTTCCCAGTAATCTGCGGCCTCGTTCTGATTTCTGCCTTCCAACCATTTGATATAGCGGCTGTAAGGATATACCTTTCCTGACTCCGGCTCCCGGCTATTCATCAGGGCTTCATAGTTTTCCATAAATTCTCTAAATATATTTGCGAGACTCCACCCATCAATAATGATGTGATGAAAGCTCCATACCATGTTATAAGATTGGTAGCCTGTTTTAATTACACTTAATCTTGTTAAAATATCCCTTGATAAGTCAAAGCCCTTTTTTCTGTCTTTAACCCTGTATTCTTCTATATACCTATCCCTTAGTTCTTCGGCAAGGGAGGTAATATCCTCATAGCTGACAGACAGCTTTCTTTCCTTCATGACTACTTGTAAGGGCTTGGCTACATTTTCATACAAAAAAATTGTTCTCAAAGCGTCATACTTTTCAATAATGATATTAACGCTCTTTTCAACACAATCAATGTCCAGGATGCCTTTTATAGAAAGTGATATCTGCTCAAAGTAGGCGTCTGAATTTTTATCCATCATATAGTGGTACAATATCCCTTGCTGCATAGGAGTGAGCCGGTACATATCTTTTATGTTTTGTTTCTTCAAATCACTCATAAGTACTCCTCCTTAAATACAAACTCTTTTTATTCGAAGTTATTCAATACGTCTTCAAACTCATCCATATTCAGATCGTCTACTGTAAAATCACTGAGTGTAGCTTCTGAATAGTCCATTTCTGCACAATGGGTTATTATGTTTACTAAATGCTTTTTAAAACTCACCGCTACCCCTTCAATAGTACTCTTCTCATACTCGCCCTGGTTGTAGCTAAAGTTTAATTCCAGCTTCCCGCCTTCTACAGTTCCGCCGTTAATATCAATACAATACTCACTTTTATAGTTTGGTCCTGTAGACTCTCCGGCAGGAATATCAGACACTCCAAATAAATTGTCTACATTATCCTGGTTGAATTGACCGAGGTAATTGAAGCTTATTTCAGGGTTTAGATTAAAGTTTAAATCGGCTTTGTTTTCCGGCAAGGTAAGATATTTTAGTATGCCGTAACCTATCCCTTTGTTAGGTATCTGCCTGATGTTTTCTTTTACCGATTTGATCATGCGGGAAATATCGAGTTGTCCGCTGACATCTAACACCACGGGATACTGGGTGGTGAACCATCCCACGGTCCTGCTTATGTCAATGTCTTTAATGATTTCCTCCCTGCCGTGCCCCTCCAGACTGATCAGAACCTTATCATTTCCGGTCCATTCCCTCACTGCTAATCCCAAGGCGGTAAGCAATATGTCGTTTACTTCTGTGTTATAAGCATGGTTTACCCGCTTTAGCATCTTCTCAGTCTCTTCAATACTCAGCTCGATCTTGACGCTATTGTTATTCATATACCTTCTTTCTTCAATCTCTCGGTCTTTTGGAAGCGGTATTGTTTCAGTTTTTTCCAAATTGGTCCAGTAATTTATTTCTTTTAATAGTTCAGGGCTATTGGCATACTCATCAAGCCTCTGTGCCCAATCTTTGAAAGAGTCGGTCTTGTTGCTGAATTTTATTTCATCATTGTTTAGCGCCTGTCTGTATCCTATGTCCAAATCTTCCAGTATGATTCTCCACGATACCCCATCAACTACAAGGTGGTGAATAGCTATTAGCAGGTGGTCCCCTTCTTTAGTCTTAAACAGACCAACCTTAACTAAAGGACCGTTATACAAGTCCATGCTCCTCTGAATCCTCGACGCTTCCAGCTCTATTTTTTCCCGGTAATTATAGCTGTCCCTAAGGTCTACAATTTCCAATGAAAAATGTTCACCTTCAAGGTTTTTGTTGTATTGGAGTATATTTTGATCCTCTATTTTTACCACTGTTCTAAAAATATCGTGGTGCTCTACAAGCTTTGACAATACTTTTCGAATAATAGCTTCTTCAAATCCGTTACGCCCATATATCATTATTTCCTGATTAAAATGATGGATATCCTTGCTGTCTTGTTTATACAACCATCTTTGTATAGGTGTTATCGGTACTATGCCTTCTACCGGGCCTTGATGAATTCTTCGGCTTGTAGATTGTATATATTCGACGAGTTCCTCAATTACAGGATGTTTGAATAAGTCCCGCATTTCAAGCTTTAGCCCATGGACGTTAAGACGCGACATTACCTGTATGGCTTTTATTGAGTCTCCTCCAAGGCTGAAGAAATTATCTTTTACCCCGATGTTTTCAGTTTTTAGTACGTCTTCCCATACTTTGGCCAGTATTTCTTCTCTTTCGTTTCTAGGAACTACATGCTCTACTCCGGTATTAATATTCCCCTGTGGTTCAGGCAATGCTTTCCGATCAATTTTACCGTTGGCATTAAATGGCAGCTGTTCCAGCTGCATGAAATATGCTGGTACCATGTAGTCAGGTAGTTCGTTTAAGAGATGCTCCCTTAGCTCGGAAATGGTCAATTCATTTTCCCCTACAATATATGCACACAGGTACTTCTTCCCTTGCTGCTCTTCCTTTGCAATAACCACTGCTTCCTTAATAGCAGTGTGCTTCACCAGATGTGCTTCAATTTCTCCAAGCTCTATTCTAAAGCCTCTTATCTTTACCTGGTGGTCGATCCTGCCCATGAATTCGATGTTCCCATCAGGAAGCCGCCTTACTAAGTCCCCTGTGCGGTACACTTTTTCGCCGGGAATAAACGGGTTAGGTACAAATTTTTCTGCTGTCAGTTCAGGTCTATTCAAATAGCCCCTTGCAAGACCGCTTCCACCTATCACAAGTTCACCGGCCACTCCTACAGGAGTTAATTGGTTGTGCTTGTCCAGTATATAAAGGTATACATTCTGTAAAGCTTTCCCTATAGGTACTGTTATAAGTTCTTCTGCTATTTTCTTTGTTATACTGTAACCCGCTGCATATATCGTGGACTCTGTAGGCCCATAGATATTTTCCAGAGATGTGTTCTCTGAGACATCGAAAAGCTCATGGACAAGCTTTTTGGGCAGCGCTTCTCCAGCAGCAAAAATATACCTGAGAGTTGATGGCAGTTTTATACCATTATCTTTTAAAGTATGTACCATTATATTCAGCATTGATGGTACAAAGTTTACATGGGTTATCTTATGCTTGTTTATTACCTCTACTAACTCCATAGCTTCCTTTTCCACACCTTGGCGTGATATTACAAGCTTTCCTCCGTTGAGGAACCAGCCAAATATCTCAGCTACGGATACGTCAAAGGTATAAGTTGTTTTAAATAGAAAAGCGTCTTCCGCTTTAAGCGGATACATGGCCTGGAGGGCTGTAATTATGTTTACAACGCTAGTATGCTCAATCATTCCACCTTTGGGCTTCCCTGTCGAACCTGATGTATAAATGACGTACGCAAGGTCCGAGGGTTTGTTTACATTTTCAAGCTTTGAGTTCTCTTCATTTAAATATTCTTCCTCCAGATATATAATATCCGCATCAATCTGCTTATTTTCCATAAAGGTCCTGGAGGTCAAAAGGATCTGGGAACCACTATCGTCCAACAAATACTTTATCCTTGTATCAGGATAATTAGGATCTATCGGCAGATACGCCCCTCCAGCTTTCAATATGGCAAATATCCCCACAATCATCTCAAATGAACGTTCGGCCATAATTCCTACAATACGGTCAGGCTTTACCCCTTTGTTCCTCAATACTCTGGCCAAATGATTTGCCTTTCCGTTCAATTCCCTGTAAGTCAAGTGCTTGTCTTCATATACCACAGCTATGTTGTCAGGTGTCCTTTCCACCTGCTCAGCAAACAGCTCATGTATGGTTTTGTCCTGCGGATAGTCTTTCTTAGTATCATTAAAGTCTATCAGCAACTGCTTTCTTTCTTCATGACTTAATATAATAAGCTTGTCAACTGACCCTTTGGGGTTATGGATAAACATATTTAAAATATTAATAAAATAGTCTATACACTCTTCTGCCTGTTTTCTTTCCAATACTTTGTCCGAGTAGATCAAGCTTATATTAAGATCATCGAATGTATTACTTACTGTAAAGTCAAGACTTGTATTGGTTGCTTCATATTCATCAACTGAAATTCTATCTTTAACATCACCGATTTCTTTGTTTATTATCTCGTTATATATATGAAAATCCACATAATTGAATATGGTATCAAATAAAGGATTTTCCTCTTTGTTTTCTTTTCCGCCCAGGATATTTATGATCTCAAATAAAGGCAGTCTTCCATAAAGCTTTAAGTTTATTAATTTCTTTTCTGCAACTTTTATCAATTCCTCCCATATATCGATTTTATCAAAACACATTTTGACGGGAACCGTATTTAAGAAGCACCCCAGCATCTTATCTCCATCTTCGCATACAGGTCTGTTATTTTCTACCAAACCTACGACAAAGTCATCCTCGTATGAAAGCATATTGAGCATATAAGTGTATGCAGCAAAGCAAAGTGTCTTTAAGCTTACATCATATCTTCTGGCAGTACTTCTTAAATCACCTAAAAATTCCTGACTTAAATGGCGTGTTACATGGTCTACTTTATAAGATTTTTTTGTTTTTCCATGAATATTTGCAGGCATATTCAACCTTTTATATTCACTTAATTCCTCTCTCCAATAATTAATTACTTCCTGGTTGTCCTTAATTGTCATTTGGTCTGCTATATAATCTTTATAGCTGCATTTAAGCCGTGTTGGTATATAATCTTTTTCTTGCTTAAGCTTAGAGTATAGGTTTGAAACTTCCGTAATCAATGAAGCAACACTCCAGCCATCCAGGATAGCATGGTGGAATATCAGAACCAGACAAATATGGTTTGCGTCAAGTTTGAATATTCTTATCCTCCAAAGGGGCTTTGATATATCAAACGGATTCGCTCTGTCATTTTCCAAATATTTGTTTATATACTCAACCTGCCCTGTCCTGCTAAAATTCATGATATCTATCTGCTCAATATCAAGACTACTGCCCTTGTAAACAATTTGCACAGGAGTTTCAAAATCCTCTAAATTAAAAACCGTCCTTAAAATATCATGTTTTGACGTCATTAGAAGCATCGCTTCTTTAAATGCTGGGAAATCAAAGTCTTTGTCATTCAGATGAAATGCAAATTGGTCATGATAAACTGCATTTTCATAGTCTTTTTTGGAATGATAAATCATACCCAGCTCTATGTGACTCATCGGATATATATCTTCCATGTCCGAAGGTAACTTTTCTGAGAGAGTTTCATTCATCAATATTCGCTGTTTAAATAACTCCAGTTCTTCCCTTGCTTTACCCATCTTACTGTTAAAAGCTTCCGTATCTTTTACTTTTAAGAATGCAGACAATCTCTCAATATCAGGATTCATGTATATATCCCTGATTTGGATGTTTATATCCAACTTTTTGCATATTGTGCTGACTAATGATATTGCACGTATAGAATCTCCGCCTATTTTAAAGAAGTTGTCCCTTATTCCTACCTGTTTTGCTCCAAGCACTTCCTGCCATATTTCAACCAGTTTCTCTTCCACTTCATTCCGCGGCGCTACATATTCTGTTCCCGTACTCATACTTCCGTCAGGCTCGGGCAATGCTTTCCTGTCTATTTTTCCATTAGGGGTCAATGGCAGCTTTTCCATCTGCATAAAGTAAGAAGGGATCATGTAGTCCGGGAGCTCTTTTGACAAGTGTTCCCTCATCCCCTGTACGGTTATTTCTTGATCCGGTACGACGTACGCACAAAGATACTTATTTCCGTCAGCTCCTTCTTTGTCCAATACCACTGCTTCTTTTATTGTTTCATGCTTTAATAACCGGTTCTCTATTTCACCCAGTTCTATCCTGTAGCCTCTTATCTTTACCTGATGGTCGATCCTGCCCAGATATTCTAGGTTGCCGTCAGGCAGCCACCTTGCCAGGTCACCTGTCCTGTACATCCTTTCACCCGGTGCGAATGGGTTTGCTGCGAATTTTTCTTCTGTAAGTTCCGGTCTGTTCAAGTACCCTCTTGCCAGTCCATCCCCTGCTATACATAGTTCTCCCGCTACTCCTATCGGCTGCAGGCCCTTTTCCTTACTCACAACATACAACTTAATGTTATCTATGGGCTTTCCTATAGGTACAAGCTCCAATTCTTCTTCCGTAGAGCAGCCAAAGTAGGATACATCTACTGTTGCTTCTGTTGGTCCGTACAGGTTATGCAGGCTTGTTCCTTTTTCTTTGTACAGCAGCTTGTTGAACTTTTCTACTTGCTTCAGGTTCAGTGCTTCTCCACTGGCAAATACCTGCTTTAAGCTTGCTATTTCCTCTATTATCCCCTTTTCCTCTACATACTCTAAAAATACACTCAACATGGATGGTACAAAGTGCATTGTGGTAACTTTATTTTTTTCGATTGCCTTCACGATTTCTTCCGGATTTTTTTCTCCTCCCGGTATCAGCAGGCAGACTTTGGCCCCAGTAAAGCTCCACCACAATAATTCCCATACCGATACGTCAAAGGTATAGGGAGTTTTCTGCAGGATCACATCACCTTCAGCTATCGGGTATTGCTTCTGCATCCAGTTGATCCGGTTGATTACGGAGTAGTTCTCTATCATTACCCCTTTGGGTTTGCCGGTAGAACCGGATGTATATATTACATAAGCCAAGTTTTCAGGTTTACTAATTAACTTTGGATTTGATACATCCCCAGTAAATAGTTCCTGATTTTCTATGCTAATAAATTCAGCATTTCTGTAACTACCTTTAGCATTTATAAATTTATCCTGTATCAGAATAATTTGGCTGCCACTGTCATCAAGCATAAACTGGATCCTGTCTTCAGGGTATTCAGGAGCTATGGGTAAATAAGCCCCCCCAGCTTTTAGGACAGCCATGATCCCTATGATCATTTCCGGGGAACGTTCTACCATAATTCCCACTACACTATCAGGTTTTATTCCCTTTTCTCTTAATTTTCTGGCCAGTTGGTTTGCCTTTTCGTTTACCTCCCTATAAGTCAGCTGTTTATCTTCAAACACTACAGCAATATTATTGGGTGTCTTTTCTACCTGCTCTTCAAACAGTTGATGTATAGTCTTATCCTTAGGATACCGGACCTTTGTATCGTTAAAGTCATATAGTATTTTCTGCTTTTCTTCCTGTGAAAGCATATCAATTTCTGACAACCTTTTTCCAGGATAAACCGTTATCTCTTCCAGAACATTAAGGTAATGGGCTGCAAACCTTTCTACAGTCTCTTTCTTGAACAGCCTTGTGGCATATTCCAAATCAAATGCAATACCTTCCTGGGTTTCCCGAGCATTTAATGTCAAGTCAAATTTGGATATTCTAAATTCATTTGTATAGGGTATAAACTTAAGCCTATCTATCTTCAATTCTGATGAGCCGGTATTTTGCAATACAAACATAGTATCAAAAAGAGGATTCCTGCTCATATCCCTCTTTACATTAAGCTTTTCCACCAGTTCTTCAAACTGGTAGTCCTGATTTTCATAAGCCCTTATAGAGTTTTCCCTTACTTCCTTTAGAAACTCAGCAAAGGTCTTTTCTCCCTGGGGATAGTTCCTCATGGCT
This sequence comes from Paenibacillus sp. cl130, assembly GCF_900116035.1. Taxonomy (NCBI): domain Bacteria; kingdom Bacillati; phylum Bacillota; class Bacilli; order Caryophanales; family Paenibacillaceae; genus Paenibacillus; species Paenibacillus sp. cl130. The sequence goes on from NZ_FOYG01000003.1 coordinate 404,447, forward strand.
AAAGTATTTACAAACATACCTATTATGTCTTGTAAATCTGTATGAGGTCTTCCAGCTATAGGGCTTCCCACTATAATATCTTCCTGCCCCGTATACTTAGACAGCAGTATGTTGTATGAAGCAAGCAATGTCATGTAAAGAGTAGCCCCATTATCCCTTGCAAGCTTAATAAGTTTTCCCGTAAGCTCACTGCCTGCTTCAAAACGGATAAAACCTCCGTCAAAGCTTTGAACCGCAGGCCTTTGGTAATCTACTGGCATATTCAGCACAGGAATTTCTCCATTAAATTCCTGGAGCCAGTATTCCTCCTGCTTCTTTATTTTGTCCCCAGCAAATAGTTCCTTCTGCCAAACAGAATAGTCCTTGTACTGTATACGGAGGGAAGAAGGGTTATTTCCTCCATACATATCCATGAACTCATGTACCAGTATATCCATGGACGTACCGTCAGATATGATATGGTGCATGTCAAACATCATGACATGCTTGTCTTTTCCCGTTTTCACAAGGCCTACTCTTAGCAGCGGAGCAATTCCAAGATCAAACGGCTTTATAAATTCTTTTACGATTTCCCCCACTTTTTCTTCGTCAGATTCTAGATACACTACACTAAAACCCACAGGATCATTGATCTTCTGGACGGGTTCACCCTCTATGAAATGGAAAGATGTTCGAAGGGTCTCATGCCTATTTATAAGCTGTTGGAAGGTCTTCTGAAAAAGCTCCAGATCAATACTGCCTTCAACCAGCAAGCTGCCTGGCATATTGTATGCTGTCCCTGCTCCTTCAAACTGATTTAATATATACAGCCTTCTTTGGGCTGATGACATAGGGTAGTATTCCATCTCTTTAGCAGTTTGGATGGATTGATATATACTCTCCTTTGCTTCCTTCATATACCTTGCTATTACCGCTATAATTGGAGCCTTAAATATTTCCTTAAGAGGCATGTCTATATTGAACTCTTTGTGAATTCTCGCTACAAGGCTTGTAGCCTTTAAAGAGTGTCCACCTAACATAAAGAAGTTGTCATTTCTTCCTATCTTCTTAATTCCAAGGATGTCTTGCCAAATCAGTGCAAGCTTCTCTTCAAATTCGCCTATAGGCGCTTCATACTCTATTCCCGTATTTATATTACCTTCGGGTTCAGGCAATGCCTTCCTGTCTATCTTGCCATTAGCTGTCAATGGCATTTTTTCAAGCTGCACAAAGTATGATGGTACCATGTATTCGGGCAGTTCTTTTAAGAGATGCTCCCTTAGTTCTGATATTGTCAGCTCATTTTCTCCCGCTATATATGCACACAGGTATTTACTGCCCTGATGGTCTTCCTTTGCAATCACCAAAGATTCCTCAATTGAAGGATGCTTTAGCAGTTGTGCTTCTATTTCACCAAGCTCTATCCTAAAGCCTCTTATCTTTACCTGGTGGTCTATTCTACCCAGGTATTCCATTTCTCCATCAGATAATAACCGGACCAGGTCTCCAGATCTATATAACCTCTCTTCCGGCTTGTACGGATTTTGAACGAACTTTTCCTTTGTAAGCTCCGGTCTTCCAAGATATCCTCTGCAAACTCCGTCTCCTCCTACACAAAGCTCTCCGGCTACTCCAATGGGAACAACTTTCATGTTCTTATCCATTACATATGTTGTAAGGGTTGGTATAGGCCTTCCTATGCTGCTCACATTAGATCTAATTTCTTCCTCTTCTATCTCTTTATATGTGACATGCACTGTTGTCTCGGTTATTCCATACATATTGATGAGTCTAGTCTGCGGGTACTTCTTTCTCCATTCCTTCAACAATGCAGGCTTTAATGCTTCCCCTCCGAATATGACATATCTTATCTTAAGTTCTTTTTCTTCATATGATACTTCTTCATTGGCTATATTATAGAAGGCTGAAGGTGTCTGATTTAATACGGTCACCTTCTCATTCCTTAGAAGTCTCAGATACTCTACATTGCTGCGTGCTGTCATTTTAGGAACTACCACCAATCTGCCCCCATATAACAACGCCCCGTACATCTCCCATACGGAAAAATCGAAACTCATAGAATGAAACATAGTCCATACATCATTTTCGTTAAAATCAAACTGCATTTTACTGTTAAATAACAGCCTTACTATGTTTCTATGCTCTATCATTGCCCCTTTGGGTTTACCTGTAGAGCCTGAGGTATATATTAAGTAAGCTAGATCGGAAGGTTTATTTACCTCCGATAAGTTATATTGTTCATCTGAATATTCCTGCTCATCTTCTAAATTTATTACTGTACCTATTGATGTATATTTGTCTATAAAATGTGATTGGGTCAACAGGATCACTGCCCGGCTGTCTTCCAGCATATGACTTATTCTTTCCTCAGGATAATCTGGATCTATGGGAAGATATGCCCCTCCTGCTTTTAATACCCCTAGGATTGCTACTATCATCTCAAGTGAGCGTTCTGCCAGAATACCTACGATACTGTCCGGTTTGACTCCTTTAGCCCTTAATACATGGGCCAACCCATTTGATTTTTTATTGAGTTCACTAAATGTAAGCTTTTTACCCTCAAATACCACAGCTACATGATCAGGGTTCTTCTCTGCCTGCTCTTCAAAAAGCTGATGGATAGTCTTGTTTTTAGGATACTGTGCCTCTGTAGCGTTAAAGGTATATAGGATTTGCTGTTTTTCTTCCTGTAACAGTACATCAATTTCCCACAACCTTTTTTCAGGGCATGCCGTTATCTCTTCAAGAACGGTAATGTAATGGGTTCCAAACCTTTTTATTGTCTCCTTCTTAAACAGCCTGGTACAATATTCAAGGTTAAATGTTATACCTTCTTGACCCTCTACCACTTCAAGCATAAGGTCAAATTTTGCCTTTCTGCCTTCCAGCCAGTTGTTGTATTGTTTGAAGTTTATACCCGATGCTGCAAATTCTGTCTTGTTTGAAGTGCGCAGTGCAAACATAGTGTCAAAAAGAGGATTCCTGCTCATGTCCCTCATGAGATTAAGTTTTTCTACAAGTTCTTCAAACTGGTAGTTCTGATTTTCAAAAGCCAAAAACGCATTTTCCCTTACTTCCTGCAAGAATTGGACGAAGGTCTTTTCTCCCTCAGGATAGTTCCTTATGGCCAAGGTATTTATAAACATACCAATGATACCCTGCAGGTCAGCATGGGGCCTTCCGGCTACAGGACTTCCAACTATGATGTCTTCCTGTCCAGTGTATCTGGACAGGAGTACGTTATATGCAGCCATCAGTACCATGTATAAGGTAGCTCCATTATCTGTTGCAAGCTTATTTAGTTTGACTGAAAGTTCAGGGTTTATTTCAAAGCTTACAGCATCTCCTTCAAAACTTTGTACCGCCGGTCTTGGATAGTCAGTAGGCATATCCAGTACCGGTATATCACCCTTAAATGTCTGGAGCCAGTATTCTTCCTGCTTCTTTATTGAGTCTCCGGCAAACATCTCCTTCTGCCATACAGAAAAATCCTTGTACTGTATCCGTAGTGGCAAAAGGGTCTTCCCTTGGTACAAATCCAAAAACTCACTCATAAGTATATTGACTGATATACCATCTGATACTATGTGGTGCATGTCAAACATCATAACACGCCTGTCTTCGTTCGTTTTTACAAGTCCTACTCTCAGTAATGGAACTTGGCTAAGATCAAAGGGCGTTATGAATTCTTTGACTATTTCTGCTGCTTTTTCTTCATCCAGTTCCAGGTACGTAATACTGAAATCCACGTAATCATGAACCTTTTGTACTGGTTCACCCTCAACCATATGAAATGATGTGCGCAGAGCCTCATGTCTTTTTACTAGCTCCTTGAATGCCTGTTCGAAGCGTACTGCATCAATGTTTCCTTCCAGCAGTACGACGCCTGGCATGTTATATGCAGTACCTGCTCCTTCAAGCTCGTTTAGTATATACAGCCTTTTCTGGGCAGATGACATAGGGTAAAATTCCTGCTCTCTGGCAGAAGGTATTCCAGAAAAGGCATTTGGCGTATATTTTGAAACATCTTTTCCTTTTTCTTTTAGCATCGTCTCAAATAGCTTTCTTTTTTCTGGAGAAAGAGATTCTATTCTTTTCATCAAATTATCCATAACTTCGTCCCTCTTCTCTATTTCATCTCTTTTAATTCCTATTTATAGATTTTCAATCATGCTTAAAATTTCTTCGATTTCCACTGTATCGTTAAGTCTATTTTTAATACTTTTTGCTATTGCCGAAATTGTAGGACCCATAAACACTTCTTTTAATGCAAATTCTATGTCAAATTCTTTATGAACCCTTGATACAAGATTGGTTGCCTTTAATGAGTCTCCTCCTAATTCAAAGAAGTTATCATTTACTCCAATCTTCTGGACTCCAAGGATTTGGCTCCATATCAGTACAAGCTTCTCCTCAATTTCACCGAATGGTGCAGCATAGTCTACCCCTGTATTAATATTTCCATCAGGGGCAGGCAGGGCATTTCTATCTACCTTGCCATTCGCTGATAAAGGCAGTTTTTCCAACTGTACAAAATATGAAGGGATCATGTAGTCTGGCAGATCTTTGGAGAGATACTCCCTTAATTCCGGTATTGTCAATTCACTTTCTCCAACTATATATGCACAGATGTACTTGTTCCCTTGGGGGTCTTCCCTTGTTGCTGCCACAACTTCTTTTATTGAAGAATGTTTTAGAAGCTGAGCTTCTATTTCTCCAAGCTCTATTCGGTATCCGCGGATCTTAACCTGATGGTCTATTCTGCCCAGGAATTCGATATTCCCGTCAGGCAGCCATCTTCCCAGGTCTCCTGTTTTGTACAGCCTTATCCCCTTTTCTTCTCTGAAAGGATCTTCAAGGAATACATGGGCTGTTTTTTCAGGGTCATTTAAATAACCCCTTCCTACACCTGTTCCAGAGACGCAGATCTCTCCTTTTACTCCGATAGGGCACAGGTTCATGTTTTTATCTGTTATATATAGATTCATATTTTGTATAGGCTTGCCTACAGGAATGTTCTCTCCTTCATGAGCAGCTTCCATAGTATATAGAGTAATATCGTCCGCTGCCTCTGCAGGTCCGTAGGCATTAACTACTTTAGTATTTGGACATAGGTCAAACCATTTCCTTACTATGCCGGATTTTACGGTTTCTCCCGTTATCAGCAAGTAATGAAGTTTTTCCGGTTTATTCCCTGTATTTTCCACATACTCAAGCATTAAAGCAAGGTATGAAGGTACCACCTCAAGGACCGTTATGCCATCTTCTATGATCCGATTCGTAAACCTTGCAACATCCTTTACTATTTCATCTGGATAGATGATAATTTGAGCTCCTATGGTTAGGGCTGCAAAGAACTGCCATACAGATACATCAAAGTATTGAGGCGAGTTCTGGGATATTATGCTGTTGTTAGTTATACAAAGTTCCTTTATTTCCGCATGGATGTGGTTTATCATGCCAAGATGCTCTATCATAGCTCCCTTTGGTACACCAGTTGAACCAGATGTATATATAACATAGGCCAAACTATTTATGTCTATATCTAGATCTAGGTTTTCGCCACTTTCAGCCTCAATCTCTTTTTCACACTGGTCAAGGTATATAATTCGGCCTTTATAGTTCTCACTAAGCTGCTGGGTCACATAATCTGATAAGGTCAACACATAGGCAGCTTTAGATTCCTTAAATATATCAAGCACCCTTTGTGTAGGGTATTTTGGATTTACAGGTATGTAAGCCCCCCCTGCTTTCCATATACCAAGTACCGATTCTACAAATAAGGGTCCCCTCTCCAGCATGACAACTACGGCTTCTTCTCTACCAGTGCCAGCCTTTAGCATGTACCTTGCTATCCTGTTTGCCCTTTGGTTGATCTGGCCATATGTAAATCTACGGCCTTCATACGCTACTGCTATATTGTCTGGACGTACTTTCGTCTGCTGCTCAAACAGGTGGTGTACCGTCAGGTGATGTTCAAATTCAACCTTCGTATCGTTAAAGCCGTATATTATTCGCTCCTTTTCTTCTTGGGATAACATATTGATTTCTGATAGTTTTTTTTCAGGGTTTGAGGTTATCTCTTCAAGGATATTAAAGTAATGCTGAACAAGCCTTTCTACCGTCTCCTTCTTAAACAGACGTGTAGCATATTCCATCCATAATATTATATTATGACCATCTGGTATCAACTGGAATGTTAGGTCAAATTTTGATGTTTTACTTTCAACCGGATATTTGGAATACTTTAATTCACCACGATGTTCCATAATATGCTCATCAGAAGGAACAATATTAAACATAACAGTAAATAAAGGATTTCTGCTTGAATCTCTCTTTACGTTAAGTTTTGTCACAAACTGATCAAACCTGTATTCCTGATTTTCATATGCTTCTAAGGAGCTTTCTTTTACTTCTTCCAAGAACTCAGTAAAGGCCTTATTTCCCTCTGGGAAATTCCTTAATGCCAGGGTATTTATAAACATCCCCAGTATTCTTTCAGTATCAAAATGAGTTCTTGCCGCTATAGGAGTACCAATAATTATGTCTTCCTGTCCTGAGTATTTATACATTAGTGTATTTAATGCCGCAAGAAGTATCATATACACGGTGGCTCCTGTTTGGGAGGAAAGTACATTTAATTTATCCATCAAATGACTGTCTAAATCAAATAGCAACCTATTTCCTTCAAAGCTTTGAAGGACAGGCCTAGGATAATCTGTAGGCATATCAAGGATAGGAATTTCACCCTTGAACCTATTAAGCCAGTATTCTTCCTGCTTTTTGTAAACCTCAGTGCTAAACAAGCCATTCTGCCACTGGGCAAAATCCTTATATTGCACCTCCATTGCCGGAAGGCTTTCACCACTTAATATAGAAACTATTTCATCAAAAGTCCTGATTATTGAAGTTCCATCCGAGACTATATGATGTACATCAAGCAAAAGTATTTGCCTGCTAGCATGGATTTCTATAAGACCTACTCTTATTAAGGGTGCTTTGCTTAAATCGAACGGTCTTACAAATTCATCGATTATTTTCTCTACTCCGTCTTCCTCAGACTCAAAATATTCTATAGTAAAATCAACTTCATCTTGTATCCTTTGCACAAGCTCCCCATCAATCATCTCAAAGGATGTCCTAAATGCTTCATGCCTTTGTATCAATGTTTTTAATGCTTCCCCAAGGGCAACCCTTTCAATCCCACCTTCAAATAAAATTCCCACAGGTATGTTATACCCAATGTTGTTACCCTCAAGATTATTAATGATATACATCATCTTTTGTGCAGATGAGGTTTCATAGTACTCTTTTTCAGAAACTTTAGGTATTCTTTCAAACTCAGCCTTACCCATATTTAGGGAATCCTGTTCTGAAATCTTTCCCGATTCGTATAGCTTTGATATCATTTGCTCGGAAAGATCGTATATGCTGGAACCCTTAAGAAGTTCTACTATGGAAACAGGTGTTTTAAAGGCAACCTCCATCCTGTTTTTTATTTCGGTGGCCATTAATGAATCCATCCCAAAAACAGTTAGTGGTTGTTTGGTACTTAGATCCTCAGGATTATAACGCAAAACCTTCGCTACTATTGTTTTAATATGCATTTCAACGATATTCTGCCTGCTCTGTATTGGAGATGAAATAATATCCTCCAGGATATCAACATCCACCTTTGATTTATTTATATTCTCTTGTTGTCCTGACTCATCTTGCAAAAGAGTTTTAAGCACATGTGGAGAACTCATGGGTGAGAACCATTTTTCCCCAAACGTTTGCCACGAGAGTATAGGTAGAACCACAGACTGTGCAACAGCTTCTCCAACAAGGTGCTCCATAGCCCTAATTCCCTTTTCTACCGTTACAGATTCTATGGATTTTTGTATATAATACTCCGGATCACGTTCCATAAACCTTGCAGCCATTCCAACCTCTGACCATGGTCCCCAATTGATACTCAGTGCAGGAAGTCCTCTCGATAAACGGTAATGTGCAAGTGAGTCCAAAAAGGCATTCCCAGTTGCATATGCTCCCTGGCCTGGTGAACCAAATACAGAAGCAACTGAAGAAAATAAAATAAAGAAGTCAATAGGCCGTCCCTCTGTCATACGGTGAAGGTTCCATGCACCATTTACCTTAGGCGAAAGGACCCTATAAAAAGTCTCATCTTTACTAACCTCAAGAAATTGATCATCCGTAATACCAGCAGAATGTACAACACCTCGAATAGGAGGCCTTTCTTCCTTATCAAAATCTTTAAAAAATCCAGCAAGCTTTTCCTCATCAGTTACATCCACTGATCCAATATATACTGTTGCCCCCTGGGACTCCAGCTTACGAACAAACTCAATCCTCTCTGCAAGGCTGCTGCCTGGCTCTACATTGTTCCATTCAGAACGTTTTGGAAATTCTCCGCGTCCAAGCAGTACCAGATGTCTTGCTCCCTTGGCAACCATCCACTGGGCTGTAATCATACCTATGCCACCAAAAGCACCTGTAATAACATAACTTCCATCGGGGCGAAGATGTACGGGTACTTGATGCTGCATATCAATCCGCAGTTTATCGATTCTTGCTGCAAGTCTATTCCCATTACGGAAAGCAATTTGGTTCTCTCCATTACCTAAGACTTCTTTTAACAGCATTTCCATTTCACCCGCATTGGCCTCTATGTCAAGGTCTACAAGGCCTCCCCAATTTGAAGGCAACTCATGGTAACCTATGACGGTGCCAAGGCCCCATACCAACGACTGTAAGAATGCAGAATTTGGAGTAGCCCTGTTGATCATTTGGGCTCCTCTTGTAATAACCCACAGCTTAAAATTTAATCCCAGATTTGTGGTTGCTTGTACCAGGTGTTTTAATACAAACAGGTTTTCAAAACAAGCTTTTTCTATAGCTGTATTACTAACTTCCTGGATCTCAAGGATATTGAGGCTCCACATATATACAATACCTGTTAGCTTCGTTTTAATTTTTGAGAATTCATCAAACAACGCTCTAAGATCCTCAATGCTTCGAGGGTTTATATATATCTCACGCTCTTCATACTGCCAACCAAAATTCTCACCAGGATATACCATAAAGCATTCTTCTCCCCTTTTTTCAAGGAGATTTGCCAGTTCTTTTCCTGCTGCTTTATGATCCACAAAAATAAGCCATGCTCCAGAGTTAGCAGCAGCTGTGCGGGTATCAACTTCTTCACTTTTTAGAAGCTCCCAGTTTATCTCATAAAGATAATCCTTAACTCTTCCAGCATCAGACCCTCCACTATTTCCAAGTTCCTTAGTTCTTATGCCCAGTATTTCGGCGATTAGATTTCCGTCCTCACTATATAGACGGATGTTGGCGTTCAAATTATTATCTTTCCTATCTACCATCTGCGTATGACAAAGCATGACAGGCTCCGGCCTTCCATAAAGCTGCACCCTGTCTATTCCTACAGGTAGGAATGATTGGCCTTCGTTATTTTCATCTTCATTAAGTGGTGCAACTGCCGCAATGGTAACCTGGAAACAGGCGTCCAATACCGCCGGGTGAAGACCGTAGATAGAGCTATCAATCTCCAGTATTTTAGGGATCTCGATCCTGCCAAGAGCTTCGTTATCACCTTTCCATATCTTGTCTATACCTTGGAAATAAGGACCATAATGGAAACCCATTTGATAGAAGGTTTTATAACATACTTCTTTTCCATATTCTTTGGTACAATTGCCAAGTATTTGAATCAACTCATCTTTAGCAGTGATCTTTATGTTTTGCCGTTTTCTTATTGTGCCGGATGCATTGCATGTCCAAGTCTTATCTTGTCCCGGTATCCTGCTTGAAATCTCGAATTTTGCGGTTTTTGGATCCAAAACCACCTGCACCACAGGTGATACTCCTTGATTTAAAAATAAAGCATTTTCAAACTTTATATCTTCAACTGTATAAAAACCCTCTCCAAAATAGCTTCTGGCACAAGCCATTCCCAGCTCTACATACCCTGCTCCGGGGAAAACTTCTATACCTTGTATTTTATGATCAGAAAGATACGTCATATAGGTAGTATTAAGTTCAATCTCCCATATAGGGCTGGAAGTTTTCAAACGGCGTCCTAAAAACTTGTGCTTATTTTTTCCCTGCCTAAATTCACTTGATTCCTGCGTTTCCATCCAGTATTTATCCCATTGCCATGGATAAAGAGGGAGACTTACAAACTCACCTTGGTACCGGTAAATCTTGTTCCAATCTATAGGGTATCCCAGTGCATATAGATTCCCTAAGTTCTCCAGTATTGAAACCTGTTCGTTTTCATTTCTTTTTATAGAGAACAACTTCTTACCTTCAACGTTTTTAGCTGACAGACAATCAGAAATAGAAGCTGCTAAAACAGGGTGAGGGCCCACCTCAATAAATAAGTTATAATTCAACGAAATCATTTCATACATTGCTGCTTCAAAACGTACCGGCTCTCTTACATTTTTATACCAGTAATGTCCATCACACTCTGTACCCGTCAGCATTTTCCCTGTAACCGTGGAATATATCGGTATCCCGGCAGGCTGGGACTTTATTCCTTTTAATGCCTCCAATAGCTCCTGCTCATATGGTTCCATTTGGTAACTGTGATACGCTACATTGACCTTTAAAAGCCGCGCAAAAACCCCCTTATCCTGCAACTGTTTTTGGATCTGCTCAAGGGCATCAGGATCACCTGACAAAGTTACCGAATTTGGGCTATTGATTGCTGCCATTGAAACACCTTTTATGTTCTCATCCAGCAGGGCCACAACTTCTTTTTCTGGTAAACCTACCGCCAGCATTGTGCCCTTGTTTACTGCTTTTTGCTGTGCACGGCTTCTGTGAATACTTACCAACATGGCATCTTCAAGGCTGTAAATTCCTGCAACATATGTAGAAGCCACTTCTCCAACACTGTGTCCTACCACCGCATGGGGTATAATACCCAAGGATTTCCATACTTCAGTCAAACCCACCTGAACAGCAAAATTGGCAGGTTGAGCAAACTGGGGCTGGTCCAGACGTGAATTCTCCTCATCGGCGAGAAGTTCCTCCAGTAGAGACCATCCAGCATACTGACGTGTAAGTTTATCGCATTTTTCTATCATATTTCTAAACACAGGGTCTTTTTCAAGGAGCTGTCTGCCCATAGCCCACCATATGGGCCCCATACCTGTATATACAAAAACAGCTTTATTGTACTTTCCTGCCTCAACATTTCCCGCAGACATCCCCTGGCGTGCTTGTCCTTTAATATACGCTTCCAGGTTTCCTGCAAGTTCTTCCTTTGAAGATGCCGAAACCGCTAGTCTATAGTCATGATGGGTGCGCTTTTTGCTCATCATGCTTCCAATATCATATAAAGAAATACTTTCTCCACTTCCATTAATAAAATCAACATACTTTTGCGCATAGTTTTTTAGCGCCTTTTCTGAGCGCGCAGATATGGGAATCATATATGGCCATCCGGTATTTACATTAACTTCAGGAGTACCCTCTTTTTGGAGATCTGTAGCTTCCTCCAAGAGGATATGGGCATTTGTTCCTCCAAAACCGAATGAATTTATGCCAACCAATGCGGGTTGCGGCAAAGGCTCCAGGGTCTGAGGAATTCGTATACATAAATCGTCAAAGGGAATTTTAGGGTTTGGATTCTTAAAGTGCAGATGTGGAGGTATTTGCTTATGCTTTATGATTAGTGAAGCTTTTATCAGTGCGGCAACTCCTGCAGCGGCCTCAAGGTGGGCAATGTTTGTCTTAACAGATCCGACAATACACTTTTTATCTTTTGGCCTGTCTGTTGAAACCACTCGTGCTATTGCATTAGCCTCAATAGGGTCTCCAACCGGAGTGCCGGTGCCGTGAGCTTCAATATATGTTATATCTGAAGGTGATATTCCTGCCTTTTTGTATACCTCCTTCATTAAGTTTTCCTGAGCCTGCCCGTTTGGAACAGTAATCCCGTCTGTGTGGCCGTCCTGGTTTACACCCGATCCACTTATTACGGCATAAATCCTATCTCCGTCTTCGATAGCATCTGACAGGCGTTTTAAAACCACAACGCCGGCTCCTTCTCCTCTTGCATAACCGTTTGCACTGGAATCGAAAGTTTTGCACCGTCCATCGGGAGATAAAAAACCACCCTTACTTTCCGCTATGGTATACTCAGGTGTAGCTATAACACTTACTCCGCCTGCTATTGCGAGATTACATTCATTATTCAATAAACTCCCGCATGCAAGGTGTGTTGCAACCAAAGAGCCCGAACACGCTGTATCTACAGACAAACTTGGACCTCTGAAATCATATATATATGAAATCCTGTTGGACAACATTGTCATCATCATACCCGTTGCCGAATGTGTATCTAAACTTTCAACCGATTCGTTTTTAAATTGTATTGCTTGATAGTCAAGGGTGAAGCCCGCTACAAAGACACCGGTATTGGTTCCTGCTAGCTTGGCCGGATCCAAGCCTCCATCTTCCATTGCTTCCCATGATGTCTCCAGCATCAGTCTTTGCTGTGGATCAAGAAAGGCCGCTTCCCTTGGAGAAATACCAAAAAACAAAGGGTCAAACTCATCTATTTTATCTAAAAATCCACCATGACAGGTGTAATGCTTGCCTGGCTTTGATTTGTCAGGATCATAAAACTTTTCTAAATCCCAGCGGCCTTCGGGTAAATCGGAAGTCATATCTTTTCCCGCAGTCAATGCTTCCCAGAACTCCTCAGGCCCCCTTATTCCTCCTGGCAAACGGCATCCTATTCCTATAATGGCGATTTTATCCATAACTTTCGACCTCCAATACTTTATTTATATTCTCTTGAATAGCTTGTCTGATAATTGAACAACCCTGCTGCAAAAGTTCAAGCTCGATGGTTAACGGAGGCATAAGTTTTATAACACTGTCTTTTCTTCCTGCGCTTTCGATGATTAAACCGTTTTGGTAACATTCCTCTACTACTTTTTGCGTGATTCGCTCATCCTCCACATTGGAAAAATCAATACCCCAAATCAAACCTGCACCCCGAATGGTCAGGCCCTTATGTAATGACAAAATCTGCTTGGTTAAATATTCTCTTACAAATGCTTCCTTATATTTCACAGACTGTTCCAAATTATTCATTTCCCAATATTCCAACGCAGCTGTAGCTCCAATGAAAGCAAGCTGGTTTCCCCGGAACGTACCGTTATGCTCACCAGGCTTCCAGACATCAAGTTCCGGTTTCATCAGCAGAATAGACATGGGAAGGCCATACCCGCTGATTGACTTGGAAAGCAGTACAATATCAGGGATCATCCCGGCATGTTCAAATGAAAAGAACGGTCCGGTGCGTCCGCAGCCAACCTGAATGTCATCGCAAATCAGTAGAATACCGTGTCTGTCGCTAAGTTCCCTCAGCCTGAGCATCCATTCGGGTGAAGCTATATTTACGCCGCCTTCCGCCTGAATGGTTTCAAATATAATAGCCGCCGGTTTTTCGATTCCCGAGTGACCGTCGTTTAGAACGGCTTCCATGTATTCAATAGTATCGAATGAGTCAATTGGACTCTCGGAGTATGGGAAAAAGGTAACATCGGATAATGCTATGCCGGAGGAAGATCTTTTCTGAATGTTGCTGGTAACAGCCAGACTCCCCAGCGACATTCCGTGAAATCCTCCCATAAACGCAAATATACCAGTCCGTTTAGTGATCTTTCGGGCAAGCTTCAGCGATGCTTCTACAGCGTTTGTACCTGTAGGCCCGCAAAATTGAATTTTATAGTTTAACTTTCGGGGTTCCAATATGATCTGCGAGAATTTTTCGATAAATTCACGTTTCGCTTTTGTGTACATATCAAGCCCATGAGTAATACTGTCCGATTCAAGATAAGCGAGTATCTTTTGTTTGATGTATTCGTTGTTATGTCCATAATTTAAAGCTCCTGCTCCTGCAAAAAAATCAACAAATTTCTTTCCGGATTCTGAATAAATCAGTGCACCTTTAGCCCGGTCAAACACATCGTAGAAGTTTCTACAATATGCTCTTACGTTGGATTCATACTGCTCAAAAATTTCCATACTCATAATTCCTCCCTTAAACTGAAGTTAGTGTTTAAACACTAACTTCAGTTTATTTTTCCGGCCCAATCCACATCCATGTTCTCTCCCGGCTTGTGGTGGATGTGCATCGTTGCCTTTGTCCTCCCCCGCCCACTCCCGGTATTACTTACAAAACTGGGTGTACATGTACGGTAGGATTGTAAAACCTGCAAGGGTGGAAAATAAATAACATCTTAGTTCTTACCGCCATAGCCCTTATAAGTAGCGTAAACTGCATCTGCATATTGATTGGCCAGAATAGGACGGCCATAAGAGTCTGTAGCTCCCGGATACCAGTTATCTCCTCCGTTATAGTGTAATAAGCCATTATATATGTTGCCGAATCTAGTAATCTTTTCATTTAAAATCAGTCCGCCCAAGCATACCTGATCTTGTTCACTGCCGTGATTATAAGCACGGCCAAATTTTGAGCTGAATTGAGATAAATAAGCATTACGTGTGTTTGGTTCTACCTGCATCAATCCGTCGCCGGCTGATGGACTGCCTGGTAAGCCTGCTCCAAAGCTGCTTTCCTTTTTGATCACAGCACTCAGCAATAAAGCAAAATCTCCGCCTTTACCGAATTTATCGCCCGCATTCATTGTGTATGTCCATATGTGGCTTGGAACTTCGGAAGGCTTTGTTACTGAAGGACCTGTTGGTGGCGTTGTTGGCGGTGTTGTAGGTGGCGTAGTTCCGCTGCCGCCTTTCTTCCATAAAGCAGGAACATTGGATGGTTCCCAGCCTACAAGGGAAGTATGTGCCTGAAGACAGGTATAAGTACTTCCACTATATGTTACTGTATCATTTACCGCATATGCAGTATTTGGACGTTCATACAATATTTATACCATAACGAACATTGTTCGTAAAGAACAATGTTCGTTATGTGTTAGAACACCTACATGTTCTAACTTTAGAACTCTCATCTTTTTCGCGCCTCCAAAAGGCGGAATTTAGGAGAAGAGGATATCTTGTTGTCGTGTGAAAGTATATCGCAACGCTCCACTACCCGCCGGATATATATCGCTAGCTCCAGAAGTTTGGGCTTACCGGACGCGCTGGGGTTATGGCGGCAGCCGCAGGACCGATCGATGAGGATCGGACGGATTGACGCGGCATCAATGCGTCAAAGTCAAGAGGCCGCTGAAGAGCTTTCGTAAGCTTTTTTCTGTTGCGGACGGAACCACGAGGCAGCAAGAGCGAGTAGAGAAGTCCCTATTAGTGCGATGATGACCCAGCGGTAACCGTGAATGACGAAAGCAAAATCAACGGCAGAAATCACATTGTTCTTTCCGGAATACAGCACGTTCTTCAGGTGGGCTGGCAGCGCTGCGCCGACGATGGTTAAAGAAAGAGCCGTACTCAGCACTTGACCCAAGTTATATAGCATGGACCGCAGTCCATTCGCCACCCCGCGGCTTTGCTCCGGAACGCTTGACATGATCTCCGTCGTATTGGGGGTAAGGAATAAACCGGTCCCGACCCCGATTAACAACATGCCGCAAGCGGTGACCCCGTAAGAGAAATTTCCACCGACCACGAATAGGAGTAGTAGTAGTCCTGCTATAGAAATAAGAATTCCAAGTGAGGCCAGAACTCGAATGGCCGCCTTCTTAGTCAACATGCCAGCAATCGGAGAAATGACCAACATCCCTATCGTAATTGGAAGGATCCTTAGACCGGCATTAAGCGCGTTTTGGTGGAAGGCAAATTGGTAATAGAGAGCGAAGAGCAGAGCAACCGCCGTACGGGCAAAAGAATTAAAGAATGTAGCGATGTTCCCCATACTGAACGTCCAGCTTTCAAAAAGGCTTAAATCTAGTAGAGGTGATGCTGAACGATGCTCATGCCATAAAAATATAGTAGTAAATATGGCGAATATCGCAAAACCTCCGATCACCTGCTTGTCTCCCCAGCCCAGTTCTCCCCCCTTGGATAAAGCAATGATTAGACCCGCTAAAGCGACAAAGATCATGATGCCTCCATATCCGTCCACTTTTTTATGGAGCTGCGCTAGGGGCTTCACCCTTAGAATCCAGAGCCCCCAGATGAGAGCAATGATCCCGAAGGGAACATTAGACCAGAACACCCACCTCCAGCCTCAGGCGGTCGTGACCACGCCGCCGACGACCGGGCCAAGCACCTGCGCGACGGAAGCGGACAATAAATTCAGACCGAGACCGGTGCCCAGCTGCGATTGGGGAAACGCATCGGTAATCAGCGGTGTTGTGTTCGTCACTACGAGCGCTCCTCCGGCAGCCTGTACGATCCGAAGAAGGATTAGTACCTCTACATTAAAAGCATAACCGAGTAGTAAACTGGATACGGTAAAGATGGCCATTCCTATTAAATACATTCGGCTTCTTCCGAAAATATCCGAAATTTGTCCGAAGATTAAAATCAGGATAGTGTTTACCAGCATATAGGAAAGTAAAATCCAGCTGGAAGCTGCCGCATTCGCATGAAATTGCTGGCTTAATTCCGGCAATGCGACATTAAGCGTTCCGATATTGACCAGAACCAGGAACGCTCCGAGACTGGTTACAGATAAGACATACCAGGGGTACATCCTATCGGACTTGGGACTTCTCTTTTGGGTCATAGAGACCAACCTCCTGAAATAAAAAAACGACCCCTGGAACCTGATAAATCCAAGGGCACATCTCCTTTGGGTTCAAACTTCAGCAAAGGCAGAAATGATTTCCTGTGTTGTCCGAACACGCCCGATGCGTGGAAAAATAAAATTTTTCACGTGATCGTGCTCGGCTTGAGAAAACCCGGTCATGGCATCGATCGCCAAAATCAGCTGATACCCATTCATAAACGCTTCCCGCGCGGTCGTATCCACGCCAAGCCCGGTAGCGATGCCGCATAAGACGATGGTGTCGATTCCCCGGCGACGCAACTGCAGGTCGAGCTCCGTTCCGTAAAAAGCTCCCCATTGCTTTTTAGTAATGATGTGGTCTGTTTCGGCGACCCGCATTTCCGGGACGATTTGATCGCTTGCTGTAGCCGGGAACTGAGAATGTAGTCTGCAACTGGCTCTTCATCCCCCATTTAAATAAGCCGCCAAGATACCCAGACGTTACCTTGCTCTACACCAACCTGGTAACAACCTTGTTTCCTTGATCGGCCAGTTACGGATTTACTTGCATTTTTATGGTAAAAATAGAAGGCTCAATTTTGATTTTTGTCCCAGTCCAAGAAAACAACTAATAACAATAAATGAAAAAAGCCGCAAAAGTCGCGGCTATTGTGAAATACACTGTCAATACAAAGTATTACCACGAATCTTATAGAATTCGGCAACAACCAGTGGCTGAAATACAGTTTATAATAGTATAGCTTCTTGCTCTAAACGCTTGCCCGTACACAACATCTCTCGAATTAATCCGTGAAACTAGGAATTATCCGTGTTTTCCAGTAGCTGCTCCAATTTGACTTGATAATCTGCAGTGAAGGTTTCTGCCCAATCCAAATGCTGATGGAAAGTAGTCTTATCCATACGATAGGGTCGTAGTTGTGGAAACACTGATTTTTGCAAATGCCGGAATATTTGGAACCCTCCCCAATCGATGTCGCCCCAAAACTGAACTTCAATCTGAAGACCATTTTTATCAAATTTATCTTGGATTTGCCGAAGAAAAAATCGTTTATCCGGTCCTGGAAAACCTCCAAGATAAACAACAATGATCTTCTTCTCTAACAAATTACCAATTCTCGATAACGATTGGATATATTCATGAAATACAGTTTTATTTCCAATGATAAGAATGCGTTCAGCCCTCAAATCTATCACGCGGCCTGCTTTCATTAATTGCGAGTGAACCGTCACACCAAAGAATAGTCGCTCCGGGAGAGATTCACCCATTTGTAATTCAATTCCGTACAAGGCTTGAAGTAACAATTTAGTTTGGACATAATCTTTACTTCAACTGAGATAAATTTGTCAATACTGACTACTAGATCAAAGTTGGAGGAATAAGCACATGGTGACCTGAAGCGGATTATTGTCAAAACAAGAATTACGTCAATTCGTAAAAGAGCATAATTTTCAATCGGCAGAAGATATTCAATGGACATTAAAGGAATTATTTGCAGATGTACTTCAAGAAGCATTAGAAGCCGAACTGGATACGCATCCCGGTTATGAGAAACATGATGTAAAAACAAACAAACGAGAAACAGCCGCGACGGCTACAACAGTAAGAAAACCGTAACCTCCGAATACGGTGATGTAGAATTTGAACCTGTAGTCGTGAAGAAAAATCAAACGAATGTGACCGGCATTGAGGAGCACATATGTATGCGAAGGGTATCAGTACACGGGACATTCAGGATCATTAGAATAAGTCAATATCTCCGAAACGCTGGCTGATTAATTCTCGGTACTGTCCGTTCTCTATGCGTAATTCGTCCAAAGCATCTTTATACGTACTTATAAGCTGTGTAAATGAGTAACCTTGGCTTGCAATTCCCGGTGCTCCTGGGCTACAATCTCAGGACTTGTAATCGTTGGTTCTCCTTCAGAGGCCGAGTCTAGGATTAATTGTATTTCCTCATTCAATTTGGTGAACCATTTTTCCAAATATTCCTTATAGGAACCCGTCCACAACATTCGCGAGCTTTTCAATCTGATTCGCGGGCGTTTTGCAATCATATCGTACACATCTGATTTTGAAAGACGCGATAATCGCCCCTTTTTGACATCATTTAAAAGCTTTCTTTTTACTTGTGCACATTCCCATGCCAAGTCGCTGCTACTGAAAGAAACCGGACGAGCCAATTTACTTTACCTCCCCACTTAAAATATAACAAAGCACTTCTGCATTAGTTGGATTAGGCTTCTCTTTAGACTGTTCACGAAAGTATGCCTTTGCTTTCTTAAAGAGCAATGAATGCAGTTTTTTCGCCTCATTTGGCGGCATTTTAAATTTAGTTTCCATAAGTAGCAGAACAGCCTCATCACACTATGGAGTGGAGAGGCCGCTTGTGGGGGAATAAATTCATTTCGTCTACAGCGGTTGATGTTGACGATTCCGTGTCCATCAATGGTGATGATGAGCATGCGCATCCGTCACATCGGCTTTGACGGTACATAAAATCGAGCTATCGTGAGCATGCCGTTCGGACGACATAACTTGTAAGGTCACGTGCCAGATTTCTTTGTGTTCCAGCATGTGTTTGATTTTTTTTAGAATCACTTCGGTTTCATAGATCGATTTTTCTCCGTTAACGACAACATGAGCAGTAAGAGCGTTCATGCTGCTTGTAATGGACCAAATGTGTACATCATGGACTCCCTTAACACCATCTATCCTTCGGATCGAATTGACAATTTCGTTCATATCAACATTTTCGGGCGTCCCTTCCATCAAAACATGCAAGGACGATTTTGTGACAAAGTAACCGCTACGTAAAACAAGTCCCGCGACAACGACACTAGCAAGCGGATCTGCCCAGCCCAAGCCAAAAAACATCATCATAAGAGCTGCGGCAATGGCGCCAACTGACCCCAGCATATCACTGAGTACGTGCAAATAGGCACTGCGCATATTCAGGTTTTCCTTGGTGTCACTTCCACGCATCATAATCCACGCAACCAACAGATTTATAAGCAATCCGATGGTACTGATAATCAACATGCCAAATGTGGCTACTTCCGGAGGATTCATAAACCGCTCAATCGCCTCGTAAAAAATGTAAAGTGAAATGCCGATCAACGTAACACCGTTAAGGGCTGCAGCTAAAATTTCAAATCTCCTGTAGCCGTATGTTTTCCCTGTGTTTACAGCTTTGGAGCCAAATGTGAATGCAAGCAAAGCCACCCCTAAAGCGATGGAATCGGACAACATATGACCCGCATCGGAAAGCAGAGCCAAACTGTTGGTAATCACACCTCCAACCGCTTCGATAATCATATACACCGTAATAATGATGAATGAAATCAGGAGTACTTTTTTATTGTTGGTATGTACATGCTTATGGTTATGTCCATGGTCATGACCATGATTGTTTACGGACACCGTTATCCTCTCCTTAAACTAATTGAATGGTTTGTCATAATACCTTTCCACTGTTTCGATCGACTTTTCATTCCCTCTCTATACAGTTTGAAAGAAACGAATTGAATTTATATAAACATATGATCAACTGTTCATGTGTTTTGATTAGCCTTATTATATTTGTTCCCGATATAGGTGTCAACCCTCATTCTTGATTGAACAAAATCTAAGCCTAAGGTGGAAATTATATGGGACAAACACGCAGAAATATGCCGAACTGCATCGGAGCGGGGCAAGGTATCGCTCTCATAGGTAACCCCTTCAGATCTCGTTGGCAAGTTCTTTACCGTCACCAACCGAGGTAAAGAACTTTCAACGAAAATGACTGACTGAAGGTAAGAATATAAATAATCACTTTACAAATGAAAACTTTTATATCGCAAATAAAAGAAAAAATTATTCGCGAAGTACCAAAGATTGTGCAACCAAGCCTATACAAATAGAGTGGTTACAGTAAGTCAATTTACACTTAGCCTGATTATTTTCTGATTTTGCTGATGAAAAACGGATATTCAAGGAACACTTCGTATACAGTTTTTTGCACAATATGATACTTAGTATTACTTATGTATTCCTCTAACATTTCAACGGGTGTATATTTTAAACTTGCCATAAACATCAAATATCCCCCATGCTTGATTAAACTAAAACACGAATCTAAGCATTTTTTGAAGTCCCCTGTTTCATTAATAGCGGACCCAATTAGGGTTACAATATCAAAGGCTTCTTGAGGCAAATCGGAATCGAATATGCTCCTGCATAAAACTTTTGATGGATTCGGATGCTGCTCCCTCTGTTGTCTATACTCAAATATCTCGCAAATACTTTCGTCAATATCAATGCTGGTTAAACCACCTCTTCCCTTAAGCCAATATCCAAGGTAATCGTCCCAATCTCCAGTTCCGATACCAACATTACATACTTGGATTTCATCAAAAATATCGAATGTCTTCTTACGTAATCTCTTGTCACCAACTGTGTGTGAAGGCACTGTGGAGAAGAGTTCCATTCCCCCGCATTCGGACCTTTGAGTTCCAGATAATATTGCAGTAATTTCTCATCTTCCTTATTCATTGATAATGCCCCCATCATTAAGTTATGTTTGGTTTGTTCAATTCGATTAAATACAAACAAAAATTGCTCTTCCAACTTTATGCCTTTCTCACTTGATATTTTGCTTACAATGCATTCTTCACCCCATATATAGAAGGTATCGTCTTCAATCATAACCGTTTCTGCAAATTTCCTGCTTAAGCTTGGATTTTATAAGGTAGTTTTGATTGGAAACTTTGTGTCGATGTACATTGAACCAAACAGGATTAAGTATTCTGTCTCTGAAAATGGATCAAATAATTAAAAAAAGTTTGTGTCGCTGTGCGGCGACACAAACTAAATCCATAGAGATACAAATATCATTATTTAACTTTTCTTAATCATTCATCTTTATGTTTTAGTTTCACTTTAACATCATTAAAAAAAGCCGTTGTATTCCATACATTGAGACCAAAGTATCCTTCTTTATAAGTTTGATCTTTTGTGTCGATAACTAATTTATTGTTCAAATAAACCTTAGTGATATTGCCTTGCGCTTCTACTTTGAGATGATAATCTGTATTTGGCTGTAAATCCAGTTTTCCATCATTGTTATATGTCGCAATTTCATATCCGGTCCCATCAACCAATTTAATTAATTTTACAACATTATTTTATGTGTCTCTATTAAAGCAACTTCAAGAGTATTTCCTCGATCTCGGCAGGATTAGTTGCATTTTGAAAACGTTTAACGAATTTTTCTTCTTGAAACAAACTTGTTAAGTTCTTTAAAAATGAGATGTGCATCTTAGGATTTTTTACTACAAGTACCATTACAATTTCTGCGTTGACAGTTACATCAGATCCCCCCATATCCTCGAACTCTATGCTATTATCTAAAACTGCAACGGCAATAGCAGTTTCGTTAACGAATTCTTTATTTGTATGTGGAATTGCTATTCCAATTGTCCCCATGTTGATTCCGGTCGGATATTCGATTTCACGTTGAAGCAAAGATTCTGTATATCCTTTTTTGGCATAATTTTTCTCTTCTATCTTTTTTCCAAAGCTTTTGATAAGCTCTTCCCTCGAATCGTAACGTGCGTGCAGTTGAATTAAATCCTGATCAAACACGAGTCCATTTATCGTTTTTGCGCTCATAATAATTACTCCCTTTTATAAAAATCGGAAAACATAGATATCTTTTTAATATTCCGTACCATATTTTTTGATGATACTATGGATATCCATTGCACTTTGGGCTTGAATGATAGCTTCACAATCATCTTTACTTTCAACAAGTTTCATTAACTGAACCAATGCCCTTAAGTGCTGTTGTTTATCGACAGCGGCTATGATAATAACGATGTTTATCGGCCTATTTCTTGCAAATTCAACGCCTTGCTCTAAACGGAGCAAGCTCATAGCTACTTCGTTTACCCCACTTTCGGGACTATCATGAGGAATTGCCACATTTGGGCTAATAATGATATACGGATCTTCCACATCGTAATGTTGGATCATAGCTTCTACATAAGAAGGTTGGATACTCCCTTGAAGCAGCAGCGGTAGCGCCCCTAATCGTATAGCCTCTTCCCAAGATGATACTGAAGGAAGCAATGTAATATTCTCCGGCGTTATCAGGTCATGCAAATTTGTCTTTTGTAATTCGGGTTGTGATTTGAAAGACAACGAGTGATGGCTTGTAAAGTAGTGTTGTAATTCCTTTGCAAGAAGTTGCCTGTTCTGAACGGTTGCATATTTCTCAACGATCTCCAGAATATTTTTCAAACTTAATTCAGATGGAGTGAATCCATGCAATAATTCCATCACTTGTTTTCGTAGAGAGATCTTTTCTTCCTTTTGTAATATTGGCTTGACTATAAATAGTCGTTTGTTCGTTTGCAGATATACGGAAGAAAAAACAATGTCATATTCCAAATCATACATCTTGAATTCTCTCACAGATAAGGAATCCAAAAAAATGAATTCAGGAAATAAATCATTCAAAGTAATTAGTAAAAGCTTAGAAACGGATACTCCGTTAGCGCAAACCACTACTGCTTTTGTTTTACTCAGAATGCTGTCTCCTTGCTTTGTTAACCAACCGCCTATCAGCATCGTTAAATAAGTGCATTCACTATCTGGAATATCACAGCCAATGTAATCAGCTAAAGGTTTTGCTGACTTTTTTACAAGGTGGTGCAGTTCTATGAATTCACTATTAATTGTTTCTTGTAGTGGATTAGTAATAGTAAGTTTGTATTTAATGCGATAATATGCAGGTTTTATATGCAGCATGATCATATGCAACAACTGCTTTTTGTCTTGTAAGAGGATGCAGGACATTTTCTCGAATCGCTCCAGCATCTTTTTCAATGCCTGATTTAAATCTGATACAATGTCTTCCCCAAGGAGCTCAGATGAGGAAACATTCGTCGTAAGAATTTGCAGTGTGATGAATAATCTTTCCTCGGTCGGGATATGCACCAAATCCGATAGTAGTTCTTGAACCGCTTGGTACTCCTTGGTATCCGATAATTCTTCATAGCTAATATGAGAGGAATTTATTGTTTTCCCAAGTTTGATTCTTCGCAGCAAGATCAGTAGGATATGCGGCAAAGTTTTCATCTTATCATCTGTAAATTTCAAGCTCAGATGGCTTTCAATCTTTTCAAGACGTTCATGAATCTGTTGCACTTCTTTTTCAGTGATCTCTGCTAACTGTTGAACCCATTTTTCCCCATTGTACATGTGATGAATTTTGTTAACGACATCAATCAATAACTTTCTTTTTTGAAATTCAACACCCTCAATTGAGTAACCAGATAACCGGGAATAACGGATACTAAGATCATAAGGTTCGACTAATTCTTGTGCTGCTTTTAGATCATTTAGTATGGTATTCTTGCTTACGTAAATGGAACTGGTAAAATGAAATAAAGATAATTCTTCACTACGACTCAGTAGGATCAGAATAATAAGTTCTACTCGCTCTGCTTCAGAAAAAATATATTTTTTTGTCGAAGGCTTGTTTACTTCATTAGGCACAGCAGAGAAGAGAGTAGCATCAACAATAAAAACACCCTGTTTATTCCGTTCAATTTTTGGTAGGCGTTGGCCCTCTAACCAGTCATTGATTTTTTCAAGGCTGTAACTGATTTGCCTGCGGCTTAAACCATACTTATGTTCCAAGTTCTTACTCTTCACACTTGGATTTGATAACAATTCTTGCAGCAAGCTGCTGCTTCTATCATCAAGCTGCATGGCTCTCTCTCCTCCTTCCTTGTTAATAATAATATTGACAGCTCCAGAGGATTATATAAGAGGCTTCAAGTTTAGGTCGTATTCAAATTACTCAATTTAATCTTTGCTCTTGGAGGCGCTCTGTGAAGAATCGAAATTTTGTTCTGCCTCAAATCAAACGTTTATTCCAAATTAGCATGTCTTAATTTCATGTCATCATAGGTTTCATTAAAATTAGCTACCCATTCCAAAACAATCGCATCATACAAGAGAAGACTTAATTGCTCAAATGCCGATCCCATTGGTTGAATAGAAGATTCCATTAAATCAGTATCCGTTTCTTTATTGTCAACATTAATTAAAAGCATGTAATCAGCTAGTTTCCCCAAAGTCGACTGCGAATTCGTTGTATTAAGAATTACCTTTGCTCCTGATTGCTTTGCTTTTTTTGCATTTACTATTAGACCAGCGGTTTCTCCTGAACCAGAACCAATAAATAAAATATCCTCTGCTTGAATGCTTGGAGTAGTAATATCACCAACAATATAAACCGTTTTACCTAAGTGCAACAGTCGATTAGCGAAAGCACGGATCGCTAAACCTGATCTCCCTGAACCAGCAAGGAAAATCCGCTTTGTATTATACAAGACTTGTAGAATTTGTTCACTTTCACCAACATTCATTAAGGAAATACTTCTTTCTAATTCTTTCATAATGACTTCCATTTGTTTAATTAATTTGTCCATAAGTTCACCTTCAGCTTTCTGGATACATGATTACCTTGCCGATAAGTTCTTTTCTTTCCATTAATCGTTCAAACATTTCTGAACCTTCTTCAAGCGGTATACGATGTGTAATCATTTTTTTAGTATTTAATCTGTTATTGTGCATAAAGTGAACAGTCGTTGCCCATTCCTTACCTGGGAATGGTGCGGATACACAACTCCATGATCCCCACACGGTTAACTCACTTCTTAGGATTTTTTCAAAATAAAATCTTTCCATCGCAACGTCTGCATAAGGGATACCTAGGAACACAACTCCGCCGCCTTTTTTGGCGTAACCAAACACAGTTGCTGCTGTATGGGGCGTTCCAGCTGCTTCAACTACAATATCTGCATTCATGCCATCCGTATATTCAGCGACCTTTGTCAGAACATCTTCATTCAGAGAATTTATCGTATAATCGGCGCCTAATTCCTTCGCAATTTGAAGTTTTTCATCATCAATATCAACCGCAATTACTTTTTTCGCGCCAAATATTTTTGCCCATTGAACAGCAAACAACCCAATGGTTCCCCCTGCTCCAACAATGACCACATCGTCGCCCACCGATAGATTGGTTCGATAATACCCATGTAAAACTACAGTAGAAGGTTCTACCATAGAAGCTGATTCGAAATCCAAATCATCAGGTACTTTAACTAAATTCTTCTCTGGGAGTTTAATGTATTCGGCGAATCCACCAGGTTCCTTAGCACCTATTGCATGCAATGAATTCGCTCTAGCTGGTTGACCTGCTCGATAATAATAATCATCTTCTTCAATTAGTGCTGGACATCCAGCAACATGGTCTCCAACTTTTAGATCTGTTACTTGATCGCCAACTTGTTCTACAACACCTGCAAATTCATGTCCCCATACCTGACCAGGTGTGACTGCACCCAATTTTTTATATCGAGAGATATCAGATCCACAAATGCCACATGCTTTTATTTTTACAATGACATCTTTTCCATCCAGTATTTGAGGTTTTTCCGCTCCTCCAAAACGTATGTCTCTGGCACCATACAGTTTTAATGATTTCATTTTCTCTCATCCTTTCTCTCTCCATGTTCTAGACTTTTCAAATTCTTCACATGTGCTTTGTTATTCGAAAATAAATATGATCCGATGACAACCAAAGATGCTCCAGCTTCGATACATTGACTAGCTATACTCTCATCGACTCCACCATCAACTTCGATCTGAATATCTCGTTGACCTATCATTACTTTCAGTTCTCTTATTCTATCAATCGTTTCTTCCATAAAAACTTGATTAGGTCTTCCTGGATTGATCGACATAACTAGAACATAGTCAATGATGTTTAGAAAAGGTTTCAATATAAAGGTGTCCGTCCCAGGATTAATGACGATCCCTGCTTTCCTTCCATGTTGCTTAATCTGATCAATGACAAAACGAATATGAGGAGTTGATTCATAGTGAACTGATATCATTTCTGCTCCAGTGTCCAACACACTCGCTATATGCTGCTCTGGGGCTGATACCATCATGTGAACATCTAATTTCATATTCACTTGTTTTTTTATATTTTTAATTTGTTCTGGTCCAAATGCGATATGAGGGACGAAGTTTCCGTCCATCATATCTACATGAAGTACTTGAAATCCTTCTTCATATAAAACATCGCATTCACTTTTTAAGTTCATTAAATCTGCTGCAAATATTGAAGGTAAAATCAGATTCATTATTTTTCCTCTTCTCTAGTCTTTATTTAACTAAAGTGCTTACCCAATAAATTAATAAGTTCCATATCTCAGAAAAAGTAACATCTGTCCCTAAACCTTTTAACTCGACACCTGCGCTGTTAAGCATCTGTGTTGCACCTGGTGCAACAAATCCTGCCAAATAAAATGTGATAATACAAAATACTACTGTCGACACAATAGAACGGAATAGATTTCCTTTACTTGTTAACGTACACATTACAGAAATATAGGTAACAGACATTAACAGTCCTATTGGAAAGAACTGAACTCCAGGTAAAATGAGTGCCAATAACATAACAATTGGAATAGAAACGACTGTAGTTGTAATAGTAGTCGGATCGCCTAAGCCTAGCGCAATATCCATCCCCACATTTAGATTGGAGTTATTCCCCATGCGTTTAATCATAAAGTCTTTTGCCGATTTCCCAATTGGAGATAGCCCGTCCATCATCACTCCAACAACTTTAGGCATTAATACCATAACTCCAGCTATCCCTGTGGCCATAGTCACAATCTCTGTAACAGGTCTTTTAGTAATTGCCCCTAAAACTAATCCAACAATAAATCCAATAATAACTGGGTCCCCGAGAACGCCTATTTTTTTATTAATTTTACTCAGAGAAAACTCCAATTTATTTAAACCAGGAATGAAATCAATGATTCTATTTACCAGCCAGGCAATCGGATAACCCCAAGCTGAATAAATAATAGTTGTGCAGGTTGTACCTTCTAAACCAAAGTATTCTTGCCATTTTGAAGCAATTAAATCACCAACGAATAGAGCAATAACAGACATCACCAATGTTACTACCAACCCTAACCAGAAACTGTCAAAAAGAAAGTAAGCCAAAGCTCCTGGAATTAGAAAATGCATGTAATTCCATATATCCACATTTAACGTTTTTGTCCATCTAAGTCGAACTAATACTAGATTAATAATTAAACCAAGAGGAATTGCTAATGCTGCAAAAGGAGGCACCCAAGATGCCGCCCCTACAGCTGGCCATCCAATATCTGCAATTGTAAATCCAGAACCGATTTTTGCATAATAATCAACTGCCGGTTTTAGGGAGGAATTGAGCAAGCCAACAACTAATGTTAAACCTAAGAAGCCTACCCCAACTAAAAGGCCTGATTTGATAGCGTTTCCAATTTTCATTCGAAAAACTAGACCTAATACGGTGATTATTATTGGTAAAATAGCTGTTGCTCCCATATCAGTAATAGATTTAATAATATTATGCACAGTATCCATTATGATCTACCACCTTAACTATTTTTTAAATCCAGCAGTTTTTCAGCCAATTGATTTTTCAATTTTTCTTCATTAAGCCCTGTTACAAATCCCATGATGTTCATATATGGCTTTTCATCGGTTTTAAAATTATTAGTTGTCAGAACAATATCGACGTTGTCAATAATATTCGGTAATTCCGCCATACTCGTTTTAATGATATCGTAATGTTCAATTCCTGCTTCTTTTAATACCTCTTTCACTCCATCTGCTGCGATAGTAGAAGTTGCTACTCCGCTTCCACAAGCTACGGCGATTTTAATTTTTGAATTTGACATGTTAATTCCTCCTGGTATGTTAGTTTTCGAAGCTAGTTTTAAATCCATTTCCAATCCCAAAGGGTTGAAAAAATCCTCCTTGCAAATTGTTTTATATTTCCTTTTACTCAGCAGGATTAACTTCTTTCTTGCTGTGGATTCATAATAACATGATGAATTCAATTGTTGTATTCGTTTACATCCCACTTTATAGACAACAGGTTGTACAATATAGTGATGAAAAAAATGATTTTCCCTCGATATTTTTCAGGTTAAAATCCATCTATTCCAATGAATTCAATCGTATCAACGAGTTCCGGGTTGGGTACAACGGTAGACGAGGCTGAGCTGCAACATGTAGACGTGAGAGGTGATGAATTCTGGTACATGACGTCCTATGGAGAGGAACCCACATCTGCCACAACGGAGGAAATGACACTTAGCAGTGCAGATTTGGTATTGCCCGGGTTGATTCCATTTTGTCTCACTCGTATATATGACAGCTCCAGGTTTGCTGAACTACAGCTACATTTCTCCAATCCCCCCTCGAAACCAAGAATTTTATTAATTGTTAAGCCTATGTCAAATTACATCAATTCGATTGACGATCATTTTCGCAGGTTGTTAAAATGTGCTCGAAAAACCACTTGGAATCTGATGATGGTTGTTACTGTGGGTTAAAGACATCATTATTCAAAATCCACTCCTTGATCAATCTTATTCGATGTTTTTGATGCGAGGGTCAGTTAATATAGAGAATAGATATGAAGGTGCATTAAGATCACTAAGTGCTCCACGACCACTAACAGGCATTTTTCAGATCGACTTTAAGCATTCCTTTTTCTTAAACTAAATTACTTAAATTACTTTTACTTCAATCTGAAGTGGTCTGTTTCTTTCACTGCGGTTTTGTAGTAAAGCTTCTAGCGCTCCTGCAGATGGCAGTAGAAGAGCATTTGGGGCGGATCAGGGGCAATCGTCTCCCCACTGATGAAATTTAAAGTCTTACTCTGAAATTTCTGAGGTAAGCATAACGACATTTGCTATTTTACAAATGTATAGATAAATGTCTAATTGTTAATTGGATCATGTTTGTGTTCATTACGGCAATCGGGACAAGAACCTGTACCGATAAAACAAAAAAGCCGCTATAATAGTGACTTTCAATGGGACCATGTTCTTGTCTCCCGATTAGACTGGATGTTCTTATTCCGCGCGGCTTTTTGAATTGTCATACCGTCAGACTCCATAAAATAAGTTTTAGACTTACCCTAGAAATTGAAACAGCGACAGAAAATAAAGTCCTAGACTGTCGCTGTTTCATTGAACTAACGTTCCCAGTTAGTTCAAAAAACAATTTAACATGATAGCTCTTGTTATATATAAAGTAAATTCATCTTTCCGTTATCAGCTTACAGTTGGATAATAGCCTTAGATGGTGGATGACCAGTATTTTGATTTTCAGCCATAAGGAAAATTCCCTATCATCTTGTTTGGAAATGTTCAAGGCAACGCGGTCGGCCTAACCATAATTTCACTGATTAGGGTGTCATCAGGTTCATTAATGGCAAACGCGATGGCTCTAGCAATACTGTAAGGAGAAATCCCTATGCCGCTTATTTGATTGGCGATCGTCTGCACTTCCGGGCTGGTAATGCTGTCAAAAAGTTCGGTCTTCGTCAGACCAGGAGCAATCAAGGTAGATCTAATACGCGAAGTCGAAGACTCTTCCAAGCGCAGCCCTTCCGAGATGGCTCTAACTGCGAACTTGGTGGCCGCGTATACGGCATTTGTAGGGGACACATGATAACCGGCTGTAGAGGATAGGTTAATGATATGACCGGACTGCTGCTCCCGCATGGTAGGCAATACCGCTGCGATACCGTATAAAACGCCTTTGATGTTCACATCGATCATTTGATCCCACTCTTCTACTCTTAATTCATTCAGCCTGGAACTCGGCATGACCCCTGCATTGTTCACCAATACATCAATTCGGCCATACACACTTAAGGTAAACTTGGCCAAATTCTGCATATCTTCGGCAGAAACGACGTCTGCTTTTACAGAAACGGCCTCGCCGCCACCCTGTTTAATTTCATTAGCAATCGCATGCAGACGTTCCTCTCTTCTGGCTGCCAATACCACCTTTGCGCCATTTTGTGCCAACAACTTCGCTGTAGCTTCCCCTATTCCGCTGGAGGCTCCAGTTATAATCACCACTTTATCTCGTATATTTTCCATTGTTAAATGCTCCTTTACCCAAAATTTTTTTTGGTGACGTGTGTTGAATATTTAACGGTCGTTGATTAATATTATAGACAGAAGCCCCGATTACTCAATGGTTAATGGATGCGTATTTGTTTTATATACAACAACACCCTAAGAATTGTTGATTAACTGAAGGAGGTAACGAAAGGAATGGAAAACGCTGTTAAAACCGACCGACGCATTCTCCGAACCAAGCAGTCCATAACGAAGTCGTTTCTGGAGCTTTTTTCGGAAAAAGATTTTGAACAAATCACTATTAACGAGATAGCGGAGCGTGCCAATGTTAACCGCGGCACCGTTTATCTGCATTACAGTGACAAATACGACCTTTTGGATAAATGCATTGAAGATCACATCAACGAATTGATTTCGTTGTGCAAGAAACGGAAGGCCAATCCGCTTAGCCAAGGAATGGTACAAGAGCCCAAACCGGTTTTTGATTATTTGCGTGACAATTTCCAGTTTTTCTCTGCTATGTTTTCCAATCAAAGAGCCTTTCTATTCCGGGACCGATTGCTGAATTTCATCTCAGTCAATCTTATGAATAAAATGGAAAGTACTGACAATAAGCCCGTTATCGACAATGAGTTAAAAGCCCAATTCATGGCCTCTGCTTTTATTGGCATTGTGGAGTGGTGGGTACGTCATCAAATGCCGCATTCCACACAATTTATGGCCGATCAGGTTAGGAATTTATTTGAAAAGAATCAAGTTTATCCGAAGTAGTATTGAATGTATCTCAGAACTTTATCCTTTCGCTTTTACGCAAACGCTACCTAATGGGGTTCGGCAATTCTAGGCCACGGTTATGAAGTGTTCCCTTCTTTACATTAATTCCACTAACCTGCCCATAAGCGTAATGAAAAGATCAGCCGATCGTTTGGCCGGCTGCGCTAACCTGGTTAGCTTAATAAAAATGGAGCAGCTGCCAACTGGCAAAACTGCTCCATACTGTTGTACAACTAACGTTTCGCGTTAGTTGTATGGACTAATTACTGAGTGAATTTCATACTATCTTGACTAGCAACAAATCCAAGTCGTTTATTGAATCTGTAGCATCTTTACGGTGTGTATGGTTGTCAGTTAGATTATTTCGTAACCCATTGTTTTAGCCTCATTAATAGTATAACAAAATGGGGACTCTCCAATTCCTTTGCCATAATAATCCTGTCTACACGAACACCCTCAATTTAACCTCATGTTGTACCTAATCTCGAAAACCTCGGAATAATTAATTGTAAGCTGAATACCACCAATAACTTCGTTGTTATTCGAAAGGAACGATTACAACATTAGCATCTGCTGTTCAATCTTTGCGAGCGCTTCAAGCTGGTATCTTTTTGTACTACCGTCCCGAGCAATCGAGCAAAACAAGAATTGAAATTAACGATGGTATCCCTCAAGTCTCTGCTGGCCGTTGATTATGCGGGCGCCAAGTCTTTTTCATTTTGTTATTCTCTAGGCATTTCGTTAAAGAAAGCTACATCATCAACTGCCAGCCTCACCGTCGGATGACCGGGCTTCGCCGCCTTGCCGATGGCGATCAGCATAATCGGAACGTAGCGTTCTGATATCCGGAACGCTTCCATGAACTTTTGTTTGTTGTAGCCGCCCATCGATACCGTGTCGTAGCCTTTAGCGCGGGCGACAAGCATGAGTTGCATCGATACTAGCCCGCCGTCGGTATAAACTTTTTCGCGGATGGCCTCGGGCGGCATGCTCGAATACATCCCGGTATAGCGTTCCACGAACGATTTAGCCGTCTCTGCAGGCATGTAACCCGCATCGACCGCCATTCCGTAGATTTTCTCGGCCGATTTATAACACTCCAAATCTCCGAGTAGCGCAATGACAGCCGAAGCCTCGACCACTTGCTGTTGAGTGAATGCGATCGGAAGCAGCTTCTGCTTCAGCTCCGGCGAGTCGATAACTAGAAAACGCCACGGCTGCAGGTTAGCGGCTGAAGGAGCGAGCGTGGCTTGCCGCAATATTTCGGTCAATTCCTCCCGCGAAATCTTAATCTCGGGATCATAGCTACGAACTGACCGGCGTTCTCCAATAACATCAAAAAAAAGTTGGTGCTCCATCGTTAGTGACGGTTGTGAAACCGACATGGTTCTCTCCTCCTTTTGGAAAAGCAGCATTCTGCATTTTGTTTCAATACAACATTAGTAGTTTGAACAACACTTGTTGTATTTATATGTTATAATACCAACCGAATGGTACGCAATCATCAATAACCATAAACCGTTGTATAGACAACACCATTTCTATAATGTCGTTTTATTAGGGGAGATCTTAACGATGACCATTAAAAAGAATGAAGCTGATCCTCGTGTGATACGTACACGGCGACTCCTTCAAGACGCT
The DNA here is from genome assembly GCF_900116035.1 of Paenibacillus sp. cl130. Lineage (NCBI taxonomy): Bacteria > Bacillati > Bacillota > Bacilli > Caryophanales > Paenibacillaceae > Paenibacillus > Paenibacillus sp. cl130. Next base: position 437,565 of record NZ_FOYG01000003.1, read on the forward strand.
TTTGCTTCATTAATTCAAGAAAAAGACTTTGAATCGATAACCGTTAGGGATATTGCAGAGCGGGCTACTGTTAACAGAGCGACTTTTTATGCGCACTTTGTAGATAAATTCGAAATTCTTGAGGCCAAACTAATGGAATCATTTATGACAATCATAAATCGTAGAATAAACGGTCACGAAGTTCTAAATGAAGAAACAATTCAGAGTATTTTTCTGGGTGTGTGCGATTTTCACAAGGGTCTAAGCACGATGTGCAAAAGAAGGTATACATCGCTTGGACTTGTATTCGAAATTCAAATAAAGGAAAAAATTCAAACGATACTTCTTTCCTTTATAGACAAAGACAAGATGCCATCGAGTCCAAACGCGCACTTCTTAATAAATACAGCTTCTATCATGTTAAGTTGGGGGATGTATGGGGCTGCTTACGTTTGGAACAATGAGGGGTGCCCAATAAGTGCGGAATCATTTGTTAAACAGGCTATGCCCTTAATGATGAACGGAGCCAAAGAACTACTGGGATAGGTCTTGTCGCTATTGCTCTATCCTGCCCGTTCAGATGAAACCAAGCCTGTTGTGCCTGAAGAAAGCAAACGTTGGATTGTATAGTGGCTCATCTTGGAAGAAGGTTTCACCCGTATATTAATGGGCTTACTGAATTGAACATTTTCCTTTGGAACCCACCTGTATTCGCTCGTCTCATCAGAAATATCCAACTCTCCACCCAGTTTTACACACGAAAATCAAACATGACCTTCGAATGAACATCAGTTTGTGTGTTGTGGTGAATAGTGGACTGTAAGTTATCTGTTTAGATCATCATCAAATCGGCAATCGGAACATGTTCTTGTCCTTGGCTCGGGACAAGAACTTGTACCGATAACATAAAAAAGCCGCTAAAATAGAAATTGCGACAGAAGATAACAGGCACGTATCTTATTGTAAAAATGTATAAAGTCTTCAATTCGTCTATGTGCTTCTCAATACTTCCGATGATGATCCTAAGATTATAGATCTTCCACTTTCGGCTGTGAACGATCAAGCCCGTGACTCAAGGGGTGCTCCTATCGTGAAATGGTACAATAACCCGAATTGGTTTGTTGGAAATGGGATAATATTCTTGTCAAAATCGGTGATGAGATAAAGTTCTTGTCATTTGGTTTTGACAAGAACTTTATCTCATAAAATAAAAAAGCCGCGATTTCCGCAGCAATTAATGAGATAATGTTTTTATCATCCGACACCTCTCGTGATATTTGTCCGTTGATGTTCAGTGACAACAAGTTTATCCCATTTCTTATATGACTTCTGTTGGAAAACGTGTTGCAAATGAATGTCTCAGAGAATGCACGGTTAAAGCTGGTTTTCCAAAAGCTGTAGCATATTTTTCGATCAGTTTCTCTATGGATCGCTGAGTTAAGCGTCTGCTTTTTCCTTTACGACCTATGGGAGCTGCAATAAACAAAAAAGGTTCGTTTTTTTCTGGGATATATCTAGATTCTCTGATCTGCAGATAATTTTCTAAATCCAGTAACGCTTGCTGAAATATACATATTGTTCTTTATTACCTTTGCGTATAACACTCACTAAAGCTTTATTTATATCCAGATCTTCAATGTTAATACCTGCTACCTCAGAGAGCCTAAGACCAGATCCTAAAATGAGGGAAACAATGGCTGTATCCCGTTCACGATTAAACTGATGGAAATTGAAAATACGTTTATTCTCTTTATTGATTTCTCCGAAATCATGAGATATAAACTGCCTAAATGACTCAAAATCGTCTTCCCTGAGAATTTTCCCATCCATACGATTGGCAATGGTTTCTTGGCTTTCTTTAACTACATTTAAATCCATTTTGGCCATAACATTGCGCTGGATATATGGCTTTAGGTCACTTGTCTCAGCTTTATTCTGTAAGTAATCAAATCTAGCGAAGAGATCTTGATTCGATAAACCACGGGTGTTCGTCGCTTGTGTGATTGATCAACAAATCCATGATTCCTTTCATACCTCGACTATGAAAGGAATCATCCTCTTTATATCACCAATGCCATCCCCATTGGAGTCCATAAAAAATTTGATAAGCCACAGCTTCTTTCCACCATGCCCTTTTCATATTGCTTGATCCTTCTTCCCTTATTCTAAATTCAATTCATAAATATTTTTCAACCAGTTAAGATGAGAAATTTATTGATCATATACTTTTGTACGATATTCATTTTCATTTATTGAGTGTATCGATAAGGTACATCCTCGCTTCATAAGGGCGCATTTCTACTTCAGACATGTTATTTGGATAATTGGATATTAGCAGCTGTTTAGTCTCTGCCAGCTCTTTCTGAAGTGGGAGATGGGTTGTGTATTTTTGAAAATTACATACTACAAGTAGTTTGGTTCCTTTCAGCGTTCGAGTGTATGCGAACAAATCTTTATTCTCGGGATACATCAGCTCATAATCCCCATATATGATCACTTCATGATCTTTCCTTAATCGGATTAGTTTCCGATAATAATGGAATATGGATTCAGGGTTATTTAAACTTTCTTGTGCATGGATATCCTTATAATTCGGGTTTACTTTAATCCAAGGGTTCCCTAATGTAAAACCAGCGTTGTCGGAAGCGTCCCACTGCATTGGTGTTCGAGCGTTATCACGCCCCTTTGCAAAGACTGACTCCATAACTTTATCTTCAGGGTATCCTTTCTCAATTCTATCTTTGTAGAAATTTAGTAACTCAATATCCCGATAGTCTTCAATTGGATATTGAACATTCGTCATTCCTAATTCTTCCCCCTGATAAATGTATGGTGTGCCTCGCATGCCATGAAGAAGGGTTGCCAACATTTTAGCCGATTCTATCCTGTATTCTCCGTCATTTCCCCAACGAGAAACGATTCGGGGTAAGTCGTGATTATTCCAAAACAAACTGTTCCAGGCATCCCCCTTCAGCTCTGTCTGCCATTTAGATAACACTTTTTTTAATTCTTGAAAATCTAGAGGCTTAAGATCCCACTTCCCTTTCCCCTCTTGTTCGTCCAAACTAATATGTTCAAATTGAAATACCATTGAAAACTCACTGCCGTCCGGGTTGCTATACAATTTGGCGATCTCTGGCGTAGCGCCCCATGTTTCTCCAACCGTCAGCAGGTCTCCAGCTTTTTGAAACGTCTCCTTGCTGAGTTCCCTGATATACTTATGCAGATTCGGCCCGTTGCTGGTAATTTTCAAATCTGGTTCTTTTCCGATTAAGTCAATTACGTCAAGCCGAAAACCGCCTACACCCTTGCCTATCCACCAATTGATCATTTCGTAAATCTCTTGTCGGACTTTTGGGTTTTCCCAGTTGAGATCCGGCTGTTTTACAGAAAAAAGATGTAAATAATATTGTCCTATCTCGGGTACCCATTCCCAAGCTGAACCACCAAATATGGAACCCAAGTCGTTTGGTGGCATTCCTTCAACGCCATCTCTCCAGACATAATAGTCATGGTACGGATTTTCTTTGCTTTTTTTTGCTTCTTGAAACCATGGATGTCCCCATATCATCCAAAGACCCGAACATCGGATCAATATCCCGATAGTCCGAAATATCATAACCGAAATCATCCTGAGGGGATTTACAAACTGGTGATAGCCAAATCGCACCGACACCGAGTTGCTGCAAATAGTCCAGACGGGAAACAATTCCTTTCAAATCGCCGATTCCATCACCATTACTATCTTGAAAGCTCCGTGGATATATCTGGTATACAACGATTTCTTTCCACCAATTTTTATTTTCCATTGTTCATTACAACCTTTCCAATAGACGCATAGTGTTTTTATCTTAATCAAGTCGCATCATACAATTACTCTTTTACCGATCCTACAACAATTCCAGTCACAAAATATTTTTGAAGCAGCGGATAAATCAGCAGTAGCGGGATGACAGCGACTACGATTTTGGCAGCATTTAGATTTTTGTTTGATATTTCAGTCAGGTTGCTGAGTTGTGCTGAGTTGGTGCCGGATTGAAGAAGTTCGGCAATATTCACGTTAAGGGACTGAATATAAGTCATTAGCGGATAATTGCTGACTTGGGTCATATAGATCAAACCGCTAAAAAAATCATTCCACGTTCCCACGATACTGAATAGTGCTACCGTCGCCAGCGCAGGGATGGACACGGGAACATACACTTTGAACAGAACCTGGAGCGGATTCGCCCCATCGATGAATGCTGCTTCTTCTAGCGCCTTAGGTACAGCAGAGAAGAAGTTCATGACAAGGATGACACTGAATATAGGGACAGCTCCCGGTAGAACAAGCGACCAAATTGTATTAAGCATATCGAGGTTTTTGATCAGTAGATAACTCGGGATCATCCCGCCGCTGAACAACATGGCAAAAATCATAACATTCATATAAATGTTTCTGCCCCTAAATTCCCTTTTCGACTTGGAGAGCGGGTATGCCATTAAAATAATAAGAATCATGTTGAGAATAAGTGTGAGCACAACACGTAGAACAGATATGCCAAAGGAACGCCAGAACTGAGCATCATCGATAATTTTCGTATACGCTGCTGTTGTAAAATTGACCGGTACGAGACCTACAGCATTAGCTGACACGGCCTCGCTGCTGCTGAATGAAATCGCAACGATATTCCATAACGGAAGAAGGCAGATCAATGCCAGCAATATGACGATGGCATTGATGACAAACCGGCCAATTCGATCTTTTAGGCTTACAGAATATGACATAGGCTTTGCCTCCTTAGAATATTTTTCGGTCGGTGTATTTCTTGGCCAAATGGTTGGCGGACAATAGCAAAACAATACCGATCACTGACTTGAACAGGCCAACAGCTGTACCGAAGCTATACTGTCGCCCAACGAGTCCAATCCGATATACATAAGTATCCAGAATATCTCCCGACTCATAGACAACCGGATTATACAGATTATAAATTTGATCGAAGCCGGCACTCAAAATATTGGTCAGACTCATCACTCCCATGAGCAGGATAATAGGCAGCATACCTGGCAATGTAATATGCCATACTTTTCTCCACCAGCTGGCTCCATCCATTCCTGCCGCTTCATACAGACCCGGATCAATCGAAGTAATTGCAGCCAAATAGACGATGGAACTGTAACCGAACTCCTTCCACACGTCTGTCCCAATAATCAGCGGCTGGAACCAGGTGTTGCTGCCGAGAAAATTAATATTCTCCAGACCGAAAAAAGCCAAAATTTGATTCACAATTCCATCCAAACTGAACATGTTAACAACCACGGATGCTAGAACTACCCAGGATAGAAAGTGTGGCAGATAAACAATTGTCTGTACGGATTTTTTAACGAATTTGATGCGGATCTCATTTAACAAAATGGAAAAAATGATAGCCATCATTGTTCCCAATAGAATCTTGGCAATGGCAATCACCAACGTATTACTAAAAACCTGTGCGATGTCTGGCAGCTTAAACATATAAATAAAATGCTTCAGCCCTACAAATTTGGAGCCAAACATCCCCTTGGCTGGTATATAATCCTGAAACGCCGTAATGACACCGACCATCGGAACATAGCTGAATACCAGTAAAAATAAAATTCCCGGAAGCATCATCATATGATACATGGCACCCGTGCCCAACCGAACTTTTGCTCTATCATTTCCCTGTTTCATGGATGGACCCCTTTCCTGAAGAAAGGCTACTTATCGCAGCCCTTCTAGCAGTTCATGATTGTTTATTTTTCGGATGCAGCCTCGTCTTCAATTTCCTGAATTACCTGGTCCCCACCTTGTTTCTTCCAATTGCTAACGAAAGTATCGAAGTAATCCAGAGATTCTGCACCAGTCACGATTTTGATGAAAGATTCCTGCTCCATCTTGGTCAGATTAGCCCATGTCTGTTTCATGCTTGGTGTAGTGCCAGAGAAAGCGGGTGTCATCCAGACGAATTTGTTTTCCCGTGTCAGTTTGTCGATGAGTCCCACTCCGTTGATACGCGAGTGATATTTCGCCCAGGCTGTTACGTTATCCGTATCCATATCGCTCAAGTAGGTTTGGATACTTTCAATATTGTTCTTTGATTCGGTTGTCCGGACCTGATCCAGACTGATCTCCCCTTTAATCCCGCGAACAACGTCAGAGTAATCATCCAGCAGCGAGGTAGCCGAGTTGACTTCAATATTAAAAGGTCTGGTAGAACCGTCTACGCCGTTCTCTTGATACTTGGCGGCTTCTGGCATAGATGTTTCCACATTTTTATCATTTGCCAGTTTATCGTAGAAAAGGTTTACTATTTTAACGGCGAGTTCCGGGTGTTCATATCCTTTTCTCACAACGATAAACTGATTGGCTGGATTGGCGTGTGCCACGTTTACCTTTCCGTCTGCATCCTCCAAAGTGTAAGCCGTGAATTTCGCATTCTTATCCATCTGCTTCACGCTGCTCAGACCCCAGTCGGGAATATGCCATGGTCCAAAAGCAATACCGCTTTGGCCGTTGGTGTACAGTGCCGTAATATCATCAAATGTGCGTGTTCCAAATTGCGGGTCGATGATGCCTCTCTTGAACCAATCTGCCATGACGCCTAACATCTGCTTGGTTTCCTTTGTTGTCGAGCCATAAACAATGCTGCCATCCTTTCCCTTCAACCAGTATTGAGGGAATGCACCCTTGGTGGAGGCAACTCCCAGCATGGTATAGGCGGAACCATTATAGTCACTTGTATTAAGGGTGTTCACAAAGGGAATACCTACCGGTTTCCCGGATTGGCCAGGATCTCTTTTCAGGAATTCCTTGGCCGTTTTCTCCACATCATCCAGCTTGATGGCCCCGTCTCCGTCTGCGTCAAGTTGGATACCCAGTAAATCCAGCCAATCCTGACGAACCCAGACCATGGTTGGCGCGGAATCTAGGGAAGTAGCCGGAAGTCCCATTAAACGTCCATCTATCGTCGCATTATCTAATGCACGGCCCTCATAAGATTCGTAAATGTTCTTGATGTTATCTGTGGCATACTGCTTGTAAATTTCCGTCATATCTTCAATCAGATCATTATCAACCAGTTCTTTGAGTTCATCCTTGGAATCGACACGCATCATGTCAGGCAGTTCCCCAGAGGCGATGGCGAGAGAAACCTGACGGCTGTAATCTTCTCCGTTTGCTTCAAATTGGTCTTTAATCTGAGCGTTAAATGTTTCTTTGACCAGCCGAGTATACGCGTTGTTCTCATACGTATCTCCAGCCGGCAGTTTCGGGTTGGCTGTAGTCACACGACCCATCGTTACGGTTATTTCGTCTTTATAGGCACTGAATGGGTCTCCCGGTGTTACCTCATACTTGCCCGCTTCCTCCGCAGTGGGAGGGTTGGAGGAACCCCCACAGGCTGCAAGGGTTGAAATCATCAGGGCAGACATCGACAACACGGCCAGACGTCTCGTCAACATGTTTCTTTTTATGAACCATTTAGTTCTCATCACATTCGATTCCCCTTCGTTTTGAATATTTCTCTATCATTGTTGTTTGCGCTTTCATTATAAGACTCGGAGAAGACAAATCGAGATAGGGATTGAACGTCTGTTTGGATAGAGAAATGTATACGGTTTCATTCGGGATCATGAAGCCATAGTTGGCTTGTAAGCATTTATCCTACTTACCGACATACATTTGTCTATCCTTACTTACTAATCAAAGTGAAGAACAAAAAAACCGGCAGCTCCTGAAACAGAATCTGTCGGCTTGATTAATGGAATTATAAAAGTGTCTTGTAGAATTTATCGTATCACATTCATGATGGTCTTCAGCGATGATTATGGGCTGCGGTCACCTCCACAGTCACTTGATCGCCCCCTTGTTCCTTCCATTCCTCGACAAATTGATCAAATGAATCGATCGGTTCAGCGCCTAAAATAATTTTTAAAAATGTATCATGTTCCAGTTTTGATAGTTCACCCCAAGCCTTCTCCATCGTTGGAGTTCGTATATAGGTAAGGCTTCGAACTTTATGGATGTTTGGATCGAAAAAATTTCTTCCGCCTACAAGAAGCGAATAACCCCGCATAAAGCTGTCGCTGTGTTCATTCCAATAGGAAATACCATATTGATCATAAGGCTTCAATTTGGTTTGTTTTATTGTCGAAACTAAGTTTTCCAGCAATTTGTATTCAGACTTGTCCTTGAAATCGGCGGGTGTTTTGGTTCCCATCAGAATATCCTGCGCTGCCTTCGATTCATATCGTGCTTCATCTGCCGGAGCAAAGAAATTGCGGCCCAGCATAAAACGCGTACCGTACTTGAACTCATCACGAAGGTACAGATTGTTAATTTTAATGATCGCTTCGGGATGAGCATATCCTTTTCGTACCACCAAGAATGAACTTGACGGATTATCCACCTTCACATGGTATGCTCCGTTTGCATCCAGCGGGAGTGCGTATGCTTGCCAGTTCGCCTCCGGCTCGTTCTGCCAAGCGCTCGGAAGGGGCCAGTACCCAGCATAAAAACCTTGAAAGAACATCCCCGCCTGACCGTTAATAACTGTTTCTTCCGCTTCTTTGCGGATACCCAGTTCTGGATCGAGAAGGCCTTTGGCGTACATTTCACGCAGTTTGACCAAGGCCTCCTTCGTTTCCGGTAGAACCGAACCGTATACAGGTTTTCCATCTTTGCTCAGCCAATATCCCGGGAAAGATCCAAATGCTGCGAAGATTGGGGTTAGATCAAAAGAAAAAGCACTGTTGTTGAAATCGTTATACAGTCCAGTGCTTGAAGCAAGGCCAATCGTATCCCGCTTACTGTTTCCATCTGGGTCATTCTCTACAAAGGCCTTGGCGATAGCTTCCAGATCATCTACCGTTTTCGGCGGCTTCAGTCCAAGACGGTCCAGCCAATCCTGTCGAATCCAGAGCATGCTGAAGTCTTCCGCTGTCACAGAAGGAACAGCCATCATCTTGCCATCGAAGGTCACTTGTTCCATAGCCAATCCGTTTGTGCTATCAATAATTTTTTTTATTTCCGGTGATGCGCTACTATTGTATGCCTCGGTTAGGTCTTCAATTTCTCCAGCCTTGATCATCTCGTTCAGCTGCAGCTGATTTACAATCATGGCATCCGGCAGATCATTGCTGGCGATAGCCAGATCGATTTTCTGACTCAGATTTTCCTTCGACACCTGCCATAATACCTGGACATCAATGTTAAGGTTTTGTTTAATCATCGTTTTCCATATATTCTTCTCAAGTGTTTCTCCTCCTGAGAGATCCGCGCCTGTTGGATCTACCACATATCCCAGTCGGATGGAAACGGGATATTCATATTTCCCCAATGGATCGGCAGCGGCAGTGTCCGAGATTGTTTTCGTTGGTCCCATTGGCGATTCCCGGAAGTATGGGTTGCTGAAATATACTGTCACTGTAATTAAGCTGACGACAAGAACACATGCAGCCATCTTCTTAATCATCGTTTTCCCTTCTTTCGCCCGGATTATTGGTCATCTGGGAGAGTACGCTATTTATCCCCTCTGCCGAGCTGTCGATATTCGCTTGGCAGCAGACCTGTCAATTCGCGAAAAATTCGGCTGAAATATTTTTCATCCGTATAACCCACTCGCTCCGCAATCCAGAAAATCGTGTTGGTTGTATTCAATAAATACTCTTTAGACTTCTCTATTCGTATAAATCGGGAGTACTCATTAAAGGTTTTCCCCATCAAATCCTTGAAGCATTGACTGAAATAGCTTCGGCTGATGTTCAGTTGTTGGGACAGACCTGAAGCTGTAAAAGCTTGGTCCAAATTATTTTGCATGATCATAATCGCTTTTTTCACGGCGTCTACAATTTCTTGTGAATACGAAGTCTGTTCATCTGCCTTACGAATGCCCACAGAGGTCTGCTTGATCCAATCTTCTACCTCGTACCAGGATTGAAAAGAATGGATCATTGAGATTCTACCCAGCGTAGTCTGAGCAAAAAGGTGATTCCATTCCATAACTATAGAGTATAGCAATCCCATCAGCTGGCCTTTATGCAGTCTTAGTGATTTGAACTGTTCAATCAGTTGGTTGTAATAACTGTCGTTGTGGGTCCATGGTGATAGGAACCAACTTTGCCTAATACGATCCATGTCTTCATCCTGCGGTTCTATTGGAAATGAGTCCTCCACATTCATCGAAACGGAAATGACAGGATCATAAGGATTGTATGCATAGAATAAGGACGTTTCTGTATAATTCATAATCCAGTTTTGGATTTGCGACCATGTTCGCTCTTGTACATCGGACATAACCAGCAAGGCGACTTGGGGAACTTGATCCAGGGATTCCTTCAGTTTATGGAACAGCTGATCCTCTACGTCCATGGGTGCCGTCCACATCCAGCTGTTCCGTTCAACCTCCCATCGGATCTCGTCTACATTGGATGTCAGTTCAATCGGCCAGCTCTGTCCTGACTTGCGATCCAGTGAAACAAGTGCATACACATGGCGATAATGGACATTGGTCTCACTTAGCAGAGGCAGCTTTCGTCTTGTATTCGCCAGCTCGTCAATCCGGGTATGTATTCGATGCAGCACGTGTTCGAATTGCTCCTTCTCGAGCTGAACTTTGGCTATATAGTCGATGGCTCCAAGTCTGAGCGCTTCCTGGATATAATCGAAATCTTGATGCAGTGTTAATACAACAATATGTAGTTCTGGATAGAGCTGCCTTGCAGCTCGCATCAGTTCAATACCTGACATCACCGGCATCGCGAGATCTGTCAGCATCAGATCGACCGGTTGGGCTTTCAGAAAATCCAGTGCTTTCAACCCGTTACTTGCTTCTCCTATAACCTCCATATTGAACTCGTTCCACGGCATCGCGGAGCTTATTCCTTTTCGTACTAATTTATCGTCATCCACTATCAATACCTTAATCATCCTCAGACATCTTCTCCTTTGATAGGAAGTATGAGCAGTATACTTGTCCCTGTACCCAATTCACTTTCGATCACCAGTTGTGCTTGATCTCCATACTGTGCCCTCAACATGCGGTGGACATAATTGAGTCCGATGCCCATCCCTACTTTTTTATGTTCAGCTATACGATTATTCAGAAGTCTTTGAATCGCTTCCTCGGTCATGCCTGCTCCATTATCCTGTATTAAAATATTCAGCGTTTTGGCAAGTGTAACTTCAATTTGAATAAAACCTTCGTCACTCAGTCCATGATAAAGTGAATTTTCAACCAACGGTTGCAGAATAAAACGAGGCACAGGTATTTGAAGAACTTGATCATCCGCTGAAATACGCACGTCAAATTCAAAGTCATATCGAATTTGCTGCAGGATTAGGTACTGTCTTAGCGCATCAATTTCCTCTTCCATCGTGGATACTTGCCCTAATTTACCCAAATTGTAATACAACAGCTTGTTTAAGGATTGCACCAACTTGTCAATCTCTCCTTGTCCGTTCATGACGGCCAGCCAGTGCACAGTATCCAGCGTATTCATTAGAAAGTGAGGATTGATCTGATATAACAATTTTTCCACTTCCAAATCTGCACGAATCTTCTCTTTATGCTGCACTTCCTTGAACAGGTCGCCGATTTGATGCTGCATATTTGAGAATTCTCCCAACAGAAAATCAAACTCGGGAATTTGAGTGCGGGTCTGGCTGCCTGCCTTTTGTGGATTCTGAGACATTCCGTTAATTTCCGAATGGAACAGACCGAGTGGTTTGTAAACCATCTTCCACAGAAGCCAAGCCAGAAATACGGTAAAGCCGAGAAAAAATAAAGCGACCAGTAATATTTGAAGCAACCATTGGTTTTTCTCCTGTTGATACTTAGCCTGCGAAATTACCGATATGACGCTCCAATTCTGACTGGAGTCCTCCTTAAACCAATGGTAATCACGGGATATTCCATCTTTTGCAGTACCTTTCGATATGCTGGAGAAATTCTCTCCGACCTTCATCGCTTCTGGAATTTCACTGTAAACAATGTTGCCCTCACCATTCAGGATTAAATGCGATAAAGCTCCTTTGTATTGATTGTAACCCAGTATATCCTGTGTAAGACGAAAGCCGGATTCGACGTAAATATATACATCGTCCCTTTGAGGCAGCTGTACCTTTCGCATAGCAGATAAAACAAGCTGATCATCAAATCGGTTCATACTCATATGGGGACCATAGTACGCAATGCCATATGATTTGGAAAGCACAGGCAAAGACTCGGGAGAAAAACGATCTTTGATGGGAAAGTTAGCGAACTGTGTAGTGCCTTCTTTCTGGAAATAGTATAAGGTCAGACCTATATTCGGATTAGTAAACGTTACGACATTTAACTCATTCTTTAATTCATCTCTAGCCTCAATCAATTCAAATATATTGGAGGAAGGCTTCAAGACTTCATCCAGTTTTTTTCCTAATGTACCACTATATGATAATTGCTGAGTAACATGATTCAGGTTGGTAATTGAATTTTCCAGTGATGAAGTTACCTGCTGTAGATTGCTCCGAATTCCATCATTGATTTTATTCGCAAAAATGGAATCAATGGTATAGTAAGAAATTGCAAATATACTGATAAAGGGAATAAACGCGCTGAGAAAAAACAATAAAAAGATTCTTTTTTTAAGTGTCATTCCGACCCATTCTCCTTAGGTAAATGAAAGAGCAAGCCCCTGGTTATGAAGCTTGCTGTTTATGAACAACAGCTCTATCAATTATCGTATTCCTCATAGGCAGCGACCTATTTGAAAATTGGCGACATCTTAATCCGATTCAGATTGAAAAAATCAGGATACTTGCATCTCAGTGAGGTCCAATTCTGTTCATAATTATAGATTGATATTCAAATATGTCAAACGCTTTCATGGAATTTATAGAACTTATTCTCCCTTCCTCTTTGCATATATGACTTGCCGTTTTTAATTGCTTATTGTAGTTGAATTTTCTGCATGTAAAAAAGGCTCACTCCGTCTTCAACAAGTGGAATAAGCCTTCTAAGCTTTCAATAACATTTTCTACTCCTAATTCTTACAAATGGTGTTGTTGATCAGGATTGGATGCCAAAGCAACAAATAATTTTTCTTCTTCACTCAGCGCTTGTAGAAATTGTTCTCCGGCCAGATTGGGAGCAAACACCAGGTAACGCGGCCTGACGATTCATATTTTTCCTTCTTTCGGAGTTTAGCTATAAACCTCTTGTTCCAGCACCCGATTTACAGCCTTGATAAAGGCAAGATAACCACCATCGGTATCGTTCCGATGAGGAAGAGCCAAAAACATTGTCTCTTCAACCTGGTTATCGTCTAACTCATAGCTGTTTGTCAGGATTTCTCTGATCTCATCGACGGGTGTACCGAGAGCAAACTTCTGAGCTGCTTTATAGATATCATAGTTCTCATAGAGATCCTTCCGTGTCACCTTCTGCAAATCGATAAAATCATATATTTTTTTAACGGAATACAGCACCGCCAGCACAATTGAGATCAGACCCGCACTTGTTAAAATTTCATTCATTCCCCATACCTCTTTCCCTTTCACTCAGTTGACAGCTTAGCCGATGAAACAGACGAACAAGGTAGTGCCCATCTCACATGCCGAACCTCCTTATCCTCTTTACTTCAGAGTTCAGCGTAACATTTTCACCATTAGTTTAGGATTAGGGTTTTCATATAGGTATAAAGATCATCTTAAGATTTAGTGGCAGATGAAAAATAAAGAGACCATGCTCCATAAGAGCATGATCTCTAATTACATAATGGTATTGTTACCTAGCCATCATCTCCAACCTGAAGCATACGGTAACCAACTCCGATATGTGTTTGAATAAACTTAGTTTGTGATGATGTTTTTTCTATTTTTTTTCTCAGCGTTGCCATAAACACACGCAGGGCAGGAATGTCATAGCTGTGGTTGCCCCAGATTTCATGCAGGATAAAATTATGGGTCAGTACTTTGCCTACATGTTTTGCCAGCAGGCAAAGCAGTTTATATTCGCTTGGGGTCAGGTGAATTTCTTCTTCACCAATCCATACGCATCCTGCTGCATAATCAATTTTCAAATTTCCATTAATAAAGATGGAAGCATCCTTCAGGAGCTTATCACTGTCATTTCGAATTCTTCGTAAACTGACTCGAAGTCTGGCCAGCAGTTCTTCTACACTGAAGGGCTTTGTTAGATAATCGTCCGCTCCGGCATCCAGCGCATCTATTTTATCCCGATCTTCGCTGCGTGCGCTGACCACAATAATAGGCATATTCGACCATGCACGAAACTTTTTTATGATATCTACACCATCCATATCCGGCAACCCCAAATCCAGAATCATTAGATCCGGCTGCTTGGATACTGCTTCTAAAATCGATGCTTCCCCTGTTTCAGCCGTATGATATTTATACCCCTGTGTCTCCAGCGTTGTCGTAATCAGCTTGCGGATGGGTTTATCGTCCTCCACAACAAGAATAAAAGGTTTATTCATGAACATTCACTTCCTCAGCTTGCAGGGTAAAATAAAAAACCGTCCCTTTAGGGATATTGTCCTTAACACCAATAGTACCTCCATGAGCATTCACAATTGATTTGCACAGAGAAAGCCCCAATCCTAATCCACGACGTCCGTCCCCATGAATGTTGTCTGCCGTATAAAACATCTCAAACAGTCTAACCTTGACTTCTTCTGAAGAAATACCGGGGCCATCATCTGAGATTTCTACAATGACTATATGTCTCTCGCGTCTTGCTGAAATTGTGATGTGAGAGCCATCTTGGGTATACTTGATTGCATTATCAATCATATTGATCAATACCTGAACAATAAGTCGGGAGTCCATTCGAGCCATCATCAATTCATCATCCAGTTCCGTCTGAATGACATGCTTCACACTGTTGCGATTCACATGAAGCAGAGCCTCCGAAATGACTTCCTCCATTAATTCTGCCTGAAAATTCAGATTTAGAGTACCACCTTCGATTCGACTAATAGACAGCAAATTTTCTACCAAATTGATTAACCACATGGAATCGTCATATATATCCGTATATAGACCTTTTTTCTGTTCCTCGTTTAGTACCTCTGGGTTTCCAAGAAGAATCCCCGCATTGCCTGAGATGCTGGTAAGTGGAGTGCGTAAATCATGAGAAATGGACCGAAGCAGACTGGCACGGAGTTGCTCCTGCTGGATTTGCATGGAAATCTCTTGTTGTCTTTCGTTCAGTTTTTCTTTCTCTAGCGCCAGCGCGCATTCTCCCAGCATGGCAAGCATTAGGCTATTTTCAAAAACTTCTAAAGGTTCTTCCTCATCCATTACAATAGCTGCCACCGCAAGAACCTGCTCTCCTCCACGCACCGCATGATATAGACACTTAGCGCCAAAAAAAGTATCCGTCGTTGCTCCTGCACGCTTGTTGTTTTTATATACCCACTCTGCAACTGCACGTTCGTTGCCTCCTGTGTAGACCCCTGGATCAACTGCAGATTCTTTCTTTGGAAAAAACTGCGGCGCCAACAGTACCCCTTGGTCAACTGAATAGAAAATGACCATTCTGTCCAACAACTTTACCATTTGATGTGCCATTTCATTAATAATAGCCGGAGAGTCTTTGGCCTGTTGCAATTTCCGGCTTGTTTCCAGAAGCACCTCGGTACGGTAAGCTTTTTGCGCGGATTGCCGAGCCTGCTCTCTTACTCGCATAGTCAGTGTACTCGTCATGAAAGAAGCAGCCAGCATGACCAGAAAGGTGACCGGATAGCCTGAATCATAAGCCTGTAAAGAATAATAAGGCTCGGTAAAAAAATAATTAAACACAAGTACACTCATAACCGAAGAAATGGCGCTATACATTCTGCCCTTAGTCACAATTGCATTTAACAAAACTCCCAGAATGTACACGGTGATAATGTTAGCTTCTCGGAATTCCAAATACTTAAACCACAAGCCAATAATTGTGCACACAGCCAAGATAGCAATGGTCTTGATAGTATCTGCCAACGACAGCAATGGGTATTTTTCGTAAAAAGGCAATCTTTTATAGAAGGAAGACTGAGTATAGGGGATAATATAGATTTCAATATTAGGAAGTAAGGCCGTTAGTTTATCACTTACATTGGATTTTGCAAGCCCTCTCCTCTTGTAAGGGGAGCGTCCTAGGACAATTTTCGATACACAGCTTGTTTTGACATATTCGGCAATCTGTCCTGGAATATCGTCTCCATACATCGTTGCGATTTGTGCACCCATTTGCTCAGCCAGCCTAAGGTTCTCCCTTAACTCTGCTTTATTTTTTGATGTCAATTCTCTCGCTTCTGGTGTTTCCACAAACAACGCGGTGAAATGACCATGAAAAGCTGCCGCCATTCTTGCTGCTGTTCGGATCACTTTCTTATTGGAAGCAGCCGAAGACAGACAGACCAGAATATGTTCTTTCGTATCAAATTCATTTCTTTTCGCCTGCTCACTGATTTGCTCCGCGATTCGGTTTAACTGACTTGCTGTATTACGCAAAGCAATTTCACGTAGAGTCGTCAGCTTCTCTTTGGTAAATAAATGAGCCTGTGTATTCTCCTCCTCAGGGTAAATCTTTCCCCTATTCAAACGTCCTATTAAATCATCCGGTTCAATATCGACTAATTCCACCTGATCAGCACTGTCAAATACACTGTCCGGTATGCGTTCGTCAACGGAAATGCCAGTAATGGAGTAGACAATATCCGTTAGACTTTCGATCTGTTGAACATTCATCGTCGTATATACATGAATTCCTGCGCGAAGAAGTTCCTCCACATCCTGATATCTTTTTTTATGTCGGCATCCTGCCGCGTTGGTATGGGCCAAATCGTCCAATAAAATAAGGTCAGGACTTCTCTGGAGCGCTTGGTCCAGATCAAATTCCTTAGTTGAGGATTCTTTATTTGAAATTTTGATGTAAGGAAGAAGTTCAAGTCCTTCCAACAACGCCGTAGTGTATGGCCGGGCATAATGTTTAATATATCCAACTACGATATCTATACCCTCTTTTTGCTCTTCGTGAGCGTCGCTAAGCATTGCACAGGTCTTCCCAACACCTGGTGCATATCCAACAAAAATTTTCAGTCTTCCTCTACTTTTTCTTACCGGCAAGTCAGTAATTCGATCAAGTATGGACCCGGCATCGTTCTGTTTTGCTGCCATCCTGTGCCCACCCTCTACTATATTCTCTCTCAATCCATAGTATATCATGAGCAAAATCAGTACCGTATTACGAATTTGCCTACAGCATTAAGATTGTATTAAGATCCGCTCTTATGTAATAACATCCTTAAAGAAGCCTCAAAATCCTGATTCTGTCCTAGCTTTCTCAGTGGAAGGATAGCAGCACAAAATAATATAAAAAGCTTTCACAAGCTGGTTCAGCCTTTTCTCATATTCACGGCATAGAAGATTGAAAAACAAGGATTCAATGCTTTGGCTTCATCTGTCATAGCACGTTTTGACATCTTCTCCTTCCATTTCAAATTTCATTGTTAGAATTTCCTATATGCTTGGTAATTGTAGAGCTGGCAGCAGACGCAGGCATTTCAGAAATGCAAATCGACACAAATGCTAGAACTAATAAAAACAAACTACATTTCTTCCACATCAATTCTTCCTCCTTAAGTCAGAGAAACCAATGAAAGTACCCTGCCAAGTAGACATAGTTTCTTCTTCATGTCTGACTGACAGGGTACAGTTCATTCTTTATAGTTTTTGCTTATTCTTATATTTTTCGGCTGATACACCTTATTATGGTATGCTCATGTTGTGCCACAAAGCTATTGTCGGGTACACATAAAGTCCATCCATCCGTTTGCTCAACGACATACCCTGCACCTGTAAATAAAAAGGGCTCGATTGTAATTACCAAGCCCTCTCCCTCTTCCAATACCGTGGCTACACAAATTCTTATTTACTAGGAAGAAGATAAAGAACTTACAAAAAGGTTTATAAATGTGTCAGGAGGATCTAGCTAGAGATGTTGGAACCAGAGGTTACATTAGTCAAATTGAGAAAGCAAATGCGATGCCCTCTTTTGAGATCATTAGCAAGCTTGCGGAGCGATTAAATTGCTCAATTAGACTGTGCCCCCGAGTTTCACCGCATTTATTTTTTCGAATAACCCCCTCTTCAGTTTTCCTTTTCACCCACATATCGATCAAGGCCTTGTCAGGTTTTCCAAAGTATGAACTGTACACTTTCCGGAAATATAATAAAATCTCTCATCTTTAGTTCGGGCAGTCGTTCCAAAATATAAAAAGCTGCTAAATAAGCGACTAATTAAATGGTCAATGTCCTTTTTTTCTTCGATAACTAGACGCAAAGCCAACGACATGAGCTTTTTATTGCGCATTGAATTATTCCAAGCTCTCTTTGCCCTGTAAGTTCATTCAAGAGTACTGGTTATTTTGTTGGATCATCTATGCTCCTTTGCCTTGAGATTAGTGAGTGATACTGACGGTTTCGATCAGTTTTATTCATATAACAATATCGAAGCTGTGTAGTATGGTTGAGGTTGTGAATATACTTGGCTGAATTATAATTAAGAGAAGTATGGATAAATGTATCTATTTAAGTGTATACACCCCGATATTTTTCTCATTTTATATGGACTAATATGTGAACCTACCGTAGCGGAATGAATCTCATATGTGATTTTGTAGAAGAATATTGAGTTGTGTTACCGCTTTGCATTTACATATTTTACAGTAACACAAAATTAAAATTTGCCCCTTTTCACATGATCTTAGTAGTCAGGTCAACTCCAGTTTCACTGTGGTAATCTCTAAGACAAAGTTTGAGGGCCAACTTTGTGTCCATTCCCCTTTAAGGGGTAAATGTATGTCTGGTAAAAAATGTACTGGTTGTTCATAACCCTCTCAAGGATAGAGACTATCAGATGCTTATGGAATGAAAAAAATGATTTAGATGTTCGGCAAACAATTTAGGATTTTCCATAGCGGCAAAATGACCGCCTTTATTCGCTTTCTCCCAGTACGTAATATTATAGGCGCGTTCTACCCAGCTTCGGGGAGGCGTGGGCAGCTCCTTGGGAAATAAGGAAACCCCTGTTGGAACAGTAACACGCTGATCTTCGGTGAAATGCAGTGGCATTTTGGTACCTTCAGTATATATTCGCATGGAAGAAGCAATCGAATTGGTAAACCAGTAAATCGATATGTTAGTGAGGATATGATCAAGTGAGAAAGACCTTTCGATATCCCCGTCACAGTCACTCCAACCTTGAAATTTTTCTACCATCCAGCTGGCAAGACCGGTTGGGGAATCACTTAGTGCAAAAGCCAGTGTTTCCGGCTTCGTTCTATGAAGGGCGCTATAAGCACCTTCTCGGTCCAACCACTCAGCTACGATGTCTAAGTAAGCTTGCTCTTCTTCGCTAACAGATGGTGTATTCGGAGTGAGGGGTGGCTTGTAGCTTCCTGGAATATAATTGAGATGAAGTCCCATCACCCGTTCAGGGTACATGAATGCTAACCATGTTGAGACCCCTGCTCCAATATCCCCTCCCTGAACCAAATACCTTTCATAATCCAAACGATCCATAAGTTTTGCCCAAAGCGTAGCTACGTATTTGGACCCCACTCCCGGTCGTGTGGGTTTACTCGAAAATGCAAAGCCTGGCAATGAGGGAATAATCACGTCAAAAGCCTCTTCAGCATGTCCACCATATAGTGATGGAGTTGTTAGATAAGGGATTAGTTCTAACATCTCTACAAATGATCCTGGCCATCCATGAGTCAACAACAGTGGTCGTGCGGATGTGCCTTCACCCCGAACGTGTACAAAGTGTATATCGAAGCCATCCACATGTTCCATAAACTGCGGGAAACGGTTTAACCATGCTTCCTGTTCACGCCAGTTGTATTCCGTGCTCCAATAATCAACTAATCTCTTTAAAAAGGAACGGTCTGTCCCCAGAGCCCATGGTTCTACAGAGAAACTCGAAGGCCATCGAACCTGTTTTAGTCTGATAGACAGATCATGCAGTTGTTGCTCTGGAATTGAAATTTTGAACGGTTCCATTCATTGTTTCCTCCCTTGTAGATTAATTTACGATCAGAAGGATTCCATTGTATGATGGATCTGTTCATTAATAAAATTGAAATATTCAAAATCATTATCATTTTTATCGATAGAAATTAAACCTAAGGAGAACATCGATGGAAATTAGACACCTTATTACATTTCAGGCGATTATCGAAATCGGAAGTTATACAGGGGCTGCATTGCAATTGGGATACACTCAGTCCACGATCACTGCCCATATACAGTCGCTTGAAGAAGAGATTGGCGGGGAGCTTTTCACTTACGAAAGAAGGCACTTGAAACTTACTCAATTAGGGAGAGAATTAATACCTCTGGCAGAAGATCTACTGGCTACTCATGACCAGATTAGAAATATACGAAGCAACCAGGAGGTTAAAGGTGCTATAAAGGTGGCTGCACCAGAGTCTTTAACAATTTCTAGATTAAGCCCGATTATAAGGGAATTCTCTTTGAAATATCCTCATGTCAAATTCATCCTTATCAACGGTACATGTGAACAAAACCAGGTTGACTTAATCAGTGGACGTGTAGATGTGGCTTTCATGGTCTACCCGGAAATACATCCGGAAAAATGCATTCATTATTCTTTGGCCCAGGAGAACATTGTCCTGGTGTGCAGCAATGACGGTCCAGACCATTTCGATGAATATAAGCGAGAGAACACCAACCATTTTTTTATTACGAATGAAGAAAGCTGTAGTTATCGGACCATGTTTGAAAGATATCTTGTAAAGCATGATATTCACCCATTTCAAACCATGGAGTTATGGAGTATTGAGGCGATTAAACAAACCGTTATGAGTGGGCTTGGATTTTCTTTTTTGCCTTATATTACAGTTAAAGAAGACGTGAATAGAGGAAAACTTAAAATCGTAAGTCATTCCGAAAAGTTCGATCCGATATACTCCCATATGCTGATTAAAAAGAAAAAGTGGTTATCTCCAACAGTAAAAGCTTTCTCTGAATTTGTGATAAAGTCGATCCGTGAAACGGATAACGAACTCGAAAGTTCAAGATGACTACCATTTGTTGGATAATTGGTAATCGGGCCATGTTCTTGTCCCTCGACATTCCTTCCATGTCTCGTCAGCATATTGATCAAACAATTCGCCGGCTTCCACAAATTTGTCAGAGATTCAATCAGTTCTCGAACCAAATTAAATTCGCCGCGATATGAAATAATATCAGCAAGTCAGCGCTTGATACAAGAGACAAACGCAGTTTTGTCTTAAATGCATTGTTTGTGGATGGAGAAACCTACTGATTTTTCAACTCGATTCCCAGCTTTTCTTTTGTCCATTTGGTATGATTTCTCCTGGTTTGAACTTAACATCTGAACCCCATGGTCACAAATACGTAATTGTTACCGGTTGATCGTATTTACCGTTCTTATCTCCAGCCTGGCACATGTAGTTTTTGTGTCACCCGGCTTGTGACCGCTCGCTATTGCTGCTGCACCCGTTCAACACGGCCGACATGTCAACACACCTACCATCAGCAGACTGCCGATCCGTCTTCTTTTTACTTTCGTTCAACTTTGTCACCCCAGTCTAGGTAATGTAGATTACAGCATTTATAATAATGAATGAATCAGGTAACTGCCCATACTAACTTTACAACATTTATTGCACTAATTTAGGATACTGGAAATTGGATATCAGTGTTGCATTAATGCAATCTCCCCTGGACAGGCAAAAGCATCCCTGCAGGGCTGCCTCTTCTGCTGCAATCATTCATACTAATTACTCGTATATTTTATCCAGTCATGTTCAGCATACAACGTATGGACATAGTGTGTTTAACTAATGCCAACTTAAAGTTTCACCCGTCGATTGCGCTTGCTTGGGATAACAGGTCGGATATCTCGATTTTGCAAAAGGTCCAGCATGCCATTGGTATCGTAATTTACGTTCCTTTCGATTCGCTTTTTTTAGAAAATAGAATGATATTGTTATTTTTGATAGAACATGCTATGATTGCGCCAAATAAAACCATTATTTGCAATCAATTTACATATTAATATTTAATAACCCAATGTTTATGATTACTATACTTTCTCCAACACATAACTGGAGTTGTCAATAAATGAACAGAGACCAGTATATGGTGACTCTCCTCTCGTAGTTCACTTTTAAATTCAATAAATGTAAGCGATTTCATGTCTATTTCTCGTGCCCTCTTCACAGCAGTTCTCCTTACGGGTAGAGGTCTGAGTATATTCTTGAGTTTGATAAATTTACGAATAGCTCGGCTTTGGACCATATAAAAAAACGGAGGTTATTGTTATGATTAGAAAATGTCTAGCTTTATTTCTCTCCTTCACTTTATTGCTTGGTGTCTCTCTCGTGCTAAGTGTAGATGCTGCCAATCGACCACTGGCTAAACTCCCTGGAAATTCCAACCCTCTAGTGGATCATAAATTGGGAGCTGATCCCTATTCATTGGTATATGGTGGAAGGGTGTATGTCTACATGTCAAGTGATACGTATGTTTATAACAATGATGGATCGATTAAAGACAATGACTTCAGTGCACTGGATCGCATCCAGGTCATTTCCTCCGCGGACATGGTGAATTGGACGGATCACGGAACGATACCGGTCGCAGGTGCCAACAACAAGAACAACGGTAGAGGCATTGCCAAATGGGCCTCTAACTCCTGGGCTCCAGCAATTGCGCATAAAAAATTGAATGGCAAAGATAAATTCTTTCTTTATTTTGCCAATGGTGGGGCAGGAATTGGAGTCCTGACAGCAGACACGCCGATCGGACCTTGGACAGACCCCCTCGGTAAAGCGCTTGTGACACATAGTACGCCTGGAATGGCTGGCGTGACATGGCTTTTTGATCCGGCTGTGTTGGTGGATGATGATGGCACAGGATACCTGTATAGCGGTGGGGGAATTCCTAACGAATCCGATCCCGCTTCCATTGCTAATCCTAAAACAGCTAGAGTGATCAAGTTGGGGGCCGATATGATAAGTGTTGTTGGAAGCACAACCACCATTGATGCACCTTACTTATTTGAAGATTCCGGTATTCATAAGTACAATGGCAAATACTATTATTCCTACTGCATTAACTTTGCCGGGACACACCCGCCACAGTACCCTGCAGGTGAAATCGGCTATATGGTCGGCGATAACCCGATGGGCCCCTTCACTTATAAAGGCCATTTCCTGAAAAACCCCTATACATTCTTCGGCGTTGGCGGCAACAACCACCATGCTGTATTTAACTTTAAAAATGAGTGGTACGTCGTGTATCATGCCCAAACGGTCAGCAAGGCACAAATTGGAAATGGAAAAGGCTATCGCTCTCCTCACATTAATAAACTGGTGTACAATACCGATGGAAGCATCCAGGAGGTACAAGGGAATATGACTGGAATAGCTCAGCTATCCAATCTAAATCCATATACCAGAGTTGAAGCGGAAACCATCGCGTGGCAGGCGGGTATTACGACCGAGCCCACTCAAGCCACTGGCGGTCCGGTCAGTAATCTGAATGTGACCAATATTCACAATGGGGACTGGGTCGCTGTCGGGAAGGCTGATTTTGGCTCTACCGGAGCAAAGACGTTCAAAGCCAATGTTGCCACAAGTGTCGGTGGTAGTATTGAAGTACGTCTTGACAGTGAGACAGGCCCTTTAGTCGGCACCTTAAAAGTACCTTCAACTGGAGGTATGCAGACCTGGAGAGAAGTAGAGACCACGATCAATAATGCAACTGGGGTTCGCAACATTTATCTGGTGTTTACTGGGACAGGAAACGGCAATCTATTTAATTTGGATGCCTGGCAGTTTACCCCCAACACGGGGAACAATACGGGGACAAAGGTTGAAGCTGAGAACATGAACATTGGCGGCACTTATGCGGGCAAGATCAGTACACCTTTTGACGGGGCTGCTCTGTATGCCACTGCTGACTATGCATCATACTCACAGTATTTTGCCAACCCTACGCATAATATCTCAGTACGGGGGGCTTCAAGCAATGCTAGTACGGCCAAAGTGGACTTGGTTATTGGAGGAGTAACTGTGGGTTCCTTTTATTTCACGGGCAAAACGCCGACTGTCCAAACTTTATCCAACATTACTCACGCTACCGGAGATCAGGACGTCAAACTCACCTTGACGAGCGATGACGGAACCTGGGATGCCTACGTGGATTTCATTGAATTTTCATTATGATCGCTCGTATTTATCTTAGACAAATGTTTACTATATTGAGAATGTATGGGTGTTTCATCCTCAGTGACTTACAAGTGTAACCCATGGAAAACGCCCTCTGGTGCTCGGGATTTGCTAGGGAAGCTCCCTAGTGTAATCTCGGGCACCATTTTACCTTAAATGGGTCCCTTTATATCCGCATTACAAAAATTGACATTTCGTATTAAAATAAGTAGTATAATTAGAAACATTTATTAATTTCTCGTTCCTCTCTATTCAAATTCCTGATCCTATCTAATTTAAGGAGTGAAAATGCTATGTGCGCACGAATGCTAAAAGCGAATGCAAGGAATGTAATCGGTAATTATTGCAAATGGATCGCGACTGGTATGATTTTAACTCTCACGGGATGCTCCCTTGCATCCGCCACCCCTTCGCCCTCTTCCTCAAGTAAAACCAGTAGTGAACCCGTCTCCTCCCTAGTTACATTTCAATTGCAAGAGGCTACGATTGCTCAGATGCAGGACGCGATGAAGTCAGGAGCACTGTCGAGTGTCGAACTCACCGCCCTGTACCTTAACCGCGTATATGCCTATGATTCTAGTGGCATTCGGCTGAATTCCATCCCTGTTCTGAACCCCGACGTACTAAAAGAAGCCGCTCAGGCTGATCAACTAAGGGTACAGGGTATTAAGACCGGTCCACTGCAAGGCATCCCCTACACGGTTAAAGACAGCTACAAGGTTAAGGGACTCACTGTCGCTTCTGGATCTCCAGCTTTCAAAAATCTGATGGCAAAAGACGATGCCTTTACAGTAGAGAAGATACGCAAATCCGGTGGGGTGCTCATTGGTAAAACCAACATGCCACCAATGGCAGCAGGGGGAATGCAAAGAGGCGTTTATGGCCGTGCTGAAAGTCCGTACAATCCAAATTATTTGGCTGCAGCTTGGTACTCTGGCTCCTCTAACGGATCTGGCGTATCAACAGCCGCCAACCTTGCTGCCTTCGGTATGGGGGAAGAAACGGTATCCTCTGGAAGATCACCAGCATCTAACAATGGTTTAATTGCCTACACGCCATCGCGGGGCCTAATCTCCATTCGGGGGAATTGGCCGCTCTTCCCTATACGGGATGTCGTTGTCCCACATACGAGGACTGTCGAGGACATGCTCCGCTTGCTTGACGTGATCGTTGTAGAAGATAAGATCACCAAGGGGGATTTCTGGCGAGAACAGAAAGCCGTTCGACTCCCTTCTGTCAACAGTGTCCGTCCCAAATCCTATTTAGAGCTGCGAGACATTCAAGCTTTAAAAGGCAAGCGCATTGGCGTTCCGAAAATCTATATTGGTAAGGACCATGAAACCACAACTCCGATCAAATTCAGACCTTCGATACGGGCATTATGGGAAAAAGCTGTAAAGGATTTAACTGCTCTTGGAGCTGAGGTTGTGGAAGTTGACTTCCCCTTGCAGGCGAACAGCGAGAAAGACCGGGCAACAGCAAAAACACCTGAGGAACGTGGTTTGATGCCGGCAAAGTGGGTTGAAAAGGAATTCGGATTGCTTAATCCTTATGCTGCTGAGGAATTCCTTAAAAGTGTGGGCGATCCGAATTTTCCGTCATGGGCTAATATCGACCCTGCAACCGTCTTCCCAAATCCGCCCGGTTCGGTAGATGCCAAACGTGGCAGAGACCTTGGCCACTATGACGTATTTATTGAAACCATAAAGAAAGGCGTCACCCCTTACGAACAAATTTCCCAGTTTCATGAAGGACTACGGGGGCTTGAAAATGTGCGAAAGATTGATTTTGAAAATTGGATGAAGCAAAACAACCTTGATTTTATTGCATTCCCGGCAAATTCGAATATCGGCAAAGCTGACTCCGATGTGAATGAAACATCCTATGAGGAGGCTTGGGAGAATGGCAACTATTTCTCCAATACGAATTTCATTCTACGCGAGTACGGTATCCCAAGTGTGTCTGTGAGTATGGGCGCTATGAAGGATACCGGAATGCCCGTTAATCTGACGATGGCAGGTGCCGCATACAGCGATAATGACCTGCTTCGTTACGCTTATTCCTATGAGCAGGCGACCAAAAACCGTCCTATTGCAGCACGCACGCCAGCGCTTGAGGATGAAACCTTTTCCTATAACCCGCAAACTGCTCTCCCACCCTCTAAACGCAAGGAAACAGGAGCCCCTGAACTTAAGTTGAATGCTTCGATCACGGATGATGTTCTCGAATTGGAAGGTTCAGTCTCAGATCAAAGCGATATCGCGCAGCTTAAAGTTTATGTCAATGGCATTCGTGTCGTTATTACAGAAGATAAAACCAATTGGTCAGCAACGCTTCCAACTACTAAATACAAACAGGGTGGTTCCTCCCAAGCCGATACGCTGCATATTCTCGTACTGGCCAAGGATATTTACGGAAATACCTCTGCTCAAGTCAAGTCAGTCACTTTACCCCAATGACGAAGGACATCATAGAACTCACTATAATTGTGGGTTCCATGACCGTAAGGTTCTCATTAGGGAAGCCATCGCTGCAGCTGGCCTGAGCGACGGGATAGAGTGTAATATCCTATTCCTATTGCTGTTGCAATCCCGCTTCCATTTAATTGCTATTTGAAGGGAGCGGGCTGTAGCCCAGCTATCACCAAATAACTTATGGTCGAGAGTACAGAATTCTTAGGAGACCTAAGAATTTTTAGTGCCTTCATGCATTTTTTATAAGAGTTTCTCCATAAACCCTAAATTTGATAGAGACAAGGTATTAGTCAATCCTCAAGAAAGGCAATACGTATCAATTCTTTTACTCTGCTCAACTTCTTCGAATCAAAATTCTGCAACATACTTAAGATTTCATTTTTTTGTTGTAAATCTATAGGTGAGCTAATCTTGTTAGTAGATAACTTGTAATCTTCGTGTTCATCCTCTGCTTCAACAGGAACCATTTCTGATCCAACCCATGAAGTTTCCAATACTTCTCTCATTAATTCTGAAAGAAAGCGTATCTGATCGAGGTTATAACGACTTAGAAAAATCCTAAAATTATCATCCATATGTTCATGAAGTTGCTGGTGCAATTTGAAAGCTTGCTCACCAGATGGAGTTAAACGAAATAATACTTCTTTTTTATTGGAAGATAATGATTCAGCATGTATAACTCCTAGTTTCACCAGCCGCTGAGTTATTTTGGATACGCTACCTCTAGGAATACCAAAATGCCTAGAAATTGTAATGCCATTGACTGGCTCTAATTCTCCTATAGCATCCAAGACATGGAGCATCTGAACAGATGCTTCCTTTAAAAATTCGATAACGACCGATTCAGTAGCATTTTTAATCATCCATCTTCTTTCTTCATCTTCGCCTTCTGACTGAAATCGCTTCTGTACAGCAGCAATGTGACCTATTATATCTGTTATTAAAAGCGTTTGTTCAACATTATCATTCATTTTTACAATCTCACTCTCTTACTTTTAAGATTTTATATTAGAGAATAAAGAAATATTCTCAGATTTTATATTTCTAGTATACCAAGTGATTATAAAAAATAAAATACAAGGAAACATTATTGACAACAGAGAAACAAAAATATATTATTGTATCCATAAAAAACAATTTTGTTTCCAAGAAAACAAAGTACAAGAAAGGAATTTTATATGAATATTCTTATTATATTTGATCATCCTTATGGAAGTGGTGCTTCAGAAAATATTCTTCACAATAGAAGTTATTCAGCCGCCTTGTTGGCAGCTACCATAAGAGGTTTGCGTTCAAGTGGTCACCGAATCGATTTGATTGATTTGCATAAAGACGGCTTCAATCCTGTTATGTCTGCTTCTGACCTCGCGTCTTGGCGAACAAAGGAAGTAATTGATCCTCTAATTGCAGATTATCAACAGCGACTACTCGAAGCAGATCACCTTATTTTTATCTTTCCTATCTGGTGGGAAGGAATGCCAGCAATGATGAAAGGTTTCTTGGATAAGGTATTCGCAAAAGGAATCGTGTACAGCGAGCCTAAACCAGGGCGTTTATTTAAGTGTCTGCTTCCTCGTTTGAAGGGTGCTTCTTTACTAACTGTTATGGCAACTCCAACATATATTTATCGATGGCTATTTGGAAATCCAATCACCAAAATGATGTTTCGTGGAACTTTTCGAAAAATGGGTATAAACTCACTTAAATGGTATAATTACTCAGGTATGGAGAAGCGAACTCTTGAACAGCGCCAATTGTATCTAATGGAAACGGAAAAACTTTTCGCAAAACGTTGGAATACTACTTATTGACTATTGCACAATAAATAGGGTGAATCGCTACATTTATCACTAATATTTTTGGTAAGTTTCATCTTCCGAAACGGCTTGCAAGCTTTCAGGAGTTCCCACGACTCGGCCTAAAGAGAACTTTCTAAGCATGTTTGGCATGTGTTAATCCTCCTGCCAGTCTTGGATTTTGGGTTGTCAAAAGAGCATTTGGGACATTGCCTGCCGCATGGCCTATATCCCTCAAAGGGAAAAAAATGCTTTCCATTAAAAGAATCGGCGCCTGCCGATTCTCTCCTTATTAAATCAAATAGTCCGACTGAGTTTATTAATGATGACGTGGCATTTGTCTCCCTCTGCATATACGCATAAATTAGATCATCATAAATAATCACACAGCAAGCCTGGATTTGATAATCCTAAATACTAGCATTCGCGATTGCATTTTTTGTAGTAATTGCTACACTATATATATTGATAATGAGAATCATTATTAAAGGTGCGGGTAACAGGTGACCAGCCTCAATGAAATAAGGCATTACCACCTCTTTGGTTGTGATTGCAAGCACTTCGTGCCTTCCATTAGTCGTCAGCACCTCAACGCTGTATTCTTCCCCGTCGTCTATATACTCCTCAATCACCAGCGTACCATCCAATATATATTCATCCTGCTGAATGCTATGACGCAACGCGTCTTCAATCTGTTCGAAAGAGCGGATTATTGAAATATTAAGGCTTCCCTGTCCGGAGACTGGTTTCAAAATTACAGGTGTCTGCCATTCCTCCAGACAGCTCACAATATCTTCCCTTGAGTTGTAGTGCGGTAGCGGTTGAAAGGAAGATTCATAAATAAAGAACAATAGATTAATCTCATTTTTAAAACCAAGAAACATTCCATAACAAATACGGCGACTTCTCTCCAGTGGATTCCAGAGAAAAGTCGCTATTTGGTTTTAAGTTTCGATAAAGGGTCTGGTTTAGCTACCCCAAAAAGGCTTTGCAATCTGCTGACCTTGATCAATCTTCGTCCTTACTCGTCTTCACAGGTTGTTTTAGCAAGCTTCCAGTCACTCACAAGTTGCTAAAAGTTAGAACACAACTTTATTGTCTGTACACAACTTTCTTCGAACAATAAGGTTGTGTTCTAGCGAGTCAACTACAAATATTTTCACCTGTGCGATATGCAATAAAGTTGTGTACCAAAATCCAATATTTGTGATTTATATTTTTTATTAAATTCTAAAAATATGTACTTTAAATCCTTATAAATTGTTCTCCTGTCTTTAACTTTTCTAATATTTCTTTACCTTAATATCGCTCTCTATTTAAACCAAAGCAACCGTCCTGATTTTAACAAAGCCTGATGACACTTGTTCATCAGGCTTTTGATTTTACTAAAAGTGATTCTTTTATTATGTTTCCTTAATATTTAGTACACAACTTTATTGCCTATTTCTCGATTAGTACACAACTTTATTGTCTGTAGACAATGACACCACACAACAATTGTGTGGTGTCATAATTAATGAGAAAACAACAAGCTGAATATATGATAATTCAACGATCATTTTCATAATTAGTGAGAACTCAGTGACTCGAAGTTATTCGGTCCACCCTAATTTTTCAAATTTATGAGAATATACGCAACTCTAAAAATGCGTATTTATACAATCAATAAGAAGTTGTACTACTTCTTCATTGTCAATTGTTAGTGAATAATAATGTTTTAGACTAAACAATAAAGAACTAGACTGAGATAACAAAGTTATAGACTGGCGACGCGTGGCCCGCATGCACAGCTGCATTTGCGCTCCCGAATCTTCCGGAATGAAGTCAGCTTTGCGATCAGCGCGCTAGCGACAGCGGTCGGTGTAATTAGAAAATATAGTCTTAGACTGGTAAATAAAGTATTAAAGATATAAACTACGAATATGCTTTTTCTTGAGCCCTCTCATATGATGAGAGTAATTCAGTATTCGAGGAGATGATCTTCTGAATAAGAACATAGGGATTAAGGATATTTTGGTAAGGTTCGACGAGATTTCGAAGCATTATGTTCGGGAGCTGGACAAGTATAGTCTGGCGGAACTGTGTCGCAAGCCAAGCGAGAACGAATGGTCGCTTGGTCAAATGTACCTGCATCTGCCCCATTCCACGCTGAACTTGCAGCTCCGTCTTGCGGAGGAGTGCATGGCGCTCGGTGGCGGCAACGAGGAGGGCGGCGGGAAGACGGAGGCCGGCCATGCCGTGTTTGAGCAAGGGAGCTTCCCATCGGTTCGCATTCAGGTACCGGCCGACTTGCAATATACGCCTCCACAGCCAGAAAGCAAGGAGCAGCTTGTCGCCAAGCTGGAGGAAGCAAGGCGCCGCATGCATGAGATTGGGGCGTCGCTGCAGAACATAGACCCAGAGCGGCTGCAGCGAAAGGCGACTCATCCGGCCGTAGCCTTCGGCGCGTTAAACGCGGTCGAATGGTTCACGATGGTGGAGATGCATTACCGTCATCATCTTCTTCAAAAGGAGCGGCTGGACGCTTTCTTACAAACTGCAGAGTTATTAGGCTAACAGGACACGATAGCTGAATGTTGACCACAACAGCGGCCAGTCTAGGAATTTATTTTCGCGTCCTTATCTGCCGCTGTTGCATTTGTCGGATCAGTCTAAAACTTTATTTTCTTCGGACATCAAATATGATTATTATTCTCGTTCAATCTGTAAATTTTCTCACTAATTATGACACCACACAACAATTGTGCGTTGTCATAATTAGTGAGAAAAAGTCATCAAAAAAGCTTATGGCATCAATACACATTTTCATATTTAGTGAGAAAAAGCAAAAACTCACTTTGCATCTTTATGCATGATAATGAATACGGATTTTCGCGATATCTTCATCTTAATTATACACAGCAAAAAGACCACTATCTAGTATTAGATAGTAGTCTCAGTTTAAAATACTCTATTCACTTAAATTAAAATCATTTCGCCTTCTATTCTTCTACAGAAACATAAATACTTAATCCAGATTATGTAGTATTAATAAGCCAAGTAAGCAGAATTCGATTTGGGAGCCAGGGTCAGGTAAATAACGGCTTGTGTTAAATGAACATCACACTCTGACATCCCTATAAATTGACATGCTTGAAACACCGAAACAGTGATTTCCAACGCCCTATTGTCTGCCAGACCTACGTCCTCACTTGCAAACCTAACGAGCCTACGAGCGATAAATAAAGGATCTTCACCTGATTCCAACATTCTTGACAACCAATAAATAGATGCATTCACATCACTATTTCGCATGGAATTATGCAATACAGAAATGATCGGACTATGTTCTTGTCTATTTCGGCAACCGATACAAGTTCTAGTCCTTCACTCGGGTACCGATAAAATAAGCCGCATAGCAAATTTAATGGCAGTCACTACATTAGTCCTATCATTTTATTTATTTTTTGATTAATTGCATGATTCCTTTAGGAAAAGTTTCCTCTGCCTCTGTTCTTTTATCATAAAGACTGTACCAAGCATCTGACACTTGATCAGGATCAAAACTTGTGCCCTGCTTGATTAAAGGACTAATGGATAAATGGCCCACAAATACTCCAAGAGGAAGCAAACGCTCGTGTTATAGTTCCGGAGTCCTGACATGGCGATACCTGAATTTCCAAACATCGGGCTTGGACTCATTGCGGAAAGATCGCTTGTAAAAAGAAGCGCCCCTTCACCCCGTTCTGTCTTTCTGGAATGACTTGTCTGGCTGTATTTATAGCTCCAATGACAACATTGTTGAAAAATTGAAGTGCGCTCTCATCTGTCGTTTCCAGAACAGATGTCGTAGTAACATTTCCACTATGCGGATTAAACTCCATTACATCGATTGTACCGAACGTATTCTTAATTTCTTGAAAAGCCCTGATAAGTTGCATTTTGTTAGTGATATCGGCAGCAAAACCCTGAGCTTCAATGCCCATCTTACCAAGCTGCTCTGCATATTGGTCCAATTTCTCCTGTGTTCTTGAAACGAGTGCGATACGAAAACCGTTTCTTCCAAAAGTCTTGGCTAGTGAGAAGCCTAGACCAGGTCCTGCACCGATAATAAGCATTGTTTTCAATTCATACTCACCTTCCATAGAGACATTGATCTTCTTGATACAGTCCATATTTACCTTAGGTAACTGCTCTATTTTTTTATATACGCATCAGTAGACCTTCATTGAATCGACATCTTGGATTTGTCCTTCCAACAAGGTTTGAAGAAGTTTGCGTTCACGATTCGAGTCGGAAATCTCCCCAGCGGGCTACTTCTTCCTCATTTGTGTTCACTGTCTCCTGTCCACGTAGTGATCTTATCACACATCAATAAAAATATAAAGCTGAGTTACTTGACTTTGGTTGATTCCCCCCTTATATTTGTCCTTGTAAGTATCTTGCGATGGAGGTTTTAACATGACTAGACTTAATGGTAAACGAGCACTTATTACGGGTGGCACCAGCGGAATTGGCTTGGAGACAGCCAAACAATTTCTGGCTGAAGGCGCTGAATTGATTGTCACCGGAGTAACCCCGGCAAATGTAGAAAAAACACAAAAGGAACTCGGAAATCAAGTCCTTGTGCTTCAGGCAGATTCCCGAGACCTCAACGCCCAACGTCAACTGGCTGAACGTGTTGAACAACATTTTGGCAAACTGGATATTGCCTTTTTAAACGCAGGCGTATCTGACTGGCGTCCATTCGAGCAAATCGATGAAGAAGCCTTTGACCGCTTGTTTGCCATCAACGTAAAAGCTCCATTTTTCTTAATGCAGGCATTAACTCCAGTGATGGCGAACCCATCCTCTGTCGTTTTAATGGGATCGAGCAGTTCTCATGCCGGATATGCACATTCCAACGCTTATGCGGCTACTAAAGGTGCCATTTCCACCCTGACCAAAGCCTGGAATTCCGACTTATTATCGTCTCACGGAATTCGCTTCAATACGGTGAGTCCTGGACCGATTGATACCCCGCTTTACGATAAGAACAAGCTAGGCGTGTCTGACGAAATTCGTGAGATGGTTATTAACCGCATTCGTGACGGGATTCCGGCTGGACGCATGGGTACTGCCGAAGAGATTGCCAAAGCTGTTGTCTATCTGGCTTCGGATGAGTCACGCTTCACCATTGGCGTTGACTTGGTTCTGGATGGCGCTCAAACGATTCTCTAATATGTTAGCCCTATTGCTGCTTAAGCCCTCCGAGGGTGCTTAGGCAGCTTTTTCTTTTAGAACACGATCAACTGTTGTATAGTAGAGAAAAGGGTGCTATCCCTCTGATAGGACTTAAATCCAAATTTGGAGTGGAAATATGGGAACAAAATCAACTTACCATGAACGTATAAAGGAAGAAAAAAGGGCATGTGCTATTGCCGCTGCAGAAGAACTGTTTTTTGAAAAAGGGTATGCGCGCACCACGTTAGCTCAAATTGCAAAACTTGCTGGTCTCTCTACAGGAACATTGTTCAATCATTTCCCGACCAAGGAATTGATCTTCGAAACCATCGTCAAGCATTTTTGGGAACTTGATCCCGAATGGGACTTTCCACCGGTACTAGGCTCTCCCTTGCAAGGATTAATTAAGTTCGGACGAGATTACGCATGCGTGCTGACTCGTGATGGAATGGCTCCTTTGTTTCGGGTCGTCATTGCAGAGGCCAAGCAGTTCCCCGAGCTCAGTCTTTTTCATTATGAATTGGGTGAAGGTGCTGTTCATCAGAAATTGACGCAATATTTATTAGATGAAGTTCAATTGGGTAATATAAACCTGCCGGATGCGGCAAAAACGGCCAACGAATTTATGAGTATAATTGCTGGGCAGGTGCTATGGCCCAAAATGTTGCTGCTTGATTTCAGTATCTCCCGAGAGCAGGCTTTTCAAATAGCGGACGAGGCTGCACATATGATAATAAATAAGTATGCTCGCTAAAACAGACGAATACGAGTGATCTCCTATAACGGGAGTCCCTCGTATTCGTCTGTTTTACGTTCTAGTCTTAGACGCACTCTGTTTATAAAAAATGAAGAACAATCGGGTTTTTCCCATCTTATAATCGATGTTCCCCCTCTTACCTCATTATACTTATATACAGGTTACTTAGTTTTTCTGATGAGAAATCCTTCAATCTCATATTTTTACTAGCGGGGTTAATACCTAAAAATACTCTCATGACACCAATTATAATCAAAGTATGAAAAGAGTATCGATAACACACTCATTTCATTATTGGTATATTATCACATCAATGATTGTTGATCTAATCAACCTATTCATGTAATAGAAGAAAAGGCGAGAAGAGGAACACCCCGGTCATGTGCCGCCGTGCGTTTCATTCACGCCTTTTTCTATGCTTCTAATGTATCATGGAAAATCCGTCATATGATGCCCAACTTAAGCTTTAAAGTGTGTTCACTTTAAAAATAATTTGGATTATTCTAAATTGCTAAGTTTAATATAAGTTTTTTGAAATCTTTTGTGCCATATACTCAATTCTAGGAATCATCAAGTTGTCATCTATCATTTTCATTTTATCAGGTTTAAACAACTGAATTTTTTTTAGATTGTAATAGTCAAATAGCACTTGATACACGGTCAATTGGTTCTCCATCAGGTACTTTACATCTAAAACATTATTTAGAATCTCATCTTGCATAACGATAAGTCTACCCTCAATCTTATTAAAAACCCCACTTTTAATCCCTTCATCATAGAAAGCCAATTCCTGATCTACTCGTTGCTTCATAGCTTCTTTTAGGGACTCATAGGTCTCAGGATAACTACTTTCAAGATCCCTTAGGAAAATGTCTGTGATGAACTCTTTTAATATGATTGTTTGTTCAAATGTTTGCTGAAATCGCTGAACAAATACTTGATCAGCGTCAGAATCTTCAATAATTTCGTGGATGTATTCGATAGAAGCACTCACAAGAAACGTAATAATATCTTCTTTGGTAGAGAAATATTTATATAAAGTCGCCCTGCTTACATCCATAATCCTTGAAATTTCGTCCATTTTTAAACTTTGAAACCCATATTTTCTAACGTGCGCTGACAATCTATTAGTAAGTTTTTGCCTCATCTGATGTTGTCTTTCAATCTGCCGTTCCATCTAAATGCCCCCTTATAAATTATATTATAGCTCATAATCATCATTTTAAACAAACTAAACAACACAGACACTTTAAATACTTTTTGTTTGCTTTATTCATTTTTCATGATATTATGTGTTTGTTCTTATGAATAACAGTGATGAAAATTCATATTGAACGAGCTAAGATTGGATACCTTTTAATCTAGGCTTTAAACACTTCGGTGATAAAATTATTTAAGGAGGAACAAAAATGCAAACTCGAAGTCTTGGTCAACAAGGTTTAAAAGTTTCTTCTATTGGTTTAGGTACTATGGGGATGACAATGGCATACGGTCCTTCAAATGAAGATGAAGCAATAGCAACTATTCGTCGAGCTTATGAGCTTGGAGTTAACTTTTTTGATACAGCAGAATTATATGGATATGGAAATGGTCACAATGAACAGTTGCTGGGTAAAGCTGTAAAGGATTTTCGTGAAAAGGTAGTACTAGCTACCAAATTCGGTTTTGATATGACGGCCGAGCAGATTGGAACACGTTTTAACAGCCGGCCAGAAAATATTCGTAAGGTAGCTGAGAACAGTCTTCGCTATCTGCAGACTGATTACATTGATGTGTTCTATCAGCATATCCCTGATCCTGATGTTCCTATCGAGGAAGTAGCTGGGGTCGTTGGAGATCTTATCAAAGAAGGCAAAGTTAAATATTTCGGTTTAAGTAACACCGGTTCAAAAACAATTCGTCAAGCTCACGCTGTTACTCCGGTTTCTATGCTTCAAACTGAATACTCCATATTTGAACGCGAGATTGAGGAAAACAATATACGAGAGACTTTGAATGAATTAGGCATAGGTTTAGTGCCTTACGCTCCTTTAGGCAGAGGGTTCCTGACAGGTGCTGTTAAACCAGCCCAAGAGTACGCGGAAGACGATATGCGCCGTTACGACGAGCGCTGGCAAGGCGAAAATTATATCTACAATCTACGAGCAACAGAACAACTTAATGAACTGGCTTCTAACAAAGGTATTTCTGTAGCCGAATTGGCACTGGCTTGGCTTCTCGCCCAGGGAGAAGATATCGTTCCGATCCCGGGTACACGAAGTGCTAAGCGAGTTGAGCAAAACGTTGCTGCTGCTAACGTCAATCTTACAGAAGCTGATCTTCAACGTATCAAAGAGATCCTTCCACACGGATCAGCCGGTAGCCGGTATCCAGCTGGAGTGTTGGAGAATTTCACAAGAGATTGATAATTTTGTTTATAGAATACTAAATATAAAATAAAAAAGCAGTTGACTAGAATTTCTTCATAGTCAACTGCTTTTTTAATTGACCACTTAAAACTCTATATCGCTCTGTTGAATAAACCTATAATTTCTAGTGTATGTTTTCGATGCTTTTCAGTAATCTACGTGGGAAAGTACTGCTGCTAAGATCACGCCGAAAGGACAAAAAGTTTCTTTGCGCGAATACCCTTGAATGCATCTGCAATCATTCGCTTTATGGGCTTCTTCGTTTTTGATTAACCATTGTACTCTTTACGGCCAGTGTGTGTAGAGATCATATATGGGTAGAACTATCCACCTTGTGTAGGCTCACCGTAAATGTCTGCCCCATCGTAGGTAGGAATATTTCCTTTGAGGCAGTTATCACATTTCACCCCAGAAGGGTTCATACATCCGTTACAATCCCGGCAATCTCGTGTCCAGGAACGAATGGATAATTCAAGCGCCCCCCTCTAGTTAACTCTAGGTCAAATGTTTATCTTATTTTTTATCTTCGATGCACTTTGACATGCATTTATAGCATGGTAGAATTCACTCGGATCAATCCTAGAGTTAACCCGAAGTATACTCCTAGTAGAAAGGAATTCATTGTACATGACCTATTCAATCAGTGAAGTTGCTAAAAAATTAGACCTTACGGTATATACATGCGTTACTACGACAAGGAAGGACTCATGCCTTTTGTAGAACGTACCACGAGCGGAACACGCTTGTTCAAAGACTCCGACATTGACTTTCTTAAGATCATTCAATGTCTGAAACTGACTGGAGTGTCTATTAAAGACATTAAGGACTTCGTTGAATGGTGTTCTGAAGGGGACTCCACACTGAAGCAAAGATATGACATGTTTACGGAGCGAAAAGCTATTGTGGAAGGACAAATGGAGGAACTACGAAGAACCATGGAAGTCTTTGAGCACAAATGTTCTTACTACGAAACTGCTTTGGAAGTTGGAACCGAAGAGATTCACAAAATTAAATCGATAGAAAATGCCCTCACCAATTGATGGCACGCACAAAAAAAGTAGCTTGAAATCCTTTAACGGATTCCAAGCTACTTTTTTGGTAAGTCTCTGCTCACCATATTGAATAGCACTTCAGGAATGCTCATTCTATTACTTGTAGAAGTAGCTGCATCATGTTTCCAAAAGCTTCAGTGCGCCCAGCTCCACCGCAGAGTTTACGATTAAGTAACCTGATGGCGTGTCCTCTACCTCACTGATCATAACTTCGAAAATTTTATACAGTGCTTCCACTGCTGTCTTGGACGCTTTAATTTCTGCGAGTAAAGTGTTGCTGACCTTACCTCTGTAACGATCCATTGCCTGCAAAAACAGCGAATGTTTGTCATCAGCTGCTACTGAGCACATGCGCATTTGAGTATGGAGCGCAGACATGCACTGCTCAAGTCAGTGCTTGGCCTTGATTTAAGCAGCTTTGCTTTGGAACATCGCGTAACTGCCGATATGCTTCCCGATCCGAATCACCCAGTCCGTAGCCGGACACATGCTGAGCTTTTGCGCTGGTATATTATAAATCATCAGCCTACAGTGGAAGATGTGTTGGCAAGACCCGAGGTCGTCGGATCTGCTCATTGGGTTTCCGTTGGAACAGTTGAGGACGTATTGAACGATATTATTGAGCGGTTTGAGGCTGGGGCTATTGACGGATTTATAGCTCTTCCAGGCGGTTCAGAAGAATCTATGAAAATATTTTTTGAAAAACTAATGCCGCAGTTGGTTGAAAGAGGCTTGTTCAGAAGCGAATATGCAGGTTCGACTCTGAGGGCACATTTGGGTATTTAACACCCGATACTGTCGAGAACAAGACATTAAAAGCCGCTATTTTAGCGGATTTTTTGTTCTAACGGTACAAGTTCTTGTCTCAAGTCGAGGAAAAGTACTTGTACCTATTCCCGTAAAGGACAAGAGATTTAGATTATCGGGTCAGCTATGTATAAATCATTTTGTGTCATGGATAAAAGGACGAACAGGATAACCGCCCTTTTATCCATGACAGGTTGCATTTAATGCCGTCCATTATGACAGAGGCTATTACTTAGCGTATTCAGCCATTACAATATTTCGATATACCCTTCTGTTCCATGCACACGAATTCGTTGCCCATCTTTTATCAGTTTGGTAGCATTCTCCACTCCGACAACTGCGGGTAAGCCATATTCACGTGCGATAACGGCACCATGAGTCATCAGTCCACCAACTTCGGTGACTAGGCCTTTTATGGATACAAACAATGGTGTCCAGCTGGGGTCAGTACAGGCGGTGACTAATATATCTCCATCTTCCAGATCAGCATCTTCCATGTTTAAGATGACACGTGCTCGTCCCTCTATAACTCCGGTAGAAACAGGCAGCCCTACAATCGCTTCGGCTGGGAGATTTTCTCGTTTGTACTCACCCGCAATGATTTCACCATCAGACGTGATTACACGCGGGGGAGTTAGTTTTTCATATAATTTGTAATCGTCTTTTCGTTTACTGATGATCTGATAATCCAGTTTATTTGTGCGTACGACTTCGTGAAGTTCTTCAAAAGTGAGATCGTATATATCTTCTTTTTCGTGAATAATGCCAGCTTGTACGAGTTGTTCGGCTTCTTTTAGTAAAGCCTGCTTATAAACGAAGTAGCGATTAACCATGCCGTATTTGGGATATTCACGATAACCGATGAAATTCCTGATCAGATCGATCATCCGTTTTGTTTCTTTGGCTTTTTGTTCACCATCCGGTAATTGCTTCAATCGATCTAATAACTCTTGTTCTTTTTTCAAAGCCTCTTGTCGCCCCTGCTCAAATTTCCAATTGCCAGCATTAGGCTCAAAGTTTTTGATATTACTGAGAATCATGGGGACAAGTATAATTGGTTTTTCACTCCAACGAGTTCTCGAAATATCGATTTCACCGGCACATCGCATTCCGTATTTGTTGAGATAAGCATAGATAGCGTCTTGAGTTTCCTGTCCACCATTCAACTTAACCATTTCATCCAAAAAATTATCATTTTTTACATGTTGTAAATAATCAATTACCTCCGGATAAGGACGAATCGCATCTGCGACATCCAACAGCGCCAGACCCATTTCCGAAGTAATGTTGTTTGGTACAGATTGAGAAAGCGTATCTGCTGCGTTTTTTTCACCTAACCACTCGTACATTTTTTCATTGATCCATGACGAAGCATCCATAGCAGTCATAAAAACCTTTGAACTTTGTGGGTCAAATAAGATCTTCTTTAATTCTTGGAGATCTTCCAGAATAAAATCAAATAAATCTGCTCCTGATTTCGTTTGGATGTTTTGTTTTAATTCTTCTATCGATGTTTGACTGTTCTTAATCAAATCAGAAACGATTGCCGGATCGTTTTCGATTTGTGCTTGAAAACCTGCAGACGACCTACCTTTACTGCTATTACCGGGACTCTGTTCTGTTCTATCATCTGGTAACGATTTTATAAAATCTCGCTCTATTAGGGTCATAAATGCGTCTTTTATGAGCGGATCAGATTGTCCCAGGGTATTTAAGAAAGTTTCTCTACTGACAGGTGAAGCCAGCATATGTGTAACATCAACAAACAACCTTCCACCGGCTATACGCATGGGTGCAGGAGTTATTAACAGGTAAAAAGACAATCCCAATGGTTTTATCGGGTCAGTCATCATTTGTTGATGACCGACAGATACATAAACGTGATTTTCCTGATCATTTGCTTCAGGGATCGGGTATAAAGTCGTGATTGGACGACTCTGGACAATATAAAAAGTATCATGGGCCAAACACCATTCGATATCTTGTGGATAGCCAAAATAAGCTTCGATCTGTCTTCCCATGCGTGCCAGTTGTAAAATTTGTTGTTCAGTAAGGGTTTGAGTCTTTTGCTGATCGGGGTCGATCTGCCGGGTCTCTGTTCCGCCTTCTCTTCGTCCATAGACAGCCAATTCTTTGGTTGCTATCCTCTTATCGACGATTTCCCCTTCCTGTACTTTATAACAATCGGCAGAGACCAAGCCAGAGACCAGTGCTTCTCCAAGTCCAAAACTAGCTTCGATCGATAGCAGCTTCCGGTTGGATGTAATCGGATCAGCGGTAAATAAAATTCCTGAAGCCTGAGGGAAAACCATCCTTTGAACGATAACGGATAAATAAACTTGACTGTGGTCAAATCCATTTTGCATACGGTAGATAACCGCGCGATCCGTAAATAGGGAAGCCCAACATTTGCTGATATGCTGCAAGATTGCTTCTTTGCCAATGATATTTAAATAGGTGTCTTGTTGACC
The DNA here is from genome assembly GCF_900116035.1 of Paenibacillus sp. cl130. NCBI lineage: Bacteria > Bacillati > Bacillota > Bacilli > Caryophanales > Paenibacillaceae > Paenibacillus > Paenibacillus sp. cl130. Next base: position 478,787 of record NZ_FOYG01000003.1, read on the forward strand.
AGCAAAAGAGGCATGTGGTAAATCTTCAGCAGTCGCACTAGAACGCACTGCGTAAGCATGTTCCTCTCCAAACCGGGAGAGATAGTGAGTAACTGCTTCCACAACATCGGAAGGAACTTCTACTTCCATAATCATTTGTCGAATCTGCCTGCTGATTTCACCAATTTGAGCTCGTTCTTCTGCTTTTAGCCTTGTTAGTCGGTCCAACAATGCATAATACGTTTCTTTTTGTTCGATGGCTTTTTGATACCCCACTGTTGTAACACAAAAACCTTCTGGTACAGGTATTCCTTCAATTTTTGATAATTCCCCTAAATTTAACCCTTTTCCGCCAACCAGCAAAAACTGCGTTTTTTCCATTTCCTGAAAACCGAGAACCAAAGAACTCATTCAATATCTCTCCTAACTATTAAATTGAGAAAAAAACATTTGACAAGAGTTTAGCGGCATGGTAAAGTTAAATTGTAAGATGTAATAATTATGTCCCTAAAAAATTACGAAGTCGTAATCTGATTATATCATCGTGTCTGTTTTATATGCAATATAAAAGAACCTGATAAAACTATCCAGGTTCTTTTTTGATTTTCCGCTATCATTAGTCACATCAAAAACCATGGCTCGAGCCGAACTCAGTTACTGCATAGTTCCCTATCGCTCCTATGTAGCCTAAGGAAACCCTGAAGTTGCGTCGGGTTCTTATTGAGCTAACCTGCCCGTTAGTTCAGCGAACGAAGCGCGTATAGTGAACCTCTTATATTTTTTTCGGGCATGTTCATCTTTGCACTTGGGAAAATGGGAAAACATGAAAGTTTCTATAATTCACTTCATCTCACATGTGATTCTATAGGCTCTTCTCTATGATAACTATAAAGAAGATAATTTATTTCATTCTCTATTCCTGGCTTACACTTACTGTGAAACAATGTAATATATTCAGGATATGTTTGTTCCAATTGCCAAATTTACTTTCACTTACGTTTGTTATAAGCCCGCGTCAACTAGCTCTGCAAAAGCCAGTATAGAAGCGCCTCTCTCTTTTTCTCAAACGTTCGTTGTATCTCCAGAAATTCAGGTACCTCCGACAGCCGGGAGGGTCTGTACCCGGGGCAGCCGCAGAAGTGGTAAGCGTATCCTTGTTGATATAGTAGCTCCACCTTTTTCCACTGCTTAATATCCGTTTGCTTCGGGGCCTGAAACATGTATACAAGGCTGCAAACTCCTGTGAGGATTCCTCCAGTTTGACCACCGCCTGACGGTAAATAACAATGCTCACGAGCAAAAATGGAATGACACAGGCCGGCACGTTTCCGCCCATAAATTTGCTGCAGTCTCGCGTTTATTACTCGCTCTATCACCGACATATTCAACTTGTAGAACAGCCTCCATGAATTACCCACTACTTTAAAATTCATACATGTTAATTTGAGCTAGCTGCCTTATTTCTTGATATAATCAGCGAACTTCCGGAGAAAATCGAGCGAATGGATATCCTCTCTGAGATGATGATGAACCAGATCATCCATTTTGGTTGTTTCCTTATTCAGCATGTATTCAAGCATAGCTTGGTGCTCATGCCAGATGCCCATCAGCTTCCCTGTTTCCAGCATATGCAGCTTGCGATATCTGATATAGTGAACATTCGACTGCTGAATGAGCTGCCAAAGAAACCCCCGTCCCACCAATTGGAACATGGTTTGGTGAAACTGATCATCCAGACTGAGAAATTGATCCGTAGCATGATCTTCTTCAATCACAGCTCTCTGTCTGTCTAGAATATCACTCAACTTCTGTACATCGCTTAATGTAATTTGCGAAGAAAGCTCCTTCATAATCTCCTTTTCCAATGCGCTTCTTAAGTAAATAATTTGTTCAACGGACTCTAGATCAATATAGGACACAATGTTCCCCTTCTTGGGATAAATATCAATGTAGGACTCAAGCGCAAGCCACTTCAATACATCGCGTAGCGGAGTTCTGGACAGCTGGAAGCGTTCTGACAAGGTCGTCTCACTGAGAAGAGTACCCGGCTTTAAGGTCAGTGACAAAATATCTTTTTTCAACAGTTGCATGATTTCTTCTTTTGTAAACATATCATTCCTACCTTTACTTTATAAATCTAGTTATATTATAAAGCATTTTGAGCTGACGAACCCCTCTGAAATTATCATTGACAAGAACAAACCCTATAATTTATGATCAACTCAATCTTGTATACAAGACAAACGAAATACAATCAGGGAGGGTATCGTTATGAATATGACCTGGAGATGGTATGGTGAAAACAACGACAATATTACACTGGATCATATCCGGCAAATTCCGGGAGTTATGGGCATTGTCTGGTCTTTACATGATAAGGTAGCCGGTGAAGTATGGGAAATGGAGCGAATTCAGGAGGTAGCTGATCAGATTACGAGCAAGGGCTTTAGTACGGCGGTCGTAGAAAGTGTAAATGTCCACGATGATATCAAAATCGGCCTGCCATCCCGCGATCAATATATTGACATTTATATCGACACCATTCGAAAATTAGCCAAAGTGGGAGTCAAGGTGATTTGCTATAACTTTATGCCTGTCTTTGACTGGACAAGAACGGAACTGTATAAGGAACTGCCTGATGGGTCCAACGCCCTCTTTTATGAAAAGGCTGCCATTACCGATGATCCACGCCAAATGGTGGATCGGATTCTCGAGGGAGCCGGAAAGTTCACCATGCCTGGCTGGGAACCGGAGCGGTTGGCGAGACTGGATGAACTTTTTGCTGCTTACGCGGATGTCACAGAAGACAAGTTGTTTGGCAACCTGAAGTATTTTCTTGAGCGCATCATCCCGGTCTGCGAGGAGGTTGACATCAAGATGGCCATTCATCCTGATGATCCGGCATGGCCCATCTTCGGATTGCCGAGAATTGTCCGTAGTCGTGAGACCATCCAGCGCATCCTAGATGCAGTGAACAGCCCATATAATGGTCTAACCTTCTGCACAGGCTCACTGGGGAGCAATCCTGAGAATGATTTGCCAGCCATGATTCGGGAGTTTCATAATCGTATTCATTTTGCTCATATTCGTAATGTCAAGGTGTTTGAGAATGGCGACTTTATTGAAGTGTCACACCGCGGTAAGGACGGAAGCGTCGATGTTCCGGAAGTAGTTAGAGCTTATTACGAGAACGGCTATCAGGGATATGTACGCCCTGATCACGGCAGACATCTATGGGGGGAAGAAAAGAATTGTCGGCCAGGCTACGGTTTGTATGACCGTGCACTGGGAGTTATGTACTTGCTGGGTGTCTGGGATAGTCTCGCTCAAGGCAAAGGAGTGAAATAAATGCTCCAACTTGACCGGAAAGGCCTTTCAGAAAAGGCGGCCTGGGGAGCAGCAGGCATCGAGCTGCCAAAATATGATCTGGAGCTTGTAGCCAATAACACCCGAGTTAGACCACAATGGGTGCATTTCGGCGCAGGCAATATTTTTCGAGGGTTGATAGCCAACGCGCAGCAACAACTGCTGAATAAATTGAAAGCGGATACAGGTATTATTGCGGCCGAAGCCTTTGATTTTGAAATGATCGACAAAGTCTATAAGCCTTATGACAATCTAACCTTACTGGTGTTGATGAGTGCTGACGGAAGATTTCACAAGAGCGTGGTCGCAAGCATCGTTGAGGGACTCGCAGCAGAGCAAAATCGTCCAGACGACTACCTCCGTCTGATTGAAATATTTGAGAATCCGTCCCTGCAGATGGCCAGCTTTACTGTCACGGAAAAAGGATACGCCCTGACCGGGCCCGACGGCAAGTATCTGGCTGTTGTGGAGAGGGATTTGACGAATGGTCCTGAACAGCCAGTGCATGTGATGAGCATAGCTACTTCGCTTGCCTATCGGCGTTACCTGAAGGGGCGGCATCCAATGACCTTTGTGAGCATGGATAATTGCTCCCATAACGGCGATCTGTTAAAGGATAGTATGATTGCTATCGCCAAGGAGTGGACTCGCAGAGGCCTGGTAGAGGAAGGATTTGCAGACTATCTGCAGAATGAGGAGAAAATAACCTTCCCCCTGACCATGATTGACAAAATTACTCCCCGCCCTTCCTTGCAAGTACAGTCTGCTCTTCGGGGGCTGGGGTTAGCCGACATGGAGATGATCGTTACCTCAAGGCATACGTATACGGCTCCCTTTGTCAATGCTGAGATTAGCGAGTATTTGGTCATTGAAGACAAGTTTACGAACGGGAGACCTGCACTGGAGGAAGCTGGCATCATCTTCACGAATCGGGATACGGTGGACAAAGTGGAGAAGATGAAAGTCACTACCTGTCTCAATCCGCTGCATACAGCGCTGGCCCTAGCTGGGTGTCTGCTTGGATATGAGCTTATTGCAGATGAAATGAGGGATCACACATTGCGTCGTCTGGTGGAAACCATTGGCTACAAGGAAGGTTTGCCTGTTGTAGTTGATCCCGTTATTATCCAACCGAAACCATTTATTGACGAGGTATTGCAGGAACGCTTCGCCAATCCCTATATTCCGGATACGCCTCAGCGGATTGCAACAGATACCTCTCAAAAGATGAGCATCCGTTTTGGTGAAACCATAAAGTCTTATGCTAGCACAGCAGGACTTGATCCTGCGAACTTGACTGCTATTCCCTTGACCATTGCGATCTGGTGTCGCTATTTGCTGGGAGTGGATGATCAAGGAGCACCCTTCATACTCAGTCCGGACCCGTTACTAGATACATTACAGGGATATTTGCAGAATACGAAGCTGGGCGATCAGACCTCCGAGGTTCGCTGCCTCCTCGAGGATGACAAACTGTTCGGTGTCCGATTATATGAGATTGGTCTGGGCGACAAGATTGAAGCCATGTTTCATGAGATGCTGGCAGGTCCTGGTGCAGTCCGAAGCACGATAGAGAAGTATGTGAACTAGAACTTACATTAACGCAATCCCCCTACCAGAAACTTTGGTCAGGGGATTGTGTTAATGAGAACCAATTTTTTAAATAATCAACATCCACATGACTAAGTATCTGTTCTTCTCCCCTTTTTTGGATTCACAAAGTAATATTAAATCCCGTGTCGCTTCACCTGTTGTTACGTTTCCAGCAATAATCGTTTATTTAGGTCATCTCGGAACGGCGTCTATAATATTAGATGTGCTTACTTCGGCCTACAGTATAATTTGTTTATTCTCAGAACACGCAAGCAACATCACATAAGTTGCTTATTATTTAGAAGGTCACAATCACTTTGCCTTGAGAGTGGCCCATCGACACTTTAATCAGCGCCTTGTTAATGTCCCCAAACGTATAAGTTGAATCTATAGAGGGCTTGATATTTTCTTTTTCAACAAGTTTAGTGATTTCTTGTAATTGACTTCCATTGGCTTGCACAAATAAAAAGCGATATTCATTTTGATTCTTACGTGCTAAAGAATCTAAGCGAGCACCCACTAGACCAAACAATGCTTTTTTCCACAACGGAAAATGATTGTCAACCGCAAAGCGATAATTAGGTCCGGCTTTCAATGATACCAATTTCCCTTGTGGTTTTAAAATGCCCAGTTCAGCTTTGATCTCTTTGGCACCCAAGGTGTCGATCACATAATCGATATCGGACAGTATGTTAGCATAATTCTCTGCCTTATAATTTATGAATTGATCAGCCCCGATCGACAGTGTACGTGATCTGCCTCTTTCACTTCCACTTGTAATAACATGTAATCCCATTGATTTGGCAATGGGAATTGCCATAGCGCCAAATCCTCCGGTTCCTCCAGGAATGAATAGCTTTCTATTCGGCTGGGCATGGAGTACATCGTGCAATGCTTGATAAGCAGTCAAGGCAGTAAGGGGTACCGCAGCAGCTTCAATAAAAGATAGATTTTCAGGTATGATGGATAAAGCATCTTCATTTACGGCCGCATACTCAGCAAAAGCACCGATTTTATTAAGCGGCAACCTCGTATAAACAGGGTCACCAACCTTAAAATTCAAAACATCATCACCAACGGCTTCAATAATGCCAGATAGTTCATTCCCTAAAGTTAATGGCAACTTATAGTCAGCAATCATCCGAACACTGCCATTCAGATTAAGAATGTCCAGTGGATTTACACCTGCAGCTTTTACTTTGACAAGAACCTCATGGCTATTGATCTGTGGTATGTTAACATCATTTAATTCCACTTGGATTTTTTTTGAATATTTCTGTATTTGTGCTGCTCTCATGATTCATCCTCTTCCTTTGCTAATTTTGGGGTAGCACACCATGAATGCAATCACTAGTTACGAGTGTAGGTGGATCAAAATAAATATTCAGTTCTTGGCTAATAAAATCAAGGTAGAGTAGATAAATCATGGCGTACAACTTTCAGTCGCACGCCATGATTTACCATATTCACTATTGTTACCCTTCTTGGGATTCTAATTCTTCCATCGTAGGATAATCCGTGTAACCTTTGCTTCCCAGACCAAAGAATGTTGTCGGATCTGCTTCGTTCAACGGCGCACCTTTTTGAAGTCGTTCCACTAAATCCGGATTGGCTAATGACCATACACCAACAGGCACCAGATCAGCAAGGCCACGATCTATATCCACGCTAAGATCCTCCAGAGCTCGTCCAGCACGATTGACTAACAAAGGATTCGTCCAGATTGAGCGAATGTCTTGGAGCAGTTTTTCGTTTCCAAGATGCATGACATGAAGGTAAGCTAAATCCAATTTAGCTAATTCTTTTACAAGATAACGATAAAGTTCAGGACCTTGTTCACCATCTTGAATCCCACCAAGAGGTGTCCCTGGCGAGATACGGAAGCCTGTTCTTTCTGCTCCAATTTCTTCGACTATGGCTTTCGTTACTTCAATCGCGAAGCGAGCACGATTTTCTATAGATCCCCCGTATCCATCTGTTCGTGTATTCGAGTTTTCTCCGATAAATTGATTAATCAGATAACCATTGGCTCCATGAATTTCAACGCCATCCGCACCTGCTTTAATAGCCGCTGCTGCTGCTTTCCGGAAATCAGCAATGGTCGTTTGAATGTCCTCTTCACTTAACTCACGAGGAACGGGAATGTCCTGCATACCTTTAGCAGTAAACATTTCTACACCGGGCGCGATTGCAGATGGCGCAACAGGTTGGCGATGATGTGGTGTATTATCAGGGTGCGACATGCGACCAGCATGCATTAATTGGATATACATATATCCACCTGCTTTATGCACTGCATCTGTAACCTTTTTCCATCCTTCGATATGTTTATCCGTATAGATCCCAGGTGACCATAAGTAACCTTGCCCATCATCAGAAGGCTGTACACCCTCAGTAATAATGAGTCCCATTGACGCTCGTTGAGCATAATAAAGGGAAGTTAGCTCTCCCGGTGTACCATCTTCTTGCGATCTACTACGTGTCATTGGTGCCATTGCTAAACGATGAGGTAATTCCATTGTTCCAATGTTTGTTTTACTCCACAATTTTTTCATTCGGATACTCTCCTCTTTTAATGTATTCAAGGATATATGAATTGAATTTAAAATTCTGAAATGATTGGATAGATTTGGCCTCTCAGGTTGAAATCATAGTTCTGGTCTACAATCCCTACCACCTCGTTGCTATCATAAAGATCCAACATGAAGTCCGCCATTTGTTTGGCAGTGTGGTACTTAGGCATGTTTGCTTTGTAATCAAATTCTTCAGTATCTAATGATTTCTTAACGAATTCCGTTTCTGTTATAGCTGGTGCTAAAACCTTAGCTTTTAGTTTTGCACCTTTCATTTCTAGTTCTTTTGCAAGCCCTTCTGTGAAGGCACTAACGTAATATTTAGATGCAGAATAAGCAACACTCCCAACAGCAATGGCATATCCGAGTGCGGATGAGACGTTAATTAACTGAGTTCCTTCTACATCAGCATAATCTCGCACATATAGTGTAGAAAGGATCGTCAAGGATTCGATGTTAACACGTAACATAGTTTCAACTTTATCTAAATTCTGTTCTGCTACAAAAGAAGCTTCACCGAGCCCCGCATTGTTAATCCAGGTCTCAATTTGGTATTCCTTTAAATTGTTATATAGTGTGTAGGCCTGATCTGTAACAGACAGATCACTTGTATGAACAATAACATTTACAGTAGGATCAATATCCTGAATTGCTGATTTAAGTTCTTCTAATTTATCCAATCTTCTAGCTACCAAGATTAAGTTTTTGCCACGTGCAGCAAAGCCCAATGCCGTTTCATATCCAATCCCTGAGCTTGCTCCTGTGATAACTGTATACTTCATAATATTCTCTCCTTCATAACATGCAGATTAGTATAAATGAGTTTTAAAGACGATTTTAGAACGATCATTCTTATTGGAATAAAAACAGTTAGATCTAACTTGCTATTAGCATATCAATTTTAGAACGAACAGTAAAGAATTTTTTTGTGGCTAAGAATTTTAATTTTGGAGCGGTATTCTTTGACTTGTGTGAGGCATGAGATACAAGTTCTTTCTTTCGTTAGAGGGACAAGAAAAAACTTGTATCAAGGAAACAAACAGTCCTCCATTTAGGTGACTCCTTTTGCCTGTCATGCTGTAATTCCACTTTTAATCCAAAGCGGTCAGTGTCATATCAATAATATTCTTTAATTTTTGCTGATCCGTTGTTGTCTTAACCAACGTACGTAGCCCCAACCACGCATTCATTAAATAATGAGAAATAACTACAGGATCCAAGTCATTCTTGAACTCACCCGATTGTTGACCCTTCAGAACAAGGTTAGTCAAGAGTTCCTCAGTTCGCGAATAACTCTCATCAACTAAGGATGCAACTTCTGGATCCAACACGCCGAGTTCCACGCCTGAATTCACGAGAAAACACCCTAGAGGTTCTCCTTCATTTCTTACTGTCGCCTCAAACAACTCCCGAATTAATTCTTTGATCGGTTTTTGTTTTTCAATCAGAAACCTCATTTTGCTGGTCTGCTTCGTTTCATATCGTTCGAGAGCTTTCATAAATAAGGCATGCTTATCCCCAAAGGTATCATAGATACTTCTTCGGTGAATGCCCATAAACTCAACCAAATCTTGCATTGAAGTTTTCTCATATCCTTGTGCCCAAAATAGGTGTATTGCTTTATCTAATACTTCATTAACTTCAAATTCTTTTGATCTTGCCATCGTCATCACCTCGAATAATCATTATACAATTTAGTGAAGGATCGGCAAACTAGATTTAAAATAAGTGAATACATTACAGGTATGAGGTCTGTCTTACATATTTAACCCAGGATTCTTCGTTTGTCTGCTTGTAACCAATCAGGCGTCCAGCCTTTTTCCAGGGCATCCAGGGTTACTCCTGGCGGAACGATAGCATCTATCGCATCCAGGATATCAGTGCTTAATCGGATGTCGCTGCCTTTTAACGTTTCACGAAGTTGCTCAATTGTTCTTGCCCCCACTATAGCAGAAGTAATTGACGAATGAGCTTGTGTAAATGCCATGGCAAGATGAGGCAAAGTTAATCCTGCTTCACCTGCAAGGGTTTGGAGCTTAGCAACGGCTTCGAACTTGATGCGATTTTCTTCTCGATTCGGATCTACAACAGTTGAAAGTTTCCCTAGAGAACTTGCTGCTCTTGAATCTGGGGCAACAGCTTCTCCCGAGCGGTATTTTCCCGTTAGTAGACCACCCGAAAGTGGGCTCCAAACCATTACACCCATTCCGTATTTTGCGGTTGCAGCAAGCAAATCGAATTCGATACTTCGATTCAATATGGAATACGGGGCTTGCTCGGATACAAAGCGTGCGGTATTTTTGCGTTCGCTAGTCCATTGTGCTTCGGTCACTTGCCATGCCTGAAAATTGGATGTACCAATATAGCGAATCTTCCCTTCACGAACCAGGTCCGTAAGTGCGTCAAGACTCTCTTCAATGTCAGTATGGAGATCCGGCTGATGTAGTTGATACAAATCGATATAGTCCGTTTGCAACCTTCTCAAGCTACCCTCTACTGCACGCTTAATCCAATATTTCGAGTTACCGGATTGATTAAGCCCACTGCCCATGGGCATTCCGCCTTTCGTGGCCAGAATAACATCCTGTCTGCGTCCTTTTAGGATGTGACCCAGAATTTCTTCGGATTGACCACTTGAATAGACATCCGCTGTATCGATCAGATTAATGCCTCCAGCCAAAGCCTCATCCAACATGACTGCAGCTTCTTTCTCCGTATTGTTCCCCCAAAAACCAAAAGTACCTGTACCTAATACAAAACTGCTTATTTTAAGGCCTGTATTTCCTAATACACGATATTCCATGTTCAATCCATCCCTTCTCAATCTGCTATAATTAGAATGATCATTCTAATATTCGTAGAAGAACTCCACGGCAAGATCTCACACCACTCCTCATAACTCTTGGCTTCTTATCCGTGTATTCCTCCCACGCCAACAATATAACATATTTAGAACGATCGGTAAAGAATGATTTTATGACCGAAATTAAGATCAGGTCTTTTGGGAGCATAAACCGACCACGCCAGAGATGATCGATGAAGAATGCAAATTGAATGGCTGTCTGTATGACGGCGATCCGGAAAATGTAGCGGAGAAAATGTTCTTCGTTCGATCTAACTGTTCGGCACTAAGGCAGTCCCAATTGTGCGTAAAGAAAATCCGTTTCAGTTCATCATATTTTCGATTAATGACTCCTCGTCAGTTTAAAGCTAGGTTACCAAGTGAACCCTCTCATTACCGATTGAATGCACACGTGAGCTTTTCTTATCCGACGTACCTATGACGGTTACTTTGCTTTGTCTTTCCTCTTTTAGTCTTTGCTCTATAATCCTTTATGAAAGGACTTCCACAACTTCTCGCTCTGTCAAATTTCCCGAAAATTGAACTGAGAAGACTCCAAAGCCGCGGTCAAAACGGAGCTGGAGTCTTCTTTTCAATAGAAATGAACATTCAAAGCGGAATGTAAAAAAACAAAAACTGACTTTTGGGACATGCCCTCCAGTCTTGTAATTTTTGAATGCTGCTGACTAGCACTAGGCCGACCTTTGTTTACGTATCTAACGTGTACGAAGGCAGGTTTTCCGGTAAAGCCGCCGGACGCAGACATGTGCTTTGCATTGGATAGAAGGTCTGCTGATCGGAGGAATCGTGGAACGCCCACATCGCCTCTAGCACATGATAGGCCAATTCACCACTGGCGCGGTGAGGCCGTCCGCTGCGGATAGCGTAGGCCATATCGGCAACACCGATGCCCCTTGTGTTCTCCTGGTAGCCCGACAACAGCGGAACGTCTGTCCATTCTTGCCCGCCTAGCACCCTATAGCGAACTGGCCCTCCGAACGTGTTCGGGTCAGGCACCTGTAACGTGCCATGAGTGCCGTATACCTCGATCGGTGGCAGAGTGCTTCCACCAAAGATGTCAAAGCTGGTAATTAGCGTGCCGACAGCCCCCTGCTTGAAGCGCAGCAATCCGGCCACATGGGTCGGTATATCGACGGGGATGGTCTGGCCTCTCTTTTTCTCGCTCGTAATCATTCGTTGATCCATCGCCTTGCTTGTCATGCCTGAAATGGTAGCAATCGGACCAAGCAATTGCACCAGAGCCGTCAAATAATAGGGGCCCATATCAAACATTGGACCGCCGCCGACTGCATAATAAAATTCAGGATCAGGATGCCAATGTTCATGTCCACGGCTCATCATGAAAGCCGTAGCGGCTACCGGACTCCCAATGACTCCGTCTTCAATCAGCTTCAATGATGTCTGTATACCGGAACCGAAGAAGGTCTCCGGTGCGCAGCCGACAAGCAGTCCCTTTTGATGAGCAAGATCCAAGACAGCCTGCCCTTGCTCACGGGTGACGGCAAGTGGCTTCTCCACATAAACATGCTTGCCTGCCTCAAGAGCTCTGAGACAAACGTCAGCGTGAACGCCCGGAATGGTCAAATTAATAATGAGTTCGATCTCCGGATCAGCCAAAATCTCATCTACCGAATATACATTCGGAACGTTAAACGCTACTGCCTGCTCCTCTGCCCGACCTTGGTCCAGATCCGCTACTGCGTACAGCTCCAGAATGTCGAAACGATGGCAATTTTCCATGTAAATTCCGCTAATTTTACCACACCCGATAATGCCTACTTTCATTTTGTTCATGCCTGGACTCCCTTCTTCTTCAGAAAAAATGGATAATGGCATTCTTTTATTTCATCGGATACTATTAGAGACTGGCAATACGAATTCAATCAGGACTTCATTGCATAAGGGCACACGCCTAACGGTATTACTGTCCGTGTTGTCTGTTCTCCTTCTGTGCTCTGTCCCTTTCTGACCATGGTGAGTTCAGGTGGTCAAACTCTTTGCCAGAGGTACTACCAATTCATCCGGTCCACGCTAACGCTGCTGGTTGTCTGTCATGCCTGTATAAGCCTCTGCCAGCGAGCTGCCCTGGGTGGCCACCGCCTGTTTGCCTGCGGCTGCCCATAGAAACCCGCTGCGCATCATCTCGGTCACTTGAGGCATATCTATGATTTCTGCGTGATGGCCCAGCGAATTGTAGAAGACGCGTCCGTTCCCCCAGCGCTTCGTCCATACAACAGGCATATCCACTGGCCCATTGGCTGAATGGGGACCTGGTACGACCGGGAAGCGTGTGGTTGCCAGCACTTCAACTGCCGGGTCTACGTGGAGGTAATACTGCTCGCTTTTGACCTGAAAATCCTCAATGTGCTCTAGAAGTGGGCTGGAGCCGCGCTTCATGTTCACCATGTACTCCACCCCGTCATTGCCGGGATGCGCAACCCATTGCCCGCCTGTCATGAACTGCCAATCCACGTTGTTCCGGAAGGCATCACACATGCCGCCATGGCAGCCTGTGAGACCTACGCCGCTTTGAACGGCTGCTGAGACATTATTGACTAGTTCCTGCTCAATCTGTCCCATGGTCCACATTGGAACGATTAAGTCCAGGTCAAGCAGTTTCTCTGCATCCTGGTAGGCTTCAAGGGTATTAGACACCTCCACCTCGAACTGCTCTTCCTTCAAAATGCGTTCAAAAATGGCCGCCACCTGCTCCGGCTCATGTCCGTTCCATCCACCCCATACAATCAGTGCCTTGCGCATCTGTAACCACTCACCTTTCGGAATGTATTGTTATACTACATTTCTTCAATGGATACCCAGCGGCGTTCCTCTATGGAGCGTTCTACCGCTTCAAGCACAGCCTGACAAGCGACACCGTCGTGGAAGTTCGGCGAAGGTTGTCGTCCTTCGGAGATGGCCCTCAACATCTCAAGCATCTCGTGGGTGAAGGTATGCTCGAATCCAATTGTATGTCCTGCAGGCCACCAGGCTTCAGAGTACTTATGTGCCGGATCGGTGGCGAGTACGCGGCGAAAGCCCTGAACGTCCTCCTTATCCTGTGTGAAATACACTTCCAGTTCGTTCATTCGTTCAAAGTCAAACCGCACGCTGCCTAGGCTACCGTTGATCTCGAATGAATTTGTGCTCCGATGTCCGGCAGCAAAACGTGTGGCCTCGAAGCTGCCCAGCGCACCTCCGGCGAAGCGTGCCAGGAACAGCGTGGCATCATCGACTGTCACTTCTCCCATCGGTGCATTTGCCTCTGCGCTCCTTTTGGAGCTCAACCCGCTCATCTCCAAAGCCAACGGGCGCTGTTTGATGAATGTCTCGCTCATACCGATCACTTCATGGAACTCGCCGACCAAGAAGCGAGCGAGATCAATCAGATGGGCGCCAAGATCACCATGAGAGCCAGAACCGGCCACTTCTTTTTGCAGCCGCCATACCAGCGGGAAGGACGGGTCCATGATCCAGTCTTGAAGGAAGAAAGCACGGAAATGATAAATTTTGCCTAGGCGACCGCTCTCGACTAGCTGCTTTGCCAGCTGGACAGCCGGAGAAAAGCGGTAGTTGAAGCCTACCATATGTCTGACCCCTGCTTCCTCTGCTACCTGCAGCATGTCACGGGAATCCGCCAGCGAGAGCGCAAGCGGCTTCTCACAGAACAGATGCTTGCCCTGGAGGGCAGCCTCAACGACAATTTCCTTATGGGCATTACTCGGGGCGTTAATATCAATGAGATCAATATCGTTACGTTTCACTAGATCACGCCAATCCGTAACACTTTCGGTCCAGCCGAACTGGCGGGCAGCCGCCTGAACCCCCTGCGCGTTGCGTCCACAGATAACGGACATCTCTGGCTGCAGCGGGGCATCTGGGAAGAACATGGGTAGACTACGGTAAGCGTTGCTGTGAGCCTTGCCCATAAATTTGTAGCCAACCATTCCGATACGAAGACGATTAGACATGTCGTGATCCTCCTTATGGGTCTGAGTTTCAACGAGTTTTTGACGATTGGTGTTATGGACGAATGGATGACGCCCTGATAATCAGCTCTGTGGACAGGAGTTCTCTTATCGAGTCGGACCCGGTCAGTTCCAGGGCTGGAATAAGGTCCAGAGAATCGGGTATAAGCTTCGAGGCTGCGAGCTCTCCCATCTCATAAAAAGGAACGCGGACACTGCTTAGCGGCGGAACAGCCATCTCAGCCGCATCCGAATCGTCATAGCCTACAAACGCTGGGAACCGTTCAACTGGCAGTCCGCGCTCACGGAGACCCTGCATTACCCCGAGGGCCATCCGGTCGTTCGCCGCAAATACGGCATCAATATCATTCAATTTGTCTGCTATTGTAGCTGAGGCTTCGAGCCCGCTTCGACGGCTGTAGTTACCTTCCAGAAGCAGCTCGTGGTCATATTCAATACCGGCCTCCTGAAGCGCGGTACGGTAACCCTTCATTCGCTCAGTACTATTGGAATAGATATTCGGGCCGTTGAGAAAGGCAATCCGCTTGTATCCCTGCTCGATGAGGTGACTTACAGCCGCTCGACTGCCTTCTACATGGTCTGCATCCACTTCACAGAACGATTGCCCTTCAAAATGGTGATTCATGACGCAGAACGGACGCCCTTCTTCCTGAAGTCTCTTTAGAGCTTCCACCTCATCGTGGTCATCCCTGGCTCCAAGGATGATACAGGTATCGATCCTTTGCTGGCGGAAAAGACTACTGTAATCAATCCGTTCCCCCGGCTTCCGGAACAATAGAAGCAGATCGAGTCCGCTGTCTCTGGCCTTGTTTCCGATACCGCTCAGCATCTCAGAGAAAAAATAGGCTGAGAACAGGTGCGCCTTCGGGACATAAGGCATAACCACACCAAGATGGCCACTCTTGCTTCGGGCAAAGTTACGGGCCAGCGCACTAGGAACATATCCAAGCTGATTAGCTGCGTCCAGAACCCTTCTCCGCGTATCCTCTTTGATAGGACCTACTGCATTTAAGACCCGGGATACCGTCGCTTCAGACACGCCGGAAAGTTCTGCTACTTCCTTGCGCGAAACGATATTACCCACCTCCAAATCATTTTATGTACGCGCGTACATTTTCTCATGCTGCCATACCTCTGTCAATCCCAAAAAGCGTGCTTCAAAGATGAATAAGCTCATTTCTCTACTAAAAGGACATTGTCTCGCGATTCCTGCTTGCCAGCAGATTGAACGGAATATCCCAGCCCCAGCAGTCGGTGCCGCGAACAAATAAATGTTTATTAACTATTGCGCTAACGGATACGAAAGTTCAATAAAATAGCGGCAGTTCTAGGACTTTATTTCCTCGTCCATGACTGCCGCTATTTCGATTTTAGGGATGATTTTAATGCTATTTTACCAGCAGCGAGTTAATGAACATCGGACTTTACTCACTCCGCCTCATAAGGCAGGACAGGATTTTAATATCGCGGAGAAATACGATTTCTCATCTAATTATTTACTTTAACAAAAGAGATTTCCTCATGATTGGGATATGACTTGAAGAATTAGATCAAAGACCCGTTCTTCTCTCCAGTTCCTCCGTATATCTGGCGCCCATCAAAGTGATCTGCGAGGCTGCGCTGTTAATATTGCGCACATCTTCGGATGTGAGCTTAATGTCCACTGCGCCTAGATTTTCTTCCAGACGGCTTAATTTCCGTGTGCCCGGGATCGGAACGATCCACGACTTCTGGGCTAGCAGCCAGGCGAGTGCGATTTGGGCTGGCGTTGCTTTTAACTGCTCAGCCATCTCTTTAAGCAGGTCGACCAACACCTGATTGGCCTCCAGCGCTTTTGGAGTAAAACGTGGAAGAATACTGCGCAAATCGTCATGGTTGAATGTCGTGTTTGCGTTAAAACTTCCCGTCAGGTAGCCCTTGCCCAAAGGACTGAACGGAACGAAGCCAATACCGAGCTCTTCTAGGGCAGGGAGGAGTTCCTCTTCGGGGCGTCTCCACCACAGGGAATATTCGCTCTGAATTGCAGTGAGTGGCTGAACCGCGTGTGCACGACGAATGGTCTTCACTCCTGCTTCAGACAATCCCCAGTGCTTCACCTTTCCTTCCCGGATCAGATCTTGCACAGCTCCAGCTACCTCTTCGATCGGCACATCTGGATCGACTCGGTGCTGATAGTACAGGTCGATGGCTTCAATCTTGAGCCGTCTAAGCGATTCTTCGGCAACTTTCTTGATATGCTCAGGGCGACTGTTCATTCCGGACTGCTTGCCATCCTGGATATTGAAGCCGAACTTCGTGGCAATCACGACTTGATCTCGAACAGGAAGAAGAGCTTCGCCCAAGAGTTCTTCATTCGTGTAGGGTCCGTATACTTCGGCGGTATCAAAGAAAGTCACGCCGCGCTCGACTGCTTTCCGAATGACCGAGATCATTTCCTTTTGGTCCGAAGCCGGCCCATAACCGTAACTCATTCCCATGCATCCAAGTCCGATTGCGGAAACTTCCAGACCGCTATTTCCCAATTTACGCTTTTCCAACATACCTCTTCCTTTCTTAATATCATTTTTTCTTTATCCAGTAGGAGGGTGGGTAATGATAAATGTTCATTATTTTTCTTTAGTTAATTGGCTTACGATCCTATCAAGAGAACTATTATATAATTTTTTGAAACATTCATGCTCTTCAAACTCTATTAATGTGATAAGCCTTTGAACCAATAAGTTCCTAAACCAACGATTCAAATAATTCATCTCCTCCCTTTTTTAAACTTGTTCTTTGATAATGTCGTTATGCTTGCGGTAGTTTAGAGGCTTCTGTCACTTCATCCGCTTCAGCTGTTACATTGTTCTCCCCCTTGCTTGATTCTGTGAGCTTAGTCTTATTATGCCGAACAGAAAAAGCGAAGTGATATCTCATTCGTCTTAAATGATTGCCCAATCCTATTACGGCTACTGTTGCTACAGGCGGATAAGTCTTATAATGGGACCAGACAAACCTGCAAGGAGGATTTGAATGTCCGAGAACCTTATTCGACAGCAACAGGAGCTTACCGGATTAATCGAGCGTCACTCGCTTCAGAATAGCACCAAGGAAACGGCGGTCCCTTCCCTATTTTTCTATCAGCATTCCAGCATAACTGAGCCCGCTTATCGGGTTTACAAGCCTTCTTTTTGTGTTGTCGTTCAAGGTCTGAAAGAAATTTTGCTGGCACAGGAGAGATTTGAATATGGACCGTCCAATTATCTGATCGCTTCCATGAATCTGCCTGTGATCGGTCAAATTATAAAAGCGTCTGCTGACTCTCCTTACCTGAGTCTCAAGCTCGAATTTACACAGAACCAGATCCTTGAAGTGCTGAACGATTGTGATATTAAGGTCACGTCAAAAGATAATGCCAAGCGTGCCCTGTTCGTCGGCTGGATGGAATCGTCCATTCAGGACGCCGTGCTCAGGCTTGCCCGTCTGCTGGACACCCCGGGAGAAATCCCATTTCTCGCCCCGCTTTACACGAGGGAGATTCTGTACAGGCTGCTGCAGGGGCCCTATGGAGTCGAATTGGCTCAGATTGCAGTCGAAGGAAGCAGCACCTATCGGATCCGGGAAGCTATCGACCATATTGTCCGAAATTGGGACCAGTCTTTTCGGATCGAAGATCTTGCAGACACCGCCAGCATGAGTGTTTCTTCGTTCCATCGGCATTTTAAAGAGGTAACCGCCATGAGCCCAATTCAGTTCCAAAAACAGCTGAGACTTCAGGAAGCTCGCCGCATCTTATTGGCTGAATCGGCGGACGCCGCAGACGTCGCTTTCAGGGTTGGTTACGAGAGCTCTTCCCAATTCAGCCGTGAATACTCCCGCACGTTCGGTGCTCCTCCGAGAGCGGACATCAAGCGATTGAAGGAAAAATACGACCAGGTCATGAATGACTAAGTATCTAGACTGATCGGCGAAGAAGCAAAAAGGACGACCTTAGGCCGTCTCTTTTTCGGTATGATACGTTTAACTTCCAGCGTCATTTCCTATAAAACGAGAACACCACCGACTTCCCCAACATCATTTAGGCGGTCTTCGGTCTTCAAGCCCAGTTCGGCAGTAGCGTCTCGCCCCGGTCTGTAGAAGGCGCGGGAGTCACCGAAAGTCTGGAAATCTCATCGCGCCACTCTGGAGTCATCTCTACATCGACAGCGCCCAGTGAGTCTTCCAGCTGCGCGAGGTTTCTTGCGCCAATAATTGGCGCCGTGATCATAGGATTGGACATCGCCCAGGCTACCGCAAGCGTCGAGGGCTTCACGCCTCGTTCTGCTGCATGTGCAGTAAAGCGGTCGGCGACGGCAAAATTCATTTCATCCGCATAGCGGTCCGTATACCGCTGCTCTTCGACCAGCCGTCCTTGCTCCGGTCGTTTGTTCGTTCCGTATTTGCCCGTAAGAATCCCGGCTCCCAGAGGGCTGTACGAAATGACCCCAATCTGCTCGGAAGCGGCAAGAGGCAGGATTTCTACCTCAGCCTGACGTTTGACCAGGTTGTACATCGGCTGGATCAATTCAAAGCGCGCCAGCTCCTCCCTGGCAGAGATGCCGACCGCTTTGGTAATCTGCCAGGCCGACCAGTTGCTCACCGCTGGGTAAAGGATTTTGCCCTGCGCTTGAAGATCGTCGAGTGCACGAAGCGTCTCCTCCATTGGTGTATTTTCGTCGAACATATGCACGAAGTAGAAGTCGATGCGGTCCGTCTTCAGGCGTCGCAGACTGTTTTCCACTTCAAGCATGATATGACGACGGGAAAGCCCCCTAGCATTCACGTCCTGTCCCATCGGATAGAAAACTTTGGTGCTCAGTACAATCTCATTCCGACAGTCCTCGATGCACTCGCCTAGAATTTCTTCGGAGCGACCCTGGCTGTACACGTTTGCTGTATCGAAAAAGTTAATGCCAGCTTCGCGGGAGCGGTTGAACATTTTTTTGGATGTTTCTTCATCGGCATTTCCGCCGAAGGACATCGTGCCAAAACATAAATTTGAAACCTTGATTCCTGTTTTTCCTACTGTACGATAATTCATCGTCATTCCTCCTGCTGTTGACTTACGCCTGTTGTGTGGTTGGGCGAATAATCATTTCATTGATCGCAACGTCTCCTGGCTCTTCAATCGCAAAAGCAATCGCACGTGCGATACTTTCCGCTTTAATCGCTCCTTGATATAACTCATCGTAGGCTTGTTTTAACTCTGCATCCGTGATTCCCTCCGTCAATTCAGTGCTGACAGCTCCTGGAGAGATATTCGTTGTACGAATCTGGGTACCACTGATCGCCTCTTCTTGACGTAAACCTTCCGTAATCGCCCTTACGGCATGTTTGGTCGCGCAATATACAGTGCCGCCGGGATAGACATTATGTCCGGCAATAGAAGACAGATTAATGATATGGCCAGATTTCTGTTTCCGCATCGCAGGCAGAACAGCAGCAATCCCGTACAAAAGGCCCTTGATATTAATATCAATCATCATATCCCATTCATTAATTTTCTTCTTAAAGAGAAACGATTGCGGCATGACTCCGGCATTATTGATAAGTACGTCGATTTTCCCAAACTCTTGAAGTGCATACGAAGCCAACTCCTCCACTTGTTCATGCGATGTCACATCGGTTACTTTGTAGATGGCTGTACCCCCTCTTTGTTCAACTTCTTCTTGCAGCTTTTGTAAACGGTCTTCACGGCGAGCCGCCAGCACAAGCTTCGCACCTTTAGATGCCAGTTCTTTGGCCGCTGCCTCTCCGATTCCGCTGGAAGCACCTGTAATAATAACGACTTTATCTTGAATATTGGACATAGAGAATGAACATCCTTTCGAGACTTAGTTTTCTTTTGCGAATAGTTCTTTGGCCACTGTAATAGCGGACATCGCCTTCGGCCAGCCCGCATAAAAGGCAAGATGGGTAATGACTTCGATCAGTTCCTCTTCCGTCAGGCCGTTGTCTTTGGCTTTACCCAAATGAAAGCCCAGTTGTTCGGAATTCCCTCCGGTGATCAAGCTTGCTACGGTAATGAGGCTGCGGTCGCGTGGGGCCAGCTCTTTGCGTTCCCAAACGTCCCCAAAAAGCACCTTGTCGGTCAGCTCGACAATCTTTGGTGAGAAGTCCCCAATCGTTCGCTGTGCAGCCGTAAGTTTTTGAGTATCTGACATGTGATATCTCCTCTTTCTTTGCATTGATCCTTCATATAAATGCATCTATAATTGAAAAAGATACATTATTGAACTTGTGTCTATTATTATAAGCTGATACAAAATGCTTGCAATTGTTAAATACGCTTGATTTGTTCATTAATAGACATATAAGTTAAAACAGTCAATTATCATTTAGAAGTTTAGGGGTTGAACACAGTGAAAGTGGACAGGAGAATACTCAAAACACAGGAAGCCTTGAAAAAAGCATTAACGGAGTTGATGGCCGAAAAGAGTTTCGACCATATTACGATTCAGGATCTATCCGACAAAGCGAATGTAAGCCGGGGAACCATCTATCTTCATTACGTGGATAAATATGATTTGCTGGATAAGCTGATGGCCGCACACATCAATGAACTTCGAAGATTATGTATTGAATCGGCTCATTTGAGCTTTACAGAGGCCGAAATTGTTTGGTTTGAATATTTTGAGGCTAACTATTTATTTTTCTCCACGATGCTGGTGAGCAAAGGCGCCCCTTACTTCCGCACTCAGTTTCTTGAATTTATGATCGATGAACTTCGGGAAGAGGTCGACATGAATGAAGCAAGAAATCGGGGACTAAACGAAGAAGTGGTTGTCCGTTATGCAGCGTCCGCTGTGGTAGGGATTATGGAGTGGTGGTTTTTGAATGATAAACCTCTCTCTCCTGTCGAGATGGCAGAGCAAATAGGCATGCTGTTGGACCGGAAATTGTGAATCTGATAAAAAAGAGTAGCAGACATATGTCTGCTACTCTCAAAATGGTTTATCAGGGCCAAATACAAGATTGGCGGACTGCTTGGCTTTCTCAATGACATTCATGACCTTCTCGCTATGTTCAAGCATATTCGAGACTTTTCCAAAATCTTTTTCTTCGATGATACGATCAAACTCAACGAATTCGTCATACATTCGATGCGAATGATCTTTTAGATCCACACGAATTGGCGTTTCCTTATTCGCAGTGTAATCAAAGCAGTCGCATATATTAGCTGAACTTGCCATGTGTAAATAGCCCTTATTGCCTTGAATGTTCACGGCATTGGGGGCCGTACTATCTTTTGAACCTATGCAGACACACTTGAAATCACCGTAATCAAGCAGCAGCATACCTGAAGTATCAATTCCACGCTCCATGTTCGCCCAATACTCCACTTTCTTTGGGCTACCGAAGAATCCAACAACAAAATGAATATTATATAAATTAATATCCATCAAGGCTCCACCAGACATTTCCGGATTAAACGCAGGCTGGATTATTCCCGCTTTGAAAGCTTCATATCGAGATGAGTATTGAGAATAGTTGCATTCAACTATTTTGATCTCACCAAGTTTAGGTAGATACTCCTTCATTGACAAATAATTTTTCAAATATTGATTCGTTATGGCTTCCACCAATACCAGTTTTCTTTGCTGAGCAATTTCTTTTAGCTCTAGAAATTCTTGCAAATTGGAAGTAAACGGCTTCTCACAAATGACATGTTTACCACTCAATAATGCTTCTTTGGCATATGAATAATGAAGATGATTAGGCAACCCGATATAAACTGTATCCACATCACGGTTCATCAGCATTTCGCTGTAATCCGAATAAATCTGAGCTATTCCATATTTATTTTTCAAATCCAGTAATTTCTCCTGGTGGCTAGGTCTAGAACAAATGCCCTTTAATACAATGGTCGGGATTTCCTGAATAAAGCTCAATAGATCCCCTACGATCATCCCTGCTCCGACAATTCCCAACTTCATTTTAGTTGCACTCCTCTATACCTTTTTCAAGTATTTCCATACAAATTATCGTTTCTTCGTCTTTAATCACTTTTTCTTTACCAAATACGATCGACTGATAAATATCGTCATACACTCGGGCATAGTCTCCCTTTTCAGAAACGACTTTTTCTTCATGATACTCGCCTTTATCATCCAAATATGTTAAGATGCCGTAATGCTCGGGCAGGTCGATGCCGAAATCGGCGTGTCCCTTAGGCAGATAGTATAATTTCAGATGCTCCTCCTGACGATCCTTCGTTTGCTTTATAAAAACGCCTTTTTTGCCGTATACAACAAAACTCGGCCGCTCTTTTAAGCGAAAAAAGCTGGATTTGATGGATACCTTGAGCGAGGGATAATAAAAATCCAGATCAAAGTAATCATTCATTCTCCCAGCACCCAGCAATTGACGAACATCGTAATGGATTGTGTCCGGCTTCCCAAAATAGGAAAGAACCTGGTCAGTGGTATGAACGCCATGTCCATATAGGTAACTGTTATACTTGGAAAAATGAGAGGTAGAATTTGGAATCTCAGGGCGATAATAATCGTAATGCATCTCCACTTCCAGCAAATCTCCAAGTTTTCCTGATTCAATAACCTTCTGGGTAGTGAGGAAATCCGAGTCGTAACGTCTATTCTGATAGCATTGTACAACCAGATTTTTCTCTTTAGCATATTGGAAGATCGACATGGCTTCTTCTTTGGTTAACATAAAAGGTTTCTCAACAAGTACATTTTTCCCGTGGTCAAGCGCCATTTTCGCATAGTCGTAGTGGGATTCTACAGGTGTACAGATAACAATCAACTGAATCTCCTTATCGTTCATTAGAGATTCAATATTATCTGTATACTGCACGTCAGGGACTTTTTTCCACTCCCCTTTATCTGGATTACGTGCGTATATCGTCTTCACTTTCAAATCAGCTCTGTTCAATGAAAAAGGAAGATGATAACGGTTCGTGCTTTTCCCATTTCCAATATAACCGATGGTAAGCATATTATTTCCCCCTTAGGCTCTTTTTCATTTATTATAGAAGAAGAATGTTGATCGTAAAGGATTTGCCGCCAAAATGGTACATTCAACCGATTATTTGTCAACATGGCGGGTTGTTTTTAAACAAAATGTTTATTTTATATCCTTTATCAAACGTTATTTCAATTGAACCGGAGTGAACCTGTTGAAAATACTGATGCAATTATCCGAAATGCAAAACTTTACACCAAACGAAAAAAGCATTGCATCCTATATTTTGCTTCATAAGGAAAGTATCCTGCACTTAAATATTCAGGAGCTTGCAAAGGCAACATATACTTCGCATTCCGCGATTAATCGATTAACACATAAACTTGGGCTATCTGGTTTCAAGGAGTTCATAATCAAACTTGCTCGGGAATTTCAGCAGAATACCCAGAACATTTCCAATGTAGACCCCAACTATCCTTTCGGTTTTGATGAATCCCCACTTCAAGTAGCGAAAGAAATTGCAGAATTAATGAAAGAAACGATTGAAAAAAACTTTACATTCATGGATGATGATTTATTGTCGCAAACAGCCCTACTGCTGGATCAAGCGAAAAGAATCTTTATATATGCGTTAGGTGATTCACAGATCCGTGCGAAAAGTTTCCAAAATAAATTGGTAAAAATAAACAAGTATGTGTTTATAGCCACGGAGCTGTCTGAGTGGGCTTACCATACGGCTAATCTTACGACACAGGATTGCGCTGTTTTTTTAACTTACCACGGAAAGTCGCCGATTTTTTTAAAAGCAGCACGGCATTTCGCACATGAAAATATCCCTTTTATCACAATTACAGCAACCAATCAAAGCGAATTGGCCAAACTCAGTAATATCTGTATCCAGGTGCCTAATGACGAAGTAAAACATGCCAAGATTGGTACATTTTCATCGCAGATTGCCTTTGACTATGTATTAAATGTGATCTATTCCTGTATCTATAAAATCGACTACTTGAAAAACATGCAAACCACAACACAATCGTTAAAAAATTCGCATCTCAATGACATGATGAATGACGTATAGAATGAATATAGCACTAAAACAAAAAGTCGCCAGTATGGCGACTTCATAAGCATATATATTGTTGTCTCCGGTCAAGGATCAACTTTCATCTATTGCTTTTCGAATATCATAATCATTGATATCGATATCTAAATCCATTCCAAGTGCCAACTTTGCCAGCTGATTTCCAATAAAGGGGCCCATGGTCAACCCGGATGCTCCAAGCCCATTTGCCGCTATAAGACCATCCCAGCCTGGAACAGCTCCGATCACCGGTAGAAAACCGGGTGTAAAAGGACGGAAACCAACTCTTACCTCCTGAAAAGTACTGTTTGCTAAATCAGGGGCCAACTCTAAACCTTTGTGCAGAATTTCCTGCATCCCACCTGCTGTTACCCTCGTATCGTAACCCTCGATTTCATTTTCGTGAGTCGCCCCTATTACGATCTTCTGTTTATCGAAAGCCAGCAGGTATTGATCAGAAGGCGGTATGATTACAGGCCAGGTGCCTGTGTCTTGCCTATTAGGAACCTGCAAATGCATAATTTGTGCTTTTTGATAACTAACCTTAAAATGAATGCCCAAAGGCAACAGTAATTGATTTGCCCATGCACCTGCACAAACAATGACCTTGTCGGACGAGAAACTTTTTGCACCGACCGCTACTCCAGTTACTTGGTCGGACTCATATTGAAGTGCAGCATCCCCATGTATAAGGGTCGCTCCATGTCTCTGTGCTGATCGGACCAACGCATCCCGCAGCGCACGACCATCTATACGGGCGGCACCGCTAATATGAACAGAATGATAACCTTCTACTAACAAAGGAAACCGTTCATGGGTTTCTTTTTCATTTAGCCGGGTAATTTCACCGATTTCCGGTGCATCCGCTTGTCGTAAGTGTGCCCGCTCCTCCATTTTTTTGATTTTCTCCAAATCATCATGAATACTGAGAGCACCCACTTGAGCATAGCCTGTTTCTGTTTCTCCCTCGCTTTTGAGTTCTTCAATCAACCCAGGATAAAAGCGTGCGCCTGCCTTGGCCAGCTGGTACCAAGCCTGATTACGTCGCTGTGATAGCCAGGGACAGATAATGCCAGCGGCGGCATCAGTAGCTTGTCCTTTATCTTTACGATCTACAATAATGACATCAGCACCCATTTTTGCTAGCTGGTACGCTGTCGATGCCCCCAGAATTCCTGATCCAATTACGATGACCTTCTTCATGATTACATCCCTTTCCTAAATCACTGTATCCATTATAGCGAATACTGCATGAATGCATAGAGTTTGAAATTCGAGATTAGGATGATTATCTATGAATGTATGTCTCTAAGTTCTTTTCGTAAATATTGCCCCGTGTAGCTCAGCTTAAAGTCGGCCACTTGTTCTGGGGTCCCGGTACATACGACGTTCCCTCCATTGCTACCACCTTCGGGTCCCAGATCTATAATATAGTCTGCATTCTTGATTACATCCAGATTATGCTCGATAACAACAATGGTATTCCCCTCCTCGGTCAGCACATGAAGTATATTGATCAATTGCTGCACATCCGCAACGTGAAGTCCTGTAGTGGGTTCATCCATAACATATAGCGTTGAACCCGTAGCGGGCTTCAGCAGTTCTGATGCAAGTTTCACTCGTTGCGCTTCTCCGCCTGATAGCGTTGTAGAAGACTGACCCAGCTTCACATAACCCAACCCCACTTTACAGAGCGCCTCGATTTTCTTCCGTATTTTTGGAACATACTCAAAAAATACAACAGCTTCGTCCGCAGTCATCTCCAAGATATCTGCAATGCTTTTCCCTTTATAGTGAACTTCCAGAGTTTCGCGATTGTATCGCTTCCCTTTACAGACGTCACAAGGCACATACACATCGGGCAGGAAATGCATTTCGATTCTCATCAATCCATCACCCGTACAGGCTTCACAGCGTCCGCCCTTAATATTAAACGAAAAGCGACCCGGGCCATAAGCACGCACCTTGGCTTCGTTTGTCATGGCAAATAGGGAGCGAATATTATCAAAAAGACCGGTGTATGTGGCCGGGTTGGAACGAGGAGTCCGTCCGATCGGGCTTTGATCCATATTAATAATCTTATCCAAATGCTCTATGCCATCAATTTGTAAATGTTTTCCTGAGCGAGTATGAGCTCGATTTAGCGTCGCCGCCAGCTTTTTATAAAGTATCTCGTTAACAAGGCTGGACTTACCTGACCCGGAAACGCCCGTAACACACGTGATCGTTCCTAATGGGATGGATACATTGATGTCTTTCAGATTGTTTTCCGCTGCTCCCACAATAGTCAGATGATGTCCATTGCCTGGTCGACGGTTCTCAGGCACGGGAATCCATCTTTGATGCGACAAATATTGGCCTGTTATCGAACGTTTTTCAGCGGTAATTTGGTCAAGTTCTCCCTGAGCAACCACTTCTCCTCCATGTTTACCCGCACCCGGACCAATGTCCACAATCCAGTCTGCTTGGCGGATCGTCTCTTCGTCATGCTCCACCACAATGACGGTGTTGCCCAAATCACGCATTTCCTTCAAAGCGGAAATAAGCCGTTTATTGTCTCGCTGGTGCAAACCGATCGAGGGCTCGTCGAGAATGTACAGCACTCCTGTTAAGCGCGATCCTATCTGGGTGGCCAAACGAATGCGCTGACTCTCCCCGCCTGAAAGTGTTCCGGCAGTTCGGTATAACGTCAAATATTCCAGCCCGACATTTTTCAAAAATACAAGTCGGTCAACAATCTCCGTCGTAATCGGGGCGGCAATCATAGCCTTAACCGGGGACAGATGCATATTTTCGATAAAATGAATGGCCTCGGTAACAGACAGCTTGCAGAAATCTGAGATGTTCATATCACAGACGGTTACAGCAAGAAGCATCGGTGCCAGCCGATCACCGTGACAGTCGTGGCAAGGCAAGGCGGACATATAGCTTTCAAGTTCTTTCCGCATTGTATCGGACTGGGTTTCCCGGTAGCGTCGATCCAGATTGTTGACAATCCCTTCGAATGCCTGGTGCAGCAGCCTCTCCCGATGATTGCTTTCCCATCTAAGTTCAAGTTTTTCACCCTGTGTTCCATACAGGAGCATGTCCAATGCTTGCTGTGAAATCTGATCAAGAGGAGTATCCAGATCAAATCCAGCCTTTTTTCCAATCGCTTCAAAATACATTTTGCAATAGGAGTTGGTTTCGACATTTCCCCATCCGGTAGCTTTAATTGCGCCCGAGTTCAACGATTGACTGCGATCAGGTGCGACTTTGATCGGGTCAACCTCAAGATGAAACCCAAGTCCCGAGCAAGTCGGACAGGCGCCGTACTGATTATTAAAAGAGAACATGCGAGGAGACAGCTCCTGCATGGAAAATCCGCAACGGGCACAAGCAAAACTTTGGGAGAACAGCATGTCCTCACCGCTATCCATCCGGTGAACCAATACAGTATCGCCGGACAAAGTAATGGCTGTTTCAATAGAGTCTGTCAGTCTCTGAGTTTCCCCCTCTTTGACTACCAGACGGTCCACTACAATAGCGATAGTATGTTTCCTGTTTTTATCAAGTTGGATCTCTTCCGATAGGTTCTTAACGATACCGTCTACTCGCACACGTGCATAGCCATTGGTTCTCGCTTGTTCAAAAATGTGCTGGTGCTCCCCTTTTTTATCTTGTACTAAAGGTGCGAGCACCATATATTTCGTTCCTTGAGGAAGCCTATATATTTGATCTACAATTTGATCGACAGACTGGCGCGTAACTTCACTTTTACAGGATGGACAATGCGGCGTTCCAACCCTTGCCCACAATAACCTCAAAAAATCGTAAATCTCAGTTACAGTGCCCACTGTGGAACGTGGATTGTTAGATGTCGTTTTTTGTTCAATGGCAATTGCGGGTGAAAGTCCTTCGATCGAGTCGACATCTGGTTTATTGATCTGCCCGAGAAATTGTCTTGCATAGGAAGATAGTGATTCAACATAACGCATTTGTCCCTCAGCATATAGCGTATCGAATGCCAGGCTGGATTTTCCCGAGCCGCTCACCCCGGTGATCACAACGATTTGGTCACGAGGAATTTGAATATCAATATTTTTCAGATTATTTTCCCGTGCTCCATGAACGTTAATAAAATTTTGCATGTACTGCTCCTCCTACCCAAGCTGACGCTTTTCAATATCCTCTTTCAAATACCTGCCTGCATCGTCTGCTGAAAGATTCAAAACATACATTAGTTCACTTACCAGCATCTCTCGAGCCATACTCAGAATGGACCTATCATGAGAATTCATTTTCAAATTGTAGGCTTTGGAACAAATTATATCCCTGATGATGCCAAAATGATCATGAAGAAGCCCTGACTCGATCTTGGCCTGCAAAAAGCAGCGACGTTCAGAAGGGTTCAAAGGAAGTTGAGCATATTCTCCAAAAAATTGAGCTCTGGAACTCAAAAAGTAATCCACATTGGACAAAGGTCGGATACATTTTTGCAGTGCTCTATGTTGCGGAATAAACATGCGAAGTCCTTGTTTAGGAAAATACAAGTTATAGGAACTTTGTAGGTTTTCCAAGTCATCTTCTTTCTCTACAGATTCGAGAATACATACACCATACATTGGATAAAAAAGAAGTTTTTTAGACTGTTCCATGAAAACCTCCACTGTTCTTCAGTCTACCTTTGCTCCATAAGAGCGTATAAACAGAATCGCCTGCTCTCTATCCATTCGCGCGCCTTTAATATTCAAAGTTTTCAAATCAATTCCTTCAAGATTGGCACCACGTAGATCGGCTCCCTGCAAGTTCGCTCTGCTCAAAGTTACTCTCGTTAGGTCAGAGTCTCTCAGGTCAGCTTTCGTCAAATCGGTATCAGAAAAATCTGCTTCATAAAAACGAATTCCTCTCAAATCCTGTTTCCCCAGCTTGGTATGCTTTAGATTAGTGTAGGACCAGTCTCCTTGACTCAAAGTGACACCGTCCATTTGAGCACCTGCAAAGTCCGATCCTGTCATTTTACAAGAGCTGAATTTGGAAACAAAAAGGTTGGCACCATTGAAAGAACAATTTTCAAAAGCTGATTCCGTATGCACAGATCCACATAGAGCAGCACCTTTAAAGTCACATTCAATAAAACGACAATGGCTTGTCTCGATCTCATCCAATGAAGTATTCATGAATGTACACTTTTTAAAAGTGCAGCGTACGAGTTCTCCATACCGCAAATCTTGTCCATCAAAATGAACAGCTTCATAATCCTGATCTTTGTATTGATACACTGTATATCCCCGCCATTTAATTGATTTTTAATTCTTATGAGTAGACAATCATGTTGAAAGTCTATAAGTAAATCTCAACTTTTTTTAATATATCATATACCTGTCAAGTACCTGTCTAAAATGGTTAGAAAGTCAAGTCCATTTTTTTTGAAACCAATATTCAGAGGTTCAGTCTTCATTTTCGCTTAATGCAAATAGACATTGAGTTCCTCTGTCTGCTGCATCGAAATGAAAACACTCCTGACATACTGATGTCAGGAGTGTTTTAGTAAGGTTTAACCGACAGGTCGTAACTAAGACACCTGTCGGTTATTAATAAGGATCGTTTAGTATAATTGATTGCTATGTGTCTTGCTGAACGGGTGATGCTTCTTTACGAAAAACTGTAAAATAGAAAATAGCAAAGCCTATAATCGATATGCCCAAAATCAAAAAAATAGTGCTGAACATAATTTTGCTTTGTGCTCCTTGATTAAGTACGGATCCAAGAATAGACGTTCCGATAGCCCCCGCCATAAAGCTTCCCATCATATAGATACCCATACCAACTCCGGTTTGGTTGCCGCTTAATGTTCGAGAAATGGTGTTTGCCATTGTAATCTGAGCAAATGTTAATCCAGTATTCGCTAGAATTAAGATAATCGCAATCACGGCAGGAACCGCGTCCATAAAAATACCCAATATGAGGTATGCCATCACTTGGAACAAGAATGCCAACGAGAATACAAAGCGATTGCCCTTTGCATCTGCAATTCTTCCACCCACCAACCCAAGCAATGCAGCAATCAAAGCACCGGGAAACATCACGAGTCCTGTGTTCACAGAAGATAAGTGATGTATTGAGCTTAACACCTGCGGGATCAAATACGGAACACATAAATTAAGTGTAAGAATCATACAAGCGATAATCAACCCTATCGTATACCTTGTATTTTTAAAAAGTGTCGGTTCAATAAAGGGTTCATCCGTTTTGTTAATGCGAATGATGAATAATATGAATATTAGGATAGTAGCCGTAAAATAACTCCAGCTGTGTCCAGTAATGGAGAGTAGCAGCAGCGTAATTGAAGCTGCAAGCAAAATACCTCCTATGAGATCAGCTTTTCCTTTTGAAAGTGTTTCATTTATTAAATACCTCCTGAAAAGAGGGATTGTAATAATGACTAGAAATGAAATTAAAAATAGGTAGCGCCAGCTTGCAAATCCAATAACAAATCCAGCAATAATTGGGCCTATTGCCGTCCCTAAGGCCATTCCTGCAGAGGTAATCCCCAAAGCTTTGCCACGATTTTCGATAGATATATAGCGAATCGGGATCAACATGGATGATGCCGGGACAACAGACGCCCCTATGGATTGGAAGATTCTGCTCACAATAACCATCCAATAATTAGAAGAAAAAAAGCCGACAATAGATCCTAGCGCAAAACAACATAATCCAAAGGTAATCAGGAGTGGCTAGAATTCTGTGGAGCTGATCTCCAGTGAGTAATCGGTCTCCCTCTCCATTTTCCAGAACATAAGGGGCTGCGCTTCTCGGATTATGTCTTCCTTCAGGCAAGTTATACACTCCCCATTTAACAACATCTTGAAGGAATACAATGTCTGCTCTATTGGAAGCTTCAGTCATGTGATACAAGTAGCTCATGTTTCCAAGCCAGTCATAACGGATCCCATTCAGTATACGATTGATGATATAACCAGAAATTATAAAAATCCGTTGTCGGTTGATCAAATTTGCAAGCAATTTTTAATTAGCTCACGTCAATTTCAACGCAAATTTAAAAAAGCTAGCGGAATGACCTATACAAAAATGCTGCAGGATATTCGTATTCACGAGAGTTGTAGCTTACTATTAGATACCAGTTGGAGCGTTCAAACGATCGCACTTGAAGTCGGTATTCATGATATGAAGTATTTCTATCGAATTTTCAAGGAACGATGTGGATTGACCCCACATGAATTTCGTTTTAATGCCTGTTCGAATATACAGTAATGCGAGATCTTATCTTCATATAGCAGAAAACAATAATAGCCAAGTCCAGCAGCGTGTCTCATTTTGAAAACTTATACTGCGAAATATCTTGATTCTCCATGAATAAATCTTGACCTCGTGTTAACTCCAGATATTATAATTAATGCATTCATTAAGCGTTAAATGATCCCTTACGAAGGTGACGAGAGATGACAACAAATTTTAAAATGAAGGAACTTATGGATCAATTCCAAGTTAGTGAGGATACCTTACGGTATTATGAGAAAATGGGTCTTCTTCCTCCCGTGGCCCAAAAAAATAATGGACACAGGATATATAACAATTCACACAAAGAGGCACTTCTTATGATCAAGTGTTTAAAAAAAGCTGGAATGTCTCTGCAGGAGTTAAGACCTATGATCCAGCTTCAATTAGATGAGAGCAACATATCAAATATTGAATGGTACGATAGGCTTTACGATTACCAAAAAAAGATAGATCAGCAACTGAAAGAACTTCAGGAAATTAAGGATATGATTGAATTGAAATTGCAAACCGGGCAAAAATTTGGCCATAACTTTTTGCCACTTGAGACCCAAACTTAATCTGTTTTCGATTCCTGATCGCTCTGCTTGACCTAGTGTTTACACCAG
Source organism: Paenibacillus sp. cl130 (assembly GCF_900116035.1). Lineage (NCBI taxonomy): Bacteria > Bacillati > Bacillota > Bacilli > Caryophanales > Paenibacillaceae > Paenibacillus > Paenibacillus sp. cl130. The sequence goes on from NZ_FOYG01000003.1 coordinate 511,063, forward strand.
GTTGTAAGATGTGCATTAGAGTCCTTCCTAGGATTCCACATCATACAAAAGAGGAGCTTAAAAACATGAACAATACAATAGCAATAGGAAAAACAGGATTAAAAGCATTTAAACTTGGTTTTGGAGCAGGTGTGGTAGGTAATTCAATGATGTATCCAAAAGTCGATGATACTCTAAGCCGACAATTAATTAGGACTGCCCTTGAAAAAGGGATCAATTTCATTGATACCGCATTTCTGTATGGAATGGGCCACTCTGAGGAGTTAATCGGTGAAGCCATCCGGGATTATGGTGGCCGTGAACATCTTGTAATCTCTACTAAATCTTCTTCTAACCCCAATTTAATCAAGGCCATCTGGAAGTCGACAACAGTCCAGCTGCATTAAATAAGGCTGTGGATGACAGCCTGATGAGATTACAGACAGACTATGTTGACATTTTCTTTCTTCATTTTCCCGATAGCCGGACCCCGCTAGCTGAAGCTGCTGACACACTTGCAGAGCTGAAGAAGTCAGGGAAAATCAAAGCCATTGGCGCTTCAAATTTAAGCTTTGAGCAGCTTCAGGCTTTTAATGTTGATAAGCACTTGGATGTTCTTCAAGCTGAATACTCACTACTGGTTCGTCATGCAGAAGCCGACGTTATTCCTTATTGTCTAGAGCACGAAATTTCACTGATTCCTTTTTTTCCCGCTCGCATCAGGTCTGTTGGCCGGTAAATATAAGAAGGATGATGTTTTTAATGACACTTCACGAATGAATAATCCTTTATTTCAAAAAGAAGCATTTCTCGCAAATTTGGAACGCGTGGATCGCTTCAAAGCATTCGCGAAAGACAAGGGTGCAGATCCTGCACAGATTGCGCTAGCTTGGCTATTAACGCGTCCAGCCGTTGATCTAATTATTCCAGGTGCAACCAAGTCTGATCAAATCGAGTCCAATCTTCAAACTCTGGGTGTTCGACTAACAAGTGGCGAGCTTAAGCAACTCGATATTCTTTTCAATCAAAATAACTTGTTTACAGAGTAACAGATTGTCATTGTTCTACATACACTTCCTAATACACAAAAAGGGTTCTAAAGTGAAAACTTTAGAACCCTTTCTACAGAAGTATTTATTTTGTAATCGTAATTTGTTTGGATGCAGTATTATAGTTCACCTGATACCCCGAAAGCTCGCTAATTACTCGTAATGGAACCAGTGTGTAGCCGTTAACAATAACCGGAGCTGTGATGTTCGTCGAATAACTTCGGGAGTTGTTTAACTCATACACGGCAAGGGTCGAATTCTTGACTTGAAGCACTACTTGTTTGCCGTCTGTAGGTCGAGTCAGAATGATCTTTTTGGTCGCCTTTTCATAATTTACCTCGTAACCTATCCGTTCACTGATAAAGCGCAGCGGGACCATCGTCGCCCCATTTATGATTCGCGGAGCCTGAGCCATCGTCGTAGCACGACCATCGACATAAGCTGATTTAGCTCCTGGTGTCAGGGTGAACGAAGTTGAATATGAGGAAACCGCATTGTTAGGGTATGAGGACGTTGTACCAGAAGTTGTTGTTGTAGAACTCGTCCCGGATGATGAACTACTGGTACCAATCGCTCTATTGCGAATAGCTTCTAACCGATCCAGCAAATCGCTTTTACGGGTTCCGCTCGGCAGATCACTGATTGCATCTCTGGCAGAACGCCAGTCCGAGGCATTCAGACTGTTTTCTGCAATTCGCATCAAATCTCTCGCTTTCTCATAATTCGATGAACTAGATGACGAAGAAGAATAGTAACCATCCGAATTCGTGCGTTCTGATATCTTTACACCGCTAGATTCTCTTCCATTACTATTGACAGTTACGACCTTAATCTCATACCAGCGTCCTTCTCGCAAATCCGTGATTTTATAGGACTCAGAGCTTGTAGTTCCCTCATAATCTCCATCAACATATATCTTCACCTTGTCGGCTTTACTCGGCATATCGTAGGTGATTTTGATCCAGGTGTCACTTTTGCTATCTACTTCAAGATTGGACACTTCTGACGAATTGGAGGACGTACTGTCCGTTGTGGCAGTCAGTCTCACACCAGAGGACAATGCACCTGTGCTTCGCTTGGACCTAATCGTGAACGAATAGGCCTGCCCTGAAGAAAGATTGTTGAATGTATAGGATGTTCCTGATGAATCGGTTACCAGTTGCCCGTCCTTATACAGACTGACTGTACTAATTCCGCTGGGTCTCGTCCAGGAAACAGTGACGCTATAGTTATTAACTGATGTCACTGAAGCTCCTGTCACTTCGGGCACGGTATCAACGCTGAGCGCTGAGGTCGTAACCGGAATACTGATTCCTCCAGAGATGTTGCCGGATTTGTCAATAGTCTTGACCAGAACTGTATAATTTGTGGAGGCAATCAATCCACTGAACGTATAGGACGTCCCTGTAGTTCGCTGCACTTCCTTACCATTTAAATAGATGATCGCTTGGCTCAGGTCAGCATCCTTAGGCAATATGTAATTTACGGTAAAAGCGTTATATCCGACATTTGTCGCTGTCAGCCCGCTTACCTCTCCTGGAGGTGTCTTATCTACAGGGACATCAATGGAAGCCGTTTTGGCCTGTACTGTCGTACCTTGTGATTCATCTCCGCTCTTATTCACCGTCTTCACTCGAAAGGTATAAGTCGTATTCGGCTGTAAACCGCTCAACATATAAGAGTTACTTCTAATATTATCTACATACACATCGTTAGTGACACCAACCACTTTTACATGGTCGAAATTAAGGTCCGACGGATTGGTCCAGGACAAATTTACTTTTGTTGTTTCTGTAGGAACCGCTGTCAGATTGCTTACCTCTGCCGGCGCGATATTCGCAGTAACCATTTGGCTCGACATTACTTTTAGCATTTGGTTGAGATAGGTGTTCTGACCATAACCTTTTGTTAACGTAGTCACTTTCGTGCCTGAAGTAACCGGCACATGACGACCTTGAGCGGTTGCTAATTTGGTATGTAACTGTGCTGTATTCAGTCCTGTCAGATTTGAGTTATGCCTCTCAGTCGGCAACGCGCTAGCCACTGCATCGGGGGCCAAAATGCCATATCCCGTATTCAAAATCAGTGTAGCCGTTGCGAACGGAGCCATCCATTGACGCAAACGTTTTTTATTCATGATCTATGCTCTCCTTGATACCAGTATGGAAATTTTATTTGTCAAAACTAATAAGTTAAGCTTACAAACCCTTCTGCTGCCATCCAGCTTTTAAAATTCACACTATAATGTACACACGTTCATTTAACTGTTATCGGAATTTGCATACAAAATGTTTAGGCTTCACACTAGCATTTTTACTGATAGGGTCGCGCAAACAACTTGTGCTAAGCCTTCGAACTTGATCAGCTTAGTGTTTTTTCTTACTTCAAGCCATCTTTTTAAGCCCTATTGTTTGTTTCAACAATTTAAACGAAATTACGATTATCGTTTCCGGGCACGCTAAGCTGTGGTACGTTGGAATCAGCGAAATGAAGCATTGATGTGAGATACTTCAGTCATGTGAAAGCTCTGACATAACCTTGGGGTTCAGCTGTAAATATTCGATATATCGTAACTTTCTACCGTTTAATAACATTGCATTATAGGATATATTAAATTTTAAGCAATAGGAGAAGGAGGTGTATTATGTTCAAAAATGCCTTTAAGATGTTTGGTGTCATTGGTAATATTGAAGCGATTTCATATCTACTGCTTGTGTGTATCGCTATGCCGCTTAAATACGCAGCTGGAATGCCGCAAATGGTAAGCTGGGTGGGTATGATCCATGGGGTACTGTTCGTGGCTTATGTCATAGCTACTGTGGTCATGCTGATTCTGCGGAAAATAACGCTACTGCAAAGTCTTGCAGCCTTGATTGCATCGCTGTTGCCGTTTGGCCCCTTCATTTTTGATCGTAAGGTGCTTAAGAAAGCCGAAGCACGTGCCAGTCATACCAGCCCGATAAAAGCTACATAAGCATGTACAAGGGAAAGTGCCAACACAATAACGCGGCTTTCTCTTCCCACTCATGCAGCAGTATACAAAAACAACCGATGGCTCTAAACCACTCGGTTGTTTTTGTATACGCGAATTGTAAATTGTTACTTTCCCACAGCAGTAAGGGAGACCCTAACTTTGTCATTCTTTTCGTCCCTTTCTGCTATATTTATGTAATCACAACAACTAATCTCTCGGGTAATTTACACTCATAATATCCATAAAAGGAACTTTTTCTGTTTCTCCATTACTCTCCACATGAACCTTTCCCGTTCTCGGGTCCATTTTAACGATCTGTCCGCGGGTTGTTTCTTGGCGTCCCCATACGGTCAATACGATTTCGGATTGCTCACGTTGTGCTTCTACAAGCTGATTCCCGATTTCCTCCAGTACAAATTCATCCCGAGTAGGCCGTTTGGCTACCTTCGCTTTTGCCATTTGCTATCACCCTTCCTTTCGTGCAAAATCAAAATCAAATTCATTCCATTTTACCATACTTTTCATCATTTGGTGCTGGTAATGTGAGTAAAATTACGTCTCAGAACCACTAAAAAGCCAAGTTCTCAAAAACGAGAACATCGGCTTTTTAAAGTTGCTTGTTGGAGCTCATTAGGAGCGATTGAAAATCGAAGAGACAGGATTATTTGACCAACTGTGGAATGTAATCCACGATATTATAAATAGGAGCACTGCTCTGTTGCGTAACAGCCAAAATTAATGCACCTTCGAGCATCGAAATGATAAGTACCGCCAGACTGTGTGCCTTTTCTTCTGTCCAGCCCGATTTCTGAAGACGTTCCATATAAATGCGCTGCCAATCTGCAAATGTATTCACACAAGCATGACGTAGCGATTCGCTAATACAGGAAGTTTCCGCAGCAGCCCAGAAGCCAATCGGCATGAAGTCGTTAAAGCCGGTACGGTCTGCCTCCTCAGCTGTATTACGAATAAAATTCTGAATGGCTAGTACAGGATTATCGTTTTCGTCCAGTGTCTGTTTTAATTTTTGCTTAATAAATTCATTCCCTCTTCTTATGCACTCCAAAGCTAATTCTTCTTTACCACGCGGAAAATAATAATAAAGTGAGCCCTTCGGTGATCCACTCTCCGCAAGAATCTGATTCAGTCCAGTTGCGTGATACCCCTGATGAAAAAAGAGCTTCGATGCGGTTTGTACGATATTCTCGTATGATTCAGGTTTAGCAGCCATATACAGCATCCTTCATTATATATTATTTATAATTTACTTTGACAAAAAAATAACAACATGTTTATTATATATAGACCGATCGTTATAATTCAATACCCATTAATTTATTGGAGGAACAAAAACAACATGAGTACAAAGAGTCAAACGAGTTCACCCTCTGAACCCAAAACGTTCAAGGTGCTACCTATTATGATTGCCCTGCTCCTTAGTGGCTTTATTGGAATGTTCAGTGAAACGGCACTTAACATTGCACTGAATGATTTGATGCAGATTTTGCATATTACAACTGCAACAGCCCAATGGCTGACGACCGCTTATCTGCTGACACTCGGTATTTTAGTACCTGTATCGGGATTGCTGATTCAAACCTTTACGACAAGACAGCTGTTTGTTACATCGTTGCTGTTCTCAATAGCTGGTTGCCTCGTTGCTGCACTTTCACCTACTTTTTCAGTGCTATTGATCGCTCGTATTCTTCAGGCCATTGGTACAGCGCTGTTATTGCCGTTGATGTTTAACACCATCTTGATCATTTTCCCGGCTGAAAAGAGAGGCGCGGCTATGGGGATCATCGGATTGGTAATTATGTTTGCACCTGCGGTGGGACCTACCATTGCAGGACTGGTACTGCAAAATCTGTCTTGGCACTGGATTTTCTGGATTTCTCTTCCGTTTTTAGTTCTCTCGCTAATTTGCGGTATTTTATTTATGCAAAACGTTTCAAAAACGACCAAGCCCAAAATTGATCTTTTATCTATCCTCCTGTCTTCCATTGGCTTCGGTGGTGTCGTGTTTGGTTTCAGTAAATCTGGAGAAGGTGGCGAAGGTTGGGCTAGCCCGATGGTTCTGCTTCCAGTGATCGTCGGTCTGGTATCGTTGATACTGTTCTCTGTACGTCAATTGAAAATGAAGCAGCCAATGTTGAATTTGCGTGTGTTTAAATATCCAATGTTCGTTATCGGCGTTATTATGGTGTTCCTATGTATGATGACGATCCTTTCTACGATGCTGATTCTTCCACTCTTTTTGCAAAAAGGGCTGGCTCTGTCTGCTCTAGCAGCAGGTTTGGTACTTCTGCCTGGTGGGATTATCAACGGTCTCTTGTCTCCCATTATGGGCTCCCTATTCGATAAATTTGGTCCCAAATGGCTTGTTATTCCAGGCCTTGTGATTGTGGCCGCTGTTTTGTTTTTCCTGTCCGGCATTACAACAACTTCAACTCTCGTACTCATTATTGTGCTTCATAGTTGCTTGATGATCGGCATTTCCATGATTATGATGCCAGCTCAGACAAACGGCCTAAACCAGCTCCCTATGGATCTATACCCAGACGGAACGGCCATTATGAGCACGCTCCAACAAGTTGCTGGTGCTATCGGTACAGCCGTAGCGGTAAGCATTCTCTCGAAAGGCATGGACAGCTATTTGAGCCAATCCAGTATGCCTGAATCCGTAAATGAAATGGCTAATGCCATGGCAATCGGATCACAAAATTCATTTTTCTTTGCGATGATCATCAGTGTGATCGGGTTGATCCTTGCGTTTTTCATCCGTAGAGTTCATGTTGAACATGGCACTGCCAAAGCACCCATGCATTAATTCATAAATTTTTAGCCATTCCAAATTAAACATTTCTAAATACACTTAAAGGCTGCTAACCATCTCACTATTGGTTATGCAGCCTTTTTTCATATGAATTTACATACACATTCATCAATTACATATTTACAAAGCTCCTTCATTTGGTTACGATATGATTTATGTATTAAAACGTAAAAATTACGATTACTATTAAGGAGGACTCCCTGTTGTTTAAGCGTTCGTATTTTAAACTATTTATACCTGCGGTAATTGCGGTGATGATGGCAGCCTGCGCTTCATCTCCGTCAGCTTCACCCTCTCCATCTGCTGCACCACAAGATAAAAGTGTCACCTTATTGTTCAATGTGCAAAGCCCTTCTATAGATCCTCATGCAGATGTAAATTACACAGCTGTTCGTGCTGGAGTAAGTGAAACACTGATCAAAGTGAACAAGGATCTTAAGCTGGAAGCTTGGCTTGCAGACAAATGGGACAGCAAGGACGGACAGCACTGGACCTTCAACATCCGACCAGGTGTGAACTTCCACAGCGGTAAAGCCGTCAATGCCGCTGCTGTCAAAGCCTCCTTGGAAAGAGCGCTAAAGCTCAATCCATCGGTCAAAAATGCGCTACATATCCGTGATATTCATGCGGATGGACAGATTTTGACCATTACGACAGACAAACCTTTCCCGGAATTTGTGTCCGAGCTGGTTCATCCGAATACCGCTATTATAGACACCACAGCTACAGATGACTTCCCATCAGGGACGGGACCGTTCAAGGTTGCCAGCTTCCGTGCTGGAAGTGAACTGAATTTAGATCGCAATGAACAATATTGGAACGGTGAAGTAAAGTTGAAACATGCTAAATTCATGTTTAACGAAGACGCCAATGCACGTCAGCTTGCTTTTCAAGCCAAAACTGCTGATATTGTGTATCGCCCGCCAATTGAAAGTCTGGAGCTATTGAAAGCTGATTCTACCGTTAAGGTTGACTCGCTTCCTAGTTTGCGAACGCATCAGCTTATTTACAATATGAACAATAACGATCTGAAAAAGACGGCTGTACGTAAAGCATTTGATAACCTGATTAACCGGGATGAGATCGCCCGTGGTATCATGTCTGGTCAGGGAACCCCTGCTCAAGGCCCGTTCTTGCCCAACTTTCCTTTTTCACCGGAATATATTACGAAACAGTTTGATTTGAATGCTGCCCGAGAAGGCTTCAAGCAAGCTGGATATACAGTACAGAACGGAAAAGTTGCGAACCCCGACGGCAAGCCGCTTCATCTTACATTACTAACTTACCAATCGAGAGCGGAGCTTCCACTCATTTCCCAGCTGATTCAGGCTAACGCTAAAGAACTTGGCATTACGATTGATATCCGTCAGGTTGATAACATTGACGAATATCTTGCCGCTCATCAGGATTGGGATTTAGCGACTTATAGTAGCATTACAGCCCCGCGCGGCGATGCAAGCTATTTTCTGAATGCGGCTTACATGCCTGAAGGAGCACTGAATTATGGGCGTGTGCATGTACCGGAACTCACGGGTATGATTTCACAGCTGAACACCACCGTGAATGAGGAAGAACGCAACAAGCTGGCGCTGAAGGCTGTCACGCTGATTGACCAAGAAAATCTGCAATCCTTTCTGGTCCATCCAAACAACGTAGTGGCCTATCGCGATTACGTACATAACTGGGTAACTAGCCAAAGTGAATACTACTTGCTGACCCAGGACCTGGATGTGAACTAGCATGTTTAAATCCATCGCCAAAAAGTTTCTTGAACTGGTTTTGTTCTTTCTTATTCTTTCCTTTGTGAGCTTCTGTCTGCTTAAGCTTGTTCCGGGCGATCCCGTCCGGAGCATTCTCCGAGTCGACGATGTAGCTGTGTCCAATCAGCAAATTATGGATATGCGCAGCCAACTGGGGCTGGATCAACCATTACCTGTGCAATATGGTAAGTGGTTGGTCCAGTTGCTTCAGTTTGATTTTGGACAATCTTATTTAACCCATCGTCCAGTATTCACAGAGTTTATGGAAAAACTGCCTTATACACTGCTACTTACCGGAGGGTCTCTGTTCATTATGCTGCTGATAGCTCTCCCGTTGGGAACGATGGCGGCGCTCTACCGTAACCGCTGGATTGACAGAGCCAGTCGTGTGTTTGCCTTAATTGGCTCCTCGATTCCCAGCTTTTGGCTGGGGCTTTTGTTTATCGAATGGTTTGCAGTTAAATTACGTATTTTGCCGTCTATGGGTGAAGGAACCGCTTTTCATTTGGTACTCCCTTCTCTTACCTTGGGATTGGCAATGGCGGCTGTTTATGTACGAATGATCCGCGCAAGTCTGATTGAAAGCTCGGGGCAAGACTTTATCAAAGCGGCGCAAGCGCGTGGAATCAGCCCCATCCGCATTTTTTTCAGACATATGCTCCGTCACAGTCTTGTTCCACTCATTACGGTATTCAGTGAGAGTATAGGCAGCCTACTGGGAGGCACAGTCGTGATTGAAGTGCTATTCGCCTATCCAGGGCTGGGCAAATGGATTGTGGATGCCATTGCTGCAAGGGATTACCCCATTATTCAGGGCTATACCGTATTTATGGCTGCATTCATTGTATGTATCAATATTTTGGTAGAGCTGTCCTACCGTTGGGTCAATCCTGAAATCGCTTTGAAGGAGAAACGTTTATCATGATAAAATCCGTACATGCGGAAAACAGGCAGCTCACTAGAACGCGATTGTCCAATACATGGATCGTGTCGCTCTCCATCCTGCTCATTCTTGCAGCAATTACAGTCGTTCCGTTTCTTGCTCCGCAAGATCCGTATCGTATCCAGATGGGGAATCGACTACAATCAATCAGCGCTACACACTGGCTGGGAACTGATCATTTGGGCAGAGATGTCCTATCGAGAGTGATAGCTGGACTTCGGACGACTGTCGGAACCAGTTTATTGATTTTGGCCGTTTCGCTGGTTGTCGGGGTCCCTCTCGGTCTGCTGTCAGGATTTATTGGTGGCTGGATGGATCGTGTATTCAAACGGGTGGTCGATGCCTTCATGACATTACCTGACTATATTTTTGCCATTGTACTGAGCGGTTTGCTCGGACCAGGCTTAGTAAATCTTATTTTCGCGGTGACTGCGGTAAAATGGGTTGGTTATGCGCGCCTGGTGCGTAGTACCGTTCTGGCTGAAAAGCAAAAGGATTACATTTCGTTATCCATACTGGCGGGTACCTCCTCCCTGCGGATTGTCATGCGGCATATTCTCCCCCATGCAATTGGGAATGTTCTTGTGCTGGCTACGCTGGATATCGGCAAAATCATTTTAATGATTGCCTCCCTATCTTTTTTGGGCTTAGGTCCACAGCCACCAATTCCTGAATGGGGTACGATGCTGAATGAAGGACGAGCGTATTTTCAAATGGCTCCCCACCTGATGCTTGTTCCAGGGATAGCTGTCGTGCTAACAGTGCTACTGGCGAACGTATTGGGAGACAAACTGCGCGACCGTTATGATGTTAAAACCCGGACAGAGGAGTGAGCTGTACATGCTGACTATTGAAGGCTTAACGATTCGGACAAATGTAAAAACGATTGTAGAGCAACTGAAGCTTGCCGTTCGTCCGGGGGAATGGTGTGCTCTAGCCGGCGAAAGCGGTAGTGGCAAAAGCATGACGGCATTTGCTATCGGCGGCCTTCTCCCCTCTTCTGTTACAGCGGAAGGAATTATTGCGTGGAAGGACAATAATTTGCTGGATTTATCCGCTAAACAACGACGTTCTTTGCTTGGTAGTGAAATATCTTACATTTTTCAAGACTACCACGGGGCTTTCACCCCCTTTCTGCGTGTGGGCAGCCAACTGGACGAGCTGATGCGCGCCCATGGCAAACAAGATCGCAAGGCACGTAAGCAACGCTGTATCGAGGTGCTGAAGCGCGTACAGCTTCCCGCCGAGCGCGTGTACCGCAGCTATCCGTTTCAGCTCAGCGGCGGTCAATTACAACGGGCAGCTATTGCGGCTGCACTACTACTGGAGCCGAAGTTGCTTATTGCTGACGAGCCTACAACTGCGCTGGATACGCTCACAGCTCATCGGGTGCTTCAGCTCATTGACCAAATCCGGACGGAGACGGGTATTTCCGTCTTGTGGATCACTCATGACCTGCGTCATGTACGCAAGTATGCAGATCGAATCGCAGTGATGCGCGAAGGTTCACTGGTTGAAACTGGTGAAACGCAAGCGGTGCTGAACCATCCGGCCCACCCGTATACTCGTCGTCTACTGGCGGCTATTCCGCCCCTGTCTCCGGGCGCTCAAGCACGTTTGCCTTACAACAGCACTGAAGAACAGAACGCATTGGAAAGGAGCGCTTTACATGAATAATCAAGCCGCCTACGCTCAGCAGCAAGACACGTCTAATGCTGCCGTGACCGTCTCCGGTTTGACGAAGGCTTACGCTGGAGGTAAAACGGTGCTGCAAGATGTTGCTCTGTCGATCTCCCCCCGAGAATGTCTGGGTATCGTCGGGGAAAGCGGCAGTGGGAAAAGCACACTCGCTCGCTGTATTTTGACATTGGACCCGTTTGATCAAGGTGAGCTTAGACTGGATGGACAGTCTATTCGAGGGCTAAAGCGGAGCGAATTAAAACGGATTCGCAGCAGGCTGGGTGCAGTATTTCAACATCCATCCGCGGCTTTGAATCCCAGACTAACCATCCTGCAATCCCTGCTGGAGCCACTGGACCAGCTTAAGTACTATGTTCCTTCCTTTATGGCGGGTAAGTCCTCAGAACGTCGGGATACAGCAGAACATTTGCTTGAGATGGTAAAGCTTCCAGCCAGCTATCTGGACAAGTTTCCACATCAGCTCAGCGGTGGGGAAAAGCAGCGTGTAACCATCGCACGTGCCATCAGCACAGAGCCGGATTTTATCGTATTGGACGAGCCAACAGCAAGTCTGGATGTGACCACACAAGCCACCATTTTGAATCTGCTCAAAGATTTGCAGGATGAGCTAGGACTGGCTTATCTGTTTATCTCACATGATCTGGCGGCTGTGCACTTTATGAGTGATCGAATCATGGTCATGAAAGAAGGCAGTGTGCTTGAGCATTTTCCCAAAGAAGCATTATTTCATTCGGATCGCCATCCCTATACACAATCATTACTGGAGGTTTTTTCAACATGTTGCCTTCCCACCGAGCCTATCTTGCTTTAGCTATACCTTTAATTATTTCGACGATTACAACCCCGCTGCTCGGTGCGGTGGATACAGCTGTAATCGGTCATTTAAGCCATTCCGCGTATTTAGGCGGTGTAGCGGTGGGCACTCTTATTTTTAATACTTTATATTGGTTGTTTGGCTTTCTGCGAGTCAGCACATCAGCTTTCACGGCACAAGCCGCAGGGGCACAAAATAACGACCAGGGCATAGCTGCTCTCATGCGCCCACTGGCCATTGCTTTACTCATTGGTGCGGTATTCATTGTGTTGCAAAAGCCAATTCTGCTGGCTTCTCTTCAGCTAATCCATCCGGCGCAGGATGTGGCGGCGCAGGCAGCGATTTATTTTAACATTCGTATTTGGGGAGCCCCTCTAACATTGGTGAACTATGTGCTGCTCGGCTGGCTGATGGGATTGTCCCGTGTGAAGGCTACATTGTTTTTGCAAATTTCAATGAACGTAATCAATATGGTATTAGCTATTGTATTTACACAGATGATGCATTGGAATGTCACGGGTGTGGCAAGCGCTACTCTGATTGCGGAAATTCTTGCATGTGTATTGGGTCTGGCGCTGGTGTTCCGCTCATCGATTTGGAGGGAATGGAAGCAAAGCGGACAGATGAATTGGCGAGGTTGGTTTGGAGCTTCAGAGTTGAAAAATGTCATGGCGACAAACCTTGATCTCATGATTCGCACAGCCTGTCTGCTGACAATGTTTAATCTGTTTACGGCACGCAGTGCGAGCTTTGGAACCGATCAGTTGGCGGCGAACGCTATTTTGTTGCAGATCCATTATATTATGGCTTACTTTTTTGATGGGTTCGCCAACGCCAGTAGCATTATGACGGGTCAGGCTAGGGGTGCCGGGGATCGTAAAATGCTGCAAAGGGTTATTCACTTGTCCTGGTTCTGGACACTGGTGACCAGCGTAGTGACGGGAGGATTGTATTTCGCACTGAAAGAGCCGCTTATCTCGCTATTTACGGATAATGCTACAGTGATTAACCTTACAGGCCCTTATAATGGATGGCTTGTGGTCTTTCCGCTGGCAGCCGGACTGGGACTGGTATTCTACGGTGTGTTTACGGGGATGACGGTAACGTATCCGATCCGTAATTCGATGCTGATCTCATTGCTCTGCTTTTTGATCGCTCTCTTCTGGTGCGTTCCCCATTATGGGAATCACGGACTTTGGCTGTCCTTTATTGTATTTGCCCTAGGACGGTCGCTGTTTCTTGTAATCTATTTACCTCGCTTGCAGAGGATATAGCAGCACCTGATTTACATCGCTCTCAAAACAAAGGATGTCCCATCCACCATGTACGTGGTGTTGGGACATCCTTTTATTATATATTCATACGGCTTTCAGGTTAGAGTTTGCAGATACCTCTACTCGCCTTGAGGAACGGTCAAGCCCAAACCTTCGGCTACACGACGTCCATATTCAGGATCAGCTTTATAAAAATGACCGATCTGACGCAGTTTGATTTCATCACTTTCTACGGGCTTCATCGCATTTACGATGTTTCGGACCAGACGTGCACGCTCTTCTTCACTGAGCAAGCGGTACAGGTCGCCTGGCTGTGTGTAGTGATCATGATGATCGTAGGCTACACTTTGAGCTTCGCCAGACACTTCAAAAGGAGCAATTTTGTGCGCAGGTGATTCTTTGGGTCCACCGAGACTATTAGGCTCGTAATAAACAGATCCTCCGCCATTGCTGTCACTGCGTAATGCACCATCGCGTTGGTAGTTGTGTACTTCTGCATGCGGACGGTTGATCGGCAACGAATTATGATTTGCACCTACACGGTAGCGATGTGCGTCGCCGTAGGCAAACAGGCGTCCTTGCAGCATTTTATCCGGGGATGCTTCAATTCCAGGAACAAATGAACCCGGAGAGAATGTCGCCTGCTCTACCTCAGCAAAGTAGTTCTCAGGATTGCGATTCAGCACCATGCGCCCAACCTCAATCAGCGGATAATCCTTTTGAGACCATACTTTTGTCACATCAAATGGATCAAAGCGGTACGTATCTGCATCTTCTACCGGCATAATCTGCACATGAAGTTTCCATGCAGGAAAATCACCTTTTTTGATGGCATTAAACAAGTCTTCTGTATGATAATCAGGATTTTCACCGGCAATTTTCGCAGCCAAATCCACATCAAGATTTTGCACACCTTGCTCCGTTTTAAAATGATATTTCACCCATACTGCCTGTCCTTCGGCGTTGACCCACTTGAACGTGTGACTACCGAAACCATGCATATGTCTAAGTGTAGCTGGAATACCGCGGTCAGACATAAGGATACTTACCTGATGCAGCGATTCAGGAGATAAGGACCAGAAATCCCAGACCGCATTCGGGTTTTTCAGATGGGTTTGGGGATGACGTTTTTGCGTATGAATAAAGTCAGGAAATTTAATGGCATCCCGAATAAAAAACACAGGTGTATTATTGCCCACGAGATCATAGTTGCCTTCTTCTGTATAAAACTTCACCGCAAAACCACGCGGGTCGCGTACAGTATCGGACGAACCCAGCTCACCCGCCACAGTCGAAAAGCGAATAAACATGGGTGTACGCTTGCCCACCTCAGACAAGAAGCTTGCTTTTGTAAATGCAGACAAATCATTAGTGACTTCAAAATATCCGTGCGCCCCTGCACCTTTTGCATGAACGACACGTTCCGGCACACGCTCCCGGTTAAAATGCGCCAATTTCTCCAGCAGATGCACATCCTGAATTAGTGCGGGACCTCGCGAGCCTGCTGTGATCGAATTTTGATTATCTCCAACAGGAGCGCCCCAGCTTGTAGTCAGGTTCGTTGGTTGGTTACTCATGATTGAAATCACCTCTTGAATGAATTGGTTGACTATGTGCCTTTCACTATAAATTGTACACAAACAAAAATCAATACTTTTTTATAATTATTATAATCTAGGATTTAGAATTAGTTTAAAATCATAAACAAAAAAACAAGCCCCATAAGGCTTGCCGTATATGCAGTACTGTATTTATTTACTAATAGGTATGCTTCAATTTTTACGTTCTATAATGTTTACTTTGATCACTTCTCGAAGTCTTGGCATGGAGGCTTTCAGACAATATTCATGTAGAATTCATCATAAAATCATAAAAGCAGCTGCTTCCTATCAAGAAAATCCAAGATGTCCTGAACCGACTGGATTACCTCCCGACCTTCAGTCGATACGATTAGATCCGGTTCCAGCGGTGCTTCATAGGGAGCATCAATCCCCGTAAAATGATGAATTTCTCCGGCACGTGCTTTCTTGTACATTCCTTTTGGATCGCGTCGCTCACATTCCTCCAGGCTGCACTGTATATAAATCTCATAGCAACCTTCCTGCTGTAAAATGTCCTTTACCATTTCACGATCTTCACGATAAGGGGAAATGGTGGCGCAAATCGTTAGAACACCCGCATGTGCCATTAGCTTTGCAACTTCAGCAATACGGCGGATATTTTCTTTGCGGTCAGCGGGCAGGAAACCTAGATTCCGATTTAAACCGTGCCGAACATTATCCCCATCTAAAATAAACGTGTGTATGCCTTGTGCGTATAACGCTTTTTCAAGTGTGGAGGATACCGTTGATTTCCCCGAACCAGACAGCCCCGTAAACCAAAGCACCGGACTTTTATGTCCATTCAAAAGCTGACGCGCTTGCTTATCAACATCGGACACATGCCAGGTTATATTCGAAGATGGATTCATTCAGCACCTTCCTTTTTCATGAGATATTATAGTAAACAGTTTTTATGCACAGCTCAAGCTTCAGGATAGCGCATTTTTAAAGCTGTTTAAAGTACGCTGCTCTGCTTTATGATCCAACACTGCAAAAACAATCCGGTCAAACAGCAAACCATATCCTTCATCTACAAGTACTTGCTTGAACCAGAGGGCAACCTCTTCCGGCTTATTGCGGAATACTCCGCAACCATAGGCTCCAAGCACAAGATGTTCTACGCCGTTTTGCTTAGCCATTCCAAGAATGTAACGAATCCGCTCCAGCATCACTTCACCAATCCGATTCACCTGCTCTGGTTCCCGTTCTCGCACAACTCCAGCATTTACAGCAGGTGCTGTCAGGAAATCGACTTGATACGGCTTCTCCAACAATGTCCCCTGATCATCCCGAAATACCGGAACTTCAGGCGAATAAATCATATAATCTGAATAAAAACAGCTCCGCAGCTTCCGATTATGTCCATACATCTCTTCCATTTGTGAAATGCAAGGATACAACGCTGACGAACGAGCCAAGCTTTCTTCTTGAGCCTGGCTACCTCCGAGAAATCCACCTCCCGGGTTTTTGGCTGATGCAAAATTCAAACACGCTACGTGGGTCAGCTTCTCCTCTACCTGGAGTCTGTATGCCGCCTGTAACGTGCTTTCTCCCGTAATTTCCAATTTTGCAATGATCGTCTGTTCGTCTATACGGGAAGAAGGCCCCAATATACTTTTTATTCTTTGCTCTGCCTCTTGTTTTACAGCTACCAGCTGAGAAGGTGTATATAACTTCGAGCCTGTGACCGCATTTCCTATCTCTTTTGTCATATTTACTTGAACCAGTTTGATATTCGTATAATTCCCATGTTCCAAAATGGATAGTGTTTCCTGCGCCATATGCGATCGGGCATCCCGGTTGCTCCGGGAATTCATTGTATTTTTCATGATGACTATTCCTCCTTTTGCAATACATCCTCACGTAAATTTGTCAATATTTCTCCTAGCCAGTTCGTGCCACGCCATAGCTTGCGGTTCCGTATACGAGCATCGCTCTCAGCTAAGCCTACACCCCAAATGGTGTCGGTCGGACTAGCCTCAACCAGAGTGGTTCCTTTCGTTTTAAGCAGGTGCTTGAGCAAATTCGGATTTTGTGTAAACTTGGCGTAATTACCGTCATATACAAATTGCCGGCAATTGGCCTCCCACAAGGATTGGTCAAATCCGCGCACACTGCGGCCCCGGGCTTTTTGCTCCCTTGGGGTAGGGGCTTGCATAATTTTCAAGGCCGCCTCTTCATCCCCAAAAAGCTGTGCTTTTTTCAACATCATATATTGCTCGGCACAGTTAAACTCCAATCCATCCACGACAAAATCAGAAGGATACCATTGCGAAAATGGCGAATGACTGCGATAAAAAAATGTAAACTTTTCCATGAAGATTCCTCATTTCATATTCCTTATGCTACATAAAACGCGACCGAGGCTTAAATCGGTATAACTTGGACGGACGATGTCCAGCCGCCTTTCTATACTCATTGGTTTCTTCCACGAGATCAGCTATTTTGCGACGAAAAGCTGCGGCCAACAGCTCCTTACCTAGAATAATTTCATACACCTGCTGAAGCTCACTCAGTGTAAATAGAGCTGGCATCAGGTGAAACGCGATATCTGTGTATTCTATTTTGCTGCGCAGACGCTCTATACCGTACGCAATAATTTTGGCATGATCAAAAGCAATTCCTTGTGACTCCAGCACCTCTCGCTTGATTTCAATGGTTCTTCCCTTAAGAATTTCAGTTATTTTTACTTTGGCTGATAGATGGATGTCCCCATGCTTCAATGTGATGTCAATGTCTTGTTCCCATGTGTAACCTTCCGGCTGATTCGTCCGCGTCTCCTGAGCTACGCTGTAATCCAGCTCAAACCATTGGGCATCAGCGGCATCATCCCCCGCCTGTACCTCCAAGGAATCGTGGTCCACCAATGCCATGTAAGCGCAGCTAATTACCCGCATACGAGGATCACGTGCCACATCTCCCCAAGTATATAGCTGCTCCATATAAATCTGATCCACATTCGTTTCCGTTTTAAGCTCGCGTCGTGCAGCCTCTTCCAGACTTTCATCTATACCTACAAAACCACCCGGCAACGCCCATTGCCCTATATAGGGATGCTCCCCTCTTTGGATCAAAAGAAGCTGGAGGGTCTTCTCCGGTAGCTTCCGGTAATTTTGTTGGAGCTGATCCATTACCGTAAATAGCAGCATATCTACCGTTACGGATGGGCGCTCATATTCCTTCGCATCATAAGCGGCCAAGAACTCCTCTTCCGTCAAGCCACTGTGATTATATTTCGATCCATCTGTCACTTGCGTCACCTACCTGTTCATATATGGGTCATTCGTCGCTTTTGATTCAAAAGTGACGAATGCTTTATGTAATTTTTAATTTGAATAAATTGATAAAAACAAAATGTTAATATCAATACAATAATATATAAAAAGCGCTTCGTCAATAGGGTGTATAGACCTATTTTCAATCGTTTGATAGTACTATTAGACTGTTTACTGAATTTTACTTGTTGCTTATTGTCATATCATGTATGATGTTTTGGTCAATATAGGAAATACAACATACTAAACACGTAGGGAGAAGATCTAATTGACTAACCAGTTTAACCCGCAAAACAATCAGCAAGGAGCACCCTCCAGGCCAGCCCCTGTTTACCCGCCTCCTGTATCATTCAAGGAGTGGATGATCAGTTTACTTTTGATGGCTATACCGGTAGTTGGACTTATTATGCTGTTTGTGTGGGCATTTAGCGGCTCGACTAATCCGAGCAAAGCTAACTATGCTAAAGCAGGCCTTCTTTGGGCCGCTATTGTAATCGTGATCTATATCATTATGGCTGTTGCTCTGTTGCCTGCTATCATAAGTTCATTGAATTCAAGCAGCTACTATTGATTCCAAGTACATAGCAAAATAACCTTCTGATGAATCAACCTGATACATCAGAAGGTCTTTAAACTAAACTGCCGATCCCGTCGGCAGTTTTTATTTGATCACTTTTTGCTTTACTCCTTTATTCTCACAGCATAACGATTCATCATTCCCGGCATCCCCTGAAAATCAAGTTTGCCATGGGCGATCAAATATTGAATCCGGTATTCCAAAAAAGTATCGCTTCTTGGCTGCGACCACTGCGTTAAAGCTTGACCTATTATTTTTCCGGTGTTCACAAATCCCAGATTATCCGCTAACTGTATCTTGCTAATCATATCCAGCAAGGCCTGATCCAAATAATCCTCCGGCACATGGACAATACGGTCATTGTCCCATAATCTCAGGACACTATCTTGCTCGCTAAGCTCCAACCACTCCCGTTCGTATCGACGTCGGTCTTCCATACACACCACATAAAGTTCATCTTCACTTCGCTTAATGAACCGTTCGATTTCTTTCGAATGCACCACGCCCATGGATAAAGGGAATGGACTCTCATTATATAAATGATCATCCGGCTCCCGCTCCAAGGTATCCGTGACATTAATGACCCGAATAGGTGTAGCTCTTTTGCGCAAGAGATATAATACAAAGCGTAATCCGACCTGCTCGTCAGCATTAGAGCCACACCAAATCGTGATCGACTTCTCATCTGGAATTTCACTTAGGGTAACCATCATCTGTTCAATACGGTGCTCCCAATTGGCGTAATGGAAAAACTCATAATGCATCATCCGTTCAGCCAACCAGCCGTGACGGTTTTCTTGTCCTTCTAATGTTTCCAGCCTCCACAATGGTCCTATGGAAAACTGATCATTAAAAGACAGCACGATACTCTCAAGCCGCAATCCTGCACCTGAAAGTCCTCCCTTCATCGAGCCTGCGGCAGACTGAGAAAACAATAGATGCACATGCCTCTCCCGGGTGCGCTCATGCTCCAGACGCTCATTTCGGCTCGTTTCCACATCATTTGCCCACTGCTCTAATATAGGATTAGCCCATTCAGGATTTTTGTCTGATAAGGCTGCAACCTGCTCCAGTACACTATGTACAAAACCTCTAAGTCTTCGACCCTTAATAACCTCATCGTAGTCTTCATCAAAATTCGGTTCATTATGAGATAACAACAAGTCACTGCCTCCTTTTATCTAATTCAATTCAAACTTGTCTTTCGACCAGAAATATCTTTAGAATAGGCGTATAGCTATCACTTCTTACTCTACAATAAAATACCACAGATTGCTTACTCGACTGGAGGAAAAGAAATGACATCGGAGTGGCAGAGATTACAGACCAAACTGCCGGAATGGGTAGAACAAAGCCGTCATGAGTATATTCATGGCAAGGTAGCAGCATATATTCCCGAACTGTCCAAAGCACCAGCCGACGCGCTGGGTGTTGTTGTAATGAACGGTGCGGGTGAAACCGTAGTGGCCGGGGATACGGAAATCCAATTTACGATGCAAAGCATCTCAAAGGTATTTACGCTCATTCTGGCCTTGATGGATAATGGAGAGGACGTTGTCTTCTCTAAGGTGGGTATGGAGCCTACCGGAGACCGTTTTAATTCCATGCTAAAGCTAGAACTAGTTGAGCCGGGCATTCCGTTTAACCCACTGATTAACGCCGGAGCAATCGCAGTCTCCTCTCTGATTCGCGGGAACAGCCCAGAAGAGAAGTTTGCCCGTGTTCTCCAATTTTTCCGTCTGCTTACCCACAATGACACATTGGAATATGATCAGGATGTCTACGATTCAGAATCTGCCACAGGCCATTTGAACCGTTCCCTTGCTTATTTTCTAATGGAAAAAGGAATTTTAAGAGGTCATGTGGAGGATGTGCTTGAAGTTTATTTCAGACATTGTGCTGTCAAATTGAACTGTACAGATTTAGCACGTATGGGACTTGTACTAGCTTACAACGGCCGTGATCCGGTGACGGGTATACCGCTGATTCCCCGCCGCTATGTACAGATCGCCAAAACATTTATGACGACATGCGGCATGTATGACGCTTCAGGGGAATTCGCCATTCAAGTCGGACTACCTGCCAAAAGCGGCGTATCAGGCAGTATTATGACGATGGTACCCGGACGATATGGCATTGGACTGGTTGGACCTTCTCTGAACCGTATGGGCAACAGTACAGCTGGTGTACACTTGCTGGAGAAGATGTCTCGGGATTTGGACTGGAGCTTGTTCTAAGTATACGAAAAAAGGGTATTCCCAGCCTTTACGGCTTAATAGGAATACCCTTTTTTGTTACGTGCCTTCTTTGTTACGAGATTTGACCGTTAATCAGTTTAATTTGAATGCGGAACGGATCAGCTACATACTTGGCGCCATCGCGTTCTTGCATTCCATAGCCTGCTGCCTCTAAACGAGCTACAATGGCATCCAATTCATTCTGATCCGGTACGATCAATTCAAAATAATCCAATCCTGCAGCGTGCTCAGGAGCTGGTGGTGCTCCTTCACCTGCCCATATATTCAAGCCCATATGGTGGTGGTAACCACCTGCGGAAACGAACAAGGCTGAAGAGCCATACCGGCACGTAATGTCAAAGCCAAGCACATCGCAATAAAATTGCTGTGCTTTGAGCAAATTAGACACATGGAAGTGGACGTGCCCGATTACCGTTCCCTGCGGTAGTCCCTGCCAAGGTAGATTTTCGGAAATCGCAACCAAGTCTTCTGCATCCACGGGATCTGTTCCCATCATGTAAAATCCATTTGCATCCTTTTTCCACTGATCACGGGGACGATCTGCATAGATTTCGATTCCGTTATTATCAGGGTCATGGATATATAGAGCTTCACTTACATCATGGTCTCCCTGTCCGATTTCAATCTCATGAGCCAGCAGATTACGTAAAGACAGGCCCAGAGCTACACGGTTTGGGAGAAGAATAGCAAAGTGATATAACCCGGCAGCAGATTGACGCGGCAGAATAACTGCATTTTCAATATAGTTAAGGATCAGTAGCGCATGCTTCCCATCGACAGTCAATTCAGCGGTATCCGCCGTTTGACGCAGCAACTGAAAACCAACGACCTCTGTATAAAATTGAATAGAACGCTCCAAGTTACTAACCTTTAATGAAACCTGCCCGATTTTGGTGTTGTCATGAATATGTGCTGTCATGAGATTTCCCTCTTTCTATATGGATTGGAGGACTAAAGCTAATCAAAAATTATTGTTTGGTTGACTCACGACGGCTGAACAAAGAATCCAGAGACAATCGAGTCGTTGGAGCAAATACCAGATGAAGAGCTACCAGAATAAAAGCAATATCCAGCTCATAGCCAGCGCCTTGACCATTCCCCATCAACCCGCCGGACAATTTTGCTGTAAAAATGGCGCCGATCAAAACAATAACCAAAAGCCCAGATACATAGCGAGTGAGCAATCCAAGAATCAATGCAATCCCACCGACCAACTCAATCACCGCAACGACATAACCTAAAAATCCTGGAACGCCAATGCTGGAAAACCAGCCTGCTACATTACCCAACCCCATTTGGAATTTAGCAATTCCATGTGCCAAAAACAAAATTCCCAGCGCCATCCGCATAATTGTAGAAATGTTTTTGCTTGCTGAACTCATGTTTATCTCTCCATTCTGTTTGTTTATTACACTCATACAAGTGCATATGAATAATTAATTTATATTACTAATAATTTGGTTAAAAAAATAATACTGTCTGAATCTCTGCCGCACCACATTAGTGTGAATCAAACTCGAATTATTAGTAATAGAAATAATTATTTTGTAGTGTGAATTTATCATAAGAAACTGTAGTCTGTCAACAAATTATTTGGTATGATAAATAATAAATTAGTATACATTATATTCCCTTAAAGGAGGAACGCTCTATGGGTATAGGATGCAACATACGCGCCGCTCGTAAACGTAAAAATTTATCCATCCAGCAAATATGTGAACGAACCGGACTATCGCAAGGGTTTATGAGTCAAGTAGAAAATAATAAAACCTCCCCTTCCATCGCAACATTGGACAGTATCGCAAATGCGCTTAAGGTTCCCCTTGCTTTTCTGCTTCTTAAAGAAGAGGAACGGATGCAAGTGATTCGTAAGGACGAGCGTCGTAAAACGTTATATGGTAAAAACAACCTCCAGGTCGATCATTTGGGGGGGCAAGGAAACGTTAAAATGATGCTGGTGGACATGCCGCCAGGCTCATCTACAGAAGAGGAGCATGCTCATGCGGGGGATGAGATTCATTTTATCTTGGAGGGCACGGTATACGTGGAGCAAGGCGAGGATTCAGCTACTTTGGAAGCAGGAGATTCCTTTAGCTGGAGGGCAGCTATCCCCCATTATGCCAAAAACGTGGGTGAAAACAACGCCCGTATCCTGATTTCCGTATTTCTCGAAGCAGAAAATGACGCCTAATAGATACTTAAGCAAGCACGAAGCAACAAAAGTACAAATTCCATCAAAAAAAAGCGCGTACCGGGAAGTCAACTTTACTTCAACGATACGCGCTTTTTAAATTTTCCTTACTATTGCTGCTCTTAACTTATTCCATCGCCTGCTGGGGCATCTGTACGCGATTCCCACGGCAGCTTGAAGGTTTTCATAATTTGTTTGGTATTAGCCGGGAGTCCAGTTACGGGATCACCCGTAGTACCCAGCAGTTCATCTTTATTTAGCGTAGTAATACGCCCATAGAAAGTAGTACTGCTGTCTCCCCATCCTGTAGTAAACTTGTAGATCAGCGGCTTATTTAGCTTCGGATAAGTTCCCCACTGATTTTTGGCTTTATTCACCATAAAACGCTCCAGCGGATCGTATTCCATTGTAAATGTTTTATCAAAGGGAGCACCCACATACCCTTGATAGGTGACAACTGGAAAACCGTCCTTCACTTCAACCAAGCTCAGCACATCCCCGTTCACCGTAAAATACCGTAATGCTTCACCTTGAGGGAACATATAGACACTCGACAGGAGCTCAGTATTGGGAAAATGCGCTTCGATATAAGGATGGACAGAACGTCTGCCTAAACGAATTAACGCATCACGCGCTGTCGCCAGATCTCCCTCGTATATTTCTTCTTTTAATTTACCATGAATCTCTGGCTGGTCATCAGTCTCCGTTCACTTAATGAACTTGTTCATTCCTGATCTATCTCTTTTTGGCTGCGTCAATGTCTCCAGGATTCAGACCTTCCCATATGTTCGGGATACTAACAGTCTCTGGATGCTCAAATACGAGAAACGCAGTCGGCAAATACCGCTCTCCGTATTCAGAAGAAGGCTTGTTCACAATGGCATTATCCTTGACTAGCACCGTTGAAGAACCTCCATCCAGATTAGCACCGATAACCGCTCCGTGTTTAAGCAAAATATTTTGCATATCATACAAGTTGGCACCAATACTGTACCCAGGCTGACGACCGTCGATGGTCACGAATATAATGGCCCCGTCTGCTCTTTGCCCCATTGCGGTACGAGGAGCAATTCCCCACCCCTCGCTTGCATTGCGAATCAGACCTTTCCCATTCACGATTAGGCGTGGTTGAAAAGTAACCGCTTCTTGCACATTCATTTTGGACAACTCGGACAACGAATAGTGACCGGCTATCATTTTTCCCTGTTTATCAATACCTACGATTTGAACAGAGGCATTTTTACCCATATCATTGTAGTATATCTCACCCTGGGAAATGACAACGCCAATCGGTTTAAAACCATTCCCATTCCAGTTGGGATCGGCAAAGCCACCGCCATTTACGCCAGCAACAGCCCCTAAACGCTCGACCATACTAGATACCCTTTCTCCTCGGCCGACCTTGGAAGGAACCCCGAGCCGGATTTTAGTGGGGTCATGCACCGTCATAACATAGCCATGATAGTTACGGCCCGATACCTCTTCCACTTCAACCAGCGGCGTTTGTTGTACTTTGGTCGGTATCAGATCAGGTAGATTGATTGTATGTCTGTCCTTCTCTTCACCCATCGCTTCAAAACGGGCCGAATATTCAGCCACACGTTTTTTTGCCTCTGCTTCACCGATAAAGTACTTCGCCCAGTGACGATGTTGGGTTGTGATCAGCGTATCGGCAGCCAAATAGCGCATGTCCTTGCCAGATGACGTTAGGAACAACCACGCACCACCCCCTATTCCTGCTAACAGGAATACAATAAAAAGTCGCAGTATAAAGCGACCGAATTTTCCTTTTCGTTTCTTTTTTCTATTTTTCTGCCTGCGAGCTGCTGCACGCTGTGGCAAGACTTCCGGTTTCATTTATCATCTCTCCTGTTATTGGTGACTTCTATCTTATTCATCACTATTGCCCATCAAATGATCCGTAACGATAGGCAGCGACATCTAACGACAATATCATAAACTAATTTTGTAGAATGATAGTGTCAATTTTTTAACAGATTCATCCACTCTGAAAAAAATACAGGAAAAAGTCCTCCACATGAATGTGAAGGACTGTAATTAAGAGTACCCTACGCTTTTTACGGAGCAGCCTCTGGTTCGAGTAGCATGAACAGTTCTTTCATCTGCTGACGCTTGAGTTTGGGACTAAGCACATACAATGTATCGCCAGGTTCAATCACCGTCGTGCCTCTCGGGGCAATAATTTGCTCGTTCCGAATTATGGCTGTGAATAAAATATCTTCAGGCAACTGTATATCCTGAATCGCTTTGCCCGCTATCGACATCCCCTTTTGTACCTGAATGTGGTTGATTTCCGAAGTGGTTTTCCCCAGAGAAACTAATTCCAGCAATGAAGGAGACGATGTTTCGTTAGGGTCCATCAAGCCAAGCTTCACCGCTAGCCACGAAATAGTTGTACCTTGAATGATCGCAGAGGTGAGCACGACGAAAAATACAACATTAAAAAACAAGGGTCCTACATCCATCTCATCCAGTAAAGGATAGGTTGCTAGTACAATAGGTACCGCCCCCCGCAGTCCTGCCCAGGATAACAGTGTCTTCTCGCGCACAGAGTACCTGGAAAAAAGCAAGCTTAGGAACACGCCTATTGGACGAGCCACGAGCATGAGGATGAAGGAGAGCGCCAAGCTTTGCCACGCAATGCCCAGCAATTGATCAGGAAAGACCAATAGGCCGAGCAGGACAAACATCATAATCTGCACCATCCAGGCGAAACCATTGTTAAAATGAATAATGGATCGCTTGTAGGTCAAGTCGGAATTTCCCAAGACAATGGCCATGACATAAACCGCCAGCAATCCGCTTGCCTCCAGTAACGATGCCGCCGCATACGTCAAGACTGCAAATGCCAGCGCCATTACAGGATACAAACCGGATGAATCAAAATTCATTTTATTAATCGCATATACACCTATACGTCCAAGTACAAAACCAACGACTAAACCAAAACCCATTTCCCATAAAAACAACAAGATATGTATCCAAATGGATTGCTCAGGGTGATGTATCAGCTCAATCAATGTTACCGTGAGAAATACAGCCATCGGGTCATTACTGCCGGATTCCGCTTCGAGCGTCGAGGTAATTCGTTTTTTGATGTTTTTACCTCCTAGAACGGAAAACACGGCTGCCGCATCCGTCGATCCGACAATAGCGCCAAACAGCATGGATTCCATCCAGCTTACGCCTAAAATAAACTTGGCGCATACGCCAATGACTACGGTCGTAATGATGACCCCAAACGTTGATAATGATAACGCAGGTCGAATAACTGGCTTAACGTCTGCAAACTTTGTCTGCATCCCGCCTTCAAACAAGATTACAATGAGCGCGAGAATGCCCACCAGCTGTGTGATAAAGGCATTATCAAAATAAATAAACTGACTAAGCACCATACCTACGGCAATAAACAAAACAAGCGCAGGCATACCGAAACGGCTGGAAAATTTGGTAGTCAGCACACCGACCAGCAGCAAGCTGGAAAGCAAAAGCACAATCAAATTTATAAGGGTTGTCTGTTCCATACGCTTCTCCTATCTTGAAAATGGATGTTCAATTTTTCGCCTTCTATCTATATACCCTCAAATCACACAGAATACTAATCTTAAGTAAAAAAATATATGAGAAAACAAAAAATCCAGCTCATGGTCTGTGCTAAATCGCACTCGATGAGCTGGTTTGTATATTTTTTATAAGGCTTAAGCAGAGATAATCGTCGTGCTTTAGGCTTTAGGATGAATCATATGCGCAGGTACAACATATTGATCGAACTGTTCTTCAGTCAACAGTCCGCTGCGGAGTGCCGCTTCTTTTAAAGACAGTCCTTCTGCATGTGCAAGTTTGGCGATTTTAGCGGCATTTTCATATCCGATATGTGGATTCAATGCCGTCACCAGCATCAGCGAATTATTCAAATTGTGCTCAATTTTAACGAGATCAGGCTCAATGCCGATCGCACAGTTGTCATTAAAAGCAATCATGGAATCGGCCAGCAGATGAACAGACTGCAGAAAATTGTAGATGATTACTGGCTTAAACACGTTCAGTTCAAAATTACCCTGACTCGCAGCAAAGCCGATAGCTGCATCATTACCCATTACTTGCGTAACGACCATCGTCAGTGCTTCGCTCTGGGTCGGATTCACCTTACCGGGCATGATAGAGCTACCTGGCTCGTTAGCAGGGATCGTAATTTCCCCCAAACCGCTACGCGGACCACTCGCCAGCCAGCGAACATCATTGGCGATTTTCATCAAATCGGCAGCGAGCGCTTTGACTGCTCCATGTACGGCCACCACTTCATCGTGGCTGGTCAATGCATGAAATTTATTGGGTGCGGAAGTGAACGTTTTGCCAGTGAAACTGGAAATTTCCGCAGAGGTTCGGGAGCCAAACTCTGGATGAGCATTAATTCCTGTCCCCACCGCTGTACCGCCAATCGCCAGCTCCTTCATGTATTGAACCGTGTCGATGATAATTCGCTTGCTCTTGTCCAGCATGGCATACCAGCCGCTTATTTCCTGGCCCAGCGTAAGCGGTGTCGCATCTTGTAAATGGGTTCGTCCAATTTTTATAATATCCTTGAATTGCTCTGACTTCTGTTGAAAAGTCTCTTTCAGCTTATCGATGGCAGGCAACAAACGATCCTCCACTGCAATGACACCCGCTACATGAAGCGCTGTAGGAAACGTATCGTTTGAGCTTTGCGACATGTTCACATCGTCATTGGGATGCAGCTTCGTATCTTTTCCCTGCTCTTGTAACCATTGGCTTCCCAGATGAGCAATCACTTCATTCACATTCATATTGGACTGCGTACCGCTCCCTGTCTGCCATACAACCAATGGGAAATGGTCATCAACTCGCCCTGCGAGAATTTCGTCTGCTGCATAAATAATGGCATCCTGCTTCTCCTGTGATAGCTTACCCAGCTTATAGTTACTGATCGCCGCGCTCTTTTTAAGCACCGCGAACGCCTGTATGACCTCTAATGGCATTTTCTCCGAACCAATCGGGAAATTTTCCTTGCTGCGCTGTGTTTGCGCTCCCCACAGACGGTCTGCCGGTACTTTGATTTCGCCCAACGTATCCTTTTCGATGCGGTAGTTCAACTCATTTCCTCCTCTTGGCCTATGTAATTCAGACAAAATATGGTGATCTCTCTTGCCTATTATACATTAAATTTCAAATGTTATCATTTATTTTGCAAGCGCTTTTTTACGATAAGGCCAGAGGAGGCAAAAGGAGATTTCCGCTACTATCCTGGGTCACTAAGTTCAGCTAATGATGATATTTCTTTTGCCATGGACTTCTTTTCTGCCCAGTAGCTTGTTCAGCGCATCGATGTAAGCTTTGGCGCTAGCTTCCAAAATATCAGTACTTGTGCCTCTTCC
The DNA here is from genome assembly GCF_900116035.1 of Paenibacillus sp. cl130. Lineage (NCBI taxonomy): Bacteria > Bacillati > Bacillota > Bacilli > Caryophanales > Paenibacillaceae > Paenibacillus > Paenibacillus sp. cl130. The sequence goes on from NZ_FOYG01000003.1 coordinate 539,709, forward strand.
CAGTGCTGTGTACTCACCTTGCCTCAAAATGGCGTGTACTTCCCCCAATGCATCTTTGCCATATGTTACAGATTGGATCGAGTAATCCTCCAACTCCACCTCTTCACCACTGGCCTTGTCTATAGCATGGAAAATCGCATCTACAGAACCGTTACCCATTGCTACTTAATCAATTGCTGTCCCATCTTGTTTACTCAACCGAATGGATGCGACTGGAACCGACTGATTGCCATAGGACACCTGAATGGAATCCAGTGTGTAAATTTGAGGCGAGGCATTGCGGCTTTCATCCATCAGGACGAGCAAATCTTCATCCAACACCTGTTTTTTCTTATCCGTCAAGTCCTTGAATTTGCGGAACGCCTCTTGCAGCTGTTCCTCCGTCAAAGCTTCAAACCCCATGTCCGCCAGTTTTTCTTTAAATGCATGTCTACCCGAGTGCTTGCCCAATACAAGTTTACTTGTCTTCAGACCAATACGCTCAGGGGACACGATCTCATACGTTGTACGCTCTTTAAGCATTCCGTCCTGATGTATACCAGACTCGTGCGCAAACGCATTGGCTCCAACAATGGCCTTGTTTCCCGGTACCGACATCCCCGTACGTTTGCTCACCAGGCGACTGGTGGCATACAGCTCCTCCAAAACCAGACTCGTTTGTGCACCATAGAGCTCGGTTCTAGTGTCAAGGGCCAGTGCAACTTCCTCGATAGGTGTATTTCCGGCTCGCTCACCGATGCCATTGATGGTACCTTCAAATTGGTCTACACCATTACGGATAGCCGCCAGCGTGTTAGCTGTTGCCATACCAAGATCATCATGACAATGTGTGCTAAGTTGTATTTTTTCGATACCGGGCACTTGTTGTTTTACAATTCTAAACATTTCACCGAACTGATCCGGCGAGGCATATCCCACCGTATCCGGTAAATTGACGACTGTCGCACCAGCACGAATCGCCATATCCACGACCTCACAAATAAAGTCCAGCTCGGTACGACTGGCGTCCTCTGCTGAAAATTCTACCTTGCTGAAATACTTGCGTCCATAACGAATGGCAGCAGTAGCGGTCTCTAATACTTTCGCTTTATCCATTCGCAGCTTATGTTGGCGGTGAATGGGTGAGGTAGCCAGGAACAAATGAAGACAGGCATCCTCAGCTCCTTGTAGCGCCTCTCTGACTGCATCAATATCCTGTTCCTTCGAGCGTGCAAAACCAACCAGTGTTGCTTGGGTAACCTGTTTGGCAATCTCCTGCATGCTGATAATCTCACCAGGCGAGGTTGCTGGAAAGCCAGTCTCAATCCGATCTACGCCTAACTTTTGCAGCTGAAGAGCAATTTCCACCTTTTCTGTGCTGGTTAAGCTAACTCCTGGTGATTGCTCTCCATCTCTTAACGTTGTGTCCAACACCCATATTTTACGCATACAGATACCACCTTTGGATTGATTTTAGGAGATGTTCGAGTAGAAGGCTTAAAATCCGTTTTATCATTCATCTGATCATCTGATGTTTAAGAGTAAAAAAATTTATGAACTTCCCATATGCTTTTGCAGCTCCAGCTTGGTGCCGTCCAAATGTTGAATGCTATACAGCTCGGCAGCCTTGCCATCCTGATCCCGGATTGCTTCATATATTTTTTCATGCTGCAAAGTAAAATGATTTTGCATCGCTGGATCGGTAATGAGATTGTTCAATGCCTTGCGAATGGCCTCTACAAAGCTGCCATATACGTCTGTAAGCACCTTGTTGCGTGTAGCTCCGGCAACAGCCAAGTGAAAAGTGATATCCGCATCTAAGTACCCAGACAAATCTCCAGCGGCCAAAGTTGCAGCACGACGGTCCAGCGCCGCACGCATTAAGTGTAAATCCTCGTCATTACGACGTAATGCACCCAATCTGGCAATCTCTAGTTCCAACACACTCCGTACTTCATAAACTTCAATAATTTCAGCACGGCTTAGACGGTAATCCAATGGTTCTTGAGAAGTCGTCGGTTGGCAGACAAAAGTTCCGTGTCCTTGCTTTTTCTCTAATAGACCGGCATGTACCAGAACGCTAACCGCTTCACGCACTGTAGACCGCCCGACTCCGAATAGCTTCATGAGCTCAGGCTCGGTTGGAATCTTTGTGCCCACATTCCATTCACCAGCAGCAATTTTTCGTTGCAGTTGTTCAGCTACTTCATCGACGATTTGCTTGCGTTTGACGGCTTGAAAAGGAAAATTCATCTGATCATCTCCTGTTTCGTATCATACTATGACTGCTTGGCATTCTGCAACCTTTTTCGTCCTCCTTCCCCATTGTCCCTTACCTGTGCTTTACATACCCAAATAAAGCCTGCACCGTTGGACACGATACAGGCTTATAAGGATAAATTAAATGCTAGGATTTCGATTTATTAGGTGTTATACAATACAAACGGCTGGTTGCCTCAAAAATATGGCCTGGAGCCAGTGCAATCAATCCGATCTCCTCCGCTGGTAGGTCCGGACGATTCGGTGCATTGATCATGTTCATTTGCGGTTCAGGACAGATGAATTCCTTGTTCGCTTTGTTATTCCAGATCATCCAATGCTTATAAGCTGTACCTACATCGTATACGAGGGTAGCCCCTGTCTTACTGTGTGTCAGTTCCATGTAGTTGCGTCCATTTTGCGGAGCTGCCGTGTAATGATTATCCATAGAGGCAAAATAAGGACTAACTCCCGTCGTCTTCAGCAGTTCCTCTTCCAGAGATAAAGGCTGGAACTGACCTGTGGCCAACAACCGTTCCGTCAGCTCACGACGCTCACCGATTGTGACCTTAATCTTGTAATCCTCAGGCGAGCTATCGGGTACGAACGGAACGCGAATCGCTGTGTGAAAGGCAAATAAGTTGGGGATCGGTTGATCGCCCTCGTTATGGATCACATAACGCTGATGCAGGCCAAATTCGTCCAGGCTGTACGTTAACTTCATGGTAAAGGTGAAGGGTAAATAACGGAACATGGGATGTCCTTCCCTTACATGCTGATTCATTACCACATAGCTACCTTGCTCCCCGGAACCGTAGTCCTCAACCTCCCACCGAACAGTGTGTAAAAAGCCGTGCAGATGGTTGTGGGTCGCCTCTTCATTTATCGGCAGCTCATATGTAACACCATTCCACAGGAATTTTCCATCCTCATACCGATTCGGAGGGAACAGGAAAGGAATTCCGTAAACGGACGGGCTTTGCTTAAAAGCCTCTATGCTCTCAGCATCTGGCTCACGCAGAAAAGAATATCCCGTTTCATTGTCACGAAAAGAAATCAGATTTGCGCCGTTTCCCGGCAGGGCAACCGCTTCATATCGTCCAAATTTAAGACGAATCGCCGGTATTCCATAATAAAGATCACCAATTGCAGCATGTTGTTGTGTCATCAAAAAATCCTCCTTGATGAAATGACGATGTTTAATGAAAGCGTTTAGCTTTTGGCTTGACTATACCATGCTGAGCAAAAAAATTCCACGTCCACAAAAAAAACGATGCCCCGCAAGGCATCGTCCTTCACACATCACTACACATAACGTCCCTGTTTGGGTACAGCCATGTGTTCAAAATCTCCCGCCAGTCGCTCCAGCTGATCTGTCAGCTCAGCACCATGCATGTAATGACCGTGTCCTGTGACTGCAATCTTAGGCTTTAACTTGGCCAGCATTTCCACCGAACGCTGCGCAGCTTGCCAATCTGTTGTAAAATACGCAGGAGGCCCATGTATTTCTTTTCCCTGTAAAATAACGGCCAGTGCCGATTCCTGTTTCACCGTAATAAAAGCGTCACCGGCCACCATTAACCTTCTTCGCTCATGAAAAAGCGATACATGACCAGGTGTATGTCCTGGCGTATGCAGCCACTTCCAACCAGGGGCACCGGGGACACTGCCATCTTGGGGCAGGGATGTGATGCGATCATCGAGATCTATAGCATCATTGGGGTATAAGAAGGAAATGCCTGACATTAAACCTCCCCCTACACTAGGGTCAGGTTTTTGATAATCCTTCATTCCCGTCAAATAAGGTAATTCCAAAGGATGTGCATAAACAGGTGTACCCCAATGCTGTACCAACTCAATAACCGAACCTACATGATCAAAATGACCATGTGTAAGCACAATAGCGATTGGAGGGCCAGCGAACCGTTCCTCTGCCAGGCGTATAATCGAGTCTGTAAATCCTGTCATCCCCGTATCCACCAGCACCCAGGAGCGGCTTCCCGGCTCTCCAATAAAACACATATTTACAAACAGCGTCCGTAAGCTCAGGAGATCGGGAGCAGCCTCTTCATTTGCCGTCATTCCTTCGGTGAACAGATGATTTGCCAAAGCTTCACCCTCCTATTCACATGGAATTTCCTGTTAATATCGACCTTTAGGCTTCCCCCATGTCAGCAGATTATGCGGACACTGCTAAATATAATCCGCTTGTCACGAAAATAGACCATGTTTACATTACTCGGGTAATTTGCTCCATGCCGTATCTAGTAAATAATCGAACAAATCATCGTTCTCTTCAATCCAGCTATCCATTTGCAGCATCTCTTCCTCCACCCGTGGCTCTCCTGCAAAATGGAGACTGTAATCCCATTCCTTTCCCCTTTTACTGTGGAATGTGATTTCATATACAGAACTCTGTCCGTCTACTCCAAATACCACTTGGCCCAGATAAGCACCATTCTCATCTTTTGTCATTTGTGCCTGTTGAATATGTACTTCTTTCACTTCCTGAGGTGAATTTTGCTCTGTCATTCATCTATCCGCCCTTTCATTTTCACTAAATAGTACCAAAACTGATTTGTGAACCTTTTCGTTACATTGTACAATATATAAGCTATGTGTGGAATTTGCAAAAAAACTGTGCAAGTTACCCAAGCCTTGTTTAAGGCTTTTCGTGAAATGGAGGAAAGTTACATGTCAGATTTTCAACAAAAATTGCAAAAATATGCCGAGTTAGCCGTTCGGGTCGGCGCCAATGTACATCCTGGGCAGACACTCATCGTTCATGCGCCAATCTTGTCCGCCGAACTCGTGAGACTTATCGTCAAATCAGCGTATACTGCCGGAGCCAAGCTGGTTACAGTAAAATGGAGTGATGAGACCATTACTCGATTACAGTATGAACTAGCTCCTGATGAAACTTTTAATATTGCTCCCAAATGGTACGCAGCCGAAATGACTGAAGAGGTCGAAAATGGCGCAGCTGTACTGCATGTCATTGCAGAAAATCCGGATTTGCTTAAAGGGATTCCGTCCAGCCGAATTACTGCTGCCCAGCGCGTGCGGTCACATGAATTACGTCAATACCGCGAATATCAAATGGCCGACAAATTCAGTTGGTCTCTGATTGCTTATCCTTCAGCAGAGTGGGCTGCCAAAGTATTCCCTGATCTGCCAGCTTCAGAGCAAATGGATAAACTGTGGGATGCCATTTTCAGCACCGTGCGTGTGGATCTGGATAACCCCGTGGAGGCGTGGAAAGAGCATTTGAAAACCCTTTCCAGCAAATCTGATATTTTAAATGCCAAACGCTATAAAAAGCTGCATTATCTGGCTCCAGGCACAGACCTCACCATCGAATTGGCAAAAGATCATCTGTGGGTAGCAGCCGAAAGCGTCAACCAACAGGGACATACTTTTGTAGCCAATATGCCTACTGAGGAAGTGTTTACAGCTCCGCTCAAAACGGGAGTGAACGGTAAGGTCAGCAGCACCAAGCCACTTAGCTACAGCGGAAATATCATCGACAACTTTTCACTGACTTTTGAAAATGGACGTATTGTCGATGTACAGGCAGAGACCGGTTTGGAAACTCTTCAGCATCTCGTAGAAATGGATGAAGGTTCACACTATCTGGGCGAGGTTGCTCTCGTACCTCATAAGTCACCTATCTCTGATAAAAATATTTTATTTTATAATACGTTGTTTGACGAAAATGCCTCTAACCATTTGGCTATCGGTAACGCCTATGCATTTAACCTTAAAGGCGGCAAGGATATGACTCAAGAGCAGTTGGCTGCCAACGGCCTGAATTCCAGCCTGACACACGTCGACTTTATGATCGGTTCAGGTGAAATGGACATCAACGGCGTTACCGAGGACGGTACTGAGGAACCTATCTTCCGTAAAGGAAATTGGGCGATCTAACACGGCAAAAAAGGCTCTCACCGCTTCATGCGTGAGAGCCTTCTTGCTTCATCCTATAGGCTATGTTAGATCTATTTTACAACGTGTTAATCCAAGAATTCGCTGCAATTCCAAAAACAATTTGTACCACGCTGATGATAAAAAAGACAATAAGACAATTTACAACTCTTCGATTGGTGGTTTGATGCATGGATAAAGATGATTTCACATAAAACATACTGCCTAATATCCCCAAACACAGACCAAAGATGCCAGCAAATAGCCATCCTATAACCAAACTGACCACGACAAAAGCCCAACTCCAGCCGGGAACTTTACTCACAGGAACATAAGGTTGATTGGACCCAAGATACACACCGTCCACGGCTAAATCTGCTTTGTTGCCAATGACAACAACATTTACAGCTTTTTCTTTCAATCTAATTGGAAAATCAATCAAGTTCAAAAATGCGTTCTGGCTTTTAACCTTCTGCTCGCTTCCATTTACAATAATTTTTCCGCCAGTTAAGCTACGCTTGTACTCAATACTATATTGAGTACCTTGATCTTCTACATTCCATTTTGCCATCGCTAAACCCCTCTCAAATTTTAGGGGAGCCATAAATATACTCCCGGCATTTCCTGATTATGTACCATAAAAATCATAACATAAGCTGCAAGTTAAATAATGGGAAAAAGGTCGCTGATCAGCGGCCTTTGATTCTACTTTATTTCGTATGGGGTTAGTTTCTATATCCAATTTTAGCCTTGTAGGCAAGTGAATACTGGTCAGCCGCTAAAATCGCATCAAGCACATCATACGCTGTGACAGCAAATGGTAGATTGTGAGCAGTTTCGCCTTCTTTGGTAGCAGCCTGAGCTACCCGGTACAAATCCTCTCGGGAAGCTTCCTGGAGCTTAATGTCTTCCAGCGTGACAGGCAGATCGAGTTTTAGATAAAAGTCAATATACCGCTCCACCTCGGACAAAGGTCTTTTTTCCAAGGCAAGCTGGACTAAGGTGCCAAAAGCTACCTTCTGACCATGTGTCAGGTGATGAATGTCTCCTTCCAGAACGGTAAAACCATTGTGAATCGCATGTGCGCCTGCCAAACCGCCGCTTTCAAAGCCCAAACCGCTTAGCAACGTATTGGCTTCCACTACCGCTTCAAGCGCAGGTGTGACGACTTTGCGTTTCACGGATTCGTAAGCCTGCAGTCCGTAATCGAAAAGAACTTCCTCACACTTGGACGCAATGGCTTCTGCCGCCAAGGTTGGCAAACCACCAGCCATTGTCGTTGCGCGAGCTTCAATGACCGCACGGGCTTCAATCCACGTCGCCATAGCATCTGCAATGCCTGAGGAGAGGAACAAAGGCGGTGCTTGAGAAATGACTTTCGTGTCCACCAGGATCAGGCTCGGATTTTTACTGAAAAAGGAATAGGTATCAAATGCACCCTCATCGGTGTACAAAACGGATAGTGCACTGGTGGGTGCATCTGTAGAAGCGGTTGTTGGAATAATCACAACCGAGGAACCGAGTAGTTCATTAACAGCTTTGGCAGTATCCAGCGTTTTACCACCACCTACACCAATGACAATGTCGACCTGGGCGCTTCGTCCCTGATCCGCAATACGGTTGACTTCATTTTTGGATGCTTCCCCTTGAAACTCAATTTTAACCGCCGTAATATCAGTCTGTTCCAGACTTTTTACCACGCGGTCGGCTGCAATCTCCCAAACCAGCTTGTCCGCAATAACCAAGGCAGTATGACCAAATGGCTTAACATACTCACCAGCTTTATCAATCACATTTTTCCCTTGCACATATTTACCTGGACTAATAAATACTTTTTCGCTCATCGTTTAACTCTCCCTTCCAAGTTTTTACAATTTCTATTATACGGCTGAAAGGGCACACATCTCAATTTCGAAACCAAGATCTTCAATCATTTGATGATCAAATGTGACCTCTTGGCCTTCTGTCGTTAAATAATCTCCTACAAAAATTGAATTCGCTGCATACAGGCATAGCGGTTGTAACGAGCGTAAATTCAACTCTCGTCCACCTGCAACGCGTATTTCTTTGGATGGACAGATGAAGCGGAACAGTGCCAGCACCTTCAAAGCTTGGATAGGTGATATTCGCTTTGCTCCCTCCAACGGGGTTCCAGGGACTGGATTCAAGAAGTTAACCGGAATAGAGTCAGCATCTAACTCCCGTAAGGCATAAGCCATTTGAACGATTTCCTCATTCGTTTCCCCCATCCCGATAATAACGCCAGAGCATGGAGACATTCCGTGAGATTGAGCCATTTTCACAGTTTCGACGCGTTGATCGTATGTATGTGTGGTTGTAATCGAGGGATAGTTGGCCTTACTTGTATTTAAATTATGATTGTATCGATGTACCCCAGCCTCTGCCAACCGCCGTGCCTGATCTCCCTTGAGAATCCCTAAGCAGGCGCAAATTTTGAGCGGCATCGTGCGATTAATTTCTTGTACTGCCTCAATCACCTGATCCAGTTCTCGATCTGTTGGACCTTTGCCGGAAGCTACGATGCAATAGGTCCCTGCTCTCCGCGCTACTGCTTCCCTAGCTCCAGCCAACAGTGATTCCTTGTCCAACATACTGTACTTGCTCACAGGCGCCGTGGATACGATAGATTGTGAGCAATAACCGCAATCCTCCGGGCATAGGCCACTTTTGGCATTAATGATCATGTTGAGCTTTACTTTTTTTTCATAAAAATGATGCCGCACCCGAAATGAAGCTTGCATAATCGGTAATAATTCTTCATCGTCGGCTTCCAGTACCGCTATGCCTTCTTCCAGCGATACACAACTGCCGTGTATTGCTTTTTCAGCCAACGAGTCCCATTCTATAACCTTGTTTAGTAAATTCATACTTCTTGCCTCCCAAAATTTAATGATCATGTAAATGGATAAGATTTTCAGCGTAGAGAAGTTCTTTTTTTATTGTCAACCTAAATAATTATAATTAGGTTGACAATCACACGAACATCATATCAATTCATGTCCATTCTGTAAAGAAGACAAAATAAAAAGCGACCCCACATCGTTCAAGGTCGCTCTCTAGATTTATTCCGTTATGAGACTCCTGCTTCTTCCACGATGATAGGCTGTTTTATCAGCCGAATACGTGAAATCCGCTTGTTTTCAACTTCTTCTACCGTGAACATACATCCCTCAAACACTACAGACTGGCCAGGCAGTGGGGGAATAACCTCGACATGTGAGTATAGCCAGCCCCCTACCGTATCATAATCCTCATGATCAAGATCCAGTCCAAAGCGATCGTTCACTTCATCAATTAATAACATGCCGTCAATGGAAAATTCCTCGTCATTAATCTGCTCACAACTCGGACGTTCCTGATCGAACTCATCCTGAATTTCACCAACGATTTCTTCCATAATATCTTCCAGTGTTACCATACCCGATGTACCGCCATATTCATCAATCAAAATTGCGATTTGCGTCTTGCTACGCTGCATGCGTTTGAGCAGATCACTAATTTGCGTAGATTCAGGGACAGCAAGAATCGGTCGAATCATCGTACGGGTATCCAGTGTGTTCGCCCGTAGAAGGTCCTTAATATGGATAAAGCCGATAATATGGTCCTTATCTTCGGCGCAGATTGGATAACGGGTTCTCATGCTTTCCGTCGCAATCGCGAGATTTTCTTCTGTGGACTCATTACTGTATAAGCAGATCATCTCAGTTCGCGGAATCATGATTTCCCTGGCGGTCGTGTCGGTAAAATCAAATATATTATCAACAAGCGCCAATTCCGTATTATCAATTAGTCCGCTCTTATTGCTTTCTTTCATCAGAATGCGTATTTCATCTCCGGTATGCGCGGAATCGTCATTCTCTGATACCGGCTCCAGACGGAATAAACGCAGCAGGCTGTTCGCCATTCCATTTAACGCCCATATGAATGGATACATCAACTTGTAAAACCAAGTCATCAGCATGGCTGAATACAGCGTAATGGTCTCAGATTTACGAATAGCTATCGTTTTGGGCGCCAATTCACCCAACACAATATGCAGAATCGTAATGACAATAAATGCAATAACCACGGCAGTACCGTGCACATATACCGCTCCTAATCCAGCGGCTGTAAATACAGGTTCGATCAAATGTGCGATGGCCGGCTCTCCGATCCATCCTAGTCCCAACGATGCTAGTGTAATACCCAACTGGCAGGCAGACAAATAAGCGTCCAAGTTGTGTAACATATTGGCGGCGTACACGGCCTTTTTATTGCCCGCTTCCACCAATGTTTCAATACGGCTGCCTCTGACCTTCACCATGGCAAATTCCGCAGATACAAAAAAACCATTCAATAGTACTAATGCAAAAACTATAAATAAGTTAAACATACTCGGTAAAGGGTCACTCAATATGCTCCCCATCAGCCGTCATTACGGCAGACAGGCGCACCTCCTTCGGATAGTTTCATCATAGACAGAACGATAACACATCATAAGCAGCGTCAACTTCCCAACACATTCACTCCTTCCGGCTTCCAAAGCCATATTCCGCATAAATGATTAGATCATTCATCAGCTTATATTTAATTATATAACTATACTCTATACAGTCAAACCACAAGCAATGTCAGAAAAAACAGCTCCTCTATCATTTAGGTCGTAAAGCTCTCGTTTTCGCCGCTTACCATCAAGAAAGCTACTATATTTGAGAAAGATTATAAACAAAATACATCCCCTGCCGTCTGGCAGAGGATGTAGACTCATATATATGAAGGCATCAGCGAACCGGGGATGCACCCGGGTTCCCGATGACGCCGGGATATTGGTACAACAACGGCTCATCAAATGTTGCATAGTCCAGGTTTAGCATTAGTAGAATAGTCCGTTTGCCCGTCGCCGGATCACTAATAATAATGTGGTCCCGACCTGCTGCTTCCAGAATGCCTTTGAATATTTTCGCATTCCATTCCCGGTTATTTTCATAGGTCATATAAAAGGTTCCCGTTTTTCCTAAGTTCAAGCGTAAAATATTTTCGATGTATGATTGCTCGTATTGCGGAGTCTGAACCTGCACTACGGTACCCGTTGGTGTCATAGGGCTGCCACTACTTACTTGAGGTGGAAAGCCAGTCATAGGCTGCATGGTTCCGATTGGAGTCATCCCTCTTGGCCATTCGGGATACCCATTGCCGGAAGCATAAGATACGGGACGGTAAGCTTGCTGTGAAATCATGTAAATTCCTCCTAAAATAGTTTAAATTTAATTCTTAAAGCCATTCTGTAAATTGTCTAATATACATTAGGACAATCCTGTACAGTCGGGCTAAAAAAGCAGTGGGCTTTAAAACGTCCGGTATTGACCTGGCTATACCAGGTATCTGGGCAGTCTCCGGCAGGTCTGAAAAACCATAATGAATTGGATGCCGGACGTATTTTCTCTCCATTGATTACACGCTGGGCAAGTCGAATGTCCCGATCACGGGCTTTCTGATAAAAATACCCCTTCTGAGTAGCCTCAAACCCGCCGGGGCTTTGAAACACCATGTCATTCATCATACGTATGCCCTGGAAATCCAGGCAATTGGATAAAATCCGGTTCACCCCAACATTACCGACCATGAGCATTCCCTGCTCTCCTTCGCCTTCGGCCTCAGCCCGCATCAGTCGGGCGAGGGTCCTTACATCCTCTGAGTTGGTCTTGATTACAGCCACCGCGTCCCCTCCTCGCTTCTCCATCACATACCCTATCGTATGGTACAAATGCCCAATGGGTGACAGTCCAGAAAAACAAAAAAATAGCCCCAAGACTGGGACTACTCATTTAGGCTTTTATTATGGCTCATAAATCATTTTGCGCGTCATGCCACCATCTACTACCAGATTCGTGCCTGTTACAAAATCATTGCCAGGTTGTGTCAAATACAGACAGGCCCGTGCGATGTCTTTAGGGGTTCCTACTCGCCCAGACGGATGCTGTTGATGGTCTTCTGCACGAAGTTGCTCATAATCCCCGGTTTCAATCCACCCTGGACTGATGCAATTGACCTGAATCCCGTCCTTTCCTAGCGACATAGCCATCGCGTGTGTAAGGGCCGCAATGGCTCCTTTGGATGCCGCGTAGGCTTCTGTATCCGGCTCTGACATGAAAGCTCGTGTAGAGGTCATATTGACCACAGAGCCACCTTCTACGTTTCGTTTCATTACCTTAGCCGCTTCCCTAGTGGCAATAAAACAGCTGCGTACGTTTGTATTCAAAATGTCATCCCATTCTGCTATCGTTAACTCATATGGAGATTTCCATTTGGACACGCCAGCGTTGTTAATTAGCGTATGAATCGTACCGTATTCTTCTTCCGTGGCACGGATTAGCGCCACTATATCTTCTTCCTTCCGCACATCACAAGGAATAAAAATGGCCTGATAGCCTTCGTTCCGGGCCGCTGCAGCGGCTGCGGCACCCTCTTCCTCATTGTGGTCCGCAAATACAACATGGGCACCCTGAGCAGCGTAGGCAAAAGCGACCTCTTTCCCGATGCCATGCGCCGCTCCTGTTACAATAACAACTTGTCCCTCAAATGACACATATCATTCCTCCTCTGAACTACTCTGTTCTAATATATATGTACCAAAATGTGCTGTACAAGAAACATCTACAGCCCCCTATCCTGATTTCTCGCAGAAGGCTGTAAATGAATCCAAGAACATTAGACTGAATTCTACATTTTAACCTGTTCCAAGCTATAGCGATTAAGACGCTGAAACCCGATATACCTTGTACCCTGAAAAGTAAGCCGTCCCTCATCACCTTCAGCGCATTGACCATATTCTTCCCCAGATACCTTGAACTCCATCCGGTCGCCACTCTCCACCTCGAAGGTTACGTAATAGAAAGTATAGGTACGAGTCCCTTGTTCCTCCTGCCGCCTCTGTTGGAGATGTGTCCTTCTGGCTGTAATTCGGGAACCGACCGTCAATACAGGCTGTCTTTTATTCCGACTCCATTCCATGACTTCCCTGCCTGCAGACAACACGACAATTCCCAACACGACAACGAAAAATACGGGCAGTACCGTGCCCAGCCAATCGAACATCCATAATGACTCAAATCCCATGCACCGCACTCCTCTCCGCCAGGCATTCCACAGGGAAACTACCGGGCATCCTGACCTGACCTAAGCTTTCTATAACAGTATATGTATGTTCCTGCCCAAATTTGATAGCAACTCTCAAGAACGCCAAGAGCCCCCACGGAATAGTCCGGGAGGCTCAAGATATGGCGATATCAGAATGATGCATCGATTTACACATGTACAAGCTGGAGATAACGTTGTGTTTCATCCAGAACTTCATGATCTTCGTCTTCAGCGTAACGCTCTGCACACTGCTTGCAGTCCTCTTCAGTCGTGCAACCATAGGCATCCTGGCAAGTATAACAAAATTGAAGGTAGTATTGGGTTAACATATGATCCTGATTCGCTGTCATGATTATCACTCCTATCGTTGTTTACAGGTTTAGTATAACAGCGGCTTATTCGTTGGTTTGTGATTTTTTTCACATATAGTCGTATAAAATTTAAATTTTTTAAAAATAAAACGCCCTGGGAAAAACACCCCAGGGCAATCAGCTTTATAGCGATTATAAAATTCTCCAGTTCGCACCGCCGTCCGTCGTCTTCAGCAGCAGTGACTTCTTATCATCAAGGCGTTCCAAAAGGAGCCAACCCACCGAAGAAGAAGCGAAACGGAGCTTGACCGATCGTGGGTAGTCTTTTAGCTTCAAAGGTAGCACTTTGTTGCCTGTGAGACTTGTCCACGTCTTCCCCCCATCCAATGTACGGCTCATTCCGGTTTCAGTTATGATCCACCCTTCCTTTTCGTTTAGAAACGTACGTCCAGGGATAATAGAATTAATGTTGCTACTCAGACCCAAAGGCACACCGCTCCATTGGGCCCCTGTATCATTTGTAAACAGTCCATTATATTTTGTGCCGTTAGCCCCATAGCAAAGAACCGGAATCCAATACGAGGAACTGCTCCCTTTCAGAGACTGCTGAGCTTCTGCTTTGGCCTGAGGGCAGCCTTGTATTCTGTTAGCTACCGGAGTCCAGGTTTTCCCTTGATTCGAAGTCTTGTATAACTTAACACTGCTATCCAGATTGATCGCTACAAATCCCTGATTGTTGGAAGAAAAGCTCATTCCTGCCAGACTGCCCCGATCGGGTAAACCTGAGCCTGTTTTGTTGGATGTCGTACCAGAACTTTGCGCAACTTTATTCCACGTGGCTCCCCCGTCAGTGGTGTGATACAACAGTTTTTGTTGATCCTGCTCATTCAGTTTTACATATGCCATGATCCAGCCAGTAGTTGGATTTACATATTGAATCGAGCTCACATGATCCCCGCTTGGAAGCGCTGAAACATCCCAGCTCTGTCCTCCATCTGCTGTTCTCAGAATGACGGTTGCTGTTTTGTCCAAATTTTGACGGACAACCCAACCGTGACGAGAATCAGTGAAACTGATGTCCTTTCCATATTCAAGTTTGTCTTGAAATTGGACATTTTCGGAGGGGGAAATATTATTCCATGTCTTTCCGCCATCATGAGTATCATAAAGCCGGAGCTCATTATGGGTAACTCCCCAAACTAACCCTTTATTGTTATCAATTAAATGAAAATCCGCTATTCGCGTCTGAACTACATATTTGGCGTTGGGATCGCCCACCTTTGGAGTCACTGGTGGATTAATAGTAATCGTCTGACCCTGGTCATCAGGTTCCTCAATCGGAGGTTTAGTTAACGTTTCTGGGGCTTCAGCAGAACAGGCAGTCAGTAGAATGCCCGTCAGTAGCAGTACTCCCCCTAAGAGCGCACGCCAGCGCAGTTTCATATAAAAATCCTCCCTCGATGGCATGCTGTAATCACGTGCCAAAAGCTTATCTGAAACAGAATTATACCATAAACGCCTCTATGTGACACTTTTCGCGTAATGTCAAAAAAAACCGGACCCTTCACAAAAGTGCAGGATGCCGGCTTTTTTTATACTAGAATTTATTAAGATTTACGGTTCAACAAACTTTTGTGGTATCCATAGAAGAAATAGATCAGCAATCCAAGCAGGAGCCACACAATAAATCCAATCCAGGTGCTAATATGAAGCTGAAGCATCAGACCGATGCAAACCAAAGCACTTAAAAGCGGGAGCAACGGCACCCACGGCACGGTAAAGCCTCTTTTCAAATCAGGGCGTTTCTTGCGCAGCACGATAACCCCTACCGATACCACAGCAAAAGCGAACAGGGTTCCAATACTCGTCAAATTGGTCAGTGCATGTAATGGAAACAATCCACTAGCCAATGCGATAATGCTGCCCACCAGCCAAGTGCTTCGTATCGGTGTTTGAGTTTTGGCATTTATTTTGGATAAAAAAACGGGTAAAAGGCCATCACGTGACATAGAGAAAATTAACCGCGTTTGACCAAACAACAGCACCAGTAAAACGGTGGTCATCCCCGCAATCGCACCGACTGAAATCAATCCGGCTACAAAATCCTGATGAATAAAGCGGAGAGCAAACGCAACAGGATCACTTACCCCCAACTGCGTATAAGGTACCATTCCTGTTAGTACAACTGAAACCGCAATATACAGTACCGTGCAGATCGCTAGAGAAGAAATAATGCCGATGGGCATATTCCGCTGCGGATTGCGAACCTCTTCGGCTGCAGTTGAGATGGCATCAAAACCCAGATAAGCAAAAAATACGATTGCCGCAGCACTCAAAACACCAGAAAAACCATAAGGCAAAAATGGTGTCCAGTTGTCAGGCTTAACATAAAAGATACCGATCCCAATAAATAGCAATACAACTCCGACTTTAACACAAACCATTATTAAATTGAATCGGACCGTCTCCTTGGCTCCGAGACTCAGTAACAGTGTGATGAGCATAATGATGCACACGGCTGGTAGATCAATAATGGTTCCCTTAGTTGAATCGAAGGCTGCGGTTAAAGCCAGCGGTAAATGTACATCAAATCCAGCCAGCAAGCCTTGAAAGTAAGCAGACCATCCACTACTCACAGAGGCGGCCGCCACTCCGTATTCCAGAATCAGGTCCCAACCCAGTACCCAGGCCAAAATTTCTCCAAATACAATATAACTATACGCATAAGCGCTCCCAGCTGCGGGAACTGTAGATGAAAGCTCCGCATAACACAAGGCTGCTAGTACGCAGGCAATACCTGCAATAACAAAGGAGAGCATCAATCCAGGACCTGCATTTTCTGCTGCTGCCTTGCCAGTAATAACAAAAATCCCAGTACCGATAATACATCCTACACCTAGCATGGTGAGATCAAAGGCACCCATTGTTCTCTTTAAGTGACCTGTAGATCCGCTTTCCTCATGCGGGAGCAGTCCTGTTTTTTTTCGAAATAAGTCCATATGCCGAATCCTCTTTCCATAATTTCATGCGTCAATATCGGTGCTGCAACGCTTTAGTGCGTGTTCTTATCATTCGATTAATTATTAGCGAGCTCGTCTTTGAAGTCAAGGAAAAATGTCATATTTCTTTGCGGTGGGTAAATATATACGGTACACTAAGTTGGAAAGATAAATTTTTAAGAAATACCCCAAAATGAAAAGGTATTCAACCCGAGAAGGAGATGAGGATTTTATGAGCTTAAAACCTTACAAACGAAGTAGAGTGGCCATTGTCGGCATGGGAGCGGTTGGTACAACAACCGGCTATACCCTACTGCTGCGCCAACGCATGTCAGAACTTGTCTTTATTGATGTCAACGTCAAAAAGGCGAAGGGGGAAATGCTCGATATGAATCATGGGCTTCCCTTTCTCGGCGGTGTCAAAGTGTGGGCAGGTGATTATGAAGACTGCCGTGATGCAGATATCATTATTGTTACAGCAGGGGCTTCACAAAAGCCGGGAGAAACGCGCATTGATTTGCTGAAGCGTAATGCCGAAATTTTTGAAAGTATTATTGATAATATCGTTAAGGTCAATACACACGGCATTTTGCTGATCGCTACCAATCCAGTGGACATTCTCTCCTACATCTCTTGGAAACGCAGTGGTTGGCCTTCAAGCAGAGTCATTGGGTCAGGTACGTTGCTGGACAGCGCACGCTTCCGTTATTTGATCGGGAAGCAAAAGGGCATCGATCCACGAAGCATCCACGCCCATATTATTGGAGAACACGGTGACTCCGAGTTACCTGTATGGAGCACAGCCAACGTAGCTGGAACTCCACTGGAGCTGGGTGAAGAAACGAAAAATGAAATTTTTGAAAATACCAAGAATGCTGCCTATGAAATTATAGATGCTAAAGGCGCAACTTCTTATGCTATCGGGCTGGCTCTCGACCGAATCGTAGCCGCCATTCTCGGGGACGAGGGGTCGGTACTTAATGTGTCCACCTTGCTGGAAGATTATAACGGAGTATCTGACGTATATTTAGGTGTTCCAAGTATCGTAGATCACAATGGGGTACGTGAAATTTTGGATCTTCCGCTCAATGACGAGGAACGTGCAAGATTGCTTCAATCTGCGGACAAGCTGAAGGATCAAATTAGCAAAGTTCATATGTAGATCGCGAACATAAATACTAAACAAAACTGGCCTCCACAGCGGTAATATCCGTTGAGAGGCCAGTTTTTTAGTCATTATAATGTAAAAGTTCAGTTTGTCGTCCTGCTATGCATTCGAATTACCAAGGTGGCGTATCGCCATCCACGTCCTCATTTTCATGCTGGCGTTTCTCTTTTAGCCGCTCAGCCACCGTTTCAAACGATTCAGGTTGGAGCAACTCAATCGGTGAAAATCCCTTTTCAAACGTAAATGCATCACCTTCAATAATAAGTGCATATCTATCATGAAGTTTCGTGATATGCAGTTTGGCGCCAAAGTCGGACAGTAGCCCACGCACGGCCGTATCATCTAGTTTGAAACGAACTTCAATTTCTGGTTTCAGCTCGACAATATGCTGTGCAGCCTCTACGACCTGAAGGGGTTCCCATTTCCCTTGCAGATCCCGTTTTTCGCTAGCCGCCCACAATTCCAGATCGCGCTCTTCCTGCTGTCTTTCCTCATTAGATGCATCCGGCCATTTGGTTTCTACATAGTTCTGAACGAAGCCCATGACATGCTCATTGACGATTTCCGGCATGGATTGCTCATAGGTCACGAATTTCAAAAAATCTTCAAAATACCGGGCATGCGAAGACTGGTGAATTTTAAGCTCCCACTCATCGTTCATCCCTTCCTCAAGCATGTAAGGATACATGATGGATTTCATATTACGGGCAGAAATAGCCATTTCGACCTCACTCACCAGACTGCTTTCAGTAATTCTGGCAATTTTAGGTTCAAAATCACATTTAAGCACAAAAATAAACGGATCATCCGAGTGTGTATTCAAGGTAGCCTGTACAATGATCAGCGCTCCGCCGCGTACTGCGCTCGTATCCAGATACATCCGCACCAGATCGTCACA
Source organism: Paenibacillus sp. cl130 (assembly GCF_900116035.1). Classification (NCBI taxonomy): domain Bacteria; kingdom Bacillati; phylum Bacillota; class Bacilli; order Caryophanales; family Paenibacillaceae; genus Paenibacillus; species Paenibacillus sp. cl130. The sequence continues at coordinate 558,384 of NZ_FOYG01000003.1, forward strand.
AGCATTTTTAAAATCTTCCTTATCCTCTGCTGCCCGCAGTCGGGCGAACATATTGAAATTCGGATTACTGCTCAATTCATGCTCCGGTTCGACGATAAAGCGGCCGATTTTGGTCGGTGCCTGCTCTGTGCTGGGGTTTTTTTCAACCTTCCGCTTGCTAATACGAGCAAATTCCCCGTCCAGAAATTTTTTAACATCGCTTTCGTCATAATCGTAGTCGTCCATTGTAGCGTAATGCTTATAGGACTTACCACCCTGTCCTTCTTTTCCATCTACCTGAATTACAAAAAAAGATAAAAAATCCACTTGAAAGTTCATTTACGTTCCATTCGCTCCTTTTCAGGCATGTACGCGTAATTATATCACTATGATTTTAAAAGGTACATCGGATTCAGATCCCTATTATTAGATAAATAGTTTAGTTAACATAATATTTATTATGTTGATAGTTTTTTTATTTAGATATTATTCCCAATTCACAAGTTTAAAGTGAGTACTTTTACCACTATTCTAATTCACGTCTTTAAGGATCATTGACCTCTTTATTTTCCATGCTCTACTTTCTTCATGATTTCAAAAAACATTTGACTAATCAGTAGTCAATTTATTATATTATCTATTATTATATAGACAAAAATATATTTTGTTTATATAAAATGATATTTCAAGGGGGTTGCGCCCTGAAAACAGGAAAGGAGAGTTTGTTGTTGTTTAAAAATCCATATATAAGGACCATTATCGCCTCCAATGCGCTGCTAAATTTGGGCATTTGGGTGCGCAACTTTGCCATACTGTTGTATGTAACAGATTTGACTAATAATGATCCCGTATACGTATCGCTCATTTCGGTTGCTGAATTCATGCCTATTTTTCTGTTCGCTATCATTGGAGGAACATTCGCGGACCGTTGGCGGCCCAAACGGACCATGATTAGTTGCGATTTGCTATCCGCGGCCTCTATTTTTATTGTTTTGTTGGCATTATGGTACGGGTCATGGCAGGTGCTTTTGCTGTCCACTTTCTTTTCAGCCATTCTATCTCAATTTTCTCAGCCGTCTGCGATGAAGATATTTAAGCAGCATGTAGCACCAGAACAGCTACAGGGAGTGATGGCCCTTTTTCAATCTCTCATGGCATTATTTATGGTTATCGGCCCTGTTATCGGTACATTTATTTATCAACACTTTGGAATTTTCACTTCAATGTCTATAACCGGAATATTGTTTCTCATCTCGGCGCTTGTTCTGACTCGCATTCCACAAGATGAACAATCACTTGAGATAGATGATCAACCAACTCATTTCATTCAAGAGCTTAAAGAAGGAATACGTTATGTATGGAATAACCGCACACTTCGCACGCTTGGGGGAACATTTACCGTAATTGGGCTGGCTGTCGGACTTATTCAACCATTAATGGTTTTTGTCGCCATCGAGAACCTTGGACAAAACAAGGAATTCCTGCAATGGCCGTTAATGGCGAACGGAGCGGCTATGCTGGTGGGAGGCGGCCTGATTATGGGGGTTGCCAAAAAAGCACAGCCGCAATTGCTGCTGGTGGCCGGACTTTTGGTCAGCACACTGACAACCTTTGGTGTCGGATGGTCACACAATATTGTGCTGACAATGGCACTACAAGTTTTCAGCGGCCTATTTTATCCTTGCATTCATATCGGTATCAACACAATGATGATGAAAAACGCCGAAGCTGCTTTTATCGGCCGCGTCGGTGGTGCCCTCTCTCCCCTGTTCTCCGGGATGATGGTCGTCGGTATGAGTATCGGCGGAACACTCAAACACGAATCCTCCCTGAACACCGTATATACCGTGAGCGCCGGCTTGTTTTTGGTCGGAGCGATGCTGTTGTTACCATTGCTTCGTGACAGGCAGCCCGTACAAGCTGTCATAGCTGATGATTCTAAATAACAGCACAAGAAACCGCCCCTGGAGATATGATATGGCATCCTCCGGGGGCGGTTTCTTAATGTTTGTATCATGAATTCATACAGATTATGACTCTCTTCCTTCATGCTGTCTTTTCCACAATCGTGCATACAGGCCGTACTTTTTCCGCTACCAGAAGGACCTACAAGCGCTGTGAAAGAACGGAATGGCATAAGCCTGCTCACATCCCGCAGTACAGGCTGGTCACCATACCCAAAACTTATGCGCCTCAGCTCAATGTCGTGTCTTTCCGAAGGCAGCTGGTCACCCAGCATCACTGGCTCGTTCAGCAATTGGACGATACGCTCACCTGCCTGTTGTTGTCTCTACTTTTATAACTACGAGTGATTTCAGTCTTAACTCAAACAGCGCGCACCGATTGAGTATCCGCACGCGCTGGCTACATAGCTTTTTTCATCTGTCTACTTGACAGGGATATGACCAAAGGACGGTTTTTTATATCACTTATACATTTGTAGAAAATAGTGAAGGTGCCTTTTTCAGTGCACTTATTTTATTTCTTTCATAAAGCTCCTGAAGTTTTCAACGATTTCCTTTGATTTGGTATGGTGTAAATAATGTTCTCCTTCAAGTGTCATTACTTTTCCATGAACAGAATTTTTGACTTGCTCTTCATGTAGTGGTATCCATCTTTCCACATCTGTATTATTCGCTTGTATAAAGAAAATAAGGGGCAGATTTTTTGGGAATGTTAAATTTTTAGCTGCTTTAAAATTAGGATAAATATTTTCCATTTCGTTTGAGGTGCTGGAATTATACATGTTTTTGAGAGAAAGGATTCTCATTTGTTCTTTTGTTTCATCATCATAGGGTAGTCCAGCATATGGGTCACCAGTAAGTTTCATTACCAATCTGGCTAAACCTGATTTTTTGAGAAATTTAAACGTTTTTATTGGTAATTCAGCATCCATACCACCTTGCGTTGGAACACTGCTATCAATTCCGACAAAAGCACTCACTTCGTTTTCATATTTGTTCACATAATCCAGTCCGTAAATGCCTGCAATGGAATGACCCATTAGAATATATCGGTCAATTTTAAGACTCTGTAAAGCTTCATGAATTTCACTTACAATATTCTCTGTGTTTCGTTCCTTTTCGGTTAGATCACTTAATCCATAACCAAAAGGCTCAATAACGATGACTTTGTAAAATGGAGATAGCTCTTCTACTAGCGGTTTAAAATCAAGTGCTGGTGCTGCTGTTCCATAACCTGGTAGTAACACGACGGTCTCTTCGCCTTTTCCTTGAATCAAAACATTCATTTTTTTCCCATCTACAGGTACGAACTGACCATAGGATTGTATTTTTCCTTGCTCTGATTTGCTGCTGATAATATTAACTGTATAGACAACGGCTAGAAAAAGCACGATTGCTATAACTATTGTTCCTATTATTTTAAGCAAAATGCTTCGTACTTTATTTGTTCTCGTTCCATTCCTCATTTTCATTACCTCTCTTCGTTTCACGCTCAACTTCTCCTGTCCCATTCTGTTTGTTGGGCTACCTTAACGAGCCGCTAATGAAAGCTTAACGAAAGAAGATGTACTCCCTATGACGACAATATGAACGGAGTATGAACAAGCAAAAAAATGCTACGTTGTCCAAGGAAACTGCACATTATGCTGTATCATGGAAAATGCGGTTTAGATAATCCGAATGATACCCTATGAATCTAACTAATCTGGTGGCGTTGTGATTGGCAAGGTGACAATGACGGTCGTTCCTTGGCCGGGTTCACTTTCCACTCGAATGTCGCCTTGATGAAGCGATACGATCTGTTTAACGATGGCGAGTCCCATACCGCTACCGCCATATTTACGACTGTGGGAACGATCAGCTTTAAAAAATCGCTCGAATATACGCTTCTGGTCCTCAAGGGAAATGCCAATGCCCGTATCGGATATTCGGACTGCTACGCTTTTGATATCTTGCTTGATGCTGACGTTAATAACGCTGCCATTCTTGGAAAATTTGATGCTATTACCGAGTATGTTCGTCCATACCTGGTTTAATTGATCTTGATCCGCCAATAGGCGAACGGTCTTCAAATTGAGCTCGAAACGGATGTTGCGAGCCGACCATTGCGGCTGGATCGCGACGATGACTCGTCTGATCTGTTCATCAAGGCTGAACGTGACCAGCCGCATCTGCTGTGACTGCGATTCAAGCAAACTCAGCTTTAGCAGGCTATCGCTCATCTTGGACATCCGATCTGCTTCCGCGATGATGATATCGAGATAACGACTTCGCTCGTTATCTGCTATATCTACTTGCTTGAGTGCTATAGCATAACCGGATATCGAGGTGAGCGGCGACTGAACTTCATGCGACACATTCGTGACGAACTCCCTACGCATCTGCTCAAGTTGCTGTAGATCATGCATCATTTCTTCAAAGCTGCGAGCCAAAGTACCTAGCTCACCCTTTTGCTTAATATTCAGCTTGACGTTGAAATCTCCAACTGCTATACGTCTGGTCGCTTTTGTCAGTTTTTTGATCGGTCTGACTAGGAATATAGAGGCAACCAAAATCAATAGACTTCCTGTTACCAACGAATAGGTCAAAAAAGTAAATAACCATTTTTGAGCAAAAGAGACGGAAGGATACATAAGCGGCTCCACAAACATCGCTTTCATTCCCATTTCCGTTTTCAACCTCAGTCCCAAGAGGTTCATTGAAACACTACTCGGATTAACTTGAACAACTTCTCCACCCAATACTTTCCTTACTTGATCCATCGTCACAGTAACAGGTTTTTGTCCGTTAAGCGCTCCGTAAGACTGGAACTGCCCCGTTTCATCAAAAATTCGAATATAATAGGAATCGAGTTGTTTCATTCCACTTACGAATAAGTCCGCTTCACGTAACGGAATGGTTTCGTAAACCCGGACAATGTCCTGACCAAAGTTAAATAAGGTGGTTTGCAAATTTTCGTTCAATTTCTCTTCAAACACCCAAAATGTTACAAAAAAAGCAATGATCGTGCCCGCGAGGACGGAGACCAGAAATGTCAGGACAACACGTGTATATAAGGATCTGATCATTCGTAAACCTCAAGCCGGTAGCCAAGTCCACGCACCGTCTCGATACGAAAATCGGGTGTTGTAGCGAACCGTTCGCGCAGGCGTTTAATATGTACGTCTATCGTTCGATCATCTCCAGTATAATCGATCCCCCAAATTTGATCGATCAACTGCTCGCGCGTATACACTTGTCCAGGTGTTCCAGCGAGCTTATACAGCAATTCGAACTCCTTGAGCGGCAACGTGAGCGACTCCGTCCCTCTCATCACCTTATAGGTCTGCCGATCAAGGATGACGTTGCCGAACTGGATCGTCTGCGTGGTGCCAATCCGATAGCGTTTCAGCAGTGCTCTGACCCGAACTGTCAATTCTAGTGGATCAAACGGTTTCGTCAAATAATCATCTGTTCCAAGTTCGAAACCTTTCACTTTCTCCCATGTTTCGCCTCTCGCAGTCAGCATAAGTAAGGGAAGATCAGGATTGGCTCTTCTGAGCTCCTTGCATAACGTCCAACCATCCATTATCGGCATCATAATATCGAGCACGACAAGATCGATATGCCTTGTAGCGTAGACGGTCAGTGCTTCCTTGCCGTCTGCGGCTTCGGCTGTTACGAATCCGTCGTTGCGTAGAAATAAACAGACGAGTTCGCGAATGTTCGCATCGTCGTCAGCAACCAGTATAGTAGGCATTCGTTTCCTCTTTCCCTGTTTTCATCCCATATTGAAGTAACCATTATACTATAAATAAAATTGAATCGTTCCTATTCTTCCTATAATTTTACAGTGTTATTCCTCCCGGTTTCCGCAGGTCTCAGAGCCCTCATCATGGCCCTGTTGTCCTGATTTACCAATACCCAAAGGGCGGGCAATGCGGGACGTCTTAAATCCCTGCCTCGGTTATACTTTTTTTGCTTCTTGAAACCAGGAATGCCCATCATTTGTCATAAGGACACTCCTGTTAATTTAAAAACACCCTACTAGCATTAATGGGGACAGAGCTATAAGTTCCAGTGCCTTACTCTCCAAAAAAGCTGTCGGGTTATGCCCTGATAAGGATGAGATGACAATTCCTGAGCAATAGCTCGCATGTCAGGAGTATTAGCGTCTCCATACAAGCAAAAGATTGCTCCAGACGAATATCCAGTTCTTGTAGCAATTCTCTCCGAAGCAAAGGATTAAAACGCAGCTCCATGTGATCATCTCCTTGCTTGCTGGCATCTCCGCATGGATCTTCACATCATTCATGTAAATGAGCTGTACATGTCCTCCATGCTCACGCTCTGAACGAAATCCATCCACGGACCAGGCGGCTGAATAGTCGATGTTCAGCGCTAGCTCTAAATAAGGCGTAACGAACCTTCTTGTAATCTGGACTGGATCATGAAATAGCATTTTACTGTGCGAAAGCTCGAAGCCTTTACGTAAAAAATGTGTACGATGCACACCGCTTCCCCACTATTCGGGTATATGATAAATATGTTCATGTTTCAATGCCGATTGAGTGAGATCATTTTCATCGTTTATAAGGTTTGAATCGGCTATATGGTTATATGGTTATAGTAATCATTAAATGTAGACGGAGAATTATGTATCTTCATCTTGTTATCGCTTCCTCCCTTATCTGGATTCGTAGTGCATACGAGTTCCATTCATGATTACAATTATAATGATTATCATTCTCATCCTCATCCAAAAGATAATAACATCCATTCGCTACTAAGTTAACATAATATTTATTGCGAGATTAATTTTCTATTCTGTAGTTTTAACATATCAATATCTAATCTCTGTTGTTTACTTTATCCAATTTTCAAAATATGGATGCTTGAACATAACTTATGGATACAGAAATAAAAAACCTTTAAGACTGCTTATAAGTAGTCTTAAAGGTTTAAATGTGAGGAATGATAACGCTTTATAAAGTTGGCGATTTAAATCATATCCAGCGCTGTTTTCAGCACGTTCGCTCCATTCATCATTCCATAATCCATCATATTGATTACAGTGACTGGAATCTCGTTGCCCACTTCTTTCTTCACGTCATCTTCCGCGTGTCCCATTTGGGGGCCCAGCATAACAATATTGACCGGCATATGCTCTCTTATGCTACTCTCACTACAAGCTTCGATTACAATTTCCACATTTTGTGAACGAGCCGCCTCCTTCATTCTCTCCACCAGCATACTTGTAGAAAATCCTCCTGCGCAAGCCAGCAATATCTTTTTCATTTATCAGGCGTTTGCTTCCTTCGAGGACAGGGCTCGAAACGTAGCTCTTAGCTCGGGACGGACTGTGATAGCTAAGTAATACCAAGTTTCTACAGTCAAGTATTTCCATTTCCGAAAAAGTCTATCGTAGCAAAATTGCGAAAAAATCTACCTCGACAGACAACATAAATTTTTTCATTATTTTTGAACTCCTTAAACTGTTCATGCAGAAATCTCCCTTCGCCCTGGGTATATGAATTGTTATGTATTGGACTTACATAGTGCTTACTTGCTGAATATCCCCAGTACCCTCAAGGTTTAATGGCTCCTCTGCCCATCGTCCATTCTCACAAGATCAAGAAGTGTTGCATTTTTGCCAACGCATAATAACTTCCCCAGACTTTCCCTCGGCTCCCCTTGATTCTTCTTATTGAAACAAGGCATCGTTCCTTTTATATCCTGTGTTCCAAGGCTCTATTATGCTCAGGCCCCTTGCCATAAACAATTTTTCTTCCTTATTTGCATGCTTTTCTAACCTTTCACCCCTCATCATATTCGCAATTTTGCTACACTTCCTCACCTCTATCCCGAGTCGTTGGCCCCCGGTTGACGAGAAAAAAAACACGCATTATGATTCAAGTGAAAATATTCACAATTCATTCCGGAGTGAAAGTGAATGTTTTCACACAATAAACAGAATATCCGCTTTTCTATTTTTCTACTTATTCCGTGATGACGGCAATTAGCTTGCACATGACACTCGGCAGCTTGCCCGCACGTAATGTGAACTTCTAATCTATGTACTTATATCCATATGATTTCAATCCATTTTATTGAAGGAGTGAGCACTCTATGTCCAAAATCATTTCAGCGAGTGAAGCAGCAGCACTTATCCCGGATGGAGTCACCATTGCCGCAAGCGGCTTTGGGCTCTCCTGTTGGGCCGAGGAGATGGGTATCGCCATCGAAGAACGATTCTTGGAATCTGGTCATCCTCGCAACCTAACAGTTGTTCATGCCAGTGCGGTTGGCGACCGCCGGACCAAGGGAATGAGCCATCTAGGCCATGAAGGTCTGATCAAACGCTGGATCGGCGGGATCGCCCTTGCTTCGCCTGCTATGGCTAAATTAATTGAAGACAATAAATGTGAAGCCTACAATTTGCCGCAAGGCGTAATCACACAGCTGTTCCGTGAAATTGCTGCCAAGCGCCCAGGTGTCATTACCAAGATAGGCATGGAGACCTTCGTCGACCCTCGTGTGGAAGGCGGCAAAATGTCAGCCTGCACAACGGAGGAGATCGTCAAGCTGATTGAACTGGAAGGCGAAGAATGGCTGTTCTATAAGAGCTTCCCGATTCAGGTCGCATTGATCCGCGGTACCATAGCTGACGAGAACGGGAATTTGACGCTGGAAAAGGAAGGCCTGCATATGGAGGTTCTACAGATTGCTCAGGCAGTGCGCAATTCTGGCGGTATCGTAATTGCTCAGGTAGAGACTGTGGCCAAGAACGGGACCCTGCATCCGAAGGATGTTAGAGTGCCAGGCATTCTGATCGATCATCTAATTATCTCCGAACCGAAAAATCATTTCCAGACTGAAAACACACAATACAGCCCTGCCTTCGCAGGACATGTGAAGGTACCGATGGACGCCATGGAAGTGATTCCGCTCGACGAGCGTAAAATTATCTCCCGTCGTTCCGCAGCTGAGCTAGTACCAAATACCGTTCTGAATCTTGGCGTGGGTATTCCGGTATGTGTGGCTACGGTTGCGGCAGAGGAAGGCGTCAGCGACCAATTGATTCTGACAACCGAAGCAGGCTCAGTCGGCGGCGTACCAGCAGGCATCAAGGATTTTGGGCATGCGTACAACTCTGAGGCCATCGTAGATCATGTGTCCCAGTTCGACTTTTACGACGGTGGTGGTATTGATCTATCCGTGCTAGGGCTGGCTCAGACCGACGAATCCGGGAATGTGAATGTCAGCAAGTTCGGTACCCGTGTTACGGGCTGTGGCGGCTTTATCAACATTTCCCAATCAGCCAAAAAGCTCGTCTTTGCCGGAACTTTCACAGCAGGAGGCCTGCAAATTGCTGTTGAGGACGGCAAGCTTCGGATTGTACAGGAGGGTAAAACTAAGAAATTCCTGAAGGAGGTCCAGCAAATTACCTTCAGTGGCTCTTATGCGACCAAGGTCAAGCAGCGGGTCGTCTATGTGACGGAACGTGCGGTATTCCAGCTGCAAGATGGAAAAATGACACTGACAGAGATCGCGCCTGGCATTGATTTGCAGACCCAGATTCTCGATCAGATGGACTTCATGCCTGTCATCTCACCAGAACTGAAGGAAATGGACGCCGGCATGTTCTGTGAACATTGGGGTAAGCTGCATGACGTGATTACGATCAAGGGTAGCGAGCAAGCGAAGCATGAGGATGTCGCTTTGACTACTGTATAGTACAGCTCAGGAGATACCGGTAGCTGTCAAACGGACTACCAGACACGAATTATGGAATTGCGGAGTAATGCTTCATCCCACGCGCACTGATCCTGCATCAGAAAGGACCAACACGAAATGGAAAATGTACAACTGAATCGCTGGCGCATTCTAATCGCCGCGACCCTGATCAATATTTGCGTCGGCTCTATTTACGCCTTCAGCATTTTTGCACTGCCACTGAGTAAAATGCTTGCAGTGAGCATGCCTGAAATTATGATGGCCTTTACGATTAACGGCGCAATTGCACCGATTCCGGCGATTCTTGGCGGAAAGCTCGTAGACCGGGGAGGTGCCAGAATTGCCATCTTCATTGGCGGTACCATGTTTGGACTTGGCTTCATCTTGACTGGCCTTGCGACTGCACCTTGGATGCTATATCTGACGTATGGCATCATTTCTGGTCTTGGACAAGGTGTCGTCTATGCGGCAACAATCGGTAACACCATCAAGTTCTTCCCAGACAAACGCGGACTCGCGGCTGGAATCGTGACCGCAGGTTATGGCGGTGGAACAGTAATCATTGCCCCACTTGCAAACGCGATGATTACCCACTCAGGAGTTCAGACCACAATGATGATCCTTGGCACCTCCTTTCTGATCGTCATTTTGGCAGGTGGGCTATTTACTCAAGCTTGTCCGGCAGGATATATCCCTGCTGGTTGGACACCACCGCAGACGTCAGGTTTACGTCCGGTTGCCGTGAACTTGAACTGGCGGCAGATGATCAAGCAACCCCTGTTCTACGTCATTGCTTGCCTGTTCCTGATCGGCGCTTTATCTGGCATGATGGTTACATCCAATGCTTCCGTCATTGGCCAGACGATGTTCGGTCTATCGGCCAGTATAGCAGCCTTGTTCGTGAGTCTTTATTCGCTTAGCAACTGTCTGGGACGCATTTTCTGGGGAGCCATATCAGACAAGATTGGCCATCTGCGTTGTCTGATGATGATCTATCTGGTCATTGCCACCATGATGCTGACACTTGCATTATCCGGCTCCATAGTTGGATTTGCTATTGCCATTATTGGCATCGGCCTGTGCTTTGGTGGTACGATGGGCGTCTTCCCTTCAATCGTCGGACAGAAATTTGGCATGAAATACTATGGTGTCAACTACGGAATAACCTTTATCGGCTATTCCGGTGCCGCATTCTTTGGACCGCGAATTGCGAACTCGGTAGCTACCGCCAATAACGGCATATTCACCAACGCCTTTTACATTGCGCTCGTTATTGCCTTGGTCGGGTTCGCGCTGACATTCCTGTATAAGGCCTTGGAAAATGGTAAGAACCCTGCACCAGCTGCTGTTGAAACCGTTTGATCAATCCGTTGCTATATTAGCAAATCACTATTTTTAGTATTAAGTATAGTACAACCTATAAATTTATATTGGAGGAATTAACCATGAATATTACAGAACTGCTCGGTATCCAGTACCCTATTTTCCAAGGTGCTATGGCCCAAATTGCCCGTGAACCACTCGTAAGTGCTGTATCCAATGCTGGCGGGCTGGGCATTATTGGCTCTGGCGGCATGTCGGCTGAGGTACTTCGTGAAGAAATTCGCAAGGTTCGCGCAGCCACCAACAAGCCGTTTGCCGTAAATCTGATGCTGATGATGCATAATATTCCCGAATTGATCGAGGTTATCGTCGAGGAAAAAGTCAACATTGTTACGACGGGCGCGGGCACACCAGCTCCGTATATGCCAATCTTCAAGGAGCATGGCATTAAGGTGATCGCCGTCATCCCTTCCGTCAAGATTGCCAAAAAAATGGAGGCTATCGGCGTACATGCCCTCGTGGCCGAAGGTACAGAAGCAGGCGGCCATGTCGGTGAAACAACCACCATGGCACTCGTTCCACAGGTTGTTAGCAACGTATCCATCCCTGTCGTTGCCGCAGGCGGCATTGCCGATGGACGCGGAATTGCAGCAGCCTTTGCACTCGGCGCACAGGGAGTTCAGGTCGGAACGCGCTTCCTCACCACCGTCGAATGCCCGACGCATGACAATTTCAAGCAAGCCGTCATTGACGCCGACGATACCAGCACTACGGTTACTGGACGCAGCATCGGTGGACCCGTCCGCAGCATCAAGAACAGCATGATCGCCGAATACCTCAAGCTGGAGCAAGAGCATGCCTCCCGTGACGAATTGGAGAAGATCAGCCTTGGCTCCCTGCGCAAAGCCGTCTTCGAAGGTGATACAGATCGCGGTTCGGTCATGGCAGGACAAATATGCGGCCTGTGCGACGAAATTACGACAGTTGAGCAGATGATTACGACAATGTTCAGCGAAGCGCAGGCACTGCTAAATCGTCTTGGACAGACACAGATTACCGGTGAGCAGATAGCATCAGTATAATATAACTTGTAAACAAAGAAAAAAACGGACCATATCCATATTTAATAGGAAACGGTCCGTTTTTTGATTAGATTTGCGTGCTAATTTTTATCTGGGTAACCTCTGTTGTTCGTAGCGTAAAGCAGATATAATAAAAATGAAACAATCACTTCAGCATAGCCTCGATAATCCAAAAGTGAGTTGATCGATCATGACCCGACGTATAGATAAACGTTCCACCGATGAGAGCGATCAGTCCCCTGCCCCTCTGTTTGTCACGGATTCCAAAGGTAATATTTTAATCTCCAATGAATTCACTGCCTTGACTATCGGCATTCCGTTGGAGGAGCTGTTGCGCTACAATGTACAGGACCTGGTGAAAGCCGGCTACTACAAGGAATCAATAACAATGAAAGCAATACAGTCCAAACAAAAGGTAACTCAGTATATCAACACTGTACGTGGCTTTAAGCTCAAGTCCACTGCTCTTCCAATACTTGATAGTACAGATGAGGTGCAGCTCGTTGTTACCAGTACTAACAACTATAAAGGTGGATTATCCATCATAGCTGCCCCTACGCTGCCACATGCGTATGAGAACAGCAAACGTTCAGTCACTTCAGCCTCTGTACTTAAGAATAACGGGATCATTGCTGAGAGCCTGGCGATGAAGCAAATTATTCAGGTGTGTGACCAGATCGCTTCTTACGATAGCAAAGTACTGATTTTGGGCGAATCAGGGACAGGCAAATCAGTAATTGCCAAATACATTCACCGCCAGAGCGCGAAGTGGAACGGACCTTTCATTCCAATTAATAGTGCCGCTATTCCAGCCGCATTATTCGAATATGAGCTGTTCGGATATGTTCAGGGGGCTATGCCCGGCTTAATGGACGAGAAGCAAGGCTTGTTTGAGGTGGCCAGAGGAGGCGTTTTGTTCTTTGATGAGGTCGCCGAGCTTCCACTGGAAATACAGGCCAAACTGCTTGATGTGCTTGAGCGTGGTGAATTCCGGCGTGTGGGGAGCACCGAAGCCATTCTCATTCAATGCCGGATGATATTTGCTACCAATCGTGATCTATGGAGTATGGTGAAAAAAGGATTGTTTCGCGAGGACTTGTACTATCGAATCAATGTCATTCCGATCCATATCCCGCCGCTACGTAGTCGCAGACTGGATCTCGTCGGACTGATTTCCAGCTTTATTGCTCATTTCAATAAGGTATATGATAAAAAGTATGTATTGCCAGCGGACGAATTTCAAAGAATGCTAGCCGAGCCATGGCATGGGAATGCGCGTGAGCTTCGTAATTACATCGAACGATTGATCGTAACTGATCAGACCGTGCTGCGCCAGCAGCAGCCGGTCGAACAAGTTACAGACTGGTTCACATTGGACCATTTCATTCAGGCCAATCGCAGTCAACTGAGCGGGCTGAAGGAATATACGGCGTTAACCGAGGGACGATACATTCAGCAGATGCTGCAGGTCTGTGGTGGCAATAGTGCCGAAGCAGCCAGACAGCTAGGAATTGATCGCTCCGCTGTTTATCGTAAGCTGAAGAAGATGGAGGACATTCTTGCAAAGCTGAAGGTTTAACTACGAAGTACAGAGCACACAGGGCCTATCCTTCCCATTTTCATAGAAGTCACCTATACTAGTGGCTTTCATACAAAAAAGCGTGTCTCAGGTTAAAGGCACTCTTTTTTGTAACGGTTTATTTTTCTCAATTATGCACCCGTCAAAATAAAATGAATGTCATACTTCAAGATCATGTGTTTGCTTGTAGTTATATATAGCGCCTAGCAAATTGGCTTCATTGCCTAATTTACTTTGCTCAATATCTGCACGCACAAAATTTAAGATCGAATCTAGATATAGCTTCTCTAGCTCTTCTTTAATGGTAACAACGAGTAAAGGATTCGCAGATATGCCTCCCCCAATTACAAACTTTTCAAGGTCAAGAATTGTTTGTAAATTAATAATCTGAGTTGCAATGTTTCTACAGTATTCTTGAAAAATCGTTGCTGCTCCCTCTGTAATTCTAAGCAAAAAACACCTGCTCTTCGGCAGATGTTCCTCGCCTTTCGTATTTCTTGAGACTATCCGATCCATTTGTCCGTTCTAATCGTTCAACCCTTTGCCCTCCAGAACGGGCTGTGTGTATTTTTCAACCCTTGAAACGCGCGTTTTGAACTGCTTCGGTTCTGAAAAATACAGCAGATACGCTCTCTGGCGTCCGAGCGTCAACGCTTCAAACGCCGTTTTTAGGACCGGTCGCTCCTCGAATTTAAGCCGCAGTTCTTCGGGAACCGTATACTCGGCATGTTTTTCAGTTCCACTGCAAGACCAACTTCCTCCATCCAAACAGCGCCTCCTCCTAAACACTGTTGGACAAATAGCCGCGCTCAGGGTCAAAGATCATCTTTTGAACGGGTTCTATCCGCTCGTCTATAATTTCTATACGGTGATCTTCCATATTCAATTTAACAATACCGGGATAATTTAATGTAATGAAATAATGCGAGCCGTTGCATTCAATAATTTTCGAAAACTTGCTCTGATCGTTATATTTATGCCCTTTGTCACTGGCAGTTTTATAAAGTTTACGGCCGCTTTGATAGATATGGTGGTACACTCTCCAATCCAGCGCTTAGTTTATCGTCAAGCATGAACGTGCGAGCAGCGGAGAGATTGTTGTTCCTTTTCATAATTGATATATCTACAACTCAGTGCATGTAGCGCGTTTATTGCTGCTCGGCAAATCTCCACCAGGCAAATGTTCCGACTATTCCGGCTATTCCCGTAGACGCAAGAATGGTTATACTACTCAACTTTAAAAACCCGGTGCTTTGAAATACCGACGGGATGGTCCACGGAAAATAGGGGGCGAATCCAAAAGAGGCCAAAACATTTGAGAGAATGACGATTATCAGGATGAGTCCTAATGGTGCCAAGTATCCCTTGCTCACATTGGCCAGAAGAGTGCCTGGTGTGGTAACAATAATAAACAATAGCGATGTTATAATGAATTTAAAGAAGATATTCCAAATAAAAGAAGCTGACCCGCCCACAACTCCTAGAATACCCCCCACGGCAAAACCTATGGCAAACATATACATGGAAAGTAATAGGCTCCATGCTAAAATTACAAGAAATTTGGACAGTACAATTTTCGATCTGGAAACGGGCTTTGCAAGTAAATCTTTAATTGTTTTATCCGAAAACTCTCGTCCAAATACCCATGCCGCGATAAAGGTGTACCCGATAAGTCCCAGCGGGGCAAGACTATCAAGCAATTCGGTTAAATACATTTTCCAATTGATGCCGCCGGCGTCACTGGATAAAATAATTCCGACACCCATCATGATTGGCCCAAATGCAAAAATAAGAAATACCAACCAAAACACATTGGCGCGGATAATCTTGCGAATCTCACAATGTAAGACAGAAAAAATATTCATTATATATTCCCCCTTATATATTCCCCCTTGTCATACCAATTGTGCGGAGAAAATATCCTTCCAAATCCTCCGTAATCACTCGAAGCAATGTTGGCGGTTGATTGGATTTAACCAGCAGTTCGGCCAGTCGTTCAGGACTATCCGCTGCGTGGTCATCGGTTAGTTTAATATAGCCGTCTATTGTCTCCTCAAATTCATATCCATGCTCTTCAAGCACCTCCTTTAAGGCATGTTTGTCGCGGCCATTCACCACTAAGTTTTTCTGTAACGATTGCTCCAGCTTATCCATTGCGACTTCTTTAACAAGATGGCCATTGTGAATAATCCCAATGCGTGTGGAAACTTTCGAGAGCTCCTCTAACAGATGGCTGGATATAAAAACAGTTACGCCGAAATTTTTCGCTAGGCCATATAACATATTCCGTATCTCCGCCACGCCTGCGGGATCGAGGCCATTTATCGGCTCATCCAATATTAGAATTTCCGGATTGTGAATCATTGCTTTCGCAAGTCCCAGGCGCTGTTTGTTTCCTAAAGAAAGATTCTTTGCCTTTTTCTGTTTGTGCGGCTCAAGCCCCAACTTATAGATAACCCGATTTACGGAATCTTTGTCAGGCACCCCTTGCATGCGTCGTGCTATGTCAAGATTTTCAACTACAGTTAAATCGGGATAAAAAGTAGCCTCCTCCAAATATCCAACCTTGTCCCATAATTTATAGTTTCCGGCATCGACCTTTTCACCTAACATATAGAGCTTGCCGGAGGTTGGCTTGAGCATCGCCAAGAGCATCTTTATGGTCGTTGTCTTTCCAGCGCCATTCAGTCCCAAAAATCCAAATATCTCTCCTCGGCTCACCTCCAGCGAAAGATTGTTCAATGCGATATAGTCGTCAAATTTTTTGTGCACTCCCTCAATTTGTATGGCGGGCGTTCCTCCATTTTTTTCCTTTGATAAAATACTCATAGCCTTCAACTCCTCCATAAAGAGAGAGCTTATTCAGGATTCTAAGTACGACACTCCTGAACAAGCTCAATCAGAAATTTTTCAATAAATCTACTTTATGATGTCCTGGCAATCGCTTAAGCGAGGCGAGGCTGGCCCAAGCCCAATTGAGCAGAGCCAATTCAGCACTACCTCATGCAGCACGTTGATGTTGTCTACCTGACAGTGTTCTAATCCGCCAAGTCGTCTATCCTCTATCGGGTAGAACGTCTTGTTTTTCGAACCCGCTTGCTCGTAATTCTTCAAGGCTTGTGTCAGCGGATTTGGCTGAACCAATATCTCTTCCGCTCCGTGCATTACAAGAAGCGGACATTCTATCTGGTGGAGCACGCCCTCAAGATCATAGGCAAAACGCGGATTCCCCGCAAAATCCTCCAAGCTTTTTGCCCCCAGAATTCTCATGCCGTGTGCGGCCAGACTCGGCGGCATCCATTTAAGCATGGCATCCCAGTCGAAGGCGTGCGTACCGCCGTCGGAGATGACGGCAGCAATCCTGTGATCGAACGAAGCGAATCGCAGCGAGTCGTAAGCCGCAAAACTCTCCCCGTGCACGATAATCTTATCGGGATCGACTTCCGGCCGCGTTAGAAGAAAGTCGATTGCTCGGGAATGGAAAGCCTCACTGTCCGCTCGTCTTCCTTTTCCCTTTTCGTACAGCGAGAGGCCGGTGCCAGGCTGGTCATAGACCAGAAAGTTATATCCACACGAAATAAAAGCGGGACCTAGCCAGAAATAGTTTTCAATTGACCACTCGTCGCCACCGTTGAGAGCAAAAAGGGTCGGCTTCGGACCTTTTATCCAGGAAGGGGAGAAGAAGTAACCATCCAACTTGACATCTTCGTAATCGACTTGGATCTTCTCCGGTTGGACATCGAAGTACTTTCCGGCAGCTTCGAAGAGTTCATTTACTTTCTTAAATATACGGATTTTCTCGGTGTCATCATCCATCACAACATATTCCGCAATTCTGTAGTAATTGCAGGCACGAATGTAGCAGTTTCGTGCTGTATACCAGTTTCCAGCCGTTTCGGCCTCCTTGCCGTGTCTTTCCAATGCCTGAGCCGTTATGAGCCATTCCCTGTGCCACGTGTCCTTGTCATCGGGGTCGATTTTTTTGCAGGCCTCGTAGATCTCGGTGACGTCCGTAGCACCGAGGCTTGCCATACCTAAAGCTTTGGTGACTTGGTATGACATCATGTAGTTATTGGGCCAACGGCTGAACTCAATTGACATTGCAACATCCTCCTTTTCCAGTTCTAGTGATTGTAGTTTTTTTACTACAAGTAATTTTTACAACACAAAGATAAAGCTTCTTTAAAAGAAAAATAAATGTTTATAAAGAGAATATAAAAAACTATAAACCGCTGAAAAAACAAAAAAGGCTGCTGCCTGGGTGTTCACACCTGGCAGCAGCCTTTAACTCCTGTAGTAAAAGAAAATGTGCAAAAATAAAATCAGTGTTGTGCGGCCAAGGGAAGGCTGAATCTTATCCCCAAACCGCCATATTCGGAAGGGTAGGCGCAAATTTCGCCCCTATGATGTTCAATAATGGATTTACAGCTTGCAAGACCCAGACCCAGCCCGCCCTTTTGGATTTGACGCGATTTATCCACAGTGAAAAATTTGAGGAACAGAGAAGATATATCCTTATCCGGCACTCCAATTCCATTATCCTCGATTTGAAAAAAGGCATACTGTCCTAGCGGGTATCCGGTCATATACACTTTCAGTTTATTTTTCCCTCCATATCTTACAGCATTGCTAAAGAGGTTGCCGAAAACCCGACGTATCATCGGTTCATTGACCATCAGCAATATATTTTCCGTGAATGAATGGCGGCAAGTAAGCTCGTTGTCAAGTCCCGCCAACTCATACTCATATTCAAGGGCAATGTTTTCAAATAATTTTGATGCTTTTACAGGTTTAGCTACCATAGATTCCAACTCCAGTTTTTCTTTGGTGAAACTGGAGAAATCATTGATGAGTTCGACCATATATCCTGACTTCCTTTGAATCAAATCATAATATTCCTGCTTTTCAGTTTCTGGTAAATCCTTGTGTGTAGCCAGCAGTTCAGTAAAACCATTAATAGATGTCAAGGGTGTTTTCAAGTCGTGGGCAATTGCCGCGATCATATCGATCTGCTCTTTGTGCGCGAGTTGAAGCCGATGCTCCATCTTATTGAAGTGCTTATAAAGTTCTCCGATCTCATCATTACTTCTCAGAGCTAGCGGAGGCAGTGGATGTACAATATTTACTTCTTCAAGCCTGGTATTCAGAAGCTGAATGGGTTTCTCTATGCAAAAATGAATATAGATAATCAGAATAATAAATATGAAACAGGCAATTGCAAATATGGGCAGGAGCAATGCTATATATCGCGAGTCCAGCAATGAACTGCGTATAGGGGAATATACTGCAAAGACAAGCTTCAGATACATTCCAATCGAAAACATGAATATTATAAACATCAGCAGGAACAAAAGAGGAAGCTTTATTTTCAGTTTCATACTATTGCTCTCTTTCCGTGTATTTATATCCTATGCCCCATATTGTTTTAATAAAGTCATATTCAGAACCAAGTTTCTTACGGATATTTTTTATATGAACCGTTACGGTATTTATTTCTCCGTATTCGTCTCCCCAGACGTTTTCATATATCTGCTCACGAGTCAATACATGATTGGGGTGGCGCATGAGGATAGACAGAATCTGAAATTCCTTCGTTGATAAGTCGAGCTTCCTGCTATTCAGAAATGCTTCAAACGTCTTATCGTTCAAAATGAGCGGAGCATCCGCCTTTTCGTTACTGGGACTAAGTTCATCCCACTCTTTAAAAAGCCTGTCCACTTTTCTGAAGTGAGCCTTTATCCTGGAGACAAGCTCCTGAATACTGAAAGGTTTGGTCATGTAATCGTCTGCTCCTATTTCGAGCCCGACGATTTTATCAATGTCCTTATCACGCGCACTTAAAAACAGAATTGGGACATTATAAGAATTTCGGATACTTCTGCAGACATCAAGTCCATCCATATCAGGCATCACTATATCAAGAACGATGAAATCAATGTGATTTTCTTCCAATGCAGATAAGGCTTCTTTCCCGGAACATGCCGAAATTGTTGCAAATTGCTCGTACCTTAAACTCTTTGTGATGAGTTTTACGATTTCTTCATCGTCGTCTACAACTAATATCGTTTTTGGCATCTTTATACCTCCCAACCTCTTTAAATGGACTGCATTTATAACACAAGAGCCGCATGGACTCGAATTGACAAAAAAAGTCGCGCTCAAAGCGCCTCTCCAGTTCCGGATACGCTGGAATAAGAGCTTGAGCAACGCCTTGGGGAATTCTGGATTTAACAAGCTGGTATGCCCTTCAATAGCGGTCGAGTTATGGGCGTCAGTGTCAATTTAGAACAGATAAATATACGAACATTTATTCCTTTCGGATAAATAATATCAACAACCAGCGCAAAATCTTTCTTCTTATGCGGTGTTCATGAATTTCATGATTCAGGATTCTTTGGTACCGGCTATTGTAGGCTATTTTTAAACAATTGATGATCAGAATTACGCAAACGGATCTGATATAAATAATAATTCCTTAATCTTGTTGATGCAATTCTCCACTTCGTAAATAGAATCAAGGTATAAATATTGAATTGCATAGTCCGTAGAAGTACGTGCACCACCATGAACACAAAGCTTGATATTAACCTCTTCCAGCATTTTATTTACCAAGATTTTATTTCTCCTTGTTAATCTATCCAGAGTGTCTCTGTGCTCTGTATACACATACTCCACTAACGAGATCTCATTTTTGTGTTTACTTGTTACATACTCTCGTAGAGTCATGTCCCCCTGTCTCTTTAAAGCACCAATCAGCACAAAATCACTAGGGGAAATAAGCTTTGTTAATGCTCTTAATGAAATATCTTCGCTATCTTTAAATTTATTGAAGTTCTCTCTTTATCATAAGATCCGTCATCAAATGAACCTACTGAAGTTTGATAATAAGAAAATTCCCTATCACTATCCCCAATAATTACCTTTAAGCGATTCATAAACTTTTCTCCATAGATAGCGCTAGCAAAGATAACCATTTCTTGCAGTTTTTTCAGAAAAAGTTCTTCCCGCTCTTGTAAACTTTTTTGTAAAAGAAGATTCAGGATATATCTCAATCGATCTTCCATGAATGGTTCTAAACTATCCGAAACCAAAACACAGTAATCGTATGTTTTGCATTTTCTTACTCTCACATTAGATATTTGAACCGAAATATCTTCAGGATTATGATAAGTAAAATATTGTTTTCTATCGTGGCCGTTTACATTGGTCGTTCTTGATGTTAAAGAGTACTTGAACTCAATGGTTAAGGTTGGCTTCTTCGACATCGAGAAAGTATACCAAACCTGTTTTTTTATAAATGTATTCATCGAAATCCACTCTTTTTCTAGCATCTGTATAGTCTCTAGCCGAAGAAAATTTCATGAATTTGGACTTATCAAAGATCCAGAAATCTTGAATACTAACGGACTCAAATAAATTATGACGTTCTTCCCATTGGGCAATGGTAAGAGGGGCTATGCTGAAATTCAAAAGCCCATTTCATTCCCTCATACTCCCCATCTTGATGCTCAACATAAATATCTGCTATTTGCCTTGTAGTGGGGATATACACTTCAAATTCCACAAATGCATTAGGAAATTTACCTTTTAACCAATTGTACATTATCCTGAAAGTAACCTTCTATAAAAAATAAAAAAAGGGCTCAAATCTTTGGTAGAATGGTGTTTGTCGAGAACAAAATCACCCAAAGAGAGGAGCACCTTTTAGGTGAAGTCTACCACACCCATCCATAAAATCAAGACCTAATTTTCCCTAAACCAGTCCACTAACATCGGAGGAAGCAAGATCTTCCTCGATTATCTCGAAAAAATTAAACTGAGCCTTGTGCTCCAAACCTTAACCGGAGGCAAAGCTCACAATGCGCTGTTCCCAGTGCACCGCATTCTGCTATACCTCATCGTCGGCTGGATACTGGGCTGTGAGTGTCTGTTTCACTTTCGCCGATGGCAAAAGGACTCCCTCCTTCAGCGGTTTCTCGGTGGACGCTGTCCACACCACTCGCTTCTGTACAAGGAACTGGATCGGCTGGGAAAAACGAATCCTAATGTACGAATGGAACTCCGGCAAGTGAACCTCGAAGTGATCCGGCCTTGTCTGCCCTCCAAGCTCATTCTCGATTTGGATTCGACCGTGGAGACGGTCTACGGCAATCAGGCCCAAGCGGCGAAAGGCGTGAATGCCCATAAGACGGGGCGCAAAAGCTATCATCCCTTGCTCGCTTTTGAAGGACAGTCCCGCCTTTGCCTGAATGCCGTGCTACGGGCAGGAAACGTTCACTCGTCCACCGAGGCCGCCCCTTTTCTGAAAGAGACCTTTGACCTCTTAGGTCAGCACCCGGTCCAATACGCCCGGTTTGACAAGGGCTTTGGCGGCGAAGACTTCTATTCGCTCTGGAAAGGACGGCAGATCGGCTATGTGGGCAAAATGAAATGGACCAAACGTTTGGCGGCTGAAGTGGCCGCTTGTCGGTATTGGAAACGTTACGTGGACGAAGACTGGATCATTGAAGGCATCGCCCTTTGGTACCAAGCCACGTCTTGGAAGAAACCGCGGCGGGTCGCCGTCATCCGCAAGGCAAAGTCGTTCAGGACGACCAAGCTTGTCTCCTGCTGGATACCGATTGGGAGTATGAAGCGATCGTCACGAGCCTGGAGTGGGAATCCATCGATTTGTGGCGCTTTTACAACCAGCGGTGTTGTATGGAAAACTACATCCAGGAAGCCAAGTGCGGATTTGCCATCGATAAAATCGCCACGGGCTCTTTTGAAGCCAATGAAATTGACCTGCTCGTCAAATTACTGGCCTATAACCTGTACGAGCGATTCAAACAAGATTGCTGCGAACCGGTTCATAGGGGCTACACGATTGCAAGGTTTCGTCTGGAATTCTTCCGGAATCTACGTGCTGGTAAGCCGTTTTGGAATATTCCCCCTGTTAATACACCCTGATTCTTACAGGTTTTTTGAGCGGTGAGTCTCTGGCTTCTTTGATCTTACGGGCTTTCGAAATTCAGGATAATATATATTATGTTATTTTTATGATCACCATTGTATCGAATTAAAGAAGTCGACCTTGACTTCAACGCCTGTCCAATCGTATAGTATGGTTATATCTTCAATTAAGGGAGAGATTTTGATGTCGGTGAACGTTCTTAACTAAGCAATTGCATATTCAGGGAGTATCATCAGGCGCTTGTACCCTTCGGGGACAGGTTTGTTTGTTGCCGTGTTGTTACCCTGATATTAGTTAAGAACATGCGGATATCATAAATCGCCTTCGGGATTATCTTCATCCAGGCCCTATTCCGTGCTGTGTTCAGCGCGGTTTTTTTGTTTTCAGATTTTGTAACTTCCCTTTAAACGTCTTCCATTCGATCCAAATAGCTTAGAAAAGAGCTGTTGCGTGAATAAATTGGAAACACGGAACTCGGAACTACAAAAGCTGCATAACAGGCTTATTTGATGATAATTCCCTCTTTCCTTAAGGGCGGAGAATGAACGTTTTGTTCATTCTCCGCCCTTTTTTATTTTAACAGCAAGGTTTCCAAAATCCTGACACTACACAACTAAAGGAGCGATTTATTCATGAACGAAACTACAATGCTGCGTTTGGAATATGATCAAATTAAAACAAGAGTTTCCGAATGTGCTTTTTCTTACCTGGGTAAGCGTCACGCTGCTTCTATGCGGCCAATTGCTGATATCCGTACAATTAAGATTCGTCTTGACGAAACGAACGAAGCCTTACAGATCATTCGCCATGGAGCAAGCGTCCCTGTTCCTTCGTTGGAAGGAATGGAGCACATTCTTCATCTGCTTGGAACCGGGTATATGTTCAGCGAGCGCGATTTTTCTCATATGGCCCAATTCATTAGAAGCTGCATTCAACTAATAAAATATATGCATTCCAAGGCGGACGCTGCTCCAACCGTCAGCGCTTATGCATCTTCCATGTATAGCATGGAGCCACTTCTTTCCGAAATCGAAAGATGTATTCATTCGGGACGTGTGACGGATATCGCCAGTAAAGAACTAGCTAAAATTCGCAAAAAAATTGCGGTTACTGAAGAACGTATCAAGAGGAAACTTGACTCTCTCACCAGCCGTCACCGATCCATTATGCAGGAAAATATGATTAGTCAGCGCAATGGCCGTTACGTGCTTCCAATCAAAAAAGAATTCCGTAAACAAGTGAAAGGCAATGTACTGGATGAATCGGGAAGTGGTCAAACGGTTTACGTTGAACCTGCCGAGATCACGAATCTGCAATTCGATCAGAGCGCGAACATGGCAGAAGAATCAAAAGAAGAAATGAAAGTACTGGGAGACCTGACGGCAATGGCTGAGTTATACAATCGGGAACTAAGCATCAATACAGAGACGGTAGGTGTACTGGATTTTTTATTGGCAAAAGCCAAATACGCCATGACTCTGGATGCTGTCCCTGTCGAACTTAACCTTGACGGGATTATAGACATCCGAGGTGCACGTCACCCGTTGATGTCCAATACCATGGTGCCGCTTGATTTCTCAATTGGTGAAGGATATTCCTCACTCATCATCACCGGACCGAACACAGGCGGAAAAACGATGGCCCTCAAAAGCGTCGGACTATTAACATTAATGGTGCAATCTGGGCTACTGGTACCTGTTTTGCATGGCAGCCGAATGGCAGTATTCGAGGGAATTGTGGTTGACATCGGGGATGGACAAAGCATTGAACATGCTTTGAGCACCTTTTCTGCACACATCCGCAACATGATTAGCATTTTAGAGACAACAGGCAACTCTACTCTGATCCTGATTGACGAGATGGCATCTGGTACCGATCCGGGAGAAGGGGTAGGCCTCTCTATCGCGTTGCTAGAAGAATTCCACCGTCGCCGGGCGACAGTAGTGGCTACAACCCACTTTAGCGAAATCAAGCATTTTGCTGAAAACACACCGGGATTTCAGAATGCTCGTATGGAGTTTGATACCGAAACGCTGCAACCATTGTATCGACTTCGCATTGGAGAGGCCGGAGAAAGCTATGCATATGCGATTGCCTTGAAGCTGGGCATGTGGACACGTATTATCGAGCGTTCTGAGGCCATTTCTGCAGGCAGAGTGTCTCGGAAAACACAGGAATCGTTTGTTATTCCCCCTTCTGTAGATGATGAAAAGTCTGATGATGCAAATAAGCCTCTCCCTAAAAAAGCAGCTTTAGACGGTACAGTCACAAAACGGGGGAAACAAGAAATTCCTCTCAAAACCAAGCCATTTGCCCTTGGTGATAGTGTTTATGTAGGCTACCTGGATCGAACTGGAATTGTATACAAAACCGAGGATGAACGGGGGAATGTCGGGATTTTAATCCAAGGACAGAAGCTAACCATAAACAAAAAGAGGCTCGCCCTTCACATCGCTGCTACTGAATTGTATCCTGACGACTATGATCTGGATATTGTTTTAGAAACCAAGGAAAACCGCAAAAAACGAAAACTGCTGGGACGCAAGCATGTCGAAGGAGTGATGATTGAATCTCCCCCGGAAAATGAAATATAGACGCATGCGTATATTCTCAATATAAAAAATAAGTTATTTTTATATTGTCAGTGAAACTTGAATCTGCAAGCGGACACTTGATAAGAGTGATCCACTTGCAGATTTTACCACACAAAAAAAACATAATATATATTATGTAAACTTAATGATTCCTTACTAGAGAGGGACAAGATAAATCAGACATCCAAAGTTCATGTAAAACTCGGCTTCTAACCTTCAATCCAGCTTCATTATATAAAGCTCCTATATCAAACGTTTGTAATGCAAAAAAAGCGTGTCCAAAGTTAAGGCACGCTCTTTTATTGTTATTTTATTTGTTTGTAATACACAATCCCGCGCTCATCGAAATATAACTTTTGTTATCATTCAAGATGATAGGATTGTTTGTAGTTATATATAGCACCTTGCAAATTCGCTTCATTGCCTAATCTACTTTGTTCAATATCTGCACGCACAAAATTATAGAAAGAATCCTTATAAAGCTTTTCTAGCTCTTCCCTAATGGTAATAACCAGTAAAGGATTTTCAGATATGCCTCCCCCAATTACAAACTTTTCAGGATCAAGTATGGATTGCAAATTAATGATTTGTGTTGCGATGTTCCTACAGTATTCTCGAAAAATCGTTTGGACCGTGCCATCACCTTCTTCAATGAACTTGAATATCTTTTCACCTGTCATAGAATCTGCAGGAAGGTCTTTGGCTTTCGCAACGGTTTTAGTTAAAACAAAACTACTCCCTTGCATACCAAGCAAGTAATCATCATTGTCTGCATTTTCGTTGTTCGTTCTAATGAAGGAGAACTCCCCAGCTGATAAATGATGGCCCTTCAACAATTTCCCTTGAGAGATGATTCCACCGCCCATCCCTGTTCCAACGACCAGAACGACACCATCGGTAATCCCTTGTAATGAACCACGCCATGCTTCTCCAAGAGCAGCACACTTTCCATCATTTTCAATCGCTACAGGCTTGTGAAACGCTTTCTTAAAAACGTCAAGCATATTTATATCATTTATATATCTTAATGAACCGCCATGCACCATGTGACCGCTTTCCGAATTCACAATACCTGGCATGCTGACGGCTATACCTTCACATTCATCCATAAACTGATTATGAATTTGCTTCAAAGCTACAAGCAGATTCTCAAGTGAGTCCAATGGAGTTTTAACTTTCCCCTTGCACATAAATTCACCTTGAAAATACAAACTAAATTTAATAAAAGAGCCACCAATATCAAAAACCAGTATTTTATTTTTCATGCTACGTATAGTCCTTTCATGAGGCATTTGGGGTCTTCTCTCCATAACGATAATTAATATTATTGCTTTTGTAAATCCATCATTTTTTTTATCGTTAATAAGACACCGTTTTCTTCGTTGGATTTAGTGATAAAACTGGCTGCATTTTTAGTATTATCACATGCGTTTTTCATAGCAAAACTATATTTTGCTATACTCATAAGTTCCACATCATTTTCACCATCTCCAAAAGACAGGGTCTCATCCTCAGTAACCCCCAATATCTCTTGGAGTTTTCTTACCGTCTCCCCTTTATGGGTATGAAGTGCTGTAATATCCAGCCAATTTGCTTCAGAATCAACGATATAAATTTGATCCATTAGAGTCTTTTCAACATGTTTTCTTAATAAGGAACTTCTTCCAGCCGGATCATATACAGTTATTTTAAGAAAGCTACTGTTGATTTGATCAAATGAATCAATTTTAATCACTTCTTTATACGAGCCTTTCACAATTTTATAGTATTCGTCTTGAATATAAGAATGAACAAATGCTGCTTCCGTTGTACATGCTATGATAATGAAGTCATTGGAAAAACTTTCGATATCTCTTATCGCTTGTAATGCTAAATTGCGTTCAATCGTAAACTCTTTGACGACGACTCCATCCTTTTTAATCCGCGTAGCACTGTCCCCTAAGATCCAGATCCCTTTTCCGTGCTCGCCAAATAATTCTTCTACTCTTTCACACTGCTTGCCTGTACAGGCTACAAAGGAAATATTACTTTCTTGCATTTCTCCATACACCTGATTAAATAAATCGACATCGAAAGTGCCACTATTATTCAAAAAAGTACCATCCAGATCACTTACCACCAGTTTAAACATCTATAAATCCTCCCTTAATATATAAAGATCTTTATTAGCCAGTTTAATTTACGGCTTTTCATTTTCTTTCCATGGATCAACATCAAAATCTCTATTAAAATCTTCAAACATTCGTGCTGCAAGCTTTTGAACATGAGGAGAATGTACCAAACTACTGATCATGAAATACATAATGATTAAAATTATGATACATGAAATACCTTCTATCGCCCACACAGTCACACCTCCTTATTTCCGTAAATCCAACTTAGTTCCAGAACTTGATCCATTTAATAGGTGCATTGCAAATCCTGTACACTTATTAAACCATTTAATTAAACATATTAATAAAGTGAGTAAAAAAAGTTCCTTTATTAAGTGGACATACAAAGTTATTCAAAAAAATCATCGATGGAGCGGTAAGGTTTTACTTCCTTAGGCTGCCCGGATAATGTTAAGCACCAATAAGTACCAATCCATATGACTGAGCAAAGTAAAATCAGTGAGATCATAGAGTGCCCTCGCTTTCTCTTTTAGGTTACACGTTTACTTTAGCTGATGAAACGCGTTTCAGGTCAAGTGATAATTTATAGAAAAGCACGTTATTGTCATGGGTGTTTATGATTTAAGATATAATCTTGGGTTAACCGTTCAAAGTTCTCTTTTTCAATGTACGATTCACTTGTTCTGAACTGAACAGCATAAAAAGAAGGAAAACAATGACGGCAATCGGGAAAAAATGAATACTTGTCTGAGAAGCTATAACCCCAAAAATGGGAGGAAGTAATGTCGTTCCTGTATAAGCAACTGCCATTTGATATCTCATGAGTTTGGAAGAATTCTCTTTACCAAACCGAGTTGGCGTTTCATGAAGAAGTCCAGGGTAAATCGGCGCAAGTCCTAACCAATAAGAATAAACCCAGGTAATCATATATACATTATTTAAAGACAATGATTGGACGTTCCAATTCTTTTAGAGTTAACCCTCTCAAACCTGTTTTAAAATCTTCATAAAATAAATCTGAGAAAATAACCTCAGGGTACAAAGGCATCTTATGTTTAGATTTGTAGGATTCTAAAAAATGAAAGAAAGACACTTCTTCTATATTCTCTCTATAGATCACAATTCGATCAGGATCAAATACAGATTGTAATATTTGAATAATTTCACATATACTATTGAAGAAAACTTCCGTTCCCTTGCTCTCATCCCAAACTATCGACGGAAGGAATTTGATTTCACCAGCTAATCCATGTTTGCCTTTTAAAACCCCATTTCGCAAATAAATCCCCATTCCTGGTGGAGAATTCTCAGGAAAATAAATAGCCAGTACACATTGATCTTCATCTATTTGTTCTCTATAGACGTAACCACATACAGCGGCATTTACGTCATTCTCCACAATAACCGGCAAACCAAATTTGCTTTGCACATCCTCTGCCAACCGAATTCCATTTAATCTTTCATGACTGCTGACTGTAATTTCTCCATTTACAGATTGTCCCGGGATTCCTATTCCAATAACTTTAATGGAAGGATAGAGGGAAATGATGTCTTGAATCGTGGAATAAAATTGTGTAGCATTAAAAATTTGAAAGGGATGCTCTTCTTTCATCAGAGCATCCTCATTTAAATTCACTACCGTAGTACACACTACATCTGTCCCTTGTTTTTCGTTAATATGTATAATCAGTGCTAGACTATACTCATAATTAAAACGATAGGTTAACGCATGCCTGCCTCCGTTTGAAGGGACGATTTCATCTTCAAAGATCTCTCCATTATTAAGCAATTCCTGCATAAGGGTATTGATAGTTACCACACTTAAATCAGTCAATGCGGCTAGTTGGGGTTTTGTTGTCTTACTGATCTGTTTCAATACTTTGCGAACCAGGTTCAGATTTATTTCTTTAATTAAATTTGTATTAGCTTTTTCCATACATAGCACCTTCTTTTTATAAAATCATAAAACAACTTTATAAACCATATTTATAAAGTTGTTTTACCAATTTTGCAACTAAATATTACCTTTGTCAAGGCAATATCGTACTAACCCTTAATTCACTATTGCTTTCCAGCTTATTCTGAATTATTCTCATGCTTAACATAAGATGATCGCTAAAATAAGGAGGCTAATCTATTGAAGAATGCTGTTGAAGAACCAAAATCGAATCGTATGCGCAAAATGATTGGGTGGCAGCTAATCAGTATCAGGTTGGAGCAAATCAATCAAAAACAAAACTAACGCTATGAAAAAGAATACTACGTTCATGATCATAATGACCTAAAGCCGTTGATGTAATTTTCAAGTCAGGATGTAACTTCCTCTGACGAGTTTACATAATGATTATTATGTAAAATATTTTTCATTCAATCTCAACTTTCATGCTATACTTACAATCCTGATATCGGTATCTGAATATCCAGCTTATCCATTGCTTTTTCTTTTTCCCGATCAGTGACATGTGTATATACTGTGGTTGTCTGAATGGATGAATGCCCCAGTAGCTCCTGTACGGTACGCAGATCTGCTCCCTTACGTAATAGCATTGTCGCAAATGTATGTCTCAGCTTATGGCTGGAATAAGCCTCCCGGCGATCTATACTCTTATCTTGCTGGAATCGTTCGAACGTTTCTGTAGCGATCTGTTGAATGGTGCGCACTGCCAGACGGCGGCCTTTTTGGGATACGAACATCGCATCCTCTTTACCTCTCCACGGCGTCAATCTTTCCTCCAACGCATGCTCTACAAAATCACATACGGCTTCCGGTACCGGGAGAGTACGCCACTTACGCCCTTTACCGAACACATCTAAGGTACGTCTTTCTCGGCTGTAATCCGAGACATTCAATGAATGAACCTCCCCCACCCGCAATCCCATGTAGACCATCAGCAGAAAAATAGCCATATTACGATTTGCATATTTCCCCTCCACCGCGAGCAAAAACGGATGAATATCCTTTTCATCCAGATAGACGGGCATACGATTCTTTTCAGTTTTTGCTTTTTTAATTCCCGCTGCCGGATTTGTGCTGCATAACTCAAATTCCTGTAGCGCTTTAAAAAAACTGTTCACCGCTGCATGCTTCCGGTTCCGCGTACTATCTCCGGCGCCTCCCTCCCGCGCTTTAGACAAATACGACATAACATGAATCTTCTTCACCTGATCGAGTGGTTTTTCACGCAACGTGCGTAAAAATTGCTTTACATCCCCCATATAATTTTTTTGCGTATGTATCGTATATCCCGCATCCTTCATCCAGATCAAAAAAACTTCCAGCTCCTCAGTATATATTTCATCAGTTTCTTCAGTTGTATCGAGCTCCACATGTCGCAACTCTTTTTTCATCCCGTTCGCCTCCAATTCAGTTCATATTCCGAAATATACTGTAAAACGATCATTTTCGTCTGATTTTTATCGACAATTCAATCGACATCTTATGCAGGAGAGATTCTAAAAGTCGTTTTAAACCTAAACAGCGTATAATTTATATTATACGCTGTTTTTTTAGCGCTTTTTAAGTATAAATAAAGCGCTCCCCTCTTGTCCAGCCTGGTATCGCCTTCAAGCAGACATTTCAAAGCACTTAACGGGGTGGCATAGGGTCAGAGGGGGTCGATCCCACAATGTAGACAAATTAAAACACGCTCAAGAAAAGTTCTCCGAATGTAATTCATTCATATCCAAAACAAAACTAAATAGCCAATAGTCTTGCATGCAGCACCACTTCTCTACTTCATCAGCAAGCTGGGGCGCTGCTCTCGATCGGTAGCAGTCAAAATCGCCATAGTGGCCAAAACATGAATATCATATGCAGTTTCCAGCTCGCTATCCGGATCATCTTCCGGCGCGTGCACCATCTCCATATGATAGCCTGCTAGCTGATTGTAATTTTCACCCAATAGCAGCAGTGGATCACCAAGAATTTCACCGATTTTCGAGATGATGACCGTGTGATCCAGCTTCTGGGCAAATTTCTGCTGGACGCCTACATGCCTTATCATTTAAACTATTAAAAATTAATTTTCGAAAGAGTGAGATTACAACGACAGCATGAGGCTCCAGCACCCGGATCTTACAAACGAAAATACAAACATCACTTTCTGTCAGCCGAAACCCTGATTCATAACTACATAATAATTATTATGTAAACTAAGATTGGAGGATGATTGTATGATTAACAAATTGTACTGGTTACCGATCGGTCAGCTTGATATTGATCGCTCCTCACTCAACCATCATGCACAGCCCGGTGAACTGGTGCGCCTGCAAATCTGGTCGTATCTGCTGGAGACAGATCACGGTCCGATTCTCATTGATACCGGTATGCCGGATTCGTTTATCGACAATCCAAATTATTTTAAAAGTACACCGTTTGAAGGGCGCTTCATTCCCCATATGTCAGCCGATGATAGTATCGTGGCTGTACTGAATCGGATCGGCTATCAACCGGACGATATCCATGCCATCGTAATCTCTCATATGCATATGGATCATGCTGGAGGCAATCCGCATTTTCCGAATACACCGATTTATGTGCAGCAGACCGAAGCAGACGCTGCGATCGGTAATCTGGAGTATGCGCCACCTGAATGCGTGCAGGCGGACTTGAATTACCGACTGCTTCAAGGGGATCATGAGCTGGTTCCAGGTTTGCAACTGTTCTATACTCCGGGTCATTCGCCGGGTCATCAGTCCGCGCTGGTCACAACAAAGGAATCGGGTCCGGTCATGCTGACGATTGATGTTGCCTACACGCAGGAGAATTACGCAAACGACGTGCCGTTTGACTGCTTTGACCGTGAACAGGCACGCCAGTCAATCACCCGCATTCAGCAGATTGTGCAGGAGGTTAAGCCGAATCAGTTGTTCTTCGGTCATGATCCTGAGCAGGTAGCCGTTCAGCCGGTATATCCACAATACAAATAATGATGATAAAGCAGCTATTTCTCCACCATTTCGGATCTTTTCGGTCCGGGGTATAAAGAAATTGGTATTATGAATGCACACAAAATAGACGTATCCGGAGCCGTGCTTCATTCGGATCATGGCTTCCAGTATACGTCTACGGCGTACACACAGGACTTGAAAAGTTCGGCCTCAAAGGCAAGTGGTGCGGACTGGCAGAATAGTCGTAATTCGGCCAGCTCCCCTCATGATCTCAATTTCTTCATTTGATTTTTAAATAATCATTATTGTATCTCCTCACTTCCAAAATGTTATAGCCTCTTATTCTTTTCTTTTCATTAGGTAGTTGTAATGACTCCGACATTTAGAACTGCAAAATTTGGTTAACTGAGCTCGCTGATATGGAATAAACCAATGTTGCATTGAATACACCTTTGCAGTTCTAGTTGCTCCCCTCCATAGCTTTCAGCAAAATTTTAAATGGATTAATACACTAAATCCGTTTATATCAAAAAACATGAGCTAGTCAAATTATATACATGAAGTTAATTACGTCTAATCTCCTGTTATCGCCAGCATCAGGAAGTATATCTAAGAACTCATGGGGTGAGTCGCTGTCGACACGGCATGGATGATGAGAAAAAGTAATTTGCAGTCTCGCTCCGTTTTCCCTTGATCATCTAGCACGATATACTTAAAGAAGTCGAAAGGCAAACTTATATTCAGCCTATGCTCATTTCAAAAATGTAGGTTTATTCATGACAAAGGGAGTGTTCATTTATTTATGAGTACCGAAATGCTGGAACGTCGAAGTGAAATTCTAAAACGAAACATCCATCAGTTGCTGGTTCAGGAAAATCAACACGGCGTGACACGTCAGGAAAATTACACGTTGCATAAAATGATCAGAGAGCTGCATCAAACCTCTCATGCCTTGAATACTTCCCGTTGAGATGAAAGGCTGCTAAATCAAATGAAAAAAATAACCTTCAGCCCCACTTCCTTAGTGGTGTTGAAGGTTATTTTAATTGACAGGTGGTATCCTTTCGTAATGTTACCCTTTGGAGCGACTCAGCAGATATAAAAAGTATGGCGCACCAATGATGGCTACAATCAAACCTGTCGGTATTTCTTTCTGTAAAGATAAGGATCGTGTGATCGTATCCGCTACAAGGACCAGGAGTGCTCCGACTAAAGCACAGGTTACCAGTAGCATTTTATGCTTCGGACCCACCAGCTTTCTCGCCAAATGTGGAGCCACCAAACCGACAAAGCCGATACCGCCGCTAACCGAAACACTAGAACTGGCCAATCCAACCGCAGCAGCGAGAAGGAGAATACGTTCCTTTTCGATAGGTGTACCCAACCCCGATGCCGTCTGATCTCCCAGATTAAGCACATTCATCACATTTGCTTTGTAGTATGCGAAAGGAAGCAATACAATCAGCCAAGGCAACAGAGCCATTACGAATTTCCAGTTTGAGCCCCAGATGCTTCCTGCTAACCAATTAGCTACAAACGTGTAGCTTTCAGGTGTCAGCTTAAGAGTCATAATGATCATCGCAGCACTGATACCCGCCGCTACGCCAATTCCGCTCAGCAGTAGCCTTGTCGGGGAAATTCCTTCGCCTTTCTTGTAAGAAAGCGCGTAGATGAGAATAGCAGCTGCTCCTGATCCAATCAGCGCAAGAGCGGGAAGTAAAAACAATGAATTCGTAGTTTGCATAGATGGAAAAAGCAATACAAACAGCATGACCATCAGCCCGGCGCCCGCATTAATCCCCAGAATACCAGGGTCCGCTAAGCCGTTACGTGAGACCCCTTGCATGATGCAGCCAGAAACAGCGAGACCTGCACCGATTAGAAGAGAAATAACCATTCGCGGCAATCGGAATTCAAAGAGGATTAATTCCTGCTGTGGAGTCCCTTGTCCAAACAAGGTTCTAAATAGCTCCATTGGCGAAAGCCGGATGGTTCCCGTATTCGCGCTTATGGTGAACGCAGCAATGAGCAATACGAGCAGAATAATTACAACCATCCAATCATGGATTTTTTTACGATGACTAGCTTTGGCAATAGCCCCATTCGTAACGTTAATCATCTTACAGCGCCCTCCTTTCTTTACGTGCCAGATAAAGGAAGAATGGAACCCCGATTAAGGCAATAAGTACGCCCACCGGTGTTTCCTCAGGTGCGTTTATCATACGGGCTGCCAGATCGGCAAACACAATGAGTAAAGCTCCCATAATGGCCGAGCATGGAATAATCCAGCGATAATCGACGCCAACCAGCTTGCGGGTTATATGGGGAATAATTAATCCCACGAAACCTATAGAACCAACCAACGACACCGCTGCACCCGCCAGAATCAGAACAAGAATCATCCCGACTACCTTTACCACCCCAGTTCGCTGACCAAGACTTAACGCAATTTCATCTCCCAGACTAAGCAGCGTAATAGAGCGCGACAACATGAGAGCGCCGATAAAAGCTGCCACAACCCAAGGCAAAACTATACCGAGCTGAACCCACTTGGTTCCACTAAGCCCTCCGGCATACCAAAAGGCTAAATCCTGTCCAACATTAAAGTACAAACTGATCGCATCTCCTAAGGCAGACAGCAATGCCGTGACAGCTGCACCCGCCAATACAAGACGAACTGGCGTAAGACCTGATTTGGATATGGAGCTTGTACCATATACCATCACAACAGCCAGAGCTGCACCAACAAAGGAATACAACATTAACTGTAAAAAGGAAGATCCGGGAAAAAGGGCAAAGCAAATCGCCATCGCCAAGCTGGCTCCCGAGTTCAGTCCAAGCAAGCCCGAGTCAGCAAGCGGATTTCGGGTCATTCCTTGCATAATTGCACCTGCTACGGCAAAGCAAACTCCGATTAGAACCCCACCCAGAATCCGAGGTAGACGGATTTCCCAAATAATTTGATGGTTTTGTAACTCGGGTTTAAAATGAAAAACGGCGTTCCATACCTCTTCTAGCCTAATAGAGGCTGCTCCAAAAGATAGGGATAGCGCGATACCGAACGCTAAAAGTCCAAGCCCAGCTGTCAGGATAAGCGAAGCCGCCCAAGGTCGCGAGTGGAATTGAGTCGGCGACTGGTTATGATTACTTTGAGCGGGGCTATCCGATGATTCTGATAATTTCATAACTATTGTTCACCCTTACTGTTGAATAGTATGTAGCTATCACGAACTGTGTTGAAGATGATGTTGATAATGAGAATTATTATCATGCAATCTTTACTATTGTAAATTAATGTGGCAACGGCTTCAATAGCAAATTTCGAGGAATGCCTAATGATCTGCCCTATTGTGAAAAAATAAAGCCCTTCGGCATAAATACCAAAGGGCTGCCAACAACACCGAAGCGACTACTTCTGTGCGGCGTTCTCTTTATTCCGCTGGACGATCATATCTGCGATTTCTTCAGCTTGCCCTACAATAGCGATGGGATCGAAGTACCAATATCGATCCTCCTGGAGCTCAAAAACCTTACCTTGCCGGACCGCATTCAGTGATTTCCATATGCTGTCTCCTTCGTAACCACCCAAATCCTTGTTAACCGTCAGAAAGATATAAGAGCCGGCATATTGATTAATGACTTCTTTTGACACCGATTTCCATTGAGTCTCACCTAATAATTCTTTTTGGACAAGCGGCGGAGGTGTCAAATTCAGTCCTCTGTATACCGCCTGTCCTCCTCTGCCAAAATTATCACCATAGACATAGTATTCTTTTTCCGAAGCTTCCATTACGGTGAAAGTATCCCCAGGCTGAACAATTCCCTTTAGCTTGTCACGTGCAGCCTGCATCCGCTGATCGTATTGAGCAAGCCATGTTTTGGCTTCCTGTTCTTTTCCAAGCAACTCACCAAAAGCTGTCAGTTCCTCATGCACATTCTTGTACGTTCCATAAGGAATCACGATGGTCGGAGCAATTTTACTGTATTTTTCATATTCAGAAGCATCTTTGGAACCAATCAGAATCAAATCCGGCTGCAGAGTCAATACTTTCTCAATGGATACACTTCCGCGGTCTCCAATGCTTGTAATTCCCTGTACAAGATCCTTCGAAAACGGATTATCCAGATAATATTTAACACTTCCCACAGGTTTAATTCCTAGTGCTAATAAATCATTCAGGTACAAATCCACTACAACCCGCTGAGGGTGAACCGGTATCTTAATATCTCCATGAATCGTTTTGACTGTTTTCGTTTCCTCTGATTTTTGTTCACTAGAAGTTTGATTCTGCTTTTCATCCGGCTGCTTTACGTTTCCACCACAGGCGGTAAGAACTAAAATGACTGACAGAAGCATCATCACAATCCACATTTTCTTTGTCAAACTCGTTCATTCCTCTCTCTATTTACGGCGTCATATCGACCTATTTACGTTCCATATTGAGCTTGGTGCAGGCGGCTATATGCCCCTTTTACTGCTAATAACTCTTCATGTCTGCCTTGCTCGGCAATCCCTTGATCTGCAACTACGATAATGCGGTCAGCATTTTTGATCGTTGCCAAACGATGCGCAATAACGAGTGTCGTACGGCCTTGGGATAGCTCTGTCAGCGCCTGCTGAATCGCGGCTTCTGTCTCTGTATCCAATGCTGATGTCGCTTCATCTAAAATGAGAATTGGCGGATTTTTAAGGAACATCCGGGCAATAGACAAACGTTGCTTTTGACCACCGGAGAGCTTCACACCTCGCTCACCGATCATTGTATCCAGACCATCCGGATATGAGCGAACAAGGTCTTCAATCTGAGCTCGACGAGCAGCATCCCAGATTTCTTCTTCCGAAGCATCCAGCTTACCATAAGCGATATTTTCACGAATCGTTCCATCAAAGAGGAATACATCCTGCTGTACGATACCAATCATGGATCGCAGCGATTCCAGCTTCATTTCACGGATATCCATCCCATCAATGGTAATGCTGCCTTCCTCGACATCGTAGAAGCGAGGCAACAAACTGCAAAGTGTCGTTTTACCTGCTCCTGAAGGACCCACAAGTGCTACGGTTTCACCCGCATGGATAGATAGGTCCACTTTGCGTAATACCTTATCTTTGTTCTCGTAACCAAACGTTACACCTGCAAATTGAATATCTCCGTTAAGATGGCCAACCGCCTTGGCCCCAGGCAGATCTTCTACATCCGATTCACTTTCCAGCAAATCCAGATACCGTCGGAAGCCGGCAATCCCTTTCGGATACGTTTCGATGACAGAATTAATTTGTTTAATCGGCCCCAGGAATACATTAGACAGCATCACAAATGCGATAAATTCCCCGTAGGTCATCTGTCCTTTGATAACAAACCATGTTCCACACACAAGCACAAACAATGAAACCAGCTTCATTAGTATAAAACTAATTGAGGAATTCCAGGCCATAATCCGGTACGCGATCAGCTTCGTTTTACGGAAACGTCCATTATTTTCAGCAAAACGTTCCATTTCATGTGCTTCGTTGGAGAACGCTTGAACAACGCGAATCCCGCTGACGTTATTTTCAATACGAGCGTTGTAATCCGCAATATCAGAAAACATACGATGGAAAGCAGCAGACATTTTTCGGCTGAAATAAAGAGACAAGTAAATCATGAGGGGTACAATAATGAAAGTCAGTACAGCCAGCTTCCAGTTAATACCGAGCATGATACCAAAGGCTCCCCCCAGTGTCATCAATGCGATAAACAAATCTTCGGGGCCGTGGTGAGCAATTTCCCCAATATCCATCAGATCGTTGGTCATACGTGAAACGAGATGCCCTGTTTTGTTATTGTCAAAAAAGCGAAAAGATTGCTTTTGTACTCGATCAAACAGCTTTTTACGCATGTCCGATTCGATGTTGATGCCCAGCTTGTGCCCCCAATAGGTAACCACGTAATTCAGCGCAGCACTTATGACATAAATACCGAGTAGAGCTAGACAGGCATATAAAATCCATTTCCAGTTTCCGCTAGGCAGCAAATCATCGACCACCCGATTGACTGCAAGGGGAAAAGCCAACTCCAGCAGTGCAGCCAGCAAGGCACAAGAGAAATCAATGATGAACAAAGTCCGGTAAGGACGGTAGTATTCAAAAAAACGTTTAAGCATAGTCATTGCTTCTCCTTTCTAATTTCGAGCGATTATTTAGGATCGATGGAAAGCATGTTAACGGCTTCATCCAGCGATTTGTCAATAGCAAGCGGTGAGTAGGTAAACCACGGGTCGGCTTTGATGAAATACACTTTGTGGTTCTTGACAGCCGGGAGATTTCTCCACAGTGCACTTTGCTCAATTTGCTTAAGCATTCCGTCCTTAGTCGCTTCATCATAAACCAGCATAATAATACGGTCTCCTGACAGTTCGGGTAACTTTTCCATTGAAATGCTATCGTATACAAAGTTAAACTTCCGGTCATTTTCCAGCTTCTGTCGTATGTACTCAGGAGGATTCAATTCCAGTGAACGGTAAATGACATGTCCTACATTTCGCGCTCCATATACTCTTAGCACATCCTTACCGTAGGTCATATAAATGGTAACCGTTTCATCTTTTTTGAATTTTCCAGCCAGCTTCTTTCGACCTTCTTCAGCCTTTTTGTCGAAACTAGCGATCCACTGCTCGGCTTCCTTGTCCTTACCCAGCACGGCTGCGATATCCCGCAGTTGCTTAAATACATCCCCATCTCCAAACAAAACGACTACGGTTGGAGCAATTTTATCCAGCTGCTCTTTCACTTCTGGCGTGGTATCTTCTGTTGTGATGATCAGGTCCGGTTGTAGCTCCAGCACCTTTTCTACATTTGTCGGGTTCCCAATATCCGCAACTCCGTCAATCTTACCTTTTAAATATTCTCCTTCTAACAAATGGGAAGCAGCACCTGCAGGCTTAACTCCCAAGGCCAGCATAGCATCCAAATATTGTGTTGTGACGACTCGCTGTGGATTTGCAGGGATACTGATCTTATTGCCAGTAGCATCAGTATATTCGCGCATGACAACCGTTTTGGATTGCCCGGAAGGATCATTAGTGCTGGTCTTATCGTTTGTCTGGTTGTTGCTAGCTGCGTTTCCACATGCACTCAATACAACCATCAAAAGAACCACAAGACAAAGCGTGGATTCCCATTTTAATCTGTACCTTTGTTGCACAATATACGTCCTCCTTAGATATATACAATTCATAATATGATAGTGATTCTCATTATCATATAATTGTTATTCTATCTTTTACCGTCTCTTCTTACAATACAAAAATTAAAAACTTCCATTTATGTGGTATGTATCATCATCGTAGATTAGTCAAAAAAAGGACTGATGCGTATGTTTTGCATCAGTCCGAAGACTTAATATGTCGGGTCAAGTACCCATTTTATTTCGATTGGTCCACCAACTCCAGCTTAGCAGGAATTGATGTTTTCACGGTTTTACCTTGAAGTACATCCTTGGCTGCCTGCACCGCCAATTGTCCAATAAGCTCGGGTTGCTGAGCTACAGTGGCTGTCAGTTTCCCTTCCTTAATTGATTTAAGCGCATCCTCGTTACCGTCAAAACCAATGACTGGAATGTTCTTACCTGAGCTTTGGATTGCTTCGATCGCACCCAACGCCATTTCATCATTGTGGGCAAATACAGCCTGTACGTCCGGGTTTCCTTGCAGCAGATTTTCCATCACGTTCAAACCTTTGGTCCGATCAAAATCGGCCGATTGTTTTGCTATGACTTTCAGATCCTTATCTGCTACTTCATGGAAGCCTTTCCCACGTTCACGGGTAGCGGATGCTCCTGGAACACCTTCCAGCTCAATCACTTTGGCACCTTTTCCAACTTGATCAATCACATATCTGGCAGCCATTCGTCCTCCCTCTACGTTGTCTGAAGCGACGAGTGCTTTTACGTCTCCTTTGTCAGCAGAACGATCCAGTGTAATAACCGGGATGTTCAATGCATTCGCTGATTGTACCACAGTGGAGATGGCCGACGAATCTGTCGGATTAATGAGTAACGCGTTTACTCCCTGTTGAATCAGATCATCCACGTCATTACTTTGTTTCGCCGAATCATTTTGTGCATCCACAACAATGACCTGCATTCCTTGTTTTTTGGCCTCTGCCACAACTCCGTCTTTGAGAGAGACGAAGAATGGATTGTTCAGCGTTGAGATCGACAAGCCGATTTTAATGTCCTTCAGGTTCGCGGCCGCTTTAGGTTTGGCCCATTCGGGCGGTTCCAAGGAACACCCTGTCATGAGCAGGAGCAGCAAGGCAGTCATGATTAATATAAGCTTTTTCATATTTATGTGTCTCCTTCTACGCAGATTAGGTGTATTATGCGGATTTTTTACGGTCAATCAATACAGCAATAGCGATGACTATCCCTTTTACGACCATTTGATAAAAAGAGTTAACCCCCAGCAAGTTCAAGCCATTGTTTAGTGTACCGATGATAAGCACACCAATTAACGTACCTACGATTCGTCCGCGTCCTCCCGAGAGGCTTGTTCCACCTAATACGACAGCCGCAATGGCATCCAGTTCATAAGAAGTACCCGCTGTCGGTTGTGCCGAGTTCAAACGTGAGGTCAAGATAGCACCCGCCAACGCGGAAAGCATTCCAGCCAGAGAGTAAATCCAAATTTTCACACGCGGTACTTTAATACCGGATACAATCGAAGCCTTCTCGTTACCACCGATGGCATACGTTTTGCGTCCGAATGGTGTTTTATGCAAAATGATCCATAGGACAGCAAAGGTAATGAGCATCGTAATCGCTGGAACCGGAATACCGAACTGATAGCCACGACCGAACAATTGAAATACCAGACTGTCTCCGAGTCCTGTAATAGGGTTACCGTTGGTATAAACGAGTGTTAATCCTCTGAAAATGGTCATGGTTGCTAGTGTAGCGATGAACGGAGCCATTTTACCTTTCGTAATCATCAAGCCGTTGACCATGCCCATCACGCCACCCAATGCACAACCGATGATAATCGCCAAAATAGGATCGAACCCGGCCAGCATCATATTTGC
The DNA here is from genome assembly GCF_900116035.1 of Paenibacillus sp. cl130. NCBI lineage: Bacteria > Bacillati > Bacillota > Bacilli > Caryophanales > Paenibacillaceae > Paenibacillus > Paenibacillus sp. cl130. Next base: position 599,639 of record NZ_FOYG01000003.1, read on the forward strand.
GACAAACGCACTGGATAGTGCTAATATGGAGCCGACTGACAAATCAATTCCGCCTGTGAGAATAACGAAGGTCATACCGAACGCAATTAACGCATTAATGGATACCTGGCGCAATAAATTCAAAATATTAAGCGGTTCCAAAAAGCTGGGATTTAAGACCGATACGATAATTACCAAAATAATGAGTCCCAACAACGGGCCAAGCTTCTGTGTGATTTGTGACATTTGAAAGCCTTTGCTGCTTTTTGATTCATTCATAGTTGTCATATTACTGTCCTCCTGTAGCTAGCGTCATAATATTTTCTTGTGTGGCTTCTTCCCTGCTCAGCTCTCCGCTGATCTTTCCCTCGTGCACCACGACAATACGATCGCTCATGCCGAGTACCTCAGGGAGTTCCGAGGATACCATGATAATCGCGACTCCACGTTCGGTCAGCTCGTTCATCAACTGGTAGATTTCCCGCTTGGCTCCCACATCCACACCTCTCGTCGGTTCGTCAAGAATGAGCACATTTGGACCAATACCTACCCATTTGGCAATAACCACCTTTTGCTGATTACCACCTGACAAACTGCGAACCGTTGTTTCGCCCGATTGGGTTTTAATTTGTAAGCGCTTAATTAAAGTGTTAACAAAATCTAGCTCTTTTTTACCTGAAATAAATCCTTTTGAAGTAAAGCTGAACAGATTTGGCAGCACCATATTTTCCCGGATGGAAAAGTCCAGCACCAAGCCCTCATCTTTTCGATCTTCTGTAATGAAGCCAATCCCTAGTTTCACCGCATCATCCGGCTTACGAATAGACACTTTTTTTCCACGCACATGAATCTCACCACGATCCAAAGCATCCAGTCCAAATAACGCCCGCATGATCTCGGTCCGTCCCGAGCCCATTAAGCCTGAAAAACCTACAATTTCCCCAGATCGTACAGTGAAATTCACATTTTCAAATAACCCTTTATGCGAAGCATTTTTGACCTCCAGCACCACTTCTCCCAAAGCAGGCGTTCTTACCGGGTAGCGTTCAGTCAGCTCTCTACCCACCATTTTCCGTACAACTTCATCAAAATGCGTATCGGGAATCGCCTGAGTATCCACCGTTTTCCCGTCACGCATGATGGTAATCCGATCACAGATCGCGAATATCTCCTCCATCCGATGTGAAATATACACAATCGAAACACCATCTTTTTTCAAGGAAGTAATAACCTCGAACAGCTTCTGAATTTCTCGTTCGGTTAAGGCGGCTGTCGGCTCATCCATCACGATAACTTTAGCATCCGTCATGAGTGCTTTGGCAATTTCAATCATCTGCTGTTGACCCACTGAACAATCGCCTGCTTCACCGTTCAATGGAAGATTTACCGAAAGCTTGCTGAATTGTTCATTTGCTAGCGCTTTCATTTTGGAGCTGTCTAGTAAGCCCCACTTGGATGTCATTTCCTTGCCGATAAATAGATTTTCCAGCACGGTCATCTCCGGCCACACATTCAGTTCCTGGTGAATAAAAGCAATTCCTTTTTGCTCCGCTTCTTTGGGGTCGGCAAAATAGGTTTCCTGACCGTCAATGATGATCGTTCCCTCATCTCGCCGATGCAGTCCGATTAAAATATTCATCAGCGTTGATTTGCCTGCACCATTCTCACCCATGAGGGCATGTACTTCTCCTTCACGAAGATCAAAGTCAACACCACTCAGTACCTGATTGGTTCCAAAGGCTTTGTGAATTCCTTTCATTTGAATCTGCATGCTGTACCCTCCTTTTTATTCAACATTGATTTATCCAAAATGAACTCCTGCCTGCAAAATACAATTGGCAAACGGCTTAGCCTCTCCTGTACGAATGACCGCCTTCGCATACCGGGTCAGCTCCTTGAATTGTTCATGAGGGCAAAACTCAATGACGGCTGCCTGCTTATTAAGCTGTGGCTGTTCTAATTGTTCCCCTGCAAAGGTGCGCATAATATACTGTAATGCTTGTTCATTTTCTTGTTTAATTTCTTCGGCCAGCATTACTTTTTCGATCACCATATCTGCTGCAATGACATCAACGACGTCCTGAAAGGATGGAACCCCCAATTTAAGGGCCAAATCAATTTTGGTAACGCCTTCAGGAACAGGTAAGCCAGCATCAGCCACGACAATATAGTCTGTGTGGCCGAGATCCGACAGTATTCTGGATATATGACTGTTTAGGATTCCATGTTTCTTCATATTATATTTGCTCCTCCACTTCACGTCGGGTTGGCATTCCACCTTGGGCTCCAAATTTGGTTACGGACAATGACGCAGCACGATTAGCAAATTTCACACTGTCTGCCAACGAATTTCCTTCAGCCAATGCCACTGCAAAAGCAGCGTTAAACGTATCTCCTGCACCTGTTGTATCAACGGCTTCTACTTTATAAGTAGGAACCACGACTTCCTGTTCTCCGTCGAAGAATCGTACACCGTTGCTGCCCTCAGTCACAAACAGCTTGTTGGGATATTTGCGCAACGCTTCTTGCAGGCTCATATCCTTAAACATAATGGCAGCTTCATGCTCGTTTGGCGTAATGTAGGTCGCATTCGCAATTACGCTTTCTTCCACTTCACGGGCCGGGGCTGGATTCAGCAACAAGGGTACCTGGTACTTCGCACAAATTTCGCTTACATAAACAACCGTTTCCGACGGTATTTCCTGTTGAATTAACACAATATCCGAACTTCGAATGACGTCAAGTGCTTCTTCCACATAGGCGGGTGTCACTTCATTATTTGCTGCTTTTACCACGACAATACTGTTATCACCTTCAGCGAGTACAATATGCGCTGTACCGCTTTCCATATGTGTAACCGGTTTCACATAGGCAGTATAAACATGATTTTCTTCAAAATTACGTAAAATCTGTTCTCCAAAATGGTCATCCCCTACACGTCCAATCATCGTAACGTCCGCTCCGAGTCGTGCTGCGGCTACTGCCTGATTGGCTCCTTTACCTCCAGGTACGGTTGTAAAGCTTTCACCCAATACCGTTTCACCAGCACCGGGACGTTTGGACGAAGTAACTACGAGATCCATAGAACTGCTTCCGATAATCGAAATTTTAGCCATCATAATCCACCTTTCTCGTCGTTTCCCGTTCTATAAATTTGACGGGCAATTGTATGCTTGAATAGGTAAGTACTTTCGAATGAAGATTAGGTACGCTTGACTTCGTTACTTGCGACTGCTCAATCAACTGAATGAGTAGCCCTGCTGCTTCCCAGCCCATTTCATAAGCAGGCTGTCGGATCGTTGACAAAGGCGGGAATAACAAACTACTTAATGGTATATCATCAAACCCGATTATTTGAACATCATCCGGGATTTTCTTTCCTAATCTATGTGCCTCATGCATCACCGCTGTAGCCACGATATCGTTACTTGCGATAACTCCGTCTGTATCCGGGTACTTGCTAAACAGCTCTTTGGCCCACGACTCGGCCTCCTTGAACGAAAAGGAAGTTGTCTCGACCACATGGTAAGCAGTTCCGGATTGCTGAAGCTCTTCAACCGCCCCGCGAAAACGGTCTTGTGCTGGACGAATATGTGCAGGGCCCTGCATGACTGTAATTTGTTTGCTGCCGCGGGCAACCATTTCTTGAGCAGCCAAGCAACCGCCATGGGCTCCATCTGCATATACGGAGAGGCTGTCACTGGAAGTTCGATCGAGAAAAACGACCGGGATCTTCAGTTTGGCATAACAATCGGCATCGGGATCATTGGTAGAAGAAATAACACCAACGACATTATTTTGAACAAAAGTATCCATGTAATCCAATTCTTTTTGGCGATCTTCATCACTATTACCGAAAATAATCCGAAAATCATTTTCCTGCATTCGATCCTCCACCCCACGAGCTAACAAGGGAAAGTAAGGGTTCGTAATATCCGGCAGCAGCAGGCCGATTAATCTGGATTTCTTTTTATACAAAGAACGTGCAACTTCATTAGGCTTGTAATTTAACTGCTTCACTGCAGCCTCTACCTTTCGCCGTGTATCCTCATGTACATATCCAGTTTCATTAATAACTCTGGATACGGTCGCTACGGAAACACCTGCAAAGCTGGCGACTTCTTTAATTGTTGTCATAGTGTAGGTTCAACTCCAATGTGTAACCGGTTACACATATAAAATATCACAGCATTAATTTTTTGACAAGCATTAATTATTTGCACGTTGAATGCTTTAGCTTTATAATTCTTATTGTAACTAATGAAGTTCCACCTTAATACACATTCTAAAGGGGGGAGCACCACTCCCAGTTACTCAATAAAATACGTATACATGGAGGCTTTTTCCTTATGAATATCGAAGTTTGGTCTGATTATATGTGTCCATTCTGTTATATCGGCAAACGCCGTTTGGAGCAAGTATTACAGCAATTCCCACATCGCAATGAGGTGCAATTGACATTCAAGAGTTTCGAATTGAACCCGAATGCTGTGAGAGATAGTGGTAAAACGATCAATGAAGAACTATCAGCTAAATATGGGGTCAGTCTGCAAGAGGCTCAGGCTATGAATGATCGAATGAACGAAAACGCACGCTCTGCGGGTCTTGATTATAATATTCATGCCATGGTGCCGACGAACTCTCTTGATGCTCACCGCTTAACACTTTGGGCTCAAACACAAGGCAAAATGCTGGAACTGAGCGAGCGTTTATTCCAAGCTGTTTTCATCGAAGGCAAGCATACAGGGGATCATGAAGTGCTGGTAGCGGTGGCTACTGAGGTTGGTTTGGATCAAAAGGAAGCGGCTGCTATATTAGCCAGTGATCGTTTTACCGACGAAGTTAGAGCTGATGAAGCCGAAGGCGCTGAGTTAGGTGTTCAGGGTGTGCCATTCTTTGTATTTGATCGAAAATTTGCTGTTTCTGGTGCCCAGCCGGAGGAAGTATTTCATGATGCGCTTCAAAAAGCATGGGATGAACGCTCACCTTTCACCATGATAAGCGGCAGCTCGTCCAAACAAGATGCAGGTGGTTTATGTACCGATGAGGGTTGTGAGCTTCCAGGCCGTGAGGGCTGAACAGTCCGTGAATGAAGATTTTCTACTTCCTAAATAAATTTTAAAAAAGCGTGCCAGCACTCAATTAAACCTGAGGCTGGCACGCATCTTTATTTTATAACGATTTAATCATTCCGCCATCCACAAGGATGGTACTCCCTGTCAAATAGGATGAAGCTGAAGACGCCAGAAAAGCAACAACTTTACCGAACTCTTCAGGCTCTCCATACCGTCCCAATGGAATGCCCTCTTCTGCTTGTTTGCGAACCTGATCCGTCGTTTGCTGGGTTTTCTCAGCTCGATGCTCGTCCAAGCTACGCACGCGATCAGTTGCAATTCTCCCCGGTGCTACAGTATGTACCAGAATATTATGAGGAGCTAATTCCAGAGACAATGTTTTTGCCAATCCAGCAACTCCAGTACGCAGCGTATTTGAAATGATTAACCCCGGAATTGGCTGCTTAACTGAGGAAGAAGCAATATTTAAAATCCTACCGCTTTGTTGTTTTTTCATATATGGTAACACTTCACGGATCAACCGGATATGACTAAGTAAATTTTGTTCAAAGGCCTGCATCCACACTTCATCTGTAAAATCATCAAAGGTACCGGCAGGAGGCCCACCCGCATTGTTAACCAAAATATCTACGGTGCCAAACAAATCAGCTGTACGGCGGATGGCCTGGGAGATATGTTCTGGTTTTGTTACATCGCAAACTACATATTCAACGCGGCCACTCGCTGTTTCCAGTAATTCCGCCTGCGTCCGCTGAAGCTCTGCTTCGTTCCGTCCTGAAATGACGACATTCGCACCCTCGCGTGCCAGCTCTCGTGCGCTTGCCTTGCCGAGTCCTTTACTGGAACCTGCAACAAAGGCTGTTTTTCCCTTTAATCCTAAATCCATCTATGACACTCCCTTTTCTAAGCGTTCTCTATTTAATTGTACACATGACCAGCACATAATGCGAATAGCTTGGTAGTATTATGAAGGCTATCTATCTTCTCACCATTAAAAAGAATACGAAATCATTAATTGCAAGGTAAAACAAAAAGGCCTGACAGTTAGTCAGGGCCCTTTTTGTTTACAGCACGTTAAGATGTTGATGCAGGTGTTGTTGTTGTCTGCTCGTATACAACAACGGACTGGCTCTCAGGCTCCCATTTTACATTTGTCCCCAAGGCCTCTCCGATTACCCTTACAGGTACCATTGTCGTCCCATCCACTATGGATGCTGGCTGCTCGATAGAATACGGCTGACCGTTAATATATGCTTTTGGACTGTTAACAAATAATTTGACGGACACGCCGTTACGGGTGACAGTAACAGCCTTTTCTTTCGGATCCCAGGAAACCTTTGCATCCAAAGCTTCGGAAGCTGTTCTAAACGGAACAAGTGTGGTCCCATTGCGGTTAATCGGTTTGGCATCGTATTTTTCACCATTCACGAACAGCTTCATACCCGACGGCCGTCCGGCCTTCTTCGAGAATTCACCCAGCTTTTTGTAGCTGTCCAGATCGGACACATTAGCCAGTACCACCTCCTCCTGCATGTAAACGGCATCAGTCACATTTCCGTTTTCAGCCAGTAGCTCAGCTGCCTCAGTCAGTGCTTTACCAGAATTCCGAATCAATTCAAGTTCAGCAACCTGCTCCGGAGTCAAACGGTTTGGGTATTTCGTAAGCAGCAGATTCGCAATAACCGCTCCTGCCGGCTTATCCTTCGTATTTTCTACCGCGTGAAGCAGACCCTTATAACCGTTGCGTCCCTTGTGACCATTATGGTCTTTGGACTCCTCGTATGTATCATCTGTTACTGCAACAGGTTCGGTTTTTCTGATTTCTGCGTGTTTGTCTTTTTTTCTGTTTTCATCCTTTTTCCCGGATGCTTTGTCCTTTTGTTTTTTGGACTGATCATTGTCTGAGTCATGGGGATTGATTAGCTCTTCCCCGCTCTTTTCATTCCCGTCTTTAACAGACGTCTTTGCTTCCTGTTTGTCCTCCTGATCATTTCCGCGTCCCTGCTTGGCTTCAGCGGTTCCCGCTGCCAATCCCAAGACCAGTATACACGCTAGTAAGGCTGTCCAAGTGTTTCTCATGATGCGATTCCTCCTTATAGTAAAGACCGGGCTCAAATGTCCCTAGATGTATTAACGGCTTCTCTAAGCTGATTTTTTATCTTTTCTTATCTAATGTGTGAGACACTACTATAGCTGCAGTCCATATTGTCAAAATCACTATAAAATTTTATTATACGCCTAACCTATTTACACAGTATAATGAGAATTACACATGCATTTTTAAGAATCAGCCTTTACATTCGCATAATAGAAAGAAGATGAAACAGACATGTTCGGCACCATTCTTTTGGACGTTGTTTTACCTATTTTTGTACTTATCGGTTTTGGTTGTATCATGCAATATTATTTTCGACTGGATTTGTATACCTTAGCTAAAATCAATTTTTACTATATCACCCCCGCAGTTGTGTTTACAGGTCTTTATAACTCGGAAATTTCTTTAATGCTCATGGGTGAGGTTTCACTTTTTTATGCCTTGTACATAGCTATTCTGTACGTAATCAGCACTATCGTCGCCAGATCTCTGAAATACAGCCCCGGAATGCGTGGAGCTTTTACAAATAGTGTAATGCTAGATAATTCAGGAAATTATGGTCTGCCAATCAATCAGCTGGTGTTTAAAGGTGACCCGTTGGCCATTTCCGTTCAAGCTCTGATTATGACCTTTCAAAGCTTTGTCACTTTTACATACGGCACTTTTGTTGTGCAAAACGGCAAGGCCAATACTCGAAAAATATTAATTAACTTTTTTAAAATGCCTGTTCCCTATGCGCTTGCGCTAGGTTTGCTCCTTAATCTGCTGCATAGTCCGTTGCCTAATTTACTGGCTGAACCTTTGAATTATATTAGTCAGTCGATGGTTGCTGTGGCTCTGCTTACTTTGGGAGCACAAATTGTGCAATATCCCTTTCGTTTGCGCCGGACAGCCGTGTACATTAGTATGGTACTACGTCTGATTGCTGGTCCAATGGTCGGTTTTATGCTCGTCTTGCTGCTGGGTCTTAAGGGGATTCCGGCTCAAGCCTTGCTCATTGCATCGGGTATGCCTACCGGCGTTAATACAAGTATTTTAGCGGAAGAATATAAAAATGAACCCGATTTTGCCGCACAAACAGTATTACTTTCTACGATTGTGAATGTCATTACGATGACACTGTTAATTTCAGCATCTCGGCATCTTGTTTGAGGTGTATGATAAATATAAAAAATGGATTAGAGACGCTTTTTGTCTAAGGACAGGAGCGTTTCTTTTTTGAGATAAAAGAACATATGTTCCCGTAAGTATTTCTTTTTTTCTACTTAAAGTGGTGTGTTTGTTTTGTGGAGATCGTATGCGAGAAAGAGTTTTGTTTCTATTATGAATTTTTCATATAATGAAATAATTATATTATTTGAATCTCTATTAGTTGCTGTTTTCAACTTGTCGTTGCTTTTTCCCCAAAAAAAGAATGCGGGACAATAAGGTCGTCAAAAATAAAGCCAGCTCACTCATTAGAGTGGCTGACTTAGGATTATCCTTATTAAGGTTTAGGGCTCAATTCCCCATTGCTTGCTTCCAGACAGGTAAGCGGTTATTTTAGCAGAATCTTGTAAACTGTTTGCTGTGGGATTAAATGAATAATCATCGGTTTGTGTGTAACTGCTCCAGTCCTCTTTGGATATCCGGGTTTGTAACTCCACACTTTGACCGGGTTCTAAAGAACCCGCAGCCGATTTAAACCCGATTTCTGCATAAGAATCTGCCCCTGGCTTCGCATTGGATAATGTTTTGAAGCTAGCAATCACATTCCCTGTACCGACGCTCGACCAATCCGTGAAGAAATTTTGTACTTTCTCCCCGTTAATGGTGTAATAATAACGCAATGTCACGTCTGCTAGGGAAATTGATGAGGTTCCCATATTGGTTATTTTAAATTTAGAACTGATTGTATTGCTTGTGGCGGATACATTCCCATTGAAGGTTTGCACCTTCAGAACGCCCTCGCCTGTTCCCGGCTCACTTGGCGTATCCCCTTTCACCGTAATCGTAAACAACACATCATTACCTGTACTAAAATGGAAGTTTAGTGCTGTCTCTCCTTTAGGAAGTTTAGATAAATACTTGTTGGTAAGAACGACTGTTTCTTCACTAAGCGTATAATCTTCACCTTTGTTCAACACCACACTCCCCTGCTTGATAGCTTCTAACGTATTGCCGTTAAGTGTTAGCTTGACAGTAAGATCCGTATTGCTGTTATTCAATCCATAGGTTGCAGTCGTTGGTGTAATACTTGCTTGCCCGGTAGATGGCTGATCACCACCCACACGATCTGCCACCAGAATGCCACGGCCATTCGTTCCCAGATAAGCACGTCCATAAACCCGAGGGTCCCCAATAATTTTGGTCACTCGAGCATATTGATGCTTGTCGTCATTAATGCGCGCCCAGTTTGCGCCAGCATCGTCCGAACGGTAAAATCCACGTGTACCATCAATTTTACCAACGATAAATACCGCTGCATTCGTACGGTTCGGCGCTGCCTTACCAAAGCCTACAAAATCCGCTTCCTGCACATTATCGAGTTTGGTGAATGTAACACCTGAATCCTTGGAATGCCATAAGCCGTATGGTCCTCCATCCTCGGAGCCTCCGGCGAACCACACATCTCCTTCTGCTCCTCGTACAGCATCAATATCAGCATTGCCTGCTGTCGGTAAGCCAGTTGCCGCTGATGGCGTAAAGGATACGCCTCCATTGGTGCTCACATATATTTTCCCGGAGGCAAATGCGTAATATTTATTAGGGTTCACTCGGTCAGAGACGATCTTTGCATTCGCTGGAATCCCTGTGCTTGCTGTCCATGAGTTGCCGCCAGTTTTGGAGTAGAACACACCTTTGTCTGATGTACTCCACAGCAAGCCATTACCATCTGCTGCTACGGCGATGCTGCCTCCTCCTGCTGTACCGGAAGGCTCGCTATTTGCTTTATACCAGTTGGCTCCTCCATCATTGGAAAAACCGATGGATTTGGCATTTGGATCTTTTTTATAATCCGCTTTACCTACTCGGGCCATAAAAGAAGGATTCAGCTCGGCATAATCAATGCTTTCGCTGCTTGTAAAGGTCGGATTATCCAGCATTTTAGCTGGAGCCTTGAATAAATCGTCATGTCTGAATCCAGAGACATCACCTACTGCGCTCACCAAAGGCGCGCCGGTTGGAGGGCTCACCAGATCCAAAATTGCCGTTTCCTCTACCCCTTTAGCGGCTACTGAAATATCCAGCTTTCCGCCTTTATCCCAATTGGTCAGATTTTTAGAGCCATAAATCGTAGCTCCGGTGCCGTACAACATATGGTCTGAATTAAATGGATCTATCTCCAGATCTCCAATCATCCACCCCAGCTTGGGCGATACTTCCGGTGGTGCAGGGTTGGCATTGAAAGTCAGCCAAGGCGCACCGCTTATATCCAGATTGTATTTCAGCTTACGAGACGGATAACCATCAAATTCCCAAATAGGACTCCAAGTTGCCCCACTATCAGTGCTGCGATAAATCGTTTCATCCGGCCACCAGGCATTCAACGTAGCAACCATGAGTGTACCTGGCTTCTGGGCATCCACCGTCAGTCCACCATATCCAAAATGATTGTCCGCACTACTGCTACCTATGGGGCTAATGTTAGTCCATTGCCCGCTTGCTGTATTCAATTTCCACAGTTCACCCTTTGATCCATCATATGGACCTGCTCCATCGCTATAAGAAATATATAGATTGCCGTCCGGTGATAACACACCGTGATGTGGCAAATAGCCTGTAGGCTGTCCCGCTATAGCAGACCAGGTTGTCCCGCCATCTGTACTGCGATAGACACTTTGCTTTTTATCTGCAACACCTACATAGATCGTCTGCGTTGCTTTACTGGAAGAGCCTGTTTTTTTGTCAAAGGTGATCCACGCTAAACCGACAATGTCGCTGGTATATTCATTGGAAGGGTCCTGTACATACGTCCCTGGATTCGGGAAACTGCTTACCTTGCTCCAAGTTGCTCCAAAATCAGAGCTTTTCCATAGTCCATTACCACTTCGAGCTCCAAAGAACAAAATATTATTTTTATTTGGATCAATCGTCAGACGTTCACCCATTGAACGCCCCGGCATATTGCCCCCCACCTTAAAAGGAAGCTTGGTTGTCTGCCACGTATTGCCCCTGTCGATGGAACGCATAATTTGCCCGTTTTGTTTATCCCATGAATTAGTATACGTACCTGTAGCTATATATACACGATTCGGATCAACAGAATCAGTCGCTAGTGCATCGACACCATTTTTGTTCCAATCCTCCCAGCCCACAGAATCCGTCAGCGGAATCCAACTCTCATTGGCAGCATTCCAGCGGTAAGCTCCTCCAATATCTGTACGGGCATAGATCAGGTCTTTTTCCGTTTCATTAAAAATAATGCCAGGTACAAAACCACCTCCTCCACCCGTAACCACACTTTTCCAACTGTAATCGTCACTTGGAGCAGCATGAGTCGGCGCTATCATTCCTGTCCAGGAAGCACCCGCTACCACAAGCGCCAAACAAGCAATTCTCAACCTGTTTTTTGCCTTAGTCAATGAATTCAACCTCCTTCTTCATTATCAATTGAATATGCGAGTCATTTTGAGATAAAAGTAATCAGCCGATTCTGAATTCGTCCCTATCGTTATCGTTGCTTCTCACAAATATGACAAGTGTATTCTTGGCTCACCCCCATTCAACCAATATATACGGTGCAATACTCGTTTTGTTAGCGCTTACATGGGTGTCTTGCTCAATAGATTCGTCATCTTTTTCTCATTTCCTTGTGCGAAAAATCAAGATAATGCAACATTATCTCCTGCTCCGCAGCTTATAATAGGAGGCTTGGACTTACCTCAGAGTTAACACCTTTTATTTATTTCTATTATGAATTTTTCATATAATGAATTAATTACTTGATTTTCATTCTTTATGGGTGTCAAAATACTTTGATTTACAACAAAAAACCGCGCTATGCGCGGTTCCAGCTTCGTTAATATGTCCTCAGTCATAAACATATGCCTATTATTGCAAGTATTCAAGCGCCAGTGCTAAAAAAATATGCCCTGAGACGAGCAATGCTCGCTCATCAAAATCAAAGTGAGGATGGTGATGAGCAAAATGCGTTCGTTCATCCTCATTGCGTGCACCCACATGAATGAAGGCTCCCGGTCGTTGCTCCAAATAATAAGCAAAATCCTCTGCTCCCATGACCGGCTTCAAATCCAAAAAAGCGTCTGCTCCATACAGTCTGCCGATGAGCTCGCGTACACGTTCCGTTTCGGCTTCGGCATTCACCAAAGAAGGATAGCCATTCAGATAGTCAATTTCGTATCCGGCATGATAAGCCTCAGTCAACCCCTTGACGATACTGCGAATTTCATTCTCGACTTCCTTACGCACTTCCTTATTAAACGTACGTACGGTGCCTTCAATTTTAGCCTTATCTGCAATCACATTAAAGGCAGTTCCAGCTTGAAATACCCCAATCGTTAACACTGCTGATTCAATAGGGTCCACCCTGCGACTAACCACCTGCTGCAACCCGTTCACAATTTGACTGCCGATAACAATAGAGTCCACCGTCTGATGCGGTCGTGCGCCATGCCCGCCTTTACCGTTGATCTGGATCGTAAACGCGTCGACAGCCGCCATCGCAGGCCCACTCTTTAATCCAATTTTACCAAAAGGAATTTCAGATGCGAGGTGAATACCATATACCGCCTCTACCCCATCCAGACAGCCATCCTCAATCATAAACTTGGCTCCGCCAGGCGGTTTTTCTTCCGCATGTTGAAAAATAAACACAAGCTTTCCCTTCAGCGCCTCACGGTTATGGCTCAACACGCGTGCCACTCCAAGTAACGCAGCCGTGTGACCATCATGTCCGCAGGCATGCATAACACCCGGAACGGTCGATTTATAAGACACATCCTTTTCATCCTGAATGGGAAGTGCATCAAAATCAGCACGAAATGCAATCGTTCTACCTGGCTGACCGCCTTCTAAAAACCCGAGCACACCGTTTCCACCCACATTCGTTCTTACCTCAATACCAAAAGAGCGCAATTGATCGGCGATAAATGCAGACGTATTCGTTTCTTCAAAAGACAGCTCGGGATGCTGATGTAGATGTCTTCTCCACGCAATCAGCTCTTGTTCATCATCTTTTAATTCCTGAACCCATTTATCTAGCATAATACCCTCTTTTCCTATTGAATTTATATACTTCTATCCTTATATTACCATGAACGGCCTGTAGAATGTAGCTCTCTTATCATGCCGATAGCAGATCAAAGGAAGGGGTTGAACCTAGGCCGGGTAATGACAAGCGGCATAATGTCCTGTGCTAATCGCTGTCAGCTCAGGTGCTTCCTCACGACAACGCGAGGTCGCTAGTGGACAGCGGGTATGAAAACGACAGCCGGATGGCGGCTTCGCAGGCGAAGGAATCTCACCTTGTACCGTAATTAGCTCCCGACGGTTTTTCGGATTTGGATTAGGTATCGAGGCAACAAGCCCCCGGGTATACGGATGGGCAGGATGCCTGAACAACTCGTCACTTGGCGCAATTTCTACAAGTTTCCCCAAGTACATAACCCCTATCCGATCTGAAATATGGCGGACAATGTGCAATCCGTGTGCAATAAACAAATAGGTTGTATCCAGCTTACGCTGTAAGTCCTGAAGCAGATTGACAATTTGTGACTGAACGGAAACATCCAAAGCCGACACTGCCTCATCCGCCAAAATAAACTGCGGTTGCAGAGCAATTGCACGGGCTATCCCGATTCGCTGCCGCTGTCCTCCCGAAAATTCATGCGGAAACCGAGTAACCAGCGAAGGTGATAATCCAACAGCGCTCAGGAGTTCTTCCACCCGTTCCTGCTTTGCCTTGCCATACAACCCTTCATGAACCGCAAGCGGCTCCCCTATGATATCTCCCACATTCCACCGTGGATCAAGTGATCCGTAGGGGTCTTGAAAAATCATCTGCATATCACGGCGAACGGATCGCAACTCAGAATTTCCTAAACGTGTCAGCTCCCGATCCTGGAACCATACCTGCCCTGAGGTCGGACGTTCCAGCTGCATCAGCAGCCGGCCTAAAGTAGACTTACCGCTGCCGGATTCTCCGACCAATCCAAAGGTTTCGCCCTGCCGGATTGAGAACGATACATCATCCACCGCCCGGATCGAAGCACCCGTCCGACCGGGAAAGCTTTTTTTCACCGGATAATACTTGCGAATTCCATCCACTCTAAACAAGTCCTGCTTGTTCTGGACGGTTTCCGTGATAGTCTCATTGGATTTAGGGGAGTTCTTTACCTGTACGCCATGACTGCTCACCTTAGCCCCATCAACAGCAGATACGTTCGTCAATTCTTCCTTTACTTCGGTTGCCTTTGCAACAGCATCTGCCGTGATCTGCCCTTTCACCGATAGCTCTGTAATATGCCACTCGTCGGACGCAGCCAATTGCTCCGAATGCCAGCAAGCTACCTCGCGTTCATCCTTGGCTACCAGCGGTGGCGCTTCGTTTTTGCATTGATCTGTCGCATGCGGGCAACGCGGGTGAAACAAGCAGCCGGAAGGCAATGCACTCAGGCTCGGAATTGCCCCCGGGATCGAAAACAGCTTGCTGCTGCGATCTGTATCCAGTGTTGCCACCGAACGAAGTAACCCTCTAGTGTAAGGGTGCAATGGCAGCTCGAACAGTTCTTCCGTTACTGCTTGCTCCACAACTCGACCGGCATACATCACAACAATTCGATCCGCAACCTCTGCGGCAATACCCAAATCATGCGTAATCAACAGAATCGACATGTTGAATTCTGTCTTTAATTCCTGAAGCAATTGCAAAATTTGTGACTGAATCGTTACATCCAGCGCCGTCGTTGGTTCATCCGCTATTAGCAGCTCAGGGCCACATGAAAGTGCCATTGCAATCATCGCCCGTTGCAGCATCCCACCGGACAGCTCTCCGGGGTACTGCTTCATACGAATTTCTGGTTCAGGAATCCCTACCCTGTTCAGCAAATGAACCGCATGAGCCCATGCTTGCTTTCGTGTCTTCCGGTCATGCTCCATGATGATTTCTATCAGCTGATACCCGATAGTGTACACCGGATCAAACGCCGACATCGGCTCCTGAAATACCATCGCCATCTTTTTACCACGAAGTGAGCGTAATTCCTGCTGTGACAAAACGGTCAAATCTATGCCCTGCAACCGTATTTGTCCTTGGGCAATTCGTCCGTTCTCATAATCGATTAGCCGCATAATCGCCTTGGAGGTAATCGTTTTTCCGCTGCCAGATTCACCGACGAGGCAGACCGTTTCTCCCGCCCTGATCGTCAGTGATACGTTGTCGAGTGCTTGCAGCAAACCTTTTTTAGTATGAAAATCGACCGACAAATGTTCAATCTCCAGCAATGATGACAAACGAACTCCCTCCTTCTATAGCACTTAAGAATAGGCTTCCTGATGCTAGTTTGCGTTCTTTTTCGGGTCCAACTGGTCTCTCAGCTTGTCGCCCAAAATATTGACTGACAACACAAACAACGTAATGGCTAGGCCAGGAAAGGTACATATCCACCAAGCTACTGTCAAATATCCTCGTCCTTGAGACAATACTGTTCCCCAATCTGGAATTTCCTTTACCGTGCCAAGTCCCAGAAAGCTTAATCCCGATCCGGCCAAAATAGCGCTACCGATGCCAAGCGTCGCCATCACGAGCAAAGGGGACAAGGAATTAGGAAGCACATGACGCCAAAAGATGCCGAAAGGTGTAACTCCGATGGAACGCGAAGCAATGACGTAAGAACGTCCTTTTATACTCATGATTTGGCCTCGCATAACTCTTGCATAACCGGGGACAGCAGATATGGCTACCGCCAGCACAATATTGAACAAGCTTGGGCCAAGAGCCGCCGCAATCGCCAAAGCCAGCAGAATTCCGGGAATAGTCATCAAAATATCAATAAATCGCATCAGTATCGAATCCACTGTACCGCCAATGTAACCTGAGAGCGCACCAATAATTCCACCCACCAGACCGCCGACGAGTACCGACATGAAGCCAATAAACAGAGAATCCCGACTTCCGTGAACAACCAGACTGAATACATCCCGCCCAAAATAGTCCGTTCCGAACCAGTGAGAAGCACTTGGGCCTTGTAAAATATGGTCGCTTAACATTTCTGTGGGTGCATAAGAAGCAATCCATTGTGGAAACGCCGCACAGACGATTACGAACACAATAATCAGTCCCGCCGCATAAACGAACCCATCCGACACTCCACCGAGCCGCCACCTTCCAGTTTGCCGAGCTACCCGCAGCTTTCTTTCCTTCCAAATTGTTTTGGCAGCCATTGTTTCTCTCAACCGACTTCCTCCTCCCTGAATCCTTCCGGCTTACGCCGAGCGTCTAACCCTTGGATCAATGAACGTATACGATATATCCACCAGCAGATTTACGATCACATACATGATGGCAGAGAACAATACAACTCCCTGCACAACTGGCAAGTCTTTAGCCATAATTGCGTCCGCAATTAAACGCCCAATGCCTTGCCGTGAAAATACCGTCTCACTCACAACTGCTCCGGCCAGCATTTCTCCCATCAGCATCCCGATCATCGTTATCGCTGGAATCAACGCATTGCGTAGCGCATGGCGATACATAATAACCTTCTCAGACAAACCCTTGGAACGGAGCGTTACGATGAACTGCTCATTAATGACTTCCAGCATACTGTTACGCACCATTCTGACAATGAACCCTGCACCGACAATGCCCAAAGTGAGAGACGGAAGCACAAGAGTTTTCCAACCGTCCGAGCCCATAGCAGGCAGCCATCCCAAGTGAATGGAGAAAATAAGCAACAGCAGAATGCCTGACCAGAATGTGGGCATAGAAATGCCGAACAATCCAACGATTCGAGCGATGATATCAATCGGTTTATCCCGATGAATGGCCGACAGCACTCCAAGCAGGACACCAATAATGACCGAAATAGCAGAACCGGCAAGCGTCAGCGCCAGTGTAGGCGGGAGATTGACCCATATTTTAGGCAGCACCGGATCAGCATTGAGCAGTGATTTTCCAAAATCACCTTGTAGCAGATTTCCGAAATAGTTCAAAAACTGAACATGAAAAGGCTGATCCACTCCCAGCTTATGACGCAAATTGGCGATCATCTCTGGCGTGGCCGTTGAAGGGTCAAAAATCGAATCCACCGGGTCCCCCGGGAGCAGATACAAAATGCTGAATACTAAAATGCAGGAACCCAGAATGACCAACAAAGAAGTAACCAGTCTTTCTGCAACAGCTCTGATCATAGCCCACACTCCTTCCTTACTGGATGGTCCCCAGAAATTATTTAGCAATACTATTTTTGAATACGCACATCGTTAAAGAGCGGATAACCCACTAAATCGAATTTGAGACCCTGCACTGACTTGGCTGCTCCAACCGTATAAGGGAAAACATAAATCGGAATGATGACGGCCTGATCACGTATTAGCTGTTGCACCTTTTTATAAATCTCCTCCCGCTTGGCATCGTCCTGTTCAATAGCTCCCTGCTCCAACAGCTTGTCGACCTCTGGATTGGAGAAGTTAGGAAGTGTAGGCCGCTGATTTGGTGCCGCTGTGTGGTAAAAAGCATATAAAGCGTTCGGGTCCACATTGACCTGGCTATTTCCGTAGAAATCATAGTTTCCGTTCGTATATACAACTGTTGCAATATCCTTGGTAATTTCAATCTTCACATCAACACCGATTTTCTTCAGCTGCTGCTGAATAATGGCTGCAATGTCGTTCCGTTTTTCACGGTTCGGTGTGCCGTCTACATAATGCAGCGTAAGACGTTGTCCATCCTTCACCCGGAAACCATCCGTTCCCTTAACCCACCCCAACTCATCCAGTAACTGATTGGCCTTGTTAAGATCAGGCTGTAAACCGTTTTCCAGTGATTTATCATATCCAAAAATACCTGGAGTGAGTGGCGACCAAGCCTGTTCATAAGTTCCTAGATACAGCGTTTTGACGACCGTCCCCACATCAATACCATATTGTAATGCCTGCCTCGCCTTTAATTCATTCCACGGTGTCTTCTTTTGGTTAATGAACAGCGTATATGGCAGTCCTAGGGTATTGACCTGCAACAATTGGAAATTAGGGTCACTCTTCAACGTTAAAATGTTCTGCGGTGGGACGGTTTCAGCGGCCAAAGCCTGCCCACTCTGCACACTGCCGATCCGGGTCGCCTCCTCCGGAACAATTTTAAAGGTCACGCTGTCCAAATACGGTGCTCCCTGATTCTCAATAGTTTCCGGTGCCCATTTGTAATCCGGGTTACGTTCGATTTTGATTTCTGCATTTTCGTCCCATTTTACAAACTTAAAGGGCCCTGTACCCACTGGATGCTTACCGAATTGATCTCCATATTTTTTAACTCCTGCCGGTGAAACAATGGCTACTGCCGGAACACTTAAATTGCTCAAAAAAGCCTGCGATGGTCGTTTCAGATTCAATTTAATCGTGTATTCGTCAATCACCTGTGAGGATTCATAGGGAGCCAGCAAGTTAGCGGCATTACCTACTACGGCTTGCGGATCAATAATTCGATCATAGCTAAATTTAACGGCTTCCGCATTGAACGGGGTTCCGTCATGGAACTTAACATCCTTGCGCAGCTTGAATGTATAGCTTTTGCCATCCTCGGAAACGCTCCATTCGGTTGCCAGCCAAGGCTTAATCGTATTGTCTGGTAGCTTTACCACCAAGTTATCGAATATCGCACGATATACCCGAGATGCTACTGCCAATCCACTCTTATGCGGGTCCAGTGAATCCGGCGATGTTGCCAGTGCATAGGTAAGATCTCCACCTTCTGCAGCTTGCCCGCCTCCCGCTGCATTCGCCTCAGTATTCGTAGAATTGGCCCCGCTATTACCCGAGCATGCCGATAAGACCAGCACCATCGACAGGGTTAAAGCTACCATTTTTGCAAATCGACTTGTTCGTTTCACCTAAAAACACTCTCCGATCTGATGGGTGATGTTATGATTACATTGCATTTTTGGAGCCGATGTTTCATTGTTGATAATTCCAATGAGATATATATGAATTATGTTAATAACTGTATACCTGCGTTTTTATAGTGTCAATGCAGGTTCTAATTGGAATGCTCTATAGATGGATAGAAGACTTGAATTGACAACAAAAAAGAGCCGATAGGATACTCTCCCCGACTCTTTTTCATTACTTACTTTCTATTTCGAATTTTTCAGGTATTGAAAAACTGACTGATATTCCCTCTTATCGGATGTGTCTGTTCCCTGTACTCACCTTTCGTATAGCTTCCAATCACCTTACGCCAAAAGGACTGTGCCGGCCTATTCGTGCTCATTTGGGTCACCTTCCAACGTCCGTTAAAACGTCCAAACAGCTCATGAGCCGCCCAAGTCCCAACCCCATTATGCCGATAAGGACGAAGTACAAAGAACTCAGCCATGTAATAGTCAGCTTCTCGATTGCTGGACATTCGGTCAACGAGTGCAAAACCCACAGGAATATCCTGTCTCCAAATCAGAAAAGGTAGCTTCTGTTCACCGCTCGTCCAATATTGATACAAGTCTGGATAAGCCGGGAATGTCCCCTTCTCAGTGACATCAATTCGAAGATAGGCTGTAAAATCATATAAATAAAATTGCATGAGCTGTACAATAATGTCCTTTTGCGACTCCGGTACACTCTTAATAGACAGCTTCAGTTCCGATTTGATATTATACCCCATACTTTCACCTCTCTTGGCGGTTCAATCTGTTCTTTAACTTCGAATTACATCCCATCCAGTGCTGTTCAAAATATGCTAAAATACATATATATTATGACCGGACGAGGTGGAACTCAATGAATATACAAAAGATCATCGACCGGCGCAAACTAGATGAAAAAATGCCGGGATTACCATGGTACGTGCAGCAATTTATGGATTATAAGCTGCCCGACCTGTCCCCTTCCACATTACTAGAATATGTGCGGGATTACGAAGCTTTCTTTTCATGGCTTCGCGCGGAAGGCTTGTCCACCGGAGAAACGAATGCCCAAGTTACACTGGAAGAGTTGGAGACACTTCATATGGACAGTATTACAGGCTTTCGATTATTCCTGTCTACTAAGCGCGAAGGCTCCAACTCCCGTATTACCATTTCACGTAAGCTATCGTCTCTGCGTTCGCTTTTTCATTATTTAAGTCAGATCGCTGAGGATGAAAATTTTTATCCGTTGCTCAAACGCAACATTATGGCTAAGGTCGAAATCAAGCGTATACATAAACCCAAGGATACGGCGGCTAAGCTTAAAGGTAAAATACTGGAAGAGGAAGAACTGCTTGAATTCATCGGTTATATTTATGAAGGCTATGGTCAAGATTTGGCCGATAACAAGCAGGCTTTATACTCCTATGAACTAAATAAGGAACGGGATGCCTGCATCGCCAGCCTCATTCTGAACTCAGGCCTGCGCGTATCTGAAATCGTCAATCTGAATCTGGACGATTTAGACATAAACAATAAACTATTATATGTGTACCGCAAAGGCAATAACGACGAAACCTTTAAAACGCCGGTGTATTTCCGCGAGCAATCCAAAGATGATCTCGTACTTTATTTGTCCCTGAGACATACCCGTTACCGCGCTCCAAAAAAAGAAAAGGCTCTCTTTGTCACACGTCCTAACGGCAGTACAGAAGGCAAACGAATGACCAAAAGAGCGATTCAGGCAATGATCATTAAGTACGCCAAACGGTTCGGCAAGCCTTACCTTACCGTGCATAAGCTTCGTCATTCCTTTGCTACTGACTATTATTTACAAAATGATATTTACAAAACAAAGGAACAGCTGGGGCACGCTTCGACAGAAACAACAGAAGTGTATGCTCACCTGACTGACAAAACCATGTCTCAGGCGATCGAACGGCGGGTAGAGACTCTAACCGACTCAGCCGATTGATGTCTCACCCCTGCTCATTCCTCATTCCTTCTATCTGCTTTTGAATCTGTTCGAGTAGCCAGCGGCCTGCGGGTCCGTTGGCCTCGGCAGGAAATATCTGTATCATTTCATCTGAGTAGTGACCTTGAGCCCAATCCATTTGATGCTCCCAAACCGCTACTCCCTGTACATTTGTCAGCTTATCGGTAAGCTGAGCATCCGATTGTTCCCGCACCATGACCAGCTTCGGATAATCCTCTTGCTTGAAGCCTTCTAGCAACACACAATCATAGGCCTGAAAATGCCGGATCAGTCCGGTGACAGGCTGACTATTCTCCTCTAAAATGGCTGTTCTTCCAGCCGAAACAATAGCTATGCCTTCAGCACCCGCCTGTCGGTGCTTGAACGTATCTGTACCCTCATGATCCATTTCAAATTCATGTCCATCATGCTTAATCACTGCTACGCGTAGACCTGACTTCTGCACATAACGAATCAATCCTCCGAGAAAGGTCGTTTTTCCCGTATTTTTGAATCCGACGATTTGACATACAAATGGATGTTTCGTATTCACGTCACCTGTCCACCTTGTAACACCAGTACACGCACCTCTTCACCTTCGCGTAATCCTTCTGTTGTGGGAGGAATCACGATCAGACAGTCGCTGTCCTTAATGGTCACCATGACACTGGATTCATCTACTCGCGCAGGAATCGCGTATACTTGTCCACCACGTATCTCCAGAGAGCTGCGTACAAAGCGTGTATAGTTGTTTACCTTCGTATAATCTGCGCCTAACTTCGCCGTCCAGGTTTGTAAATATGGATGTGCCGAAGATAACATCATTTGGATCGTCGGCCGTACAAACAGCTCACAGCCTACAAAGCACGCACCGGGGTTGCCTGAAAGCGCAAATAACAGCTTGCCGTCAATTACTGCGGCTGTGGTCACACTTCCTGGACGCATCGTAACCTTGTTGAACAGCATATTCACATCTTCTTGTCGTACCAGATCACCCATAATATCAAAATCCCCCACCGATACTCCTCCACTCGTGACCACGATATCATAGGCATCTATCGCTTCACGTACAGAAGTACGGGCAAGGCTCAAATCATCATGAATGGCTTGTAAAATAAACGGCTCTCCTCCTGCCTCTCTAATTTGAGAAGCCAACATATATGTATTACTGTTTCGAATTTTCCCCGGTTGTAACGGCTCATCCACTGCAAGTAATTCCGATCCTGTAGAAAATACGGCCACCCTTGGCTTCCTGTAAACAGGTACCCGGTGTACTCCAAAAGTAGCCAGTACCGAGATGTGCCCTGCTCCCAGGCAGGTTCCCTTACTAAGCAAAAGCCGACCTTCCTGAATCTCATGACCAATCTGTGTCACATTTTTGCCAACTTCTATACGCTTCTTCAAGCCGACATATGTCTGTGCGTTTTCCTCACGCAGCTGTGTCGCTTCCAGCATGACAACCGTGTCCGCTCCTTCAGGTAATTGCGCTCCTGTCATGATGCGGGCAGCCATTCCAGTCTCCACCCGCTTGTCCGATACGGTGCCACATGGAATTTCATCAATCACATGTAGCCAGATTTCCTGACCGGATGAGCACACTTCGGTGTCCGAGCCTAGGATCGCATAACCGTCCATACCTGACCGACGAAAACGGGGATACGGGTGTGGTGCGGTCAAATCCATCGCCAAATAACGTCCATGCGCCTGCTCCAGCTCTACGTCTTCCCTTTCACCCTGTTTAACATAGCTAGCTATCCTGCTTTGTGCCTCTTCCACCTGAACTGCTTTACGCTGGAATTTTTCTGCGTTTAATGATGTATGATTCATAATCTCACTCCGTTCTTCTAAAATGCCCTCTTTCTGTTATAACGCTAAAACCGTTATCTGGCAAATCGGGAGGGGGTGTTTAGATCTTCGACTTCGGTTGCTTTTACCCCTATTGACAGTCTAAGTATGTATGGCAATAAAAATAACCCGTGAATTCTACGGGTCATTTCTATAACTTTTTAAGTGCTTTAAGCTTATTATGAGACATAGAGCAAGTGAAGTCAGATTCTTCGAATCGTACCTCCAAATGCGTTAGACTCGATCTCACAAAACCAAGTCGTGATAGCTGAAAAGCTTCCTTGCAAGTCTGTGCGGTTAGCCCGATCGTATAAAAGCAATGCCCCAAATTGAAAACGCGGTACTTCATCAGTTCTTTTCATTTTTCTTAAGCTCAGCCGGTATCGGTTTAGCACCAAATACTGTTTTTTCATTTTTGGTAGATTCGTTAGCGTATTTTCCCAGTCTTATATTTAAAACTCTCGCCAATCTCTTATCCATTTTCGTTCACCTCCTTTCCATAAAGGAAGAATGCTGAATGCTTGAATAGCTAAAGCTAAGCATATTATGTGGGACTGTATAAAAAAATTCACTGCGCAAACCAAAACACATACCGTTTTATAATATTTGTGGTTATTGGTCTTATGAATATAAATAAAATGATTGGGTGCATAAACTAAAAACACTAATATTGAACAAGCATTAATAATTGAAATTGTAGATAAATTTAAAGAGACGAAGGGTATAGTTACACATATTACCGTTGTAAAACAGACACAAAATGTAAGATTGCTGAAGTGTGCCCCTCCTGAAAATCTTCTTACAAACATGATAGTAACCAGAGCAAATAACGATCCCCAAAAATGCCCGGTCATCCAAGCGATAACCGCAACCATTAGTATTGATGATACTTCGGTAATTTTTATACCAAGCGCATACTCCATCACTTCTACACTTGTTGGACCATCAGGATCAGCTTTTTTTATTTCCGTTGCGATGTACCTTGATAGCGCTTCTAGCACCCTCGTAATCTCCTCTCTCTGAAAAGAAATACGACAAGCCGAAAGTAAGCAATGAAATGGATAGTAATCCTATGGTATTTGAGCTATAGAGCATATACAAAGTAATAAAAATGGTGGCAGCTGATATTAGAGCACCTAGAATCAACAGCTTATTTAGGGACGATAAGTAATTTTCAGCTCTTAAAAAATCATGTGGAGGCTGAATTATAAACGAGAATCCAAAGTTATATTTTCCCATCACAAAAGAAATAAAGTACGCAATAATAATAGAAGATAACTGAATAACGTAAATAGAAGAGCCAGAAGTATCATTAATAACACCTGGTTCTGCTACGCCGAAAAAATTCGCAAACAGAAATACAAATAGTTGTAGGTTAATGTAGGCCGTTAGACCAGAACCAGCAGAAAAAGCTGCTAAATGGGTTTTGATCCCTAAACCGAATCTAAAAAAGATAACCATTAACAAATACTGAAGCGGCAAATCTAATTTAGGCAAGCCTATAACTTCCCTCATTAGAAAGGAAAACAAAGCTATGCCAATTGCATAAAATAATATTTTTCTACGATATTCCCTCACGGGAAGCATATAAAGCTTTAAGACCAAAATAACAGCGGCCAAAGCATCGAATACACCAAGTAATATATATAAAAAAGCAGATAACACAGATACACCATCCTCTTATTTCGCCTGTTGTAATTGTATATTTTACTATTAGATGTGGCAATGAAATAATCTAGTAAACTGGTAATATTTGTTTTTATGTAAGGTAAATATTTATTTTTGTCATCAAAAAATATAAAAAGAACGATTTTAAAATCGTCCTCTTGTTGCAGTTTTAGCCTGGAACCTTCTGAATTATCTATCTGGCATCATCCTTTTGTCGAGCTGCTCAAGTACAAGCGGCCAAGCCTGCTCATGTTGATTTCTTGAATTCTCGTCTGGTAAACCTGCATGCGTTAAGTAAAGATGCGTGCCATTACCGCGAGGTTTAAGCTCAACAGTGAGAACTGTTTCAGCTCCCTTGGTACCGCCTTCGCCAGTAATCCAAGTCAGCTCGATCAGTCGGTTTTGCTCAAGTCTTAGAAATCTTCCGTAATGTGGATGACGCTTCCCCTCAAAATGCGTTTCGAAAAAGAAGGTCGAGTTCACTTTAGCCTCCATTAATACTGATCCTGGGGCTGCAAACCAACTGTCAAACTGCTTCGTCCAAGCCTGATACAGGACATTCGGAGAACACTCCATTTTTCGTTCCACCATTAGATTAAATGGTCTTTGTGAAAGATCTGGCCAAGAAATAGATAGTACCATTTAATTTTCAATCCCTTCAATCAAACAAAGTTTTGATTATCTCTACATTATTATATCCATAAAAGTGTAGGTTTGGCTGTGCCGCTAGATGATCACCAACGTCATCTCTAAAAATAAAAAAAGGAACTGTGCATCAGTACCACAGTTCCGCGAATCTTTTGTTTTCAAATAAATTGACGATACCCATTATCGTCGACTTCGTCGGCTGATTTTACCTGAACCGCTACGTGTTTTGGGCTTACTATAAGATCTACGCGGCGAATCAAATATGCTGGAACCGTCGCTGTCGCTCCGGTCACGTGAAATCGAGCCTCTGCTCGGTGAACTGCTGGACCCTCTGTCAAACAAACTTCCGCTTGATCCAACGCTAGAATCCGAGTTCTTTCCTCTACGGGTAACCGAACCTTTCCGCTCCACCGTAATCGGCGGAATTGCCTTTTTCTCCTGCACTGTAGGAGCACGATATTGGCCCTGAGAAGGTCGGTATACATCTCTGCTGGAGTAGCCTCGATAGGAGCCTGAACCACGCAACGAATCAAACAGAGCATCTAGTACAGTTGCGGTTAAGTATCCTTTTAGAAAGCTTGAACTGTAATTTTGTTCGACATACTTTTTACTGTCAATTTCAATGAGTGTATCTTCCTTCTTAGCTGGATCTTGCTGCAAATGGTACCACTCATCGCTATATACCAGAAACATCCGCTCATTGCTCTGCGGTGACATTTGTTCCGGTGTACGCTGTTCTTTCAATTCCTCCGCTACTTCCGGGACTGTCTTGCCAGCTGCCCGGTATACATACGAGGTCGAGTTTCCGCTGCCACTAACCGATTCCAGCGGATACGTATCTTTTACACTTGGCGCGCCGCAGCCGCTTAACACGGATACGAACAAGCTCAGCGCCACAATGACCTTTAATGCATACTGCCAGGTGCGTTTGCTCATGTGTAACCCTCTCCTAGCTTGCCCGAATAACCTTGACGTCTCCGGTAATCACTTCTTCTCCTTCATAAAGCATAAAGCGACCGTCCTGCCACTCTACTCGCAACAGATGGTAATCATCAGACTGGTACTGCCACACATGCTGCTCTCCACCCTGTCGGAAAGGAGCACGGGCCATGACGGTAACATGCCCAGAATACTGCTCCTCCAAATGATACGTTGTATCATCCAACTCTAAAATGGTCGGCACTTCCTCAGGGTTGTCAAGTCTGCCGTCGATGGCCTGATATAGTCCAAATTGCAGTGTTTCCCGTTCCTCAATATGAAGATAACTGACTTGATTACCATCCTGAAGCGTCAAAACAACGGCATTCCGGGCACGATTATGTACACGACCTACCACTTCATAGGTGACAAGCGACACTTCACAGATATCACCTGGATTTAAGTGAAGCATGCTTTTCTCTGCTTTCGGCGGCTCCGGCTTAGCAAATAGATTTGAAATTCGTTTCCACACACTCATGGTTATATTCCTGCCTTTCTTAGCCTAGAAGCATGCTGTAATGATCAAGGCGCCAACCAGATGCAGCGCTCCTGAAAACAGACCGAAACCAATTTTACCTTCCTGTGTCCCTTTATCCAGATCAAACTGAGCCCAGTACCGCAACAGCAGACGTACAATAACTTCCAAAACAAGCAGGATGACAAAAGCAATCACAGAATACACAAGCGCTTCGAGCAAATTATTAGCTGTAGCGATAGAGCCTGACAAGATATAGCCTTGTGCAACTAACTTCATAATCATTCGTACCGTTACGGCCATATTTCCAGCCTTCACTTCGGCAAAATCCTTATACTTCGTAAATAAAGAGTCGACATACATTAATGCGAAGATCAAAATAGCCCCCGCACCAGTCCATACAAGCATTGCTTTCATCGTTTCTAAAAAATGCATTTCATACCATCCTCCACATCTTCTTGACCTTCATATAATGTTTTACGCCTCCAGGCAGGGAAAAGCGAAGGAGAAAACGTTTCTCCTTCGCTTCCTGAGCAATCACCCTTGGCGGCACTGCTAAAATGTTCTTATTTATTTTCGTATTGCTTCAACAAGGCGGCAAGCTCATCGTCCACGGCGCTTTTCTTATCCAGCTCTTTGAACTCCTCATCCAACGATTTTTCCTTAGAAGACATTTCGTTGCTCGCTTCGGCACGTGCTTCTGCTTGCAGCATTTTTTCTTCCATACGCTTCAATCCGGCAGTTGCCGTATCAGAGCTAAAACCGTTCATAGCTTTGTTAATTTCAGTTTGCGCTTTAGCTGCATTATAACGGGCAACCAGTGTCTCGCGCTTGTTTTTCATTTCTGTCAGCTGTCTGCGCATTTCATCCAGCTTGCCACGCAGGTTATCGGCTGCAGCTTTGTTCTGTTCGTAACCAGCTTTGAACTCATTCATTTTTTGTTCAGCAGATTTCTTTTCTTCCAGCGCGCGACGAGCCAGATCTACATTTTGTGCTTTTGCAGCGGTATGTGCCTGTTCTTCGCGTTTCTTTACCAAAGCAGCCTGTTCTTCGTATTGCTGTTTGAATCTCTTTTCAATAGCAATTTGAGCGGCTACCGCTTTCTCTGCATCTTCCAGGTCCTCTTGCATATCACGAATGTATTGATCCGTCATTTTAATTGGATCTTCTGCCTTGTCAATAATGGCGTTAATGTTGGACATCGTAAGATCTCTTAAGCGTTTGAAAATAGACATGTGAAGTTCCTCCTAGAGTTGAATGCTTAAATTTTAAGCTCTGTACACATGTTTACGCAAGCTTTGCAAAGAGGGTTTCAAAAATATCTAAAAGCCGCGCAAATAAGGCTCTGGGATGTCGGCCTGTACTTTTAGCTCCCGCGATGCATGCAGCGCCCAATAGGGATCACGCAGCATGGCACGGCCTATTGCTACCAGATCAGCTTCTTTCTGCTGAACAACCCGACGGGCGTCCTCATAATCATCCAGTAAGCCAACAGCAATTACAGGTACATTCAGCTTTTCACGGATGGTATGAGCCAAATCCACCTGATAGCCGGCACGCGCAGACGGGCCTCCGCCAGAACCAATCGGACCCTCACCACCAGAAGAGATATGGAAAATGTCCACACCCGCATCACGATATCGTTCCCCTACGCCTGTTATGTATTCCACATTATATCCATCCTCGACGTATTCTTTGGCAGATATCCGCATAAGCACAGGCATATCAGCAGGAAGAACCTCTTTAACAGCATGTATGACCTCAACACCGAACAGTGACAAATCCTGCCCATATTCATCTTCTCTGGCATTTGTTAAAGGCGAATGAAATTGATGGATCAGATATCCGTGAGCGCCATGTATCTCGACCGTGTCAAAACCTGCTTCCACCGCGCGGCGCGCGCCTTCTTTGTATGCCTGAACCAGTTCCCTGACTTCAGCTGTCTTTAAGGCGTGCGGCTCTTTAAAGCGTTCGCTAAAAGGAATCGAGGAAGGACCCACAGGTTGCTCAGCATCTTCAGCCTTGCGTCCAGCGTGGCCTAGTTGAATGCCAATTTTGGCACCATACTTGTGAACTTCCTCTACAATCTTACGATATGCAGGAATATGTTCGTCACTCCAAATACCCAAATCACGATCTGTAATACGTCCATCTGGATGGACCGCTGTCATTTCCACAATAATAAGTCCAGTGCCTCCTACTGCCCGGCTCACATAATGGACATGATGCCAATCCGTTGGATTTCCGTCCTTGGCCTCCACGCTGTATTGGCACATCGGGGGCATGACAATCCGATTTTTTAAAGAAAGCCCCTTTAATTGATAAGGAGTAAACAAGTCGGTCACTTTTATCCATCCTTCCTTCAATTCCATGTCTGTATAATTATGAATTGCATCCCCATTATACACCAGCTGTCACGGTATACCGAATTCGTTGTAAGGCTAAAACTTGCGAAAATGCTCCTGTTTTCGGTCATGTTTAAGAGAATATGTACGTTTAGCTCCATCATCTTCATTGATAATCGTTTCATCGTGGACTTCTTTCCAGTCGTTTATGAGCCGAACTTGGTAACCAGCATATTTTTAATAGGACAGGTACATAATAGTCGAGAGCACCACTAGGTATCACTGCACGGAAAGGGGGGATACATATGCCGTACAGGGGAGTGTTGCCAGGCTTGGCACTGTTACTAGCATTTTCAAGTTTACCCGTTCACGCGGATGCGCCTCCCAACATCGGAACGCCCCATCCCAAGGAAGCAACTGTTGCTTCTTCTGTACAACAGAGCATAGATCGAGCAACTCCTACATTAGCAATGCTGCGAAAAAAACATGCGGACATTTTTAAAATGTGCGGCCCACACACCCGCCAAATTGCCCTAACCTTTGATGATGTGCCCGATTCTAGGTATACGCCGCAGGTTTTGGACGTATTACACGCCAACGGCATCAAAGCTACATTTTTCATCGTCGGTCACCGTGCGGAAAAGCATCCTGGGATCATACGCCGTATTATCCGTGAAGGCCATGCTATAGGAAACCATTCCTATACTCATCCGGATTTTAGGAAGGCCACACCAGAACGCTTTCGCAACCAGATTACAAAAACAGAACGTATTTTACAAGCCAGCGCAGGTTTTCGCCCCAAGTTGATTCGTCCACCCTACGGTGAAATCACGGAGCCTCAAATCCAGTGGGCACGTCGTCATGGCTACATGATTGTCAATTGGAATGTAGACTCTCTCGACTGGAAGGGACTAAGTAAAACACAAATTCAGCGCAATGTGATCCCAGCTACTGGGCCTGGCTCTATTATTTTAATGCACGCAGGTGGAGGTCAAAGTTCCAACTTGCAAGGCACTGTTCAAGCTCTGCCGGGTCTAATTCACTCTCTAAAAGCTAAGGGCTACAAATTTGTCACAGTCCCCCGGCTACTCCACACATCGGAACAGAAATAACCATATGTTTAGGATTGAGCTACAAGCTAAAGCAACGTAAAAAGGCTGTCTTACCAGCAGAATTTTTCTGCTCGTCAAGACAGCCTTTTTTATGGATAGGACCTGATAAGAGTCTGACCTAGTTATATGCGGTAGGATACAGGCATTAAGTTTACATAATATATATTATGTTTAATTAAACCGTATATAGGTATAATGCTATTTATCAATAACGTACAACTTCACATTTTGAAATCCAAAGTCGTTCACAAATGATTTGTTGCCAGGAATAAAGATATCAATCCGTTTTCCTGTAATGGCGCTGCCCTGATCGCGAGCGACAGCTACAAAAGAATGATCCGGCAAACCTGGGTGGGAATAGCCTGTAACCAGCACTTTCGTGCCCATCGGAATGACGTTCGGGTCTACCGCAATTGTACCTAGTTTAAGCGGATTACCGTAGTAGTCCACTGCTCCCCATTTACCATTCTCATCGGCTGCGGCAGAATACGCAGAAGCCTTAACGTCAACTATTTTGCTATAGTTGAATGTTTTGCCCCACGCTTCAATCGTTGGCCCCTCATTCGCTGGTGCTTTCTCCGTAAGAAGCTGCGGCTTCGAATCCGAAGCTGCCTTCACACTTTTTTCACCAGGTACCTTAATTTGCAGACCTGCATATATATTGTTGGAGGCAATGTTTGGGTTTGCCTGCGTTAGCTCTTCTACCGATACTCCATAACGTTGAGCAAGCAAAAAGAAGGTATCGCCCTCTTTGGCAGTGTGAAGCGAAGCAGCATCGGCTATTCCAGCTGTCTGTGCCAGCCCTGCAATAGCTGCGGCAAGTACCGCAAATTTCATCGTTTTACCAATATGTTTTAGATGTTTCAAAGATATGTACCTCCTCTGTTATGCCTGCGAAGTTAGCTGTCGGATTCGGACTCAGGAGAAGCCCTATGCTTATGCAATTCACCCCTAGGCATATTCCATATCGTCTTATGACGTTTCGGAAAGACTGCCGTTGTTACGTCCCCCGCACTTCCCATAGTTTGGGCCCAGCATTCAGCGTTTGTCATAATCGCATGCTGTCCCGGTAAGTTTTGGCTTACTGCATAATATCACAATTTTGTAACCTTATCTGCATGAAAATGTTGGGAACCTTGAACATCATACTATACTCGTTACAATTTTGTCACCAAGAAATCGATATTTGTTACGAAAATATGGTGAAATGGTGACAAAAAAAGAAAAAGCCCTCCGTCAAACGGAGGGCTTTTTTATAGCTCATATCAGCACTTTCTTACAATACTTTGGCAAGAAAATCACGGGTGCGATCATGGCTTGGAGTACCAAATACCTGCTCTGGTGTACCTTGTTCCACAATTTGACCGTTATCCATAAAGATGATTCGATCGCCTACCTCGCGGGCAAAGCCCATTTCATGCGTCACGATTACCATGGTCATGCCGCCTTCGGCGAGCTTCTTCATTACATCCAGAACCTCTCCAACCATTTCAGGGTCCAATGCAGAAGTCGGCTCATCGAACAGCATTACGTGCGGCTGCATGGCCAAAGCACGCGCAATCGCAATACGTTGCTTCTGACCACCGGATAGCTGGTTCGGATAGGTATTCTTCTTATCCTCAAGCCCTACGGTACGCAGGAGTTCTAGCGCAATTTTTTCCGCTTCCTTCCCTGACTGTCTTCTAACCTGCGTTGGTGCAAGCGTCAGGTTCTGCAACACTGTTTTATGCGGGAACAGATTAAAATGCTGGAACACCATCCCCATCTTCTCCCGGGTTACATTAATATTATGACCACGAGCTGTAATCGGCTCGCCCTCAAACAAAATCTCCCCGTCCGTAGGCTGTTCTAGCAGATTCATACAACGCAAAAACGTACTCTTCCCCGAACCGCTGGGACCGATGATGACGACGACTTCACCTTTGGCGATATCTATATCAATGCCTTTTAAAATCTCATTCTTGCCGAACGATTTACGCAGTTGTTTAACGGTGATCACTGGCTCTCAACTTCCTTTCCCATAAACCCAGCAGCTTAGACAAGCTGAATGTCATTACAAAATAAATAGCGGCTGCGATTACGAACGGACTTAATCCTTCGTAGGTAATGTTCTTAATGACCTGGGCCTGATACATAATATCCACCATCCCAATGGTCGAAATAATGGATGATTCTTTAATGATCGTAATAAACTCATTACCGATAGCAGGCAAAATAGATTTAAACGCTTGCGGCAAAATGACATGACGCATAGCTTTGCCTCGTCCCATACCCAATGAACGGGCAGCCTCCATCTGTCCACGGTCTACTGCCTGGATACCTGCACGGAAAATTTCAGCCAGATATGCCGAGCTATTCAGAGACAATGTGATTATACCAGACTGGAGTGGAGTAAAATTGACACCCAGCGTCAAAGCAACCCCGTAGTGAATAATCATGAGTTGCACCAGCATAGGTGTGCCACGCAGTATCTCTACATAAGTGGTACCTAACCACTCAATGATGCGTACTCCACTCATACGTAGCAAGGATATGATCAGACCAATGATGAATCCGAACAGTACTCCGAGCGCAGACAGCAACAAGGTGTAGCCGATACCCGTAGCGTATAAACTGCGGTATTTCCAAAAAATATCTACAATGTTATTAGAAGAAACCTGACGATCCGCAGAAAGTGCACTCGCTTCCGTGGAAAACTTCTCAATCGACCCGTCTGCTTTCAGGCGAGCCAACGTTTTATTTACAGAAGCAAGCAATTCTGCATTCCCTTTACGGATACCTACAGCTGTTTCTGCTCCCGCATCCTCAGGCACAGCCTTGGCAAGGGTTACGGTACCGTCTAACGTGTATCCTTTAGCAACCGTATCTTCGATCACGACAGCGTTCACACGCTGGGTCCGCAGCTGGAGTACCAGGTCAGATATTTTATCCAGTGAAGTTACAGAGGCATTGGGCACTTTTTGAGCAATCTCTTCCTGAATACTTCCCTTTTGTGCTCCGATCTTCTCGCCTTTCAAAGCATCCATCGTCGGATATTTGTCTTTATCCTCTGGGCGTACCATGATGACTTGCTTGGAGCGATAGTATACATCCGAAAAATCAATACTCTTTCTGCGTTCATCCGTTGGTGTCATACCGGACAGTACCAAGTCTACACGACCACTTTGCAGAGCAGGCAGCAAAGAGTCAAAACTCATGTCTTCAGGGACCATCTCCGCATCCAAATCTTTGGCGATTTCCTTGGCGATATCCACATCGAACCCAACAATGGTATCCTTACCGTTAATGACTTTATGAAACTCATACGGCGGAAAGTCGGCACTCATGCCCACTACAAGTTTTTTCTGTGGCTTTGCTTCCGTTCCGTATGCATTGAGCATGGGAAGACCAGTCAACAGCAAGATAACCGCCGTCAAAACCAGGGCGGTAAAACGATATGCCTTTTTCAATCTTTTTTTCTCTCCTTAAATTCTTTATAATAAATAAGATTGTGTCATTATAAATGAATATGCATGATTATGCAATGAATGTTATAGTACAATTTCAGCATACCTAACGCAGTACCTACATTACAGCTTATATAAAGGAGTTTTCAGCATGGATTTTAAACAGACCATTCAACAGACCATCGAGCAGCATGCCCCACGGTTTAAGGACATTTCGTTATTTATTGGCGCAAATCCTGAACTTGGAAACGAGGAATTTCTGGCCGCTGCCCGTTTAAAAGAAGAACTGGTTTTTCACGGATTTGAGGTCCAGGCACCTGTATTGGGCATAGAAACAGCCTTTATTGCAACTTACAAAGCTGCAAAACCCGGGCCGGTTGTCGCTTTTCTGGCAGAATATGACGCTCTGAAAGGTCTAGGACACGCCTGTGGGCACCATTTGATATGTATGATGAGTACTGGTGCTGCCGTCGGCCTCAAGTCGATCATCGACGAAACTGGTGGAGAAGTACGGGTATATGGCACACCTGCCGAAGAAACACGCGGTGCAAAGGTCCCTATGGCCGCTGCCGGATTGTTTGATGATTGCGACATAGCACTTATGACGCATCCTTATGACCGTTACGAAAAATCAGGCAAATCACTGGCGATTGATGCTGTACAATTCGAATTTTTTGGTCAATCTGCTCACGCGGCTGCCAGCCCGCACGAAGGCATTAACGCGCTGGACGCTGTGATTCAAACGTTCAATGGCATCAATGCGTTCCGTCAACAAGTAAAAAGTACAGTGCGTATCCATGGGATCATTAACCAGGGTGGGCTAGCAGCCAATATTATTCCTGATTACGCCTCAGCCCAATTTTATGTGAGAGCCGCTACACGTCAAGAACTGAACCCGCTGACTCGCCGTGTTATTCAAATTGCTGAAGGAGCTGCTTTACAGACCGGGTGTCGTTTGGAGACCTCCAATTATGAGACTTCTTATGATGAAATGGTCACGAACCGTGTACTTTCCGATGCGTTTACCGCAAATTTGGTGCAGGCTGGCATTTCACAAGAAGATATAACGGAAGGCGAAGATCACGGCTCCATGGATATCGGAAATGTATCGCTTCATTGCCCTGCTATCCATCCTTACATTCAAGTTATTGACGAGAAGCATGCCTTGCATACACCAGAATTCCGCGATTTGACGATGCAGGACCGGGCCATGGAAGGAATGCTGCTGGCTGCGAGAACTTTGGCATGGACTGCTTGCGATGTAATCACGAATCCTGAACTGCTAGCCCGGATAAAAAAAGAATTCGCTCTGCTGAATAACGAACGCTAAATCTTAATTCCGTGTTCTTTCAGAAAGGAGTAGTCAGCCATCATGGATAGTATGAGCAGCTTTTGGACGTTGTTTATTGTGGTGATCCTCATCATTTTTGGGTTTATATTCCGTGCAATACGCAGAAACCGGGGAAACAGAAAAACACGGAGCCGGAATGCTTTTTTCCTCAGCTCCCCATCCCCTTCGTCCCTTGCGCAGGAGCGTCATCCAGAGATTACAGAGCTGATGCAGCTACTGGAGCAATCCATTCCCGCCTCCTATGCTCATAGCGTAAGGAGTCGTGTAATCGAAGCCCACCCTGAGCTGACGGAGCAAGAATATGATTGGCGCTGGCATGAGCTAAAACGATATTTTATGCTATGCGCGATTATGAATCGAGTGCCTATGTTCAGTAGCGATATGGATGAATTATGGCACGAAATGTTGATGTTTACCCGCGAATATCAGCAATTCTCGGAAGCTTTTTTTGGTCGTATGCTTCACCATGCGCCTCATTCCGGCGGCTCTCAGCCGATGCCTGAGGAGCGGGCGTGGTTTGACTGGTTGTATGTAGAATGCTTTGGCTGGAACCGCTATAGCGCCAGTTTGTGGGGAACTTTTTTTAATCATCCATTACCGAGCGACGAGCTTTCGCGCTATTACAAACTCACAACTTCCGCGCAGCCAGCAGGTGACCGCTGGAATACGCAGGAGGATATAGCTATTTCACAGCAGGCCCAACAAGCGGTTCATAAGATTGTACAACATCTGCACGAGCGGGTGAATAAAGCGGTGGATGATCCTGAGGGTAAGCAATTGCCTAAGGTCAACTATTTACAGGTCGACTATTTGTTATTAGCTGTTGTGTGGTATTCATGGTATCAACCTGAACAATTTGCCATACACATGCACCCGGATGCTTCAGGTAATGCCGTATTAGCTAGCTCATTCGGTTGTAGCTCGGCAAGCGGCTGTTCAAACTGGGATACACATCACTCGCACCATCATTCCTCCCATGACAGTTCTCATCATGGAGGCTCTTCTCATCATGATTCAGGCGATTCTGGTAGCCATTCTTCGTGTAGCAGTGGCTCTTCATGTGGAAGCAGCTGTGGTGGTGGGGGCGACTGATCATAGTAAAAAAGGGAATTCCTCAGCCAGAAAACTTGGCTAAAGGGATTCCCTTTTTCATTAACATGACTGGGGTGTTCCTATTCTGTTCAGTCCGTTTTTGTTAGCAAATGGTAAATATCCATATACGCTTCGGCTGAAACATCCCAACTATATTCTCCTGCAAAAGCCGTCTGTGTAAGCTTCGACCAATGCTCAGATTGGCGATAAAAATGAACAGCACGACGAATGGTGTTCAACATATCATGTGCATTGTAGTTCGTGAAACTAAATCCGTTTCCTTCACCTGTGGATTCATTGTAAGCCTGCACAGTATCGTTAAGGCCCCCTGTTTCTCGTACAATAGGGATACTTCCATAACGAAGCGCCAGCAGTTGGCTGATCCCGCAAGGTTCAAACCTTGATGGCATAAGATACATATCGCTTGCCGCATATATTTTTCGTGACAGAGGTTCGCTAAAAGCGAGCTGCGCTGACATTTTCAGTGGATAGCGTCCTGCTGCCTCACGGAACCAATGCTCAAAAGCCGGATCCCCTGTTCCCAGCACGACAAACTGGAGATCATCATAATACAAGATTTCGTCAAGCACTCTCGTTACCAGATCTAGCCCCTTCATATCTACAAGCCGGGTTACCATGGCAATCATAGGTACGTCTGGCCGCACTGGCAGACCCAGCTCCTGCTGCAGGCCAATTTTGTTTTCCTTTTTCTTTGTCAGACTCGTGCGGTACTTCGTATAAATACGATTGTCCGTGGCAGGATTGTAGCTTTTGGTGTCAATTCCGTTCACAATCCCCGTTAAGCGACCCTGATCTCCCAATTTACGAAGCAGACCCTCCAGACCATATCCGTAAAATTCCGTTTGAATCTCCTCTGCATAGGTTGGACTTACGGTCGTGACATGATCCGAGTACGTAAGCCCACCTTTCATAAAATTCAGTCTGCCATGATATTCCACACCCTCGGGGGTGAAATAGCTCCCATCCAGGTTGAGCAGCTCAGTTAAGACCTCATACGGAAAATCCCCCTGATACAGCAGATTATGTATCGTAAACACCGTGCGAATATCACTGTAGAAGGGCAAATGTCGATAATCAGCATTCAGAAGCAGCGGAACCATCGCCGTATGCCAATCATGACAATGCAAAATATCCGGCCGAAAGTTCAGTTCAGGCAGCACTTCTAAAATCGCCCGGTTAAAAAAGGAAAAACGTTCGCCATCATCCATATAACCGTAAATACCGTCACGACCGAAGTAATACTCATTGTCAATAAAATAAACCTTGATTCCGTCTAATGTCAGTTCCTCTATTCCACAATATTGATTACGCCAGCCTACGGCTACTTGCTTCACCGCTACCGGACGCAGAGACTTTTTATAAGTATCGGGAATCCCCGCATATTTAGGTAAAATGATTCGGACGTCGCACCCCGCCTGACGAAGTGCCTTCGGCAGTGCGCCAATGACATCAGCCAACCCGCCTGTTTTAATAAATGGATGTGCTTCTGCTGCCGCAAACAAAATGTTCATATGTGCTTCCTCCTTATGTGTTTAATCTGCTTTTTTAGGCCTCCGAGGCGCTTTCTTGAGTATAACGATGCTCAGGGGTGGTATGGTCACCTCCAAGCTGTGAAGCTGTCCGTGGCAAGGGATGGGGGCGGTCCGTATTATTCCCGTATTCAGCTGGTCCCTTCCCCCAAAGTCCTTATGATCACTGTTCAGCAGTTCGATATAACTCCCGGCCTTTTCCAGCCCAATTCGGTAGTTCTCTCTGGGCACGGGCTGAAAGTTAATAAGCACGACCAGTGTATCTCCCGGCTTTTTACTTTTACGTAAATACGTAATTACGCTCTGCCCACGGTCCTCCGCCTCAATCCACTGATATCCATCCCACGAATGATCAAGTTCCCATAATGCCTTTTCCTGAATATACAAATGATTCAGCGCTTTCGTAAAAGCGTGCAGCGAACGGTGACTGTCATAATCCAGCAGAAACCAGTCAAGCTGCTCCTCATCCTTCCATTCGATGAATTGGCCGAATTCCCCTCCCATAAATAAGAGCTTTTTGCCCGGGGAGGTGATTTGGTAACCGAGAAGTGCTCGAAGCCCGGCAAATTTTTGCTCATAGCTACCTGGCATTTTATCAAGCAGCGACTTCTTACCATGAACAACCTCATCGTGCGACAACGGCAGTGTAAAATTCTCGCTGTACGCATAAGCTATGGGGAATGTCAGCAAATTATGGCGCTCCGGCCTCTGATCGAAATCCGTTTCGATATAATCAAGCGTATCGTTCATCCAGCCCATATTCCATTTGTAATTAAAACCGAGTCCTCCATCGCTTACCGGGGAAGTCACCATCGGCCAGGCACTGGACTCCTCTGCCATCATCAGAGCATACGGATAATAGCGGAATACTGTTTCATTCAGTTGTTGAAGGAAGGCAATAGCCTCCTCATTTTCAATGCCTCCTTTAGAGTTAAAACGATATTGACCGTCCTGCTTTTCAAAATCCAGCCGTAGCATACTCGTCACAGCATCTACGCGCAGGCCGTCAATATGGTACACATCCATCCAGAATAGCGCATTAGATATCAGGAAAGAACGCACCTCCGGCTTGCTGTAATCAAACGTCAGTGTTCCCCAGCCGGGCTTTTCCGCAATCAGCGGATCCGCGTATTCGAACAGGGGCGATCCGTCAAACAGCCTTAATCCATGAGCATCCTTGGCAAAATGGGCTGGAACCCAATCCATCAGCACTCCGATTCCCGCCTGATGGCAACGATCCACCAAATACATAAAATCATGCGGTTCTCCATACCGGCTTGTGAGTGCAAAATATCCGGTGAGCTGGTAGCCCCAGGAAAGATCATACGGATGTTCACTCAGCGGCATCAGCTCAATATGTGTATACCCCATATCGGTCACATAAGGCACAAGAAGATCTGCTATTTCCCTGTATGTATAAAACGTACCATCTTCTTTTTGCTTCCAAGTGCCCAGATGAAGCTCGTATATGTGCAGAGGCTTTCCATAAGGTGCTCTACGTTTTCGGCGCCAAATCGCATCGTTCCAAGCATAACCATCTATAGAAGCTACCACAGAAGCCGTTGCCGGTCTCACTTCAGCACGTACCGCGTAAGGGTCTGCTTTCAGGAATCGTTCACCGTTTGCCCCCGTAATGTCGTATTTGTAAAAAGTTCCTTGGGATATCCCCGGAAAAAAACGACTCCAAAAACCGGATTTGGGAACCCTATATAAGGAATCCTGTTCCCCATTCCAGTTGTTGCGATCTGTAGCAAGCCCGACATGGAGAGCATGAGGAGCCCAGACCGTAAAGCGGACGCCCTGTTCTCCGTTCTCCACAGTAAGGTGGGAACCCAAAGATCGGTAGCTGTGATAAAGCGTTCCTTCATGAAACAAATAAATATCTTCCGATGAAATAGCCTGTTGCGGAAGAGTTTGGTCTGTCATCACGTCACCACCCTTATATGTTTTGTAAGTAAAAATGTATGAATCGGTAATGCATTCGCTTTTGGGTCAAAGCTGACCTGAGTTATTACCCCATTCTAGCCACAATGAACAGAAAAATGACTAGGAAAAAAATAAACCTTAGTTTTGGGGGAATCTTATATACCTTATGGTTTCAAGAGTACCCCATACCGTTTATGTATGTACTACACTGACAACTAAACCGGGAGGGAAACGAAATGTTTAATAAAGAATGCATTGCCATGCTGCTGGCAGGCGGAGAGGGACGCCGTCTTGCTCCCCTTACTTCAACGATTGCAAAACCCGCCGTACCTTTTGGCGGTCATTACCGGATCATCGATTTTCCTCTCAGTAACTGCGTAAATTCAGACATTGATACTGTAGGTGTACTGACGCAATATGAGGCAGAATCCTTGCACGAACATATCGGGGATGGAACACCATGGGGTCTTACAAAAACAGATGACAAAGGAATTACCCTGCTTCCATCTTATAACACAGGTAACGCTGAATACTTAGGAACGGCAGATGCTATTCATAAGAATATCGAATATATTGACAGCCAAAATCCGGAGCATGTGCTTATTTTATCCGGTGATCATATTTACTATATGAATTATCGTGAAATGCTAAACCACCATAAGGAAAAAGGAGCTGCGGCTACCATTTCTGTCATGGAGGTACCTTGGGATGAAGCACACCGTTTTGGTGTTATGAGTGCCGATAAAGATCTGCGTGTCACAGAATTTGCAGAGAAACCGGAGAAACCGGAAAGTAATTTGGCCTCTATGGGGATTTACCTTTTCAAATGGGATTACTTAAGAAATTACTTGTTAGAAGACGCACAGGATGCTCAATCCAGTCATGATTTTGGTAAAGATATCATCCCTAAAATGTTAGCGGACCAAGAATCCTTGTACGTTTATGAATTCCAGGGCTATTGGAAGGACGTGGGTACCGTTAAAAGCCTATGGGATTCACACATGGATTTGTTACAGGATGATTGTGCTATCGACCTTCAACGCAAGGACTGGCCGATGTATACACGTGAACGCCGCACAAGGTTGAGCGCACAAAAGGTACCTAACCGTCAACCACAACCATTGGGCAGCTTGCTGCATGATTCCTGCCAAGTAGAGGGCCGAATAGAACGCTCCGTTGTATTTAGTGGTGTCGAGGTAGGTAAAGGATCAGCCATCAAAGAAAGTATCGTTATGCCTGACACACGCATTGGACGTAACGTCCATATTGAACATGCGATTATCGGTGAAGGTGCTGTGATTCGCGATGGTGCTGTCATTAAAGGTAACCCGGGCGAAATTATGGTCATCGGACCCAATGAAACGGTATTTGGTAAAATGGCGGTACGACCGCAAACTACACGTATGCTGAAAGAAGCTTACGAGCGCAATACACGCTTGCGTGCCGAAGGTTTTACCTCATAACGTACCCCCAAATTAAAAACAGCCAGCCCTCCCGATTGAGAGGACTGGCTGTTTTTCTAATTACACCTATAAGTAGGCTTTAAATCTGTCCTTCAGTAAGTTGTGATGGTTCCACGGATTGTTCTGCTTGCAGAGCAGGTAATGAAACCGTAATCGTAGTTCCAGCCCCCAGTTCACTTCTGATGAGCATCTGACCATGATGACGCTCGATAAACTGTTGCGAGATTGCCAATCCCAGTCCAGTACCACCGTTTTGGTGGTCTACCTGGAAAAAGCGGTCTCTGACTCTGGCAAGATTTTCAGCACTAATTCCAATCCCTGTATCTTGTACGGATATCTCGATATTGCCATCAATCCGTTGTAGAGACAGGAAAATAATTGAGCTTTCATGCGAAAACTTGATAGCATTGTCCACAATGTTCAAAAACACCTGTTTTAGACGGTTACCGTCTCCATGGACGAGATATGCCGTTTCCTCCGAATCCAGCTGAAGTTTTATCTGCTTCATTTCTGCTTTGGCCCATACGTTCAGCATAATTTCCTGCAAAAGCTCCCGTAGATCCACCGTTCCCATCACAAGCTTCATGGCATTCTGCTCCAGCTTGGAAAAATCGAGGATTTCCTCCACCAAGCCAATCAGTCGATCCGTCTCTTTAGAAATAATCTTCATCCCGATTTT
Organism: Paenibacillus sp. cl130; assembly: GCF_900116035.1. NCBI lineage: Bacteria > Bacillati > Bacillota > Bacilli > Caryophanales > Paenibacillaceae > Paenibacillus > Paenibacillus sp. cl130. The sequence continues at coordinate 641,397 of NZ_FOYG01000003.1, forward strand.
CGTCTCTTCCGGGTCATAACCGCCAGAATTTAACGTTTCACTCCAACCTTTAATAGATGTAAGCGGAGTACGCAATTCATGAGATATGGATGATATAAAATCATCCTTGATTTGATTTGTTCTGACAATTTCCTGTGCCATATAGTTCAGAGTCGAAGCCAGTTCACCCAACTCATAGCGATAATCGCCTTCAATGCGTGCATCAAACCTCCCCTGAGCCATCTGAGCAGATACATCGCGGATATTATTAATTGGTCTAACAATGGAATTCGCGAGCCCTGTACTGACCACAAATACAATAACCAGTACAGCTGCCATGATGCCAAGAGAAAACAGCGTAATCGTAAACAACTTATCATTTACCAATTCCAGCGAAGTCGTATACCGAATAACATACACCTGGTCTCCGACGATATTGTCCAGTTTTTGAGATACCGCCATCACCTGCTGCCCCGTACTCGGTTGCTTTCCGATCCATTTGCCCGTATCTCCAGCTAATGCTTGTGTCACATCACTTGTTTGCACACTTAGATCTGCTGCAAAATTAGTCGAGTTATCAATTACATTTCCCTGTTCATCAAGCAACTGCAGTTCAGTGAAGGGCAGAGAAAATGTATTTAACAAATACGATTGCAAAGACTGTTCCGGCTCTTTGAATTTGGGTGCAAATTCACTTACCGATTCGATACGGCTTTCGATATGTTTGTAAATGGAATCGTAATAGTACGACCGGAGTGCAAACATAAAAATGACTTCTACTAACAGAAGCGCCAAGAACACTACGAAAAAATAGTGAAGCACAATCTGTCGGCGAATCCCCTTTTTGATCATTGAGACTGACCTTTCCATTTATATCCATGTCCCCACACTGTTTGTAAAAAAGCTGGCTCAGATGGATTGTTTTCAATTTTCTGCCGCAAACGTCGGATGTTCACATCCACAATTTTCGGATCGCCCATATATTCCTTGCCCCATACGTGATCAAGTAGAACATCTCGGCTGAGCGGCGTGTTTTCTTTTTCGAGAAAAAATTGAATCAGGGAAAACTCAGTCGGTGTCAACTCGATCAGCTGCCCGCTCTTCTTAAATTGCTTAGCAATCAAATCTAGCGTAAACGGTCCAGACTGGAAGGACACTTTGGCTGCTGTTTCACGATGTACATTCACCCGACGCAATAACGATTGAATCCGTGCAATCAGCTCCGTCGGGCTAAAAGGTTTACTCACATGGTCATCGGCCCCTACAGACAAGGCATACACCTTATCCTGCTCCTGTACCTTCGCTGTGAGAAAAATAATGCCGATGCGCTCATTCGTTTCCCGGATTCTCCGACAGACTTCAAAACCATCCATACCGGGTACCATTACGTCAAGCAGTGCAATATCAATATCCCGCACCGTGTTCAAAATATTCAGAGCCTCATGCCCTTCCGACGCCTCCAGCACCTCAAAACCGTTACGTTTCAAGTTAATGACAATAAAACTGCGAATGGATTCCTCGTCTTCCATGATTAAAACTTTACTCACTCTACTCTACCTGCCTTTCCCCCATCTTGTTTTTTATAGTTTTACGCGGTTCCAGCTCACTGGATCGCTTAATGCCAATGACCTGCGCATTCGTTCGCCACAGTTGGCTATACCCTTCGTTGTTTCGCTCCCATTGTGACAACGAGAAAAATTTAATTTCCGCAATCGTTTTGTCTGTATCATCCAAAATGAAGCGCAAATAGCTGTCCTTCTTCGAAACTTTCGGATCAATCGTCACCTTGCCATGCAGCTCTTTCGGTAATCTGAAGTAGACCTGTTCATTAGAATCACGATACTGCTGCTGCTTAAAAATCGTCCCTTTCGCCCCGTCCCACTGATAGAACGACACAAAATATGGAACCTCATCCAGCGGCTTGTTACTCCAACCTTTTGGCTTCTCCAAATTACCAAATTCCAGAATACCGTCACCATCCACATCACCACTGGCGATGGTCGCATCCTTGAAGGTGACATCCATAAGATTAAGCTTCCTGAGCTTGCCGTGATCCATCACAATGACATTGGAGACGGTAGTGGTCTGGGCAATTTTGGTATCTATAACAATCCCCTGCCTACCCTCGGCTACCTTGCCAGCAACGACATTATAGACACCTAAGACCTGACTGTCCAAATCCAACGATCCGATTTCCTTAAAGGTTCCCCCACTGAATTGAAATGTTTTAACTGTAAAGAATTCATTACGTCGCAGCGTGATAATCGTCAAATCATTCAAATTATCCCCGTTCAAGTCCATCTTGTTATGGTTAAAATCATCTACGACGAAGTCCGTATAGCCTGTAGCATATATTTTCTCCAGAGTTCCTCCGGTATAGGAATACACGATGAGTCCCTTCTGATCCCCGCCATCGCCACTATCTCCACTGGAAAAACCCGCTACAATATCGAGTGTTCCATCATTCGTTAAATCCACGAGCTTAAATGACTCTAGCACAGTGCCTTCCCCATCAAACGTTAGCTTCTTTACCCACGTTCCGCCCTGATCTTCAAACAAGGCACCATGTATTTTTACGCTCTCATCTGGCGTTTCATAAAAGAGCACTGCTTCGTCTGTGCCATCATTGTTCAGATCACCCGTCCGAATTGGCGTCGGGTCATCTGGGTCATTCGGTCTTAAAGGCTGTACCGCCCCTAGTTGCGTATTCACTGCACCATTCAACTGCTGTTTCTCGTCAGACATCGTCGGTGTCTCCATCAGCGAAATGGGATCGCTAATAACATTACAGCCGCTTAAAAATCCAGCAAGGAGCAGCAAGGAACAGCAGCCAGCTACCATTCTCAACAGCATTATTTTCACTTCTCTTGCCGTCCCCTTCACAATTTGTTCTTTTCTGCTTGTGTCAATCGTCTTCCCTGAATATCAAACACCAATTCACCATCATTCAACCCCCATATACGGGAAGCAAAGCGTTCAGCCATTTCCAGCGGCAATACAGTAATGATCGTCACCCGCTCGTCAGAACACAGCTTGCGAAAGGTCTCCAATACATGCGCTGCCGAAGCTGGATCAAGTCCATTTACAGGCTCATCAGCTAAAATAACTTTGGCTCCGTGCACGAGAGCACGCGCAGTCGCTACCCGCTGCCGCTCGCCACCGCTGAGCTTGTCGCATTTATCATGCGCCTTATCCAGCAGACCCAGATCCTCCAGTACGTCCATCGCTCCCATGTAATCGTCGGAACGCACCATACCGGTCACCATTCTCCACATTGGAGTTTGACCGGATCTGCCAATGAGCACATTTTTAAGAGCGGTTCGATTCATATTTAGATGCGGGTTTTGCTCCAGGTATGCCCATTCCCGCTTTATTTTCATCTTGCCCGTCCACCCGGATTTCAGCACATCATTGCCACCTACAATTAAACTGCCTTCATCCCATGGCTCTAGTAAAGCAAGACAGCGAAGCAACGTCGTTTTGCCGCTTCCACTTGGCCCTACTATGGCAATGAATTCGCCCTGATGAATTTCAGCATCAATTCCTCGAAGTAGCTGGGTCCGTTCAGGCCCCACTTGCTTGGTCAGCTTCCGAATTTTAATCATCTAAGTGATTCCCCTTTGCGCGCCATCAATACTGTTTATATTTTATAGTAAATGTGAAACAAATACCATGCAAACCGCAGTTTTAAACCGCCGGTACTCTTTTTCTGGAAAACAGACCTAACAATCCGAAAACAACGTAACTACCTCCAAGGACAAGAAACATGCTGCCTTGAGTTCCATAGTCCAGCAATCCTCCGCTAATATTAGGTCCGATCACACTTCCCAGATTAAAGTGAAAGGATGCCAGTACATTCGCGGCTGCTAAAAATGATTTGGGCAGCAGATCAGCGGCATAGGCCAAACCGAGGGAGAAAAAGGAGCCTACTAAACCACCTGCTAGGGTCAGCAATATCAAAGTGAACATAAAATGATTACCGCTCCATGGTAGCAACATAAAGGTTATTCCCCCTGCTATACCTACGCTCATTAGCACCTTTTTACGTCCCCAACGGTCACTCAGTATCCCTAGCGGTAGCTGCAGCACTAACCCTCCCAAACTGACGAACGGCAGCAAGGCGGCGATTTCATCGGTATGAAAGCCAATACGTAGGCCATAGACTGGAAAGTTACTGTTCAGGCTCGCTTCCATATAGCCGTATAGAAATGCTGGCAAAAGAGCGTACCATGCCCAGCTGTAACTGCGACGAAATCTTTGAGTGGGACGTGCCTCGGACTCCAGCTTCTCCGGTCTGGAGTCCGGCAGCTTAATTAACACCAACAGCAAGACAAGCAAGCACAATAAGGCCAACGCAGCGAATGGAACCAGCATTCCATAATCGAGTAGCCATAATCCCAATGGTCCTAATGCAAAACCCAGACCGTATGACATACCATAAAAGGAAATGTTGCGGCCTCGCTTCTCTGCTGGAGTCACCAGCAATATCCATAGCTGCGCAGAGTAGTGCAGTGCACTGTCACCAATACCTACTAGCAGACGCAGTACGAACCATACCCGAATATCAGGGATTAGCGGGAACAGCAGCAGCGTAATGAGCACTAGCACAAGCCCTCCGGCCATCAGCTTTTTGAACCCCAACAAGCCCAATGTCCGTTCTGCCACCAACGTCATTGCGAATGAGCCAATATACAGGGCAGCCGCATTCATTCCGTTTAGTGAAGAGGAAACTCCCATTTGTTCCAACGAGATAGACAGAATAGGTAATAATAAACCTTGGCATAATCCGGCAACAATAATAACAGCAATTAAAATAAAATAATGAACCCGTAACGACGACGACATCCTAGCTCCTCCTGATCGAACAAATAAAATAATTAAAATTAATGTTAAGAAATGATTTGCATTTGATTCCATAATCAATAATAATTCTTATCACTATGTATTCCATACCGTCCTGCAAAACCGACAAACACATACAAATTCAGGTGTAATTAGTGTATTAGAGAATAGAAGAAAAAAATCGCCATCTGAGATGACGATTTTACGGAAAGAGCTTGTCTGGTATGTATCCGACTCCTTTGGTTAAGGAGCCTCGTATGTTCAATCCGAACCCATTCACGTCACAACGCACTATTTCATATTATAGTGGACAATCCCTGGCAGAACAAGCCATAATAAATAAGTGAGCAATTATTAAAATGCTCATGTTTTGCTTATGGACGGGCTTAATTACGTTCACCGCTCTGGGCTAGAAGACAGAATAGGAGGCATTGGGTTCCATGAGTTATCAAATTAAAATAGACACTTCTCCAATTTATGAATTGCTCGGCAGCTTCATGGCCTATGTGACTAAAAAGTGGGTCCAAGATATGGACTTGGGCCATGAATGGATCGACAAGGTGGATGCACGACTACAACATGAAGTTCGTACTGAGCTTGCTACAGCTCAGGATTGCCCTTTTAGCGATTATGACGCGCTCTATGCCTGGGCGTTACTTCGACCGGAATCGGATGAAATATCTGATTATATCTCTTATTTGGACCACGGTCCGGATAAAGATATGTTTGAGCTGCTCGTACCGCATATCCCTTTTTTAACCTTTGAAGAATCTTTACGCATTCGTAAGGTATACGCACCACTCCTCAAATTGTGGGACCGTGATTATTTTCGGGCCTTGGAAGGCGAACTACGTGTGTTGGCAGAAGAAGACGCTGCGGAAAAACGCATGCTACTGAGTAAAATGGAACCGGAAGCACTGGTTGAGTATGCGACAGCTGGACTAGTCGTGCCACACATGGAAGACCTGGATACAGTAGTCCTATTTCCGGTTGTCCATAATCGCCCGATTAATTCATACTGTTTTTATACCCGCACACTGCTGATCCAGTATCCGGTAGATATTCCCGAGGAGAGCGAGGAAGAACCGCCTACGCTTCTGCTACGGCTCACTCGTGCGGTCAATGATCCGCAGCGGCTGCGAATTCTGCGTTATGTAGCTCAAGGTCCTAAGTCTCTCGAAGATATGCGCCATGATTTGAGCCGTTTGGAAGATACACTCATGTCTGATATGATGATTTTACGAGTGGCTGGTCTGCTCCGTATTCACATCGGACGTTATCATAAGGAAAAATTCAGCATCCGTCCCGATGGCGCGGCTGATTTACAGGTATTTTTGGAATCCTATATTGGATTGTAATTTAAATTGTACTTTTAGTTATAACCAAAGCAGCGTTAAAGCTTTGGCTTGGAAGGAGTATGCATCATGTCGTATCCGAAGCAGCACATTTTATTTGATCTTGATGACACCTTAGTCCACTGCAACAAGTATTTTGACCTTATCCTCAACCACTTTTTCGATTTGCTTCAGGAATGGTTTGCAACTCATAATCTAACGAAAAATACGATTCGTGAAAAACAAATCGAAATTGATGTGGCTGGAGTTCATCAAGTGGGCTTTGCCAGCGAGCATTTTCCACAATCTCTGATAGATACGTACCAATTTTTCTCGGAACAATTCGGACGCCGTCTCGATTTTCGGGAAGAGCAGGAGCTTCGCTCTCTTGGCCGAAGTGTGTACGAACAGGAAATCGAACCGTATCCAGGCATGGTCGAAACGTTGAACTCCCTCCAAAAAGCAGGGCATTCCCTCCATCTTTATACTGGGGGTGAGCAGATCATTCAAGAAAGAAAGATTGAACAAATGAAACTGGCTACCTACTTTAATGAGCGCATCTACATTCGCCAGCATAAAAATGTCGAAGCACTGGAAGAAATCATCCAGATGAATCGCTTGGACCGAAGCATCACCTGGATGATCGGGAATTCTCTGCGCACTGATGTATCTCCAGCCCTTGCCGCAGGTATTCATGCTGTGTATCTCAAGCAGCCTAAGGAATGGATTTACAATATGGTTGAATTGCAAAAAAACGTGAACTCCGTGATGTATACGATACAGAAGCTAACGGAAGTACCACGAGTTATCCACGAAAGCATACAATTGCATCAACAAAAAAGGACCCTCGGATAGGGTCCCTTTTTTGTTTTTAAAATGTTATTCAACCTTTGATTCAGCCAAAATGGTGGTCTAAACCCTGTCTCAGGATTCCTCTCGAACGCTAAGTTGTCCTGTACCTGGTTCATTCAGAACAATTCGCGCTTTGACGGTCGATCCATCTTTACGCTTAAAAGACAACAATTGCGTCTGTCCCTTCGTCAACAGAGATTTGAGCATCGTTCCGGTAATCTGCTTTCCAGCATATTCCTTCCAGACGACAAAGCCACAACCCTTCTTGTAGTGGCTGCACCCATACCCTTTGCGGCCTTCTATAATGCTTCCGCCGCAATTAGAGCGTGGGCAGCTACCCAAAGCTTGCCTTTGGCTCACCGAAAAGCCTGAGGCTCCTTCGGAGGAGCTGCGTGCAGCGGAACCCGCTGTTCCCGCAGCACGACTTGCTGGTGCTGCTGCCTGCTCCAGCGTTGCGCTTCCACCGCGTCCTGATGTAGCACGCCCCACCCCTTTAGCGGCGGTGCCTCCACTCGCGCGTGCATTACGTGCGCCTTCTTTTCCAGCTGCACGCTTTCCCCTTGCTTCCTCGCCAAAGGCATTTGCCGGAGCCGGTGGCTGCTGCCTCACCTTGTCAATGATGGACAACGTAAATCTTTTAACGTTATCCATAAACTTCTCTTGAGCCGCCTCTCCTTTGGAAATTTGGTGTAGACGACGTTCCCATTGACCAGTCATCTCCGGCGAGGCTAATAGATCAACCCCAGCATGACGGATCAGGTCAATAGCCATCTTTCCCTTTTCCGTAATAAGAATCTTTTTGCCCTTCATTTCAATATAGCCAACCTTTTTCAATCGTTCAATTGTGGCGGCCCGCGTCGCAGGTGTGCCTAAACCGGCGTCCTTCATGACCTCACGCAATTCCTCATTCTCCATCTGTTTGCCCGCGCTTTCCATCGCCTTAAGCAATGTACCCTCCGTGTAGCTTTTAGGGGGCTGAGTCGCCTTTTCTTTCATCTCGGCCCGAACACAATCCACGGGACGCCCCGCATCAATCTCAAACTTCTTATCCGTCCACTCGTCCGTTTCCTCTTCATCCTCTTTTTTCGGTGATTTGCTCTTTTTACCTTTATCCTGATCAGCCTTACTCAAAACCACTTTCCATCCCAAGGAAAGAAGCTCTTTGATATTTGTTTTAAACAGATGCTTGTCCACCTGTGTCATTACGGTATGCATTTTGTATTCAGCAGGTGGGAAAAAATGTGACAAAAACCTGCGAATAACCAGGTCATATACATTTTGCTCCTCCTTGTTTAACGTTCCTGGCCTTTTTAACGTCGGCAGAATAGCATGGTGATCCTCAACACGAGATGGATTGCAGACCGATTTATTCTGTTTATGGACCAAATTGGGGTTGGCTTGTTGTACCAGATCAGCATAAGGACCTGTCCCCAGCATCCGTAGTGCCTTGTGCATGCCGTCTATATTTTGCTCTGTCACATAGTTAGAATTGGTACGCGGATAGGAAATGACCTTGTGTCGCTCATAAAGCGCTTGTGCCACATCCAGTGTTTTTTTGGCCGAATAACCGTACTTGGCATTCGCCTCGCGTTGAAGCAGCGTTAAATCGTACAATTTAAAAGGATACTCTTTTGTCTGCTTAGTATCATATTTGGTGATTTTACCTGTTTTTCCACGAACGGCCGCAGCGATCGCCTCAGCTTCCTCTGGCTTCGTCAACCGATCCCCCTGCCACGCACCTTTGTACTTGATCTGTTCTTGCTTAAATTCAGCCCACACATCATAGAAGGTTTGAGACTGAAATGCCTCAATTTCCTTTTCCCGGTCATGAATCAGTGCCAGCACGGGAGTCTGCACCCGTCCTACTGACAGCAGTGTATTATGTCGTGTTGTGAACGCTCTGGAAGCATTCATTCCGATCAGCCAGTCCGCTTCACTTCGTGCCCTCGCAGCTTGAGTCAGAAATTCAAACTCCGAAGCATCTCGCAATCGTTCAAAGCCTGTCGCAATACTTTCCGCTGTCAAATCTGAAATCCACAGCCGCTTAACTGGCTGATGCAACTTCAATTGCTGCTGAATCAACGCAAAAATATATTGCCCTTCCCGTCCAGCATCACAAGCATTTACGATAGCATTGCAGCGTTTAGCCAGTTCACCAATCATTTTCAGCTGATCTTTTGTTTTCGGATTCGGTACAATTTTGAACTGCTCAGGGATAATAGGAAGATCCTTAATATTCCATCGTTTGTACTTATCATCGTATGCATCCGGCTCAGCCAAACCCAACAAATGTCCGATCGCCCAGGTTACAATGTATTTCTCACCTTCCAAATAGGTACGGTTATTTTTAGCCCGCGGCTCCATAACAGCGGCAATCGTCCGTCCCATATCTGGTTTCTCAGCAATAATCAACGTCTTCATTCATACTCCATTCCTTCCTGACGGCCTTCTGTTTCTCCTCCATGAATCATACATATACATGGAATGTTAATGAAAACACAGGTATCCTGGCCTCATGCAAAAGGAGCCTTCTCCCGATGAAAGCTCCTTTGTAAATTCATTTAGTCAAACGCTTCAACAATATACGTGTATTATACCATAGATGCCATGCTTCTCTCAGGTCATGATTTTAAACAGTCAATAAAAGTTATGTATATGTTAGTTTATATTACATAAATATCGGATTTTATCTAATTTTCTTGTGAATTAATTCTTTTTTCTATAAAAAAGCTACACTAAACACTCTTTTTTATGTTATGATCATTTTATATAAGAGATATATGATTACACAACTGAATAAAAGTCATATTATATAACATACATTTCACAATACTTTACATACCACCATAGAAAATTAATTGAGAAAAATATTGTAGACCAATAAACATTTATTCATCTTTCACTTCTGAGACACTCAGCTTGAAATACAATAAAACCCCATCCGAAGATGGAGCTTTGACTGATCCGTAACATAAAATTTATAATTACACCAAAACGGTAGCGCCCATGAGGTATTTATCAACCTCTCGTGCAGCTTCGCGACCTTCATTAATAGCCCACACGACAAGACTTTGTCCGCGACGCATATCACCTGCAGCAAAAACCTTATCTACATTGGTAACATATTTTCCATAACGTGCTTTAACGTTGGAGCGACGATCCGTCTCCAAACCAATTTGCTCTACAATCGTTTGCTCAGGACCATCAAATCCAATGGCAATAAGAGCAATTTGTGCAGGGAATATGCGCTCCGTACCTGGAATCGGTTGATAGATTTTGCGGCCCGTTTCATCAACAATCCGTTGAATTTGAATGGTGTGTAGCTCTTTCAAATTACCGTTCTCATCACCTACAAATTTGGTCGTCATGATGGAGAACTCACGCGGATCTTCTCCGAACAGCGCCTTCGCTTCTTCCTGTGCATAATCGAGAGAATACACGTTTGGAAATTGTGGCCAAGGATTGGCAATCGGGTCACGCTCCATAGGCGCTTTGGTGTGAGTACCAAATTGAGTGACACTCCGACAACCATGACGCAAAGAAGTAGCTACACAGTCTGAACCCGTATCACCACCACCGATTACAATAACGTCTTTACCTTGGGAGGACAAATAGTTGCCATCTTCCAGGTTGGAATCCAAGTAACTTTTGATGGTACCATTCAGATAGTCCATCGCATAATGAACACCCTTCAAATCGCTACCTTCAATGTTGAATTCTCTTGGCTTCGTAGAACCACCGCATAGGACAACCGCATCATATTCAGCAATCAACTGATCGGTAGGGATATCTTTGCCGATTTCCGTATTTGTGATGAATTGAATACCTTCAGCCTCTAGCAAATCCACACGCCGCTGAACAACCTTCTTATCCAATTTCATAGACGGTATTCCATACATCAATAATCCACCCACACGGTCCGCACGCTCATACACAGTCACGCTGTGCCCTGCTTTGTTAAGCTGAGCAGCTGCAGCCAAACCTGCCGGACCCGAACCAACAACAGCCACACGTTTGCCTGTACGCTTTTCTGGCGGATTAGGAACGACCCAACCTTCCTCAAAGCCTTTTTCGATAATAGCTTCCTCAATGGTTTTAATTGTAACAGACTGTCCGATCAGGCCGACTGTACACGAACCTTCACATGGCGCAGGACAGACACGACCTGTGAATTCCGGGAAGTTATTCGTTTTGTGCAGCCGCTCTAGTGCTTCCTTCCACAAACCACGATATACGAGATTGTTCCATTCCGGAATGAGATTATGAACCGGGCAGCCTAAAGTTGCTCCCATGATATCCATCCCCGTATGACAATAAGGAGTTCCGCAGTCCATACAACGCGCCCCTTGGGTACGCAGCTCTTCTTCGGACATATGCTTATGGAATTCTTCCCAATCCTTTATACGCTCTGCCGGGTCCCGGTCTGTAGGAAGCTGCCGTGTGTATTCCATAAATCCAGTTGGTGTAGACATGTTACGTTCCCCCATCTCTTCGCTTATGAACCCCGATCATCCATTCAGAATTTAAGTCAAATTCGAATTTGTCTGTTTGTATTATGAAAGGGTCTGTTCTCGTTGAATTTGATTTATTGTATCACAATACAGCGTAAAAGTGATGAAAACTTATGCAACTTTCTGCATCAACAGCCAAAAGGATTTTTTATATGGTTTATTAATTTTTCAAATGAGTGGGGTCGGATACAGTCTATTCTTATTCCGTTCTCTCGTAAATAACAAAACGATACTCATAGGGATTTTTGTCATCCTTGATACCCGGGGTCTCACTGACTATATTCCAGCCGTTCCAACCCAGCTCAGGGAAGGTTGTATCGCCTTCAAAAGTCTCCTCAATCCGAGTCACAATCAGCCGATCAGCATGTGGCCAAAACAGTGAATAAATCTCCGCTCCTCCAATGACCATTAACTCCTCCTGCTTTGCTAATTGGAGCCCTTCTTCCAGTGAATGAATTACTTCCGCACCTTCTGCCTGATAGCACTGATCTCGAGTCAAGACGACGTTACGTCGGTTTGGCAGGCTTTTTCCTCCAAAGGATTCCCACGTCTTGCGTCCCATGAGTACCGTTTTATTAATCGTCTGTTCTTTGAAAAAGGCCATGTCTCTAGGGAGGCGCCAGGGAAGTTTGTTATCCCGGCCAATCACACCATTTTGTGCCATAGCCCATATCATTGAAATGCCCATTTTTCCACCTCCTCTAATCAGATGGCGACAGGCGCCTTAATCCCTGGATGATACTCGTAATTTTCAAAAGCAAAATCGTCGTAGGTATAATCAAAAATCGAATCCGGCTTGCGCAGAATTTTCAACTGAGGCAACGGATAAGGATCACGTTCCAACTGCGTATGCACTTGCTGCATATGATTTGAATAAATATGCACATCGCCGCCTGACCAAATAAATTCGCCGGGCTCCAAACCGCACTGCTGTGCAACCATATGCGTTAGCAATGCATAACTTGCGATATTGAACGGTAACCCTAAAAAGGTATCCACAGAACGCATCGTTAGCATACAGGAAAGTTTCCCTCCAGCTACATAGAACTGAAATACAAAATGACATGGCGGCAACTTCATCGATTCGATTTCAGCTACATTCCAAGCACTGACGATGTGTCGACGTGAATCCGGATTATTTTTAATAGCCTCAATGACATTCGAAATTTGGTCAATATGTTGTCCATCTGTTGTTTCCCACGAGCGCCATTGTGATCCATATACAGGCCCCAGATTGCCCTGCTCATCCGCCCATTCATCCCAAATGGTAACTCCGTTCTCCTTGAGATAAGAAATGTTGGTATCTCCCCGCAAAAACCATAACAGCTCATGAATAACGGATTTCAAATGTACTCTTTTGGTGGTCACCAAGGGGAAGCCCTTGGCCAGATCAAAACGAAGTTGTCTTCCGAAAACAGATAGTGTACCCGTTCCTGTACGATCCTCTTTTTTTACTCCATTCTCTAAAATATCCTCCAGCAGTTCCAAATAGTTACGCACGTTATTCCTCTCCTTTGAGCATGAATAAAAACCTGGCATCGCCAGATTCTAATCTTTAAAATTCTTTTTCTGCACCAATATCTATATTTAGTTTATCATGTACGGTGCTTCGTTGACCATGTACTGTGTGAATTTTCATGGTAGTCCTGAAAATCCTAAAGTTTGAAAAAAAAGAGACAAAGAGCGCAGATATAGCGCTCCTTGCCTCTCTTTGTCATGTATGAAAACCAAAAACGAGATAATGAAAAATGGTATTAGCGACGTGGTGCCAATGCGTGGATCGGATGACCCAGCACGACTTCTGCTGCTTCCATAACGATTTCGCCCAATGTAGGGTGAGCATGAATAGTCAAGGAGATATCTTCGAGTGTAGCACCCATTTCAATCGCCAGACCCAGCTCAGCAATAAGGTTGGAAGCTTCCAGACCTACGATTTGCGTACCCAGTACCAGACCTGTGTCAGCGTCAGCTACGATTTTCACAAAACCTTCAGCAGCGTTCAGGGAAACCGCACGACCGTTTGCTCCATAAGAGAACTTGCCAACTTTGACATTGTAGCCTTTTTCTTTGGCTTGTGTCTCTGTGTAGCCTACACTGGAGCATTCTGGATCTGTGAAAACGACAGCCGGCATACACTTGTAATCTACTACAGACGGCTCGCCTGCGATTGCTTCAGCAGCTACTTTACCTTCGTAAGAAGCTTTGTGCGCCAGAGCAAGACCAGCTACGATATCGCCGATTGCAAAGATGTGAGGAATGCTAGTACGTCCTTGGTGGTCAACTTTCACCATTCCGCGCTCATCCAGTTCGAGGCCAATCAGATCCAGACCCAGTTCACCGTCAGTGTTTGGACGACGTCCAACAGTTACAAGCAGATAATCAGCAGTTACTTCTTTGCTTTCGCCGTTAACGGAGAATTTCACTGTTACGTCTTTATCTGTTTGCTCTGCACTTTCCGCTTTAGCGCCAGTGAAGATTTCGATGCCAGTTTTCTTCATGCTTTTCGCAACGATTGAAGTCATATCTTTGTCGAAACCAGGAAGCACTGTATCCATACCTTCAATGATCGTTACTTTGGAACCGAATTTGGAGTACATTTGTCCAAGTTCTGCACCAATGTATCCACCACCGATTACGATCAGGCTTTTCGGAATTTCAGGCAGGTTCAATGCTTCTGTAGAAGACAGAATGCGTCCGCCAAATGGGAATGGTTTCAGTTCGATTGGACGGGAACCTGTTGCGATAATTGCATTTTTAAAACGATAACGTGGTGATTCATGTTCGTTGAATACACGCGCTTCGTTTTCGTTGATGAACATGCACTCACCATTGAAAACTTCAACTTTGTTGCCTTTGAGCAAGCCACTTACGCCGCCTGTCATTTTCTTAACAACACCGTTTTTGAATTCTTGTGTTTTAGCAAAGTCTACTTTTACGTTCTCAGCCGTAATACCGAAAGACTCGCCATGTTTAGCTGCTTCGTATTGATGAGCTGCAGAGATCAAAGCTTTGGATGGAATACATCCACGGTTCAGACAGACACCGCCCAGCTCAGATTTGTCAACGATCAATACGCTTTGTCCCAATTGTGCGGCACGGATGGCAGCTACATAGCCGCCAGGACCCGCACCGATAACCAATGTGTCAATATCCAGAGAAGCGTCTCCTACTACCATTGATTACACCTCCATAACAAGCAACTCAGGGTTAGCGAGCAGCTGTTTGATATAGTTCATGAAGTTTTGAGCAGTTGCACCGTCAATAATACGGTGGTCAAAGCTCAAGGAAAGAGCCATTACTGGAGCAGCTACAATTTCACCGTTTTTCACGACTGCTTTTTCACTGATGCGGCCAGTACCCAAAATCGCAACTTCAGGGAAGTTAATGATTGGAGTAAAGAACATACCGCCTGCGGAACCGATGTTAGTGATGGAGATTGTACTCCCTCTCATCTCATTCGCAGCCAATTTTCCATCACGACCGCGCACAGCTAGATCACGAATGGAATCAGCAATCATCCAGATACTCTTACGATCAGCATCTTTGATAACAGGAACGATCAAGCCGTTGTCTGTATCTGTAGCGATACCGATGTTGTAGTATTTTTTGTAGACAATTTCGTTTGCTTCTTCGTCGATCGTGGCATTCAGAGCCGGGAATTGACGGGAAGCAGCAACCAAAGCTTTTACGATGAATGGCAGGTAAGTTACTTTTGTGCCTTTCTTCTCAGCAATTGGTTTGATACGAGTACGGAAAGCAACCAGTTCAGTTACATCTACTTCATCCATAATCGTAACGTGCGGAGCCGTATAAGCCGATTTAACCATAGCATTGGAAATAGCTTTGCGGATACCTTTAAATGGTACGCGCTCTTCCTCAGCACGTGGATCTGCTGCTGGTGCGGATGGTGCTGCAGCTTTCGCTTCTTTCTTAGCAGGCTCTTGTGCTTTTGCAGCTTCTTTCGCTACTGGTGCAGCCGCTTGACCTCCACCATTTTTGAAAGCTTCTACATCTTCTTTGGTGATTTTACCATTTTTGCCGGAGCCACTCACTTGAGCGATGTTTACACCTTGCTCACGAGCAAATTTGCGGACGCTAGGTGTAGCCAATACGTCTTTGTTAGAAGCAGCAGGTGTTGCAGCTGGTTTTGTGTTAGCTCCGCCTTTTGCAGCATCCTCTTCTTGTTTCACAGCAGCTGGTGCATCTTCTTGTTCAGGAAGTTCGCCCTCTGCAGCGATTACAGCCACAACTTGACCTACATTAAAGATGTCGCCGTCTTTGGCAAATACTTCTTGAACCGTACCATTGACTGGACACGGAACTTCAACTACTGCCTTATCGTTCTGTACTTCCATGATGATATCTTCATCTGTTACTTTGTCGCCGGGCTTGATGTGAATCTTGATGATTTCGCCTTCGTGAAGACCTTCACCCAGCTCTGGGAATTTATATTCAAATCTAGCTGTACCTGCAGCTCCGCCTTGTGCAGCAGCACTTGGTTCAGGGCTAGCAGCTGGTGCTTCTGGTGCATCTTCTTGTTCAGGAAGTTCACCTTCTGCATCAATTACAGCTACGACTTGACCTACGTTAAAGATGTCGCCGTCTTTGGCAAATACTTCTTGTACTGTACCATTAACCGGACAAGGAACTTCAACTACAGCCTTATCGTTTTGTACTTCCATGATGATATCTTCATCTGTTACTTTGTCGCCGGGCTTGATGTGAATCTTGATGATTTCGCCTTCGTGAAGACCTTCACCTAGCTCCGGGAATTTATATTCAAATTTAGCCACGTTTAAAACCTCCCAAATTTACGGTGTGCTTTAATTAAAATTCCAATACTTTATTAACCGCATCAATGATACGTGTTGGCGTTGGCAACCAAGTATCTTCAATTTGAGCAAAAGGATAAACGGTATCTGGACCTGCTACACGCAGAACGGGTGCTTCCAGATGCAGGATTGCTTTTTCGTTAATTTGTGCAATAACTTCAGCAGCTACACCGGAGCTCTTTTGCGCTTCTTGAACAACGATGGCACGATTGGTTTTTTGAATAGAAGCAACAACGGTATCAATGTCAATCGGGCTAATGGTACGCAAATCAATGATTTCTACTTTGATACCTTTTGTTTTTTCCAGCTCATCAGCAGCTTTAATCGAAGTGTGTACCATCATACCGTAAGTAATGATCGTCACATCGGAACCTTCACGAACTACATTAGCTTTGCCCAGTTCAACTGTGTAATCATTCTCAGGAACTTCAGCGCGGAATGCATGATACAGGTTCAAATGCTCCATGAAAAATACTGGATCATTGTCGCGTATAGACGCGATCATAAGGCCTTTTGCATCGTAAGGGTTGGAAGGAACAACAACCTTGATACCAGGTGTTTGAGCCAGAAGACCTTCCAAGGAATCTGTATGCAGCTCGGCTGCCTTAACACCACCACCAAAAGGTGTACGGAATACGATTGGAGAATTGTAACGTCCACCGGAACGGTAACGCATACGGGATGCTTGAATTGCCATTTGATCGAGTGCTTCAAAGATAAAGCCTACGAACTGGATTTCAGCTACAGGGCGGAAGCCTTGAATACCCAGACCCACAGCAAGACCCCCGATTGCGGATTCCGCTAGCGGAGTATCGAATACACGTTCTTCGCCAAATTCTTTTTGCAGACCTTCCGTAGCGCGGAATACGCCACCTACATGACCTACGTCTTCACCGAAAAGCAGGACGTTAGGGTCGCGTTTCAACTCTACGCGCAGTGCGTCACGAATCGCTTCTTTCATGTTCATTTGTGCCATTTGCTTCATTTCCTCCTTAAACATTGACAGATCAATTTCAGTTCAGGTCAATCGAAAAGCAGACCGGATCGGGTTACCGCCCGGTCTCTTTTAAGTTCAATTATTTAAAATCAGCTTTTTGTTCTTCCAAGTGCTTAGGCGTTGTTTCGAACATGCTATCAATCAGGCCAGGAATTGTCATTTTCTCTGTTTTTTCGGCTTTTTTGATCTCTTCGTTCACTTTTGCCTTAGCTTCTTCTTTTACGCGAGCTGTATCTTCTTCAGTCCAAAGACCTTTTTTCTCAAGGTATTTCGCAAAGCGGGCAATCGGATCTTTCGCATTCCATTCGCCTTCTTCTTCTTTGGAACGATATTTTGTTGCATCATCAGAAAGGGAATGCGGACGGAAACGGTACGTTACAGCTTCAATCAATGTAGCACCTTCACCATTACGTCCACGTTCTGCAGCTTCTTGAACGGCTTTAATAACTGCAAGCACGTCCATGCCGTCAATTTTCACACCTTTAATACCAGCAGCTACTGCTTTATGAGCGATCGAAAGAGCAGCCGTTTGTTTTGAAAATGGAGTCGTGATCGCGTAACCATTGTTTTGCACAAAGAAAATAACTGGCAACTTGTATACACCAGCATAGTTCAGGCCTTCGTAGAAATCACCTTCGGAAGAACCGCCGTCACCTGTATATGTAATGGCGACTTGTTTTTGCTTTTTCAGTTTGTAACCCATAGCAATACCCATAGCATGCAAAATTTGCGCGCCAATGATGATTTGCGGCATCAGTACATTAACACCGTCCGGCACTTGGCCGCCGTGTTGATGACCACGGGAATACAAGAAAGCTTGGTATAATGGCAGGCCATGCCAAACGATTTGCGGAATATCGCGATAGCCTGGAGCAATAAAGTCTTCTTTTTGGAGCGCATATTCGCTACCAATCATGGTTGCTTCTTGTCCGGATACCGGAGCGTAGAAACCGAGACGTCCTTGACGGCCTAAGTTAACGGCACGGTCATCCCAAGTACGTGTAAATACCATTCGATACATAATTTCTTTCAATTGATCATCTGTAAGTTTAGGCAACATATCTTTATTGATAATTTCACCATCCGGAGAAAGTACGGACAGCGCCTCAACTTCCTCTGTGTAAACTTCATAAGGAACCTTGCTCATTTTCTTCACCTCAACAAAAAAATTTGAATATCAAGTTCCGCTGTTATAGGATTATTATACACCTGTTATATCGCTCGCGTCAAAGATTTAGTTATTTTTTTTGAGTTTGCCACATTTTTGTGTGTGTAACAGGGTATGTTTTTTACTATAACAGCTTAGTACATGATTGAAATTTTAAACATCTATTGCAATCAGGGTAATCTTAACTTATTGTGATCCCGAATGCAAAATAATACCCAAGAAAGGTGACGAAAAATGACGGATTCTCGGTATTTAAAACGAACCATCCTTAAAGACGAAGTAGACAGCCGCTTTCTTGGCGAGACCAGAACTCTCCGGATTTATTTGCCGCCCGGCTATAATGAAATATTGAGCTACCCGGTCGTATATTGTCAGGACGGAGAAGAATTTTTCAATTTTGGCCGCATTGCAACTCACGCCAACCGCCTCATTCTAGATGAGGGCGTCGAACCCTTCATTATTGTAGGAGTAGAAGTGAATACCAAAATCAGAACTCAGGAGTATGCTCCCTTTGGCAATCGTTTTGAGGCGTATACCGCCTGCTTTGCAGAAGAAATTATTCCCTATGTAGAGCAAAAGTATCCTATAAGAAAAGATGCAGCGTCCCGCATTTTGGCGGGGGATTCACTGGGAGGCAGTGTGTCTCTGCATTTGGCTTTGATGTATCCTCAGCTATTCAACCGCATTATCAGCCTCTCAGGTGCTTACTATGAAGCTTCGCAGGAAATCATCGCCCGTGAGAAGGATCTGTCTCATTTGCGGGTGTGGATGACAGTTGGCCTTCAGGAAGATGCATTTGAGAGTGATACTGGCATTTACAACTTTGTAGAGCTTAACCGTCAATGTGCAGATTTGCTGCGCGAACGGAACGCTGAAGTTTCTTACCGTGAAAAGGATGGCAAACATTTGTGGGGCTTTTGGCAAAACGAGTTGCCTGACGCGCTAATGTATTTTTTGGATCGCGCCTGAGTAAATATTCTTCCAGGTAACTAAGGGGAATGAGAGCATTGACCTAATAGGTCATAAAGCTCCTTCCTCTTTTTCATAATTTGGTTACGCTTTCAAAAATGTATGACGAAAAACGGCAATTATTGCCGTCATCTTTCGTTCACATTATAGCTTTTCTTCTATGATCTTGTCCAGCAAGGCGTCGCACCCTGCGTCCATTAATCGATAGGTCTCTTCAAAATTCCCTGTAAAATACGGGTCGGGTACTTCTCTTAATTTTTCTTGAGGGAGCAAATCCATAAATTTTAGAATATCAGCCTCCGCCCCACCTGCAATCTTACGAATGTTTTGTTCATTGGAGTCATCCATGCACACAATATAATCAAACGCGTCAAAATCGCGGCCCGTTATTTGCCTCGCCTGTATGCCTTGTTCGCTGATTCCATGCAGCTTAAGTTGCTTTAGTGTTCCCTCATGCGGGGGATTTCCGATGTGCCAGTCGCCTGTCCCGGCCGAGTCTACCCCGATTTCTGCACCCAATCCCCGTTCCTGCGCTTTATGTCTCAGTATCGCCTCCCCCATCGGAGAGCGGCAAATATTGCCCAAACATACAAACAAAACGTTAATCATTTCGTTCTCCTTCCTATTACACGTTACACTTCCTTTTTTCTGTTTCATTGTATCCGTGTCCTCCAAAATTGTGCAAGCCATATTTAACGCGGTATACTTAAAAACGATGGTATATATAGGATCGTATCAGAAAGAAAGGATGTTGATTATGACAAAAAAACGAGCGATTGTATTTTCAGGCGGTCGTCTTAATGAAGAAGATTTACATCAAATACAACCCGATGATTTTATTATAGGTGCAGATAAAGGTGCTCTTTTCCTGATCGAACACGGTATTACACCAAATGTCTCTGTAGGAGATTTTGATTCGATCACACCAGAGGAAAAAGAAAAGGTAGAATCAGCAAGCCAACGTATGATTGCGTGTGATCCAGTACTTAAAGACTTGACAGATACTGAGCTTGCTTTGGAAATCGCTATGGACGAGCACGTAGATCATGTATTGTTGCTTGGTGTGACTGGCACCCGGATGGATCACACATTAGCTAATGTTCAAATATTGGTACGCGCAATGCAGCATCATATTAGCTGCGCTATTATGGACGCACATAATTATATTGAGCTCACCGGATCAACGCTTGAGATCCAGCCTATGGGCTATACATATACATCGCTGCTTCCTATGACTGCCGAAGTAACAGGTATACAACTGGAAGGATTTATGTATCCGCTACATAATGCCACCCTCAAAATGGGACAATCGCGTGCTGTCAGTAATAAGCTAACGGCTTCAAAAGGTACGATTTCCATCAAAAGCGGTCTACTACTCGTTATTCAAAGCAAGGATTAATTATGACATTGTTGTAACCATTGTTCAGATTGTTCTTTCACTCAAAACCCTTGATTAACAAGGGTTTTTCCGTTTATAGAGATCTATGAATCGATATATTTTTTACAAATTGTAATTTTTAATCGTTTTTTAATAATCGCTGTGTAAGTCTTGTCCCTCAAGCATTTGAGAGTTCTTTTCCAACTATTAGGCGGCTTCAAAACTGTTATACTCAACGCTGTCAGTTAGTTAGCAACTCAGCAAAATATTGCACAAATCAATTTCTGGAGGTACTTACAACATGAATATGCAGAAAATCATAAAAAAGGTAATTATAGCAGGGGTCGCAGCCACTATCGGCTTTGGTACTTTTGCAATTGAGGGAACAAATACGGCACAAGCTGCCACTACTACTTCAGTAGGCCAAAAAGTAATTAACTACGGTGAAAAATATATGGGAACTCCTTATAAGTTTGGAGCTTCCACGAGCACTACACGTAATTTTGACTGTTCTTCTTTCATGAAGCACATATTCAAGAAATACGGAGTGGATTTGCCACGTACTTCTGTTCAACAGTCTAAAGTCGGACATGCCGTATCCAAGTCCAATTTGAAAAAAGGTGACTTAGTGTTCTTTTCAAGCGGTAGCCGTGCGACAGGACGCAACATTACCCACGTAGCAGTCTATATGGGCGGGGGTAAAATTTTACACACTTACGGCGGACCTGGCGTGACCATCTCCGATTTGAACTCCGGCAACTGGAAAAGAACATACATTAAAGCACGCCGCGTGCTGTAGTATGAAACTCATTTTGAAATATGCGAGCCGGGACGAAAAGTTCCGGCTTTTTTATATGCCTTATGCTATTCTGATACGGTTGGTGTTCTGAGTGAATAGCCAATACCTCGTTCCGTACGGATCATTTTAAACTTATACCCTTTATCTACTTTAACCCTCAAATGTCTGATATAGACGTCTACTACGTTCGTATCAACGATATAATCATGTTTCCAAACATCCTTCAGAATTTGCTGCCTGCTACAAACTTGGTTAAGATGTATCGCCAGATGAAGCAAAAGATCAAATTCTTTCGGAGTTAGTTCCAGCTTTTGTCCCCCTCTGCTCACCATTCTGCTTGCATTGTCTATATGTAAATCACCCGCTTCGATCGCCCTTTTCACATCACGTTCAATACCAAAAATCCGCAATAAATTAGCCACTCTTGCCTGAAAAACTCTAGGATAAAAGGGCAGAACGATCACATCATGTGCCCCTTGTTCAAAGCAGGAAACAATATGGTCCTCCTCATCTGATGAAGTCATTGCAAATAGCGGGACATGAGGATGGTTTTGCTGCAAAATGCGAATCAAGCCTTGTGTATCCGCCTGTTCATCTCCTATGTTCAGGAGTAGCAAATTCACCGGATTGTGGGCTGCATAAGAGCTTGCATCCGATGTATTGCTAACATGTACCACCTGATAACCTGCCTGCTCCAATGGAAGAACAATTACGGGAGACGCTTCATTTACATCCACAAGTAAAATTAACGGGCCCATCTTTTCACCCACCTGGTTTGGACATAGCATTACATTGGATACGAACAAGTTTGTTATAAGCCATTAAAGCATATTAATATTATTGTAACAAAAAAGCAGAAAATCATTCTCCAAAGAATGGCTTTCTGCTTTTATGGTTTAACCCAAATAGCGATGATACAGACTTCTTGCTTTTGCCACGTCCTTTGTCCCATGGATCAACGCTCTGCCATCTGCAAAAACAACTAAGCGATGCTCGCTTGTACTAAAGGAAACCAAAAACGGATTCTGCTCTACTTTTCCTTCTCCCAAAGAAGCAAATCTATCTGCTATTTCCGCAAGATTCAGATGTGTCGGGTTTGCTGGTCTAATTTGAACGGTATCCCTGCCGCACAAAACATCTGTTTTCTGGTGATGAGAGGCCGACAAGTAGGGATACGTCGGTTGGTTGCCGCAAGAAGGACAATTCTCCTTTTTAACACTATCTACTACTATCGCTACATACTCATTTTTCCACAAATCAAACGAAAGCAGCTTTCCTCTCAAATCTTCTGGATATCCACCCAGAAGTTTGAAAGCTTCCGTAGTTTGGTTAGCCGTGACCATCTGTACGGCCTGCGGAATAATCCCGGCGCTATCACAGGTTTCACCACCAAACGGCACAGTTCCCAGCAGACAGTGAAGACAAGGCGTTTGACCCGGTAAAATGGTGTAGGTTACACCATAGCTGCCCACACATCCCCCATAAATCCAAGGAATCCGATGCTTTAGTGCCATGTCATTCATAAGAAGTCGGGTATCGAAATTATCGGTTGCATCCATTATGAGATCTACCCCCTGGATCAACTCTTCCAGCTCTTCCACCCTAACATCCAGTACATGTGCATGTATAACCGTTTCCGAATTAATATCCTTTAATCTTCGCTGAGCAGCTACTGCTTTGGGACATCTTTGCGCAGCATCACTTTCCTGAAAAAGCTGTTGGCGCTGCAAATTGCTCCATTCCACATAGTCCCGGTCTACGAGGCTCACTATACCTACGCCCCCGCGAACAAGTGTTTCCGCAATACCTGTGCCTAGCGCTCCAACACCTATGATTAATACGTGAGAGGAAGCAAGCCGACGTTGTCCTGTCGGTCCAAAGGGTGTGAATCTTTCTTGTCTGGAATAACGGTCACTTGGATGTGTTCCTCCTGCACCGGATTTGTCAGATACCTTCATGCCTGAATCATTCCTTCTGTCGGACTGCTCGCTGAAGCGTAACGTTTTACAGGAATCATCCCCGCCTCAAAACCATATCTTCCAGCACGAACAGCCAGTTTCATGGCCTCAGCCATTTTTACTGGGTTCTTCGCTCCTGATACGGCTGTGTTCAACAAAACAGCATCTGCCCCCAACTGCATCGCCATTGCCGCGTCACCGGGTGAGCGAATACCCGCATCGACAATAACCGGAACCTCCGCCTGTTCAATAATTAGCTCTAATGAAAACGGATTGAGCAAACCATGTCCTGTACCAATCGGTGAAGCTCCAGGCATAACGGCGTGTACTCCAAGCTCTTGTAGCCTCTTGGCTAGAATCACATCGTCCGATATGTAGGGCAGCACGATAAAGCCTTCTTCTAACAGCTTTTCACTAGCCTTCAACGTTTCAAAAGGGTCAGGCAGCAGTGTCTTGCTATCCCCAATGACTTCCACCTTAATCATATCGCACAAGCCGGAGGCTTTTGCCAATTGGGCAATACGAATGGCCTCCTCTGCTGTTGTAGCCCCTGCTGTGTTGGGAAGAAGTGTATACCGGCTCAAATCCAGCATATCGAGAAAATGCTGCTTATCCCGTTCCTCCAAGTTCAATCTCCGTACAGCAAACGTCAATATTTCCGTCTCAGCAGCCTCTACGGCTTGGGATTGGATATCTAGATCAGAGAATTTTCCTGTTCCCAACAACAACCTTGAGGTAAAAGATGCTTTTCCAATGGTTAACATGATCAACCGCCTCCCACAAAATGTACAATCTCTAGGCAATCTCCATCCTTCAGTACCGCTTCATCATGATCTTCACGGGTCAATATACGCCGATTCAGCTCTACCACTACGGTTTTCACCTTTACATCAAGCTCATGTAGCAATTGATCCACATGAGTGATTCGATTAGAAAAGGTCAGGCTCTGGCCGTTAATCGTCAGCTTCATAAGCTTTCCTTCTTGAGGAGCTCAGAAGAAAATCTACTTATCCCAAGTTCAGCCGCACCAGCCCCATTAAGCATAGCTGCCAGCGCACGCCCGGTAGCATCACTCAGCAGGACACCGTTGCGATAATGCCCGACGGCAGCATATACGCCCTCGACCCCAGGGACAGTGCCTATAAAAGGATGACCTGATGCGGCCTGCGGACGTAAGCCCGCCCAAGTGCGTATAAAAGAAGCTTCACGGACGCGCGGCAGCCAAGCAGAGGCACGTGCCAGCAACCCCTCCAAGCCTCCTACGGTCACCTCTTCGTCATATTGATGCGGAAGGCTCGTTGCCCCAATCCAAAGCTCGTTATTCTGTTTAGGCACGAGGTAAATATCATCAGCATAAATGGTGTATTCTAACGGGTGATCCTTCAAGGAGACCGCTACCGCTTCGCCCTTGACCGGATAAAGTGGATATTCAAATCCAACCTGCGCTAGCAATTTCATGCTATCCAAGCCTCCAGCAATAATGACCTGATCGCAGGAAAAAAAGCCACTATCTGTTCGAACACCGCAAACTCGACCATTCTGTATGACCAGTTGCTCTGCCTGTGTACCAGACCATACCGTTGCCCCCAGCACCGCAGCAGCACCTGCATAAGCACGGCAAAGCTGGACAGGAGCCACTTGTGTCTCTTTTGAACGATATATTGCCCCGATCGCTTGTTCATCCAAACCTGGAATTCGTCGGGCCAATTCCTTCGCATCCCACCAGATAGGACAATCATCCTCTCGCGTTTTAGCAGCTTTCCAGCGTTTTTGGCCTTCAGTTTCCGTACGGAAAGGAGTCACAAATCCTTCTGTACGGAATTCCACCGAAATACCTGACAAACGCTCCAGATCACAGACAAGCTCAGGGAATGCGTCTCGACTTATGCGAGCAAACCGTGCCAGCTCAGAGTCGGTGAACTCTTCACTTTCCGCTGCCAGCATTCCAACCGCTGCTCCTGAGGCTCCCTCACCCGGGATCAATCGTTCCAGCATGATCGTACTTCTTCCCTCCTTGGCCACATGATAAGCAATGGAACTGCCGATGACACCTCCACCTATGACCAAGCATTCAGCGTGTCCTATCGCTCTTGCCTCTATGTGTATCTTTGGCATTTGTTCCGTGTCTCCTCTCCATAAACCATTCTGCTTTCAGCTTGCCTCTACTCTCGTTTTCTCGCTACAGGTCGTGAACTACAAGATCTGCCATTCGCCTATATTCCAGCGCAGCTGCAACGGGCGACTCAGCCTCCCATATACCAGACATCACCGCAATTCCGCTTGCTCCAGCCTTATAAAGCTCCGGGATATGGTGCGGTTGTATGCCGCCCAGCGCGATCACCGGAATGTTCGACAGCCTGCAAATATGTTCAAGCTGAGCTAAACCCCGTGGTACAATACCGGGCTTACAATGGGTCTCATATATGTGACCATAAAGTACATAGTCCGCTCCTACCCGCTCGGCAGTCTGCGCCTCCTTCAAGGAATGCACAGATACTCCACAGCGTGTACCCTTTGGAAGTAGGCTTTTCACATCCGCTACAGGTAATCCATTAGCTGGTAGCTGGACGGCTCCAACCAAAGTAAGTAAAGCTACATCCACACGATCATTTACTACAATTTGTTGCAAAGGAACTCCCTGCTCCACCATGCTGCGAGTCAAAGATAGCAATGCAGAGGCACCATTCTGTTTTAAACGTGCGTGTACATAATGAACATACGGACAAATCACAGCAGCCACTTGGGCTGCTTGTGCAAAAGTGCCCTTTTCCATCGAAATTGCGTGTAATTCGATTTTGTCTTCACCTCACATTGGACTAAAGGATCTAAGCTTAGTCAGCCACGTCTACCAGCAGAAATGAAAGGGGATTGTATGTGAATTGTCTACGGAAGCTCGAACAACTTAAAATGAACGAAACGCAAAAAAACCACTTCCCCAAGGAAGTGGTTTAACGAACGTCCAATAATCGAACGGACCATGATATCCGTATACGTGTATCGTCCCACGCACAAACAAAAATAAGATGGTGTTGCCTTGTTTGTACGGTGCTCACTTCCCTACGCTGGCATAACCCAGATCAGGTGCAAAGGGTCCGAAATCCATTTATTCCGTCTCAGCCGCATGGGCGGCTCCCCTAGTGTGACTATTTTATTGTATAAGCTAAAGATAGCTTAGCATATTTTCCTAATTCTGCAAACCCCACTTCGTGTGAAATATGCAGAATTGGATTTAGTTGATGTTAGTTAACTTTACTTGACCACTCTTCCACATTCCACGTTTTGGTTACCCAATCCTCGTAAAAGTCCGGTTCGTGAGATACAAGCAATACGGTCCCTTTGTATTCCTTCAAGGCACGTTTCAGCTCATCCTTAGCTTTAACATCCAAGTGGTTGGTAGGCTCATCGAACAGTACCCAGTTGCTTTCACGCATTAACAGTTTGCAAAGACGGACTTTAGCCTGTTCTCCACCACTGAGCGCAGATAGCGGACGCGTGATATGCTCATTCTTTAAACCGCAACGCGCCAAATGCGCTCGTACTTCATGCTGGTTCAAATGTGGGAATTCATTCCACACATCGTCAATCGGTGTAATTTTCTCCGCCTTTACTTCCTGCTCAAAATAAGCGGGCTGCAAAAAATCACCTTGATAGGTTTTTCCACTGATTGGCGGTATTTTTCCCAATATGGTTTTGAGCAATGTCGATTTACCGACACCGTTGTAGCCAACAATAGCAATCTTTTCGCCACGTTCAATCGTCATGGACATTTTAGGCAAAAGGGCATGCGTATAACCAATCTCAAAATCAATACCCTCAAATACCGTCTTTCCGCTTGCACGTGCTTCTTTGAATTGAAAGGTTGGCTTCGCAGCTTCTTCAGGCTTATCTATACGTTCGATCCGATCAAGTTGCTTTTCACGGCTCTTTGCTCGGCCTGATGTAGAGGCACGCGCTTTATTACGCTGAATAAAATCTTCCTGTTTCTTAATAAAGTCCTGTTGCTTCTCATAAGCATCAATATGCTGAGCTTTGTTCAGATCCGCCATTTCAAGAAACTTTTCATAGTTAGCTGAATAACGGGTCATCTTGGCAAATTCAAGATGGTAAATAACATTAACGACCTGGTTCATAAACTCAGTATCATGTGAAATAAGAATAAAAGCATAGGGATAATCCTTCAAATAGCGCGTAAGCCATTCAATATGCTCTACATCCAAATAGTTGGTGGGCTCATCCAGCAGCAGGACATTTGGCTTTTCCAACAGCAACTTAGCAAGAAGCACCTTTGTCCGTTGCCCACCGCTAAGTGCAGATACATCCCGATCCAGTCCTATGGCCGACAGACCTAGTCCATTCGCCATTTCTTCAACCTTCACATCAATGAGGTAAAAATCCCCCATATCCAGTTGCTCCTGAATTTCACCCATCTGTTCCAGCAGCACTTCCAACTCTTCAGGAGAAGCATCCCCCATCTTGTCAGTAATCTGCATCATTTCCTTTTCCAATTCCAACAAAGGAAGAAAAGCGTCTTTCAAAACATCACGTACCGTTTTGCCCGGTGTCAGCTTGGTATGCTGATCCAGATAGCCGTAACGTACACGTGGAGTCCATTCCACTTTACCCTCATCCTTAAGCAATTTTCCAGTCAGAATGTTCATGAGTGTCGATTTACCGACACCGTTAGCTCCTACCAAACCTACACGTTCCCCCGCAAGCAATCGAAAGGAAACATTTTTAAATAATGCGCGGTCCCCAAAGTTGTGAGATACATTTTCTACAGTCAATAAACTCATAAGCTGTTTTTGGCTCCTTATTGTCATCGGCGCTGCCGACTGTTCTTATTTCATATGCATTTCGTTTCTTTCAAAGCTTTATTGTAGCACATTCTGCAACCATATCGGAATATGGAAAACAGCGATTTTTAAGGTTTTTGATATGGATCTGCCTAAAAAAAGAAAAACCACCCATGAAGGTGATTATTTTAAGCCATTATAACATTTGTACTCAAAGTATCCCGCAGCTGCTGCAGATTTTTCATCCGCAAAACGTTCACTCGCTTTAAAGGGAGCTGGACATGAATCTCTATAAAAATATTTCATCCCAGTATCTGGTTCTATGCCGCCTATAATGTCTTGCTTTCTAACGACTCTCCCACCACCAAATCCATAGTTATTGTAATACCTGTCTCCGACCGGAATGCCTTGGATAAACGCGATCAGACCCACATCATCTACTGTGTTGTACCACTCCTCTTGCGGAATGAGCGGTAGCGTGAACGTATAAGTTATGCCGTTACGTGCAGCTTTTTCGTTATGGACATTAATAATTCGCGCCAGGTCCTCTTGGACGCTGCGAACGATGGTGGAACGACGTATTTGCTCAAAAGTTTCTGAATTATTCAGTAAAGATATAGGGGTCTGGTCCTGAAGTTCCTTTTGAAAGCCCTCCACCCACCTGTGATTCCGCGCATCATATGCGTGCACATAATTATCCAAGGTGAACCCCACACTGTTGTCTACTGAATCAACATAGGCATATGGCTTTTTTTCGCTCCATTTGGGACCTATGGCAGCTTGTCCATGCTCGTCGGTATAGGCTTCTGAAGTGAACGCATAATAACCGTCATAATCTAGAATTACAATGGCTGGTATGTAATCCAATAATGCACGTTGTGCTACTATATCCCCATCAATGCCTACATTAAGAAAAAGGGTGTGCAGGAACGTGTGCAGCGCTGCTTCTTTATCTACACGAAAAAACTTATCCGATCCGTATCCGGCCTCGCGTTCTTGACGTTCATTCTGTGAGAGCATAACCCCTGCATCCTGAACTGCGGTACGGAGAGCCGACGTATATTTCATTTCTAGCTGCTGCACTTCACGCTGATTCTGGACCCGTAAGTCACTAACTACACCAAAGGGCAAAAACAAAAGTATAAATATGACTGCAAAATCAGTAATCTTCATTCAGAACCATGCCCCCGTAAGAAGCTGTAACTGCCGGCTTTCCGCTATCTGCCCCACCGAGAAGCCATGATTTATACAAGTCCGCAGGAGTCCGATTCGTATTATGTAGCCGGACCGTAAAATAATCCCCGGCCATCAAGGTATACCGACGTGGCTGATCTGATTTTGGCTGCTGATTGTCAGGAAACAGTACAGGTAAGATTTGCGGATTATAGTACCCATCATATACAGTTTCATAATTGCCCAGAAAACTGTCTGGCTTCGCGGCATCTGCATAGTCCGGTACATACTTTTTGTGCATATGCTCCAAGTCAACTTTGTAGATATTGCCTGTCAATTCCAGATCACGCATAAAATCGTTATACATCGTCGGTGTAATGTAACCTTTGGTTCTTACCATATCAACAAAACGTACAGTTGAATGATATGTATTTAACCCGGATATATCTTCCTGCCGTTCAGCAGCTTGAGCTGCGGGTACGATGTACAAAAGCAATACAGCGATCAGCGCCCCCAACAGCTTGGATATTGTTTGAACCACTTCATTCCTCCCCCAATTTCTCAAAACGTACAGATGTTATGTCCCCATTCCCATTACGCTGTGGGTATATGGAATATAAAGAAGAAGCATCTAAGGTCGATACATCAGGCTCAAACGGTTCAGAATACGCATCGTACTCTGTCCCGTCGACATGAATCGAAATCCCCTCCTGTAAGTTCACGCGAATTGCCTGCATTACCTGAGTCCCTTTTATCCGTTCCGGCAACCCCACCACAGCAGTACGGGCTATTCGCCCTTCAGAATGCTCCTCCTGCTGTGATCTTAATTCCAGTGCACCATCCAGCTGGCTGGACAAGTCTGCTGCCGTTACACATGCGGTTATGAACAGAATAACTGACACACCAAGCCGCAGCATGCTTGAAGCGTGATCAGACATACTCTCATCCCCCTTATGATTATTATCTTTACTGTAGTGCTTAGGACTGGGTAAACAACAATCCACGGACAACGTTCGATTTGTCCTTGACGATTTCAGCCTTGAATTTGCCACTTGGATTTACGTATTCATTCTCTTTCTCATTAAGCGTATTCGTGATTTTCCCAGTCTTATCACTGCCGCCATTCACGGCGCCATACTGTTCACTGTCTGGGCTAATGTTCAGAGCATTACCGTACCACTGGCCTGCCATATTTTTGCCGGTTTTAATCTGAATGCCGAATTGGTCCTTCCCCTGAAACTTCCGCAGCGCATTGGTCACCTGGGAACCGCTAATCGTTGTGCCGTCATATACCGTAAAAGAGGCCTGAGACAATTCGGTCTGGATATCAGCAAAATTGTTTTGTGCCGTTTTAGTCGCCTCCTGGGCTGAAATAAACAGTATAACTACAATCGTAATTAGAGCGATGGTCAAAAATATCCCAGCGGCTACCTTTAAAGCTGTTGATGCGTTATTCATTGTTTTTCTCTCCTCAGCTTGTTATTTTGTATTAGTCATAATAGAACTTTTTTACTGAATTTTTTGTATTTGCTCATAATAGTTATCCATTTGAACAAAGCTCATACCGATCAACGGAATCACCAAATATAAAAAGATAAGACCATACATCGGGGCAAAACCAATCATCCTTCCCCAGATAGCCTTGCTGTCTATTATTTTTTCATACTCCTGTTTTCTTTGTTCGAAATAGTAGGACATATGGGATTCCAAATCATCGAAGGCCTCTCGAATCGTAATTTTACCCAAAGACAAATGGAGCTTGTCCACTAGACGTTGAAATTCCGGCAAAGGTGCCTCTTCTTTTAGCAAGTCGAGAGCTGCCTCTGGCCCGTGTTCATAATGAAGCAAACATTTTTGCAGAGGTCTTTTGAATATAACTGAAAATCTGTTCAGCCACTCCAATATTTCCTCGACAGACATTCGTTCCATAACCCGTAAAATGGAAATAACCGTTTGAAATTGATACACCTCATGCCTCATATCCAACCGACGCATTTTTCGTTGCAAATATAATAAAAGCATAGGCATTTGATAGGCTACATACCCAACAATCAAACTAATCAGTACTTCCCACCACTTGATGTATTCATCATTCCAATCTTTCAGCTTTTGGAGGATACGCCGAGTATTTGTGGATAGCTGTTCAGGAGTAGCAGTTCCATTAGCATTATGCTCTAAAACAATGTACGTTTGTTCGTATGTGCTGTTCGCCCTCATGTTCAGCGAATGCATGATTTTGCGATCAATCTCACTCTGCTTCGAAGCTTCTTTTTGCTCCACCGGACTTAAACGTCCAAACATTTGACCTGATTGTACTGGGGCGTGAAGGATATGCGTTTTCTCAGCTTCATGTAAAAAAAATATCGTACTGATGCTGAGCACCAATCCTACGATAAAAAGAGCCATTCTGCGTATGTAGAGCCACTCCAGCTTAACCTCCGCACCACTTTCCTTTAATAGACGGGTTATTTGGAAATAAGAAGACATATGCTGACGCGGAATTAAAGAATCCACCACATTACGAATGATGGGAAAACGGTATAGCTTCTGCTCCCAAACCCTCCGGCCTCTACCCGCACGATATCCTGTCTCATCGGTCTGTTGCAGTTTCTGTAACAGGAAATAAGATACGATTATCACAATATAAACGGACAATTTCGTTATATAACCCAATTTTCCCTGATAAAACTCATTCATGGATGGAAAGCTGGATCTCGCCCATGTCTCGATTGGGGTCGTAAAGAAAACAGGTGCCAGTGCGATCACGTTTAGACTTTTTAACAGATAGTCCAGTTTATTTCTTCGCAGCAACTCCAACTGGATTTCGCGTGCGAGACTGCCGAGCCCCTTCAAATAAATGGAGCCCCCCTCATCAACCCGGTCACCAAACTCCATTACCATATATGAGATACCGGCAAAAGCTTTTAAAAATCGATTAGGAGCCGACTCATAGTATCTTTCCAATGCTTCGTGCGGATCAACATCTGTTAGCGCCTCATGGATGAGTCGTGCGTGTCTCCCAGCCTCTGCCTCCGCCAAATCGGCCGCTTCGGATATGGCTTCCTCCACCATACCGTGCTGATGGTAATAATGACGTACATTGGCGAATAATTCGATCATCTGTGCAAGTAGCCTTTTCTCCATCCGGCTAATGGCCATATCCAAAATAAGACTGTTGATTACCACTCCGCATAAAACAGCCAATATAGCAAACTCTATTCCTGGCTTCATCATGAACAGCACAACGCTACTGCAAGCAAAAGCCCCCCAGATGAACAGTGTCATCTTCATGGTCTGTAGGCGAAGCTTGTACTCATCGTAGGCATGCTGACCAGCTAGTCGCTTACGTACACTTGTGATGTATCCAGATAAGAAAGGGACCTTCATACACAGCGTGCACAACTTATGCAGTAAAGCTTGCAGCTCACGTTGAAGTACCGCTTTTCCTTTGCGCCCTTCCTGAACAGAATGAATTCGTCCTCTGCGAACTGTATGACTACCGCGCTTACGCAACCCCCACAAAACTATATATAGAAGCGCAAAGCTCCCACCTGATATTAGTAAAATCCATAATAAAATTTCTTTAAGACTCATAGTCTTCCTCCCAATAGCGGGTCAAAAAACTGCGGAAATCTCTGGCATCCTTTACATTCATCTGCTCACACATTTCTTTTGCACTTTTGGCAGTTAGGGGCTCCATCGGTATATAGCTTCCGTTCCGATATTCCATAACGTGGCGATAACTATAGCTCGATGAAGCATTGGAACCTGCATCCGTATGATCCGGGTCACGCGGCACGCATTCTGTGATCCGTTCGATGTAGCGTCGCCCTTCCGCATCACGTTTGAGATGCACATCAAAGTTAATGACATGAACTACCTGTTCCTCAGCGATGCCTTCATGCTGAAATACTCCTGTTTTGAGCAATGAATTACGAAGTGAAAACACGAGATCACGAAATGTTTTGGCATGATGAGTAAAAATGGTGAACAGACTGGCAACCTGCGACATTTGAATCATCCAAGCAGCTACTTCATCACTTGCTACTTCGCCTAGTATATTGACGGTTCCATCTGTTTTTTTCTGCAAGTCAAGCCCTTGTTGTCCTGAAATATGGTCCGTTTCTCGAAAGGTAAGAATGTTACGGCGACTGTAAATGCTGCGTAGATGCAGTTCAAAGGCCATTTCTTGAACACGAAGCGTATACGAAGCATAAATATGCTTGACCATCGCCATTAACAACGTCGTCTTACCTGAACCCTGCGCGCCTGTAATAGCAGTAATCCGGCTGCCTTTCATTAAATAAGAAAGTAACTGGATTGGAAAATCAGCATTCTGTCCCTTAATTAACTGTTCCAGCGATGCGCTTTGAATATCGAATTTACGGACAAAGAAAGCCCACGATTCTGAGAAAGGAGGGCGCACCACCACTACCCGTGACCCATCCTTCATTTCGTTGACCTTATAACCATTCGCTTCGGAAAGCTGTCCCGGGTAATTGTATTTATAAATATTTTGGCACACCCTTTTAAGTTCACGCTCAGATCCGAAGGAAAGGAACGAAAGATGGATAGTTTTACCTTTATAAAAGATCCATACGCTCTCATAACCATTGGCAGTAGGCGCAGATGTTTGTTCAAATACATACCTATCCGAAGGCCAGTCTGATGATGCAGGAATCCCACCTTCCGGCATACCACTGACGCCCCCACTTACACCGTCGATCCGCTGGTCACGAATATCATCAATGACGGAAAAGCCTTTGTAATGCTGATAAATCCGCTGGACAATAATATCCACTTTCTCCAAAAAGGAAAGAGGGCGGTACTCACAGTCATAGATATAACGAATATCCTCTGCGGTAACGAGATAACTTCCATCTTCTTCACCTTGCTGTGAATACCTCATTTCGGCCAAGTCATAAGTATCCAGTAAACGTGATAGTGCATCAGCGCCAAACTTCTGCTGGTATTGGTAAAATATAATTTCGAATTGATCCTGTATGCTAAACAACTCAGGTCGGGAGAATGGCATAACAATATCGACAATTTTCTCGTTTAAGCCGTAACCGTTAATCAGAAGCTCAGCCATCAGATTTTTAACAAAACGTTTATCACCCATGCTGCCATTGGCACAGTCCTTTAACGCCCTGCGTAGTTCCGCCCTTTGATGGATACGCCGTCTATATTCCTCTTCATGCAATCCGGCATCCGCCATCTGGCTATGACTTAGTTCATGAAGTGCATTTTTGATATACTCTATTAATGTTTCGAATGTGGCATCTTCGTTCTTTTTTTCTACCCGAAGGGTTGAATGTCGCGAGTGAAGATTCCCTCGGTATTTAACAATAATCAGTACGATGCACATCAGTACTATACAGGTAAGAATCAATCCGTTGATCATTTGAGCGGACAGCATTTAAGCGCCCCTCTCCAAAGCCTTGAGCCGAAGATCGGACTCTGCCGCCTCCAGAATAGCTTTGCCGATATGCCGTATACTCTGCGCCCATCTCACGGGCATAAAAAGCTTGCGGTGCTGCTCTTTTCCACTTCGCACCTCACGCTGCACATGGCCGATCACATCCCTGCGGTTCCATGCGTCCATAAATCCGGTGCTATAAGGGACTGTATACAAAGCACCTTTGTAGCCATATCTCCTGCGAATATTCGTTTCATTCACTTGAGAATGCACATCATATTTCCCAAGTACAATCAATAAGGGTAACGATGAATAGGTAGATAACGGAGACACAGATTCAAAATAAGCGTCTAACTCTCGCATATTCTGAGTGAGTGAAAGAACGGCCAGTTTGGCTCGTGCACATGCTTCATGCTGTACAGCCCCCCACCCTGCTCCACTTCCTGCATCAATCAGCGTTAAATCATAATATTGATTCGCTGTATCTATTACTGCCCGTACAAGCCCTGGAGATAGTAACGGCGGTGCAGCTCCAAAGCTGGAGGTTCCCTCAAGTACATCCAAAGTATGTTCGAGTACAGGCGTCGTATAATTACGAATATTTTCTTTAGACAGTGTCCCTCGCAGAACTAAACGTGCGGCAGCATCCCAGCCCCCTTCCTGAAGCTGTAGGGTTGGATCGTCCATACCATACTCTTGTATAGGTAATCCTGATTCAATACCGGTATATTTACGACCCAAATGAGTCAATAATAGTCTTCCTCGATATAGATTGCCTATGGTAATTGCTATTGCTGCCGCCAAAGAGCTACTTCCACTAGCCCCCTTAATGGGGCTCCAAAACAAAATGGTACTCATGCTCTACTCCTTTCCGCACGCTTTAGCGCACGACGACTCACTTTTAATTCCCAACTCATCCATTCCCCAATACAACGGCATAATTGTTTCTTATACATTCTGGATAGCGGTTTTAGTAGTAGCTGTTTTTTATGCTCATTTTCCAGTTTCAGAGCAAGCAGCCCCTCATCCCATGGCAGTACATATGGCTCTTGCTGCCAAGAAGCTGGGAAATGGTTCATGTATTCCCACAAGTACGGCTCCTCCACACCACAATCCACAGCCTGTAAAAAAAGCTTGTGAAATACAAGATCTTTAGGAAATTCAGGTTGACTGAATAAATGCTCAAGCCAATTCTGTCCGTTATGCATTAGCATGCGGCTATAATCACTGACCCAAACTCGCAGTTCTGCCCTTTTCCAAACAGAAATTGGGCAAAAATCAGGTAACTCTACATCCAAAATAACAATGTCATAAGCCTGCTCTGCCTTCTGATCAGCCGTCATACCTATATGCAGGTCTTCCCATGCTGTAAATCCAATTGCTACATCAAAACCACTAAACTGCGTAATGGGAAGTGGTTTGTCAAGCATCCCTATGCTATACCGATACCGTCCCCGCAACGTAGCATCTACAAGCAGTACCTGTTGGCCGGAAGCTGCTAATATGCTGCTGATGTATAACAAGGTATCGCTTTTGTCACAAAGCCCGGCAAATATCCATGTTTTCATACTTCCGTTCCTTTTCTCTCATTTATTTGGCATACGGATCAGAGCTTCCGTCCTGCGTCAGAATCTTTGTTTGTTCTTGATGATCCTGCTCGTTCTCATATTCATTTCTTGTATCATCAATTCCGCTTGCTGGGTTTTCTATAGTAGCACCCGCATGCTGAGCTGCAATTTCCTCACTCAGACTCCTTTCCACAGGTGTTGAAATCACACTGTTTGATGAATTAATTGCATTTTCAAGGGAATCCCGCAGCTGCTTGGACAGCTTTTGTTCAGCAATGTGTATCAAATTTGGATCACTATTCATTAACGCTAACACCTGCGCATTAGGCGGATAGGTCGGGATTGCTTTGGGCTGAAATTGGGGATCGACATATGTCAGAGCATAAATGGATGCTTTATGCAGATAGGCATCAACAATCGCGCTCGAAAGCGATAATATTTCCTGCTCATTCAAAGTGACCCAGACAATTGGACCTTCCAGTCGGGAAATCTTCTTTTTGGATAATAGAATGTAATCCTGACCTGTTGGAAATTGAATGCGAATATCCACTTCGTCCCCCGACTTCAGGCTGTTGGGTAGTACCACCACCTTTAGCTCACGGTTGCGTAAATCTTTAGGTATGGGTTCATCAGCAGTTATCATAGCCGATGTAAGCACAGATCCTTTTTTAAGCTCAATCTTGGCTGTGGTTCCGGAAACTTCACTTTTATCTGCCAGCAAATTTGATGGAGCCTGAGAACCGGGAACTTTAATTCCCTTCAAATCATTAGATGCAATCTGTTCACCTGGAGAAATGTCACGGACAACCACCCAGCCTTTTTTCGCGGTTCGTTGCTCCTGTTCATACACTTTCCATTTCAGTTCTGCCTCTACCTCAGCCTGTTTCCTAACCTCATTCATTTGATGGATATTAACCATAAGGTAGCCGGCAAAGATAATGCCAACAATCCCAGCGCCAATGCAACCGGCGTATAGTTTTTGTTTACTGCTTTTTCTTAGCTTGGACACACAACTTCTCCCCTGCCTCTTTTGATATATACCTTCTATCTAGCGCCGTCGCTTAAGGAATACGAAGCGTCTTCTCCGGGTATCTGGAATGACTCCGCGAAACAGCTCGTCCAACACCTGATCCATCTCATCATCCGGTTCGAAGGGGTCTGAGTGGAACGGTAGAGCAAATACTTTATCGTGATCCAGCTCCTTACGAAGCCTGCGGGCCGCCTCCGAGGTTGCCAATGGCAAGCAGTAATTCCATTTGTGCTGTGGATGGCGCTGAAGAGATCGGGCTAACCCTGCTATATCCTGAACTCTCCATTCGGCCCCTGAGC
The DNA here is from genome assembly GCF_900116035.1 of Paenibacillus sp. cl130. NCBI lineage: Bacteria > Bacillati > Bacillota > Bacilli > Caryophanales > Paenibacillaceae > Paenibacillus > Paenibacillus sp. cl130. The sequence continues at coordinate 679,298 of NZ_FOYG01000003.1, forward strand.
CAACGACGAGCGGATAATCGGCTCTCAAGAATTCTTCCAGTCGTTCATTGTCCTGCCCACTCCCCAGGTCCAGTACGATAAATCTATAGGAACCACCCAACAAAGAAATGACATCCGCACGAGATGTTTGTCGCCAGTAATGTACTCCATCGACTTCAAAACGCCGACTTGAACTCGATTGTCCAACAGATGTGCCTTCTACGACTTCTTGAAGTCGGGCAAATGCTTTGGCTGTGCTGTGCAGCTCAACCAAAGCTACGGAGCGGGACCTTCGAGCCAGATAGTGGCTCACCGCAATTGCTGTATGCGTAGCACCGGAGCCGGCAGATACACCCAGTACAGCCACTACCCTTGTACCTGCATAATCCATTGAGGCATCATTAACGGATATTCCTTGTTGAGCAGGCTGAAAATCAGCACTGCGCCGCAGTTCTCCAATGACCTCCCCGGCAGATTGAAATCGTTCCTCAGGATGCTGACGCAGCAGTTTTCGAATCACTGGGATCAAATGGCGGGGCAATTCTCCGCGAATATACCCTTCTACTCCCGCAGTCCACTCGCTATATTTGCCTCCTGTACAAAGATACAATAGCAGCGCTCCCAAACTGTATAAGTCTGAACGAGCATCCGTCTGACCAGCTCCATATTGCTCCGGAGCAGCGAAGCCCACTGTGCCCAGCTTTACCGTATCTTGATCCAGCTCAGCCTTATAGCTCCTCGCTATTCCAAAATCAATCAGTATAAATTCCATTTCCGGAGTCAGCATAATATTCGTTGGTTTCAGATCCCGGTAAATGACTGGCGGTTGACGGGTATGCAAATAGTCCAACACATCCAGTACCTGCAAAGCGAATGGGACGATTTGCTCCTGTGGAATATAGCCTTGGTAGCCCTTCATGTATGCTTCCAGCGTAATTCCTTCGATGTAATCCATGACCAGATATACCGCACCAGATGGAGGATGCTCAAAAAAATCAACAATTCTCGGTAAACGTGGATGGCTTAGCGAAATCAGCATCTCTGCCTCCGTGCGTACAAGCTTCATAACTTGTGGCCCGGCAACCGACTCCTTCACCGCCCATTGCTTGCCTGGCAGTTTTAAATCCTCTGCCATGAACACACGGCTCATTCCTCCCGAACCCAATGTGCGAACAATACGGTACCGCTCACCGATAATTGATCCGAATTCCAACTGTGATGGTTGCTTCATTATTCTCCTACCTCCTTTCTCAAGCAGACAACGCAAAAAAGGGAAAGCTGCCGCAAAATCAAATTTCCATGTCGTCATGAAAACCGTTTTCGCGGGATGCTTTCCCTTGATTTAAACGTGATTATTATTTTTAAAGGAACAATTTGGATTTATTATATAGCACACCTGTATCCATTGTAAAGTATTATTTTCCATACTTGATCATGTACAGGGTGATCTCATCTCGATTATGGAATAGCTGCTTAGCTCGCTGAATCTGCATGCCGGACTCTTCAAATGAAGCAATTACATCATGAATGAGCGCCAAGGGCTTTTTATGCATTAGCTTGACCGTAACGATAGCAGTACCACCACTTCGCAAACTATATAGTAAATCAGTAACGAGCCTTGCCATTTGCTTAGGACTCCAGCTCATATCACAAACCAGCAGATCGAACGAATTCTCTTTAAATTTGACTTCACTTGCATTTTTACGCAAAAAAGTCAGATTGGCGTACTTCATCAGTGATGGCTCCATCTTTGCCGGATCAACCGCTGTAACTTTCAGTCCCCGTTCCAGTAAGAAGGAAGTCCATCCACCCGGTGCTGCCCCAATATCCAGTCCCTGATGGAAAGCGGCAAAATCTATGCCGAACGTTGCTTCTGCTTCCAATAGCTTGAATTTGGCACGAGAAATTTGTCCATCTTCTTTTTGAAAACGAACCGCGCCTCCGCTCCAATCCGATAGATTGTCCTCAGGACGCGATATACCTGCATACCACGTATCTGTATCTGCAAAAACGGACACAATAACATCGGCGCCTTGTACTGTCTGCTCCATAGGTAGATCACTTAATTGTTCACTCAAAGCCTGCTTGAGCGCACCTGCGCTTTCAATCCAACTGCTATTAGATCCTTTGCGCACTTGTAAAGAAACACGTTGATCCATCAGTTCCTTGCGGTTACGGATGAATGCAACCAGACGCTCCTGTACCTGAACCAGGTCCGTTCCTTCTTCCTGAAAATGAACAGGAAATAAGTGACGTAAAAACATCGGCGGCTGACCTGTAATTGTCCTCACTACCTCAATTTCTTCCGCAGGTAATGTAGCCAGAAAAATTTCACCAGGTAAAAGCATCGTGCTTTTAACAGAGCCAAATATTCTTCTAAGCTCCTCTTGAGCATAGGGTGCAAAACCGTGATTGGCTGTACAAACAAATCTTGATGATGACAAAGTAGATTCACTTTGTTCATCTGTACTGATATATAGTTCCTCCAAAATAACATTACCCTCCAGTGCACACCCGAATCCAGGGGCGTTCTCCATCCCAATCCAGCTCAACCGGAACTTCATATGTGTGCATAATCAATTCTTTCGTTAAAACTTCCTTTTTCGGGCCAGCTGCTGCGACCTTACCATCACGAATCAATGCAACATGCGTAAAGAGGGGGACAATCTCCTCAATGTGATGAGTCACATAGACCACTGATAACTCCCGCTTGCGGAGCCGATCAATCTCGACCAGCATTTTTTCCCGCTCAAATAGATCCAACCCGGCACAAGGCTCGTCCATAATTAGCAGACGAGGTTCTGCCATCAGTGAGCGGGCCAGCATCACCTTTTTACGTTCTCCTTGAGATAACGTCCCCAGCGGGTGATGAATCAAGTCGCCTAAATTCATACCCTCCAGCAAAGATATGGCCTTTTCTTTTGCCTCTGTCGGAATTTCCTGATAAAAGCGCAAAAAAGCATATGCACCTGTAGCAACGACTTCCCAAACGGGATCTTTTAGCGCCAGCTTTTCCAACAAAGTCTGGCTGATATATCCGATTTGTTTGCGAACTTCCCGCACATCACATTGACCATACATTTGCCCAAGCACTTCAACCGTACCACGACTTGGAAACATATACCCTGTCATCATTTCCAGCAATGTTGTTTTACCGGAGCCATTGCGACCCAGAATAGCCCAATGTTCACCTTCTCGTATGTCCAGGCTTACATCGTCCAAAATCCGTCTTTCTTCCCGCTGCAACGTAATGCTCTTCATGGATATCATTCCATCACGCTCCTTATTTTGCTCAGCAAGTGTTCTACAGATTCCATTTTGTAGATGATTTCAGGATTTTTGTTTTCACCATTATATATAAGAAGCGCGGGAACACTGGATATCCGGTACTCCTGTACCAGTTCAGGAATATAGTTAATGTTGCTCTGCACCACTGCTTCTTCAGGGAGCAAATACTCTGCTACCTCCAGCATTTTACGGGCAGCCGCGCATGTTCCACACATGGGAGTGTACACAAACAAAGCCAGCTTGCATCCCTCCCATATGGCACGGCGCACCTCTTTTTGTCCGATCTCTTTCATCGTTCAGACTCTTTTCTGATCTCTCGCATACGCTCCTCGGGTATGGGCCCGTTATGCACGGTGACTCCCTCTGGCTTATTCGCATAGAGTAGCTCGTACATGGCTCGCCGCCCCTCTGGACTGGAGGAATGCAAGTAAATTTCACGTGGATATAACCGTTTCCCTGCGATAGCAGCAGCCACATCCTTTCCCGTAGGCTGACCTGGACCCAAATCATAATCTAGCGATAGTATTGAAATAGGGTATTCATGAAGTAGCAGTAGACACTCATCCGCATCTCTTGCCAGCTTAAAGCCCGGAGGACAAGGCCGATAATCGTCCATAAACAAATACATCAACTTCTCCTCCTTTTTCCCATAAATGCAAGCTCACAAGCCTCAAAGATAGTTATTACCAATCAGACCGATTTACTCCCAGCTTAGAATCATTTGAATATCCTCCTGATGTGTCCCATCAGGTCCCGTCCCACTCTCCAAAACGATAGGAATACCTCTTACAGCATCCTGATCTGTCATCCAACGCATTCCTTGAGTACCAATGTAGCCTTGTCCCACACGGGCGTGTCTGTCTTTTTTAGAGCCATACGGGTATTGAGAATCGTTCAAATGAACTCCGCACAGAGCTGACCAATAGCCGAGACGATTCCCTTTTTCGATCAAAGCCTCGTCCATTCCACCGTTCCATAATCCCGCTGCATACGCATGACAAGTGTCCAAGCAAAAGCCGATACTGTCAGGATTCTGGCACAACTGACGGATTTGCACCATTTCCTCAAGCGTGGTTCCCATGGGCCCGTGATCCCCCGCCTGATTTTCAATCAATATTTTAGCTTTTCCTTGCCAGCCTTCCAGCACATCATTAAAACAGTTAATAATGTTACGATAGCCCTCTAGTGGGTCTGACGAATGCATATGCCCAAAATGAACGACGATCCCTTTTGACCCACAGGCTTCAGCAATATCCAGATCATTGCGTAATGAAGCAATCGTCAGCTCATAAAGTTCCTGGCCACGCTCGGACCCATTAGCCGGATTAACGGGATATGGCGAATGAGCAATGGATTGAAGCTGGTGCTCTAAACAGTAAGCGTTGCAAGCAGCAGCATCAGTAGCACTCCATTCCTTCAGCCTAAGACTACGAGGATTTTTCGGGAAATATTGAAATGAACGTCCCCCCTGCTCTCGCGCACGCATAGCGGCTTTGGAAAAGCCACCACGCGTACTCACATGGGAGCCGATTAGCAATTTAGGCATCATGCTGCTGTACCGGGCAATAAAATGCTTTTTTCCCCGCCAGTTCAACCCTTACAATTTTTCCGCCACTTGGAGATTCTTCTCCTTCGCGGTCATATACTCGACACTGATGATCAAATCCACCTGTTAGCGTGTCCCCCTCCATTAGAGGCATTTCCATGTACCCGCCTTCCGCAGTAGCTTCACGTAGTACGGATTGAGTGGCATGATATAGTTTTTCCACTTTTTCTGGGGACTGCACAATGTTTTGTACTTTGGAACCCGGTGTAAATCCGGCGATATAAGCAATTTCGTCTGAATAACAATTGCCAATACCCGAAAAAATCTGCTGATTCACCAGCGTTGTTTTCAAAATCCCCCGGCGTCCCTTCAGACGTGCTGTAAACTTTTCCAAAGTCATGCGGCGGTCTAACGGATCAGGTCCCAGGTCTGACAAAGCTTCTTCTGTTTCTTTAGCCGTTAGCAAGTGCAGATAACCTAAGCGCAGTCCGATAAAATAAAGCTTTAATCCACTAAAATCTAATTCGATCTGAACTGTACGATCTGGACGCTGCTCCTCCGTTCCCAGATATAACAGTCCTCCCAACATCAGATGAAGTACGAGCCGCCCGCCCGTGTTTAAATGAAAAATCAAATGCTTGCCTCGACGCTCTAAATATACAACGGTCGTTCCCAGCAATTGCTTCTCAAACGTTTCCACTTCAGTATTAATGGACTTTTCACGGCTAACCGTCACTCCAGTAATCGGAATGTCCAAAATTTGTTTTGATAATAAGATTCTGTAGTTTTCCATTTCAGGAAGTTCCGGCATATCAACATCTTTCCTTTCGTAGCTACATAGCTTTTAATTCTCGCAAGTTTTGTAAGACATATACTTTCTATTATTTCAGCTCTTCTTTCATCCAGTCCTGCAGTTCAGCGAGATTTTCAAACATCAGGTCAGGTTTCACTCCAACGGTACGCACATGTTCATCCATATTAGCGCGGGTCGTCACGCCCGACAGGATCAGAGCTGTTTTACAACCTGCTGCTGCACCTGCCGCAATATCTGTAAGCATATTATCGCCCACAACCAGAGCTTCATCCGCCCTAATGTTTAAGCGGTTCAGCGCATAGTTCATCAATACGCTTGAAGGCTTACCGATGACAATAGGCTTTACCTGTGAAGCAGCTTCAATTGCAGCTCCAATCGTACCTGCACCTGGCGTTAGCCCATCATGTGAAGGCAATTGGAGATCCGGGTTTGTCAAAATAAAAGTTGCTCCTTCCCGAATCCAACGCATGGCAGCGGCCAGCGCATCATATGTAAATTGACGATCTATCCCCTGCACCACATAATCAGGATGGTTCTCAACAAGCTGCAAACCGGCTCCTGTGAGTGCATCGCGTAATCCTGTTTCACCAATACAATAGACACGAGCTCCAGGACTTTGCTGTGCAACATATTGTGCAGCTGCTAACGCCGAAGTATATACTTCATGGCTGGCCGCTTCAATTCCCATACCAACCAAATGCTCAGCCACCAATTCGGGTGTACGTGAAGCATTGTTTGTAACATAAGCATAAGGTATCTGGTCTGTACGCAATCGGGATATGAACAGATCCGCACCCTTGATCATCCGATTTCCATGATAAAGTGTTCCATCCAGATCAATTAGTAACGATTTTATCGCAATCCCCTCCCCCACTTCAAATCCATTCACATCATAGCATTGAAAATTATAATTCATCCCATGAACGATGTTCTCCTTCTTATTTAACCACCTTAATTATTCAGGTCATTAAATAATCGGCCGTCTCCATTCATCTCATCTATCTTAAGTCAAAAATGCTTATGAAGTCCATGAATTGCTGGTAAACCCTCCAAAATGGCGCCATTCCTCGCTAAAAGCCGTCGCTTTCACATGACATAAGTTCACTTCTTCGTCGAAATCCATCGAAGGAGCTATTTCCTCAAAGGAAATCTCCTGTATTTCCTGGTCATACTCAAGAAATAGAATCCTTTAAATTCGATATATAGAAACTCGAATATGACACGCCTCTATATGTGGTAGAACAAATTCATCCCCTACCACCGTGTACGGGTTCTCATCTCTTGTCGCATCCTGCGCTTTCCCGGAAAATAATTTGGGTGAAAAACAAAGGCACCGGGGCTTGCCCCGGCACCCATGCACATATCTTCTCCAATCGTTTATTAACCGATATCAGGTACCGATAACAACACATGCTGCTCCGCAAGCAATGAATTGGGAAATATGCTTCGCGCTTCCTCCAGCAATGGCTGAAGCTGCTCCTGATCTTTATACCTAGAACTAAAATGCGTCATGATTAGCTGACCCGCACCTGCGGCTTTTGCAGCTTCCGCTGCTTGAAGCGCCGTACTATGATGATACTCGTATGCTGTATCTGACAGTTCATGCAGAAAAGTGGCTTCATGAACGACGACAGTTGCATCTTGAGCCAGCACTACCGTATTCGGACAAGGTCTCGTATCCCCTAAAATCGTGATGATACGCCCTTTTTTCGGCGAACCCAGTACATCCTGAGGATGCAAAATAACTCCACCTTCTACCTCCACGCTTTCCCCACGCTTTAACTTACCGTACACCGGGCCGGGCTTAATACCATATCGCTCCAACAGCTCTTGGTTAAGCTTACCGGGCTTATCCATCTCTACAACTCGGTAGCCATAGCTGTCGATCCGATGATCCAGTAAAGCTGACTCCACCCGGAATTGACCGTCATCAAACAGAACCCCGCCCGTATGCTCCACAATATGTAGTTGGTAATTGATACGCGATTGGCTGATCCCTAAAGATAGCTCGATATATTGCTGGATTCCAGGCGGTCCATATACCGTCAGTGGTGTCGTTCCCCCCTGATACGCCCTGCTCGACAGCAGTCCCGGCAGACCGAAAAGATGATCCCCATGCAAATGGGTGATAAATATTTTTTCAAGTCTGCTTAGTTTGAGCGGCGAACGCAATACCTCTTGTTGAGTGCCTTCGCCACAGTCGAACAGCCACATGCTTCTTCGTTCTTCCAGCAAACGAAGAGCGATGGACGTTACATTTCGCTGAATCGTAGGCACCCCTGCATTTGTACCGAGAAAATAAAATTCCATAACATTAACCTTCTTCCTGCTGACCAGCAAAAAACCTCCGAAGCTCGGAGGGTATTTGCTATCCTATCTGATAAAGGTGTTAAACCTTTTCGACGTTAAAATACTGCGCCTGAGGGTGGCTGAACACCATGGCTGATACAGAAGCCTCCGGTTCCATCATAAACCCTTCCGTCAGCTCAACGCCAATATCCTCAGGTTTTAACAACTGGAACAACGGCCCCTGATCCTCCAGATCTGGACATGCCGGATAGCCAAAGGATACCCGTATGCCTTGATATCTGGCACCGTGTCGCTGTTTCATTGTCATATCGGCAGGGTCTGGGAACCCCCAGCTATCCCTGATAATATGGTGAAGCCGTTCCGCTAACCCTTCTGCTACTTCGAGTGCTACCGCTTGAAGTGCATGCGAGCGCAGATAATCCCCTTTATCTTTCCACCGGGTAGATATCTGCTGAATCCCATGACCAGCTGTAACGACCATGAAACCTACATAGTCCATAACCCCGGATTCCACTGATTTCAAGAAATCAGCCAGACATAGATAAGGCTCTACCTGCTGGCGCGGGAATGTAAATGTGTGCAGTACCTTGCTCACATCCGACGGATCATAGATCAGAATTTGATTTCCTTGGGACTGCGCTGGAAAGAAACGATACATAGCATGTGCCTGGATGATTCCGTCCGTCACAGCTTCAAACATGATGCTGTCCACGGTTTCCTTCAACTGAATCGCTTTCGGATCTTCCGAAGCCAGCAGCTGCTCAACATTGCCTTTTAAACCAAGATGATGCCCCATTAGCATTTGCATATTCACGTAAGGCAAAATATAATTCAGTGGATAATTACGCAGTACATGACGATCCGTATCTGGTGGAATATAGACGGGCAGATCCTGAGCAATGTTAGAGCGCACAGCTCGAGTGAGCTTAGGGAGCGGCTTGGCTTCCACTACTATTGCCGCTTCAGCCTCCCGCTCAGCCTCCATGTCCTCAGCCATTTTTTTGCGGGACTCAGGATTCATAAGCTTGTTGGCAATATCCAGCCCATCCATAGCATCCTTTGCATAGGCAACCAGACCATCATACTCAGGACGGATACGATTTTTAGTGAACTTACGTGTTAAAGCAGCTCCACCAACCATTATTGGAATATCAATATTCGCATTTTTCAAATCCTGTGCGGTCAGCACCATTTGTTGTGCCGATTTAACAAGCAGTCCGGATAAGCCAATCATATCGGCCTTTTCTTCACGGTAAGCCTCAATAATGCGTTCTGGTGGTACTTTTATACCCAGATTCACGATATGGTAACCATTGTTGGATAGAATAATCTCCACCAGATTCTTACCAATGTCATGCACATCACCTTTGACTGTAGCCAACAAAATCTTACCTTTTACTGAGGATTCATTCTTCTCCATGAACGGCTCTAAATAGGCTACGGACGCCTTCATCACTTCAGCGCTTTGCAGCACCTCCGCAACAATCAGTTCGTTATTGTTAAACAGTCGTCCTACTTCCTCCATCCCCTTCATCAGCGGGCCGTTAATAATCTCCAGCGAAGAATATTTCACGAGCGCTTGCTCCAGATCCGGAATGAGTCCCTCCTTACTTCCCTCGACTACATAGGAAGCCAGTCGTTCTTCGAGCGAAAGGTTTGATATCTTTTCTTTTTTCTCCACTTTCTTGTTACGGAAAGCTGCTACAAAAGCGGATAAAGTATCGTCATTTGTTTTATAGATCAAGTCTTCCGCAAGTTTCCGCTCATGCTCTGGAATGGATGCATAACGTTCAAGCTTCTCAGTGTTTACAATCGCATAGTCCAGACCTGCTTTGGTGCATTCATATAAATAGACGGAATTGAGCACTTCACGACCCGCTTCCGGCAAACCAAAAGATACGTTACTGATGCCCAGGATGGTATGCACCCCGGGAAGCGCTTCTTTAATAATGCGAATGCCCTCAATGGTTTCCTTAGCTGAACCGATATATTGCTCATCACCTGTTCCTACTGGGAATACGAGCGTATCAAAAATTAGATCCTCCGCTGCCAAACCGTAACGGTTCACCAACAGATCATAAGAACGTTTAGCTACCTCAAGCTTATCCTCACGTGAAATAGCCTGTCCGCGTTCATCAATTGTTCCAACAACAACAGCGGCGCCGTACTTATGAATAAGAGGAGCCATTTTCTCAAATTTCTCTTCACCATCCTCCAAATTAATGGAGTTAATTATTGCCTTGCCTTGCGAATATTGAAGTGCTGTATCAATGACTTTAATATCCGTGGTATCAATCACTAAAGGTACCTTTACCTTGTTTACAACCAGTTTCAAAAATGCTTCCATATCCGTCATTTCATCGCGATCTGGGTCCTGCACACAAATATCAATGACATGCGCTCCGCTTTTTACCTGAGCACGGGCAATTTCAGATGCCTCTTCATATTTGCCTTCCACGATCAAACGCTTGAATTTGCGGGAGCCCAGAACATTCGTTCGCTCACCAACCATATACGGACGATTGTCCTGTTCAATATATACAGGCTCAATGCCCGATACGGCAGGAGGATGATGACCTACCAGCGGACGCGGTTCAAACTGCGCCATACTTTCACTCATAACTCGAATATGCTCAGGCGTGGTACCACAACAACCCCCAGCAATATTCAACCAGCCTTTTTCAGCGAAAGCAGCCATTTTACGTGCTAATGAATCAGGCGATTCATGGTATTGGCCATTTTCATCGGGCAAGCCCGCATTTGGATAACAGCTAATAGCTGCAGAGGACATTTCAGACAGAGAGCGAATATGATCACGCATAAACTCTGGACCTGTAGCACAATTCAATCCAATCGAAATTGGGTGCAAGTGTTCCAGTGATATGCAAAAGGATTCGATATTTTGTCCGGCCAATGTCGTTCCCATAGGCTCAATCGTGCCTGAAATCATTAGCGGAAGCTCGATACCTGTCTGCTCAAAAGCTTGCCGAATTCCGATGCTTCCAGCTTTGACGTTAAGCGTATCCTGTGAGGTCTCCAATAGCAGTACATCGACCCCGCCTTCAATAAGCGCCAAGGCCTGCTCTTGATAGCTTTCAATCAGTTCAGCAAATGTAACCCCACCTGTGACAGACAAGGTTTTCGTGGTTGGGCCCATAGCTCCTACTACAAAACGAGGCTTGTCCGCAGTGCTGTATTTATCCACCGCGTTACGCGCCAGTTTGGCCGCCACCAGATTAATTTCACGGGCACGTTCTGGTATATCGTAATCCGCCAAAACGACGGATGTTGCTCCAAATGTATTCGTTTCAATTAGATCTGCTCCGGCCTTCAAGTATGCTTCATGAATCCCTTGAATGACATCCGGTCTCGTTAAGACCAGCATTTCATTACAGCCCTCCAGCTCTTCCCCACCAAAATCATCGGGGGAAAGGTCTTCCTGTTGAATCATGGTGCCCATGGCCCCATCAAGAAGGAGTATTCTTCGTTGTAATGCATCCTGCAAGCTAACTTTATCCAAATTTCTTCACCCCCGCAAAACGTTAAATCCTAGTTTAGCAGAAACCGTATCATTTAGATAGATTGAAGTAAAAACATACGTTTTATACAGGTTGTTCTTTGTAAAAATGACTTCTCTTATCCATTTTTATAGTTTGTAGCATTATAGAGCGTACTTAACCCTGCATCCTTTAGCTATGGTCATTTGCATTATAAAATGTTGAAATCCTGTATTGTACAACGTTTCAAGACATGGTATTCTTTATACAACATTAATCCAAGTGGAAAAGAGGGAATATATATATGGCCGAAATCTTAATACGTAATACCAATGAACGAATTAGCGGTGAAGAACAAGTACGTGAATTTCTGGAGAGTCACGAGATATTGTATGAACATTGGGATGCTTCCAAATTGTCTGGTGAGCTGCAAGAGAACTTTACCTTAACAGATGATCAAAAGGCCGCTGTTCTCAAAACATTTGAACCCGAAATCAAGGATTTAGCCGCACGTCGCGGATATAAAATATGGGACGTTATCACTTTATCTGAAGCAACGCCGAATTTGAACGAGCTGCTGGCCAAGTTTGAGCAAATTCACACCCACACCGAGGATGAAATCCGTGCCATTGTCGCTGGTAAAGGCATCTTCATCATTAAAGGCCCTGAAGAGATCGGCTATTTTAACGTAGAGCTTTCACCGGGGGACGTTATCTCCGTACCTGAAAATATACCTCACTTCTTCACTTTAATGGAGAATCAAAAGATCGTCGCAATCCGCTTGTTCATCGAAGAAAATGGCTGGATTGCCGAACCGTATGAAGATCCAACCTTCATTAAAGCATAATTACGAATTTATCCTTGTGTGAATAAAAAAACTCCCTCTGCTCTGTAACAATAGCGAAGGGAGTTTTCTTAATACTCGTTTCTAAAGACTATTGATTTCTTACTTTAACGATTGAATAATTCCGTCCAATTCAGACAGATGCTTGATTTGGAACTTCGGCTTGATCTCTGTGGTATTGGTTTTAGCGTTTCGGTTCACCCAGACCGAGTGTACACCTGCTGCCAACGCTCCTTGAATATCAGTCGTCAGTTTATCTCCTACCATTAAAGCATGTTCAGGCTCAATACCAAGAAGCCCCAAAGCATGCTGGAATATAGACGGATCAGGCTTGCCTCGACCAAATGAACCTGAAATGACAACATGATCAAAGAAAGGAGCTAATTGAGGAACTCCATCCAGTTTCTCCTGTTGTAGATCAGGGGAGCCATTTGTCAGCAATAACAGCTTGTAATGTCCCTTCAATTGTTCTAGAATCTCGAACGTTTCTTCATATACATGTGGACGCGCGCGTCTTTCCGAAGCAAATTGGGTAGCCAGCTTTTCCGCCAACTTCTCATTATCTATCCCTAGTTGCTGGAGTCCTCTGCGCCATGATTCCTTTCGATAAACAGGGGCCAACTGTTCCAATTGGCGGAATTCAGGTTGCTCACCTGCTGTAAAATTCGCCCACAATCCTTCAAACGGATTAATGCCGATCATTTGAGTAAAACTAAAGGTTTCATAGGATTCATACAAAGCGCGTGCTTCCTTACGTACGGCTTCCTCCAGAGTTTTTGGATCAACGCCTGCTTCACGGGAGCCTGTTTGACACGCTGCATCAAATGCCTCTTCTACACTACGTTCATCCCACAAAAGGGTATCATCAAGATCAAACATTACCGCCTGAATCGTCATCTGAATTATCCACTCTCTTTCCACAGTATATGTACGCCTATTTGCTTGATTAAGCATTTGAATCGTTATGTGTGCCCATATTAAGCAAGCGGCCGCAGCATGTTATATGAAATAACATCATACGGCCTTTGTTACAGAGCTACAGGCTAAATCAGTTATTTCTTGTCTACCTGTATCTGATTGGATAGCGCAAACTTCTCAAGTCGCTCTGCAATGGCATCCGTGTCATAGCGACCTAATGATTTTGTGAAAATAAAATTACCACCCTTACCTTTTCTTTCAACGGTTACGTAACCCTTTTCAATCTTGATGGCTTTCATGTCCCCTGCCGTCATTGGACGTTCTCTACCACCTTTCAGCATATAGAGAGTATCCTTTCCCACTTTCAAATAAGGACGACGGATGAAAAAGATAACAGCCAGCATCAAGTACAGGCCGAATACAAGCCAATCCATCCCTCGCATACCGGTCTTAGTCAAAAAGTAACTCATAAGCATGTACAATACAGAAAGACCAGCCAGCATAATTGGCACAGTAATGTTACGGCCACGGAAAATATCCATTGTAGAACCTGCGCCGCTAATGGTTTGAATGCCTTGCTTTTTGCGCGATTTATTTAAATGCGCTGTGTTTTTGCGTACTTTTCTTTCAAATGATCGGGCCATCTCTCAATTCCTTCCCAGATATATTACATTAAAACAATTGCCTCAAAGCTGATCTATATAGATACCATAAAAGGTACCTAAAACAAAAGGCAAATTGCAGGCTTCGGCATTTTAACAACATTAATGCTTCAGCCCGTCATTTCCTTTCGATGTATCATCGTCCACAAATTCAATCGTCTCAAGCTGCTGCCGAAAATTACGGCGAATGTTACCTAAATAAATTTCCCGAAGATTGGCGCGCTCTGTGGCTTCCTCTTCCGTCAAACCCTCGGATTTTGCTTTGCGCGCTAATTCATTAATGCGCTGTACCAAGCTGTCTATATCCAAATTGTGTCCCCTCCATAAAAGCAAAGATATAATACACTTTGACATGTAGAAAAGAGCTTGTCAAGGCTCCCGTATTACGCTCCCTGACAAGCTCTAATAGTCTATAGATCAGAAGTTAGGAAGCTTGAGTACCTGACCTGCCTGCACTCCCCGATCCTCCAAACCGTTAATCCGCACAATTCCTTCTATATATACCCGTGTATCCATTCGTTCCGGTTTATGATTTGCGGCAATCTCCCACAACGTATCCCCAGGTTGTACGGTCAGTTTAGTCACTTCTTCCTTGGAAGCTGAAGGTGCCGCGAAAACTGTAAGTACACCTGCCCCTGCAATCCAAGCAACAATCACTATAATAAGAAGCTTAAGTAAAAGAGTATTGGTAATAATCTGCATAAAACGTGCCCTACCCTCTTTTCGAGTCTCCTGTAAATTTTCTAAATTCATCGGAAAAATACTTTGATAAGTGCTATATTTCATCATTGGCTGTGTCCTCCAAACGTTTGTTCTTATGTTTTCACAATATAACACGAACATTTGTTTTGTTCAATAGAAAAGAGAACAAAAGTTCGTAATTATTTTTAGGGATTATTTAGAACTTATGTTTGTACGAACGGAGGTTCTATGCTATAATTTTCCCAAACGTTACTAAATGGGGTTGATACGGTATGTCTAAGATTTCGAGCCGCCAGCAGGCCATTCTTGAATTTATCCGCAATGAAGTGCGTCTAAAGGGATACCCCCCTTCTGTACGCGAAATAGGCGAGGCTGTCGGATTAGCCTCCAGTTCTACGGTTCATGGTCATTTGGATCGTTTAGAGAAAAAAGGACTCATTCGCCGCGATCCTACAAAACCACGGGCTATTGAGTTACTCGGTCAAGACGAATCGGATAACAGCAACTTGATTAATTACTCCATTAGTCGTGTCCCCGTCGTCGGCAAAGTAACTGCTGGCCTTCCTATTACGGCGACAGAAAATATTGAAGATTACTTTCCTCTTCCCCAACACTTTGTTGGTGAGGATAAAATATTCATGTTATCTGTTGTAGGCGAAAGCATGATTGAAGCTGGTATTGCTAACGGAGACTATGTAATCGTACGTCAGCAGCAGACCGCTGATAATGGTGATATTGTTGTAGCTATGACAGATGAAGACGAAGCTACAGTTAAAACCTTCTACAAAGAAAAGGATCATATCCGGCTTCAACCTGAAAATCCAGCCTTTGAACCGCTTCGCCTGACACACGTCAGCATTTTGGGCAAGGTTGTAGGACTCTTCCGGGACTTCCACTGATTTCTCGTTCTTTCTTCCCCGTTATTCTATCCACTAATACAAAACCGGCTGCCTAGGGCAAGCCGGTTTTGTATTGCTATTATGTTTATTATGTATCTCACAACTTTTTTTTTCATTTCAGCAACCTATCCCTATTTTTTCTACTAAAAATCAGCCTCCTCATCTCAAATAATTCCCCACTGACCTTGAGCAGCTATACTGTCATGGGCAAAACTAATAGATCTTTCTTTGTTTTAGATAAATATGGTATATTAATTACTTATAGCTCTGTAGGAGGAATTAAATGAAAAAAATTATAATTTCAGCGTTTGTTGTGATATTTATCGCCATAAGCTGTGTAGTTCCAACAATGGATCATTTGTATGCAAAAGAGAACTCCCACATAACAACCTACGACCGTATTAAGTATATACAAATACTTATCCATTTCAGGTATTTAGAAAAGCAACTCGAAGCTGTAATTTTCGAAAGAAATAATTATCCAGAAGACAGCCAAGAATATAAACAGCTCTCTGAACAACTGAATCATATTCTTGCCCAAGAGGCGTACTACGAGAAAAAACTTAACACTCTTAATAGTAAATAATTTTCATACTAACTGCCTATTATCTTTATCTACACTATTAGACTCATGCCGACCTGCCTATAACATTCTCCTGCAACGTAAAGTTGAAAAGGCGAAGACAGGTTCGCATGAGTTTTTTTATTAACCATTAGGAATATAGGTACTAGCTTCTTTTTGCTTTTAATAGATTTATGCTGATACATTACTATCACAATTGACATATGTATATAGCAGAACTAAGCAAAGGAGATATGCAGATGATCAGAAATAGAGTTAAAACGTATAAGCATCGCATCGGGAAAAACAGATATCTGGTCGTTAAAGTCTTTCAAGCCGCAGCTGCTAAAACAGGAAGCGGAAATGCACTAGCAACCAATGCCTTGAATATCAAAATTGCCAAGCGTAAGCATAAACGCCACTAAGATTTAACCGTACCTTCATTTCTTTGAAGGGAGGTGATAATATGAGCAGAAGACATTGCAGACGTGATTTGAGAAGAAGAAGACCAAACATCCGTTCCACTCAAAGAGCCATTGCGCGTGCAAGAGGTAACGCACTGGCTGTTAATCTGTTTAGCGTAAATGATAGACAACGCAGACGCTAATAATCGTTTTCAAGCAAAAGCGGGAAGAATTCTTCCTGCTTTTTTTGTGTTAAACGATACACCAACTCCTAAATTCCATAGAACTGCTAAATTCAGTTGCCTTCCTTTTAAATACCATCGACATATTCAACTATGCTTCCACTGGTTAAAACAGAAGCGAAATAGTACCCAGTCAAAGCAGCAGCATTCTTGACTCAAATACTTTGTGTACAACTGACCACACCTATAGCCCTCAAACTTGTTTCAGCTTTTTTCACTTAAGTATTCTGGCTGTAAATCCGTCCAGGGTTTGTACGCTGCTGCATTGTTTGCTCAATTTTTTATTTTTAAATTTTATAAGGCCCCACTTGCCCACCACCGTATTCCACAAGCTCCATCATATCCTACTCAACGGATGGACTACAGATGCTCTTATCTGACTTAATGCAGCTGAAAACAATTCGATATTCGATCAACTCTTCATATGTATGATTCATGTTGGTCACCTCGACAATTCATTCTGGATAAGCGCTAAAAATCCTTCTCTAAATAATCATCTCCTTACATGATTATTAGAAAGCTAATATCCGACACATAAAGATAAAATACAACAAACAAAGACAAGAAAAAAATTTCTCTTCACAACCAATGAACTATGTACAAATACATTACACATGTATAACATTAAATACAAATACTAGAAAGGTGGTAACAATTTAATGAAAAAAGTATCTTTACTAGCATCAGTAGCAATGCTTATCTCATCTGTAGCTTTTGCTGCACCTTCTTTTGCAGATCAGGTCACAAGTGACACTTATAGTTCATTACAAGACTCAAATAGAAGTATAGAGTCTGTTACGCCTTTTGCTAATGTTGAATATGTCGTTACTGTAAATACGGCCAATCTCAAAGATGCTGGAACAGACTCGAACATCTCTATAACTCTGTATGGTTCTAATGGAGATTATGCTACCGCTACACTCAATGGTAGCTTTGAACAAGGAGATTCCGATACAACAAGAATCAGCACTAGTAACCTAGGTGACATCAGAAAAATTACTATTAGAACTGATGGATCTGGGTATAAACCAGGTTGGAAAATTGCTAATGTCAAAATATCTGGAAACGGGAAAACTTTCTCATTTGCAGGTCCTGACCGTTGGCTTGGTGACGGCGGCTCCGCAGATTCCGAAACACTTTTTCCATCCTAAAAACAAATATTCATACAAAAGACTCTGTCGATATTTGGATAGAGTCTTTTTGTTTTGGATGAATAATCCTACTAAAATTGTATCGCCGTAATTATAACCCCATCTCAAGAATCAATTTTAATAATAAACTGACTAATGGGAAAAATGTTATATGATTTTGCTATATAAACAAAAGCTAAGAAATGGCCACTGGAAAAATATATTGAATCTACTAAGAAAATCATAGCTTTAAAAAGAATTCAAGCATCAAATCACAACACCTAATTTTTTCGATTTAGCATGTCTCTTTTAGTCTCAATACTTTTAAGTTGATCATGTACATTTTCGAATATTGGATTATTATTTCCATCTACCTGACTTAGCGTAGCTGCGAACAGTTCGGTATTCTACTTTACCACTTTGTACTTATGATCAACAGTTACATTACTCTCTTGTATTTTCACAATAATCTCATCCCCAATAGCCGCCAGTGAAAGCAATTAACCCTCAAGCCAATTCTCTTATCATAGGATACCTCCAAAGTATAATAAATCTTCTAAATACTATACTGAAAGATGTGTCAAAGTATCGTGCGTATTATCGCAAATAAAAGACTCATACCAGTTATTGTTGCAAACTAATAAGGCCCTATCTGAGATTAAATTTAGGTATTAGGAAGGATTGTACCCATTCAATGAAACATTCCCCTTCTTACAAAATACAATAAGCGCAAATCTATTATGGCAGGAAATCCACCAAGTATTCGCCAAAAGAGAAGCGAATACTGTAGCTATTGCCAAATAGCTTATGCGCTCATTGAGTTCAACTATTTGCCATCCATGAGTGAAGTGGTATTATCCAACAGTTCTTTTCACGAATTAAACCCAAAGTGATTTAGTGATGATAACTAAGAGAATAAAGAGCACTAAAATTGCCGCTGTAGAAGTCCATACACCGCCGCCACCTGCACCTTCATATGCACCCATGTCTTAAACCTCCTTTATTTGTCGTTCACCTTAATATATGTATAAATACGTTCAGTGATAGGGCATGCAGGTAAACAAAACAAAGGCTCACACCCAGATAAACCGGTAGAGCCTAATAATCTTTATAAAAGAATTAATTTCAAGATGATTACCAACAAAATGAAGAGTGCCAAGACAGCAGCTATCGATGTCCAAATCTTCCCGGCCGTCTCTTCGTAGCCTCTTTCTATTCCTCTCACACGTAACGCCTCCTTTGTTTACTCCACAGGCTATGCGAGGTCTTGTTTATGGGATGGACTTCTAGGAAAATAAAAACACTTTACCAGCGTATCCAGCAAGGTGCCACTGATGAAGAACTTTTACTATTGCCACAACTAAAGAACAACAAGAAGGACTCCTACAGCATTTAGCTGATAGAGTCCTTCTTTATATCTGCCTTAATTCAATTTAATTGCATTGAGTTATGGCTTCGAGTATATATTTTTCACTCCTCAAGACTCAATTAATGAATTCTACTATATTCCAAAACAATAAACATCCCGTCAGCGCATGCCAGTAGGGTATCACCCATTCTTTCGGATTATGCAACGGTTTGGTGATATTTCAAAAGAATTTATGTAAGGTCAGGCTGCTCGCCTTACGATATTAAACGTACTGTCCAGTTCCAAGTACCTTGGCTTGTTACTTTGATCTTATCCCCAACGATAAAAAAGGCCGTATTTGTGGTGGAATCCCCGAAGAAGCCTTGTACCACTCTTTGCCTGGCTAATCGATTAAACCCTTCGGCACGTTCCAGTGCCACCCCACATATCTATATTTGCTCCTTCAAAAACTTCAAGAAAATTCCTCTTAACATTAGATGGCAAGTAGAACTAACGTTTCAGTTAGTTATAGGGTTCCCAGTTCGTATCGCGTATATCTTTATCTGAGGCTTTTCTCACAAACTCTATGCATTTTTCTTCGCAAGCGCCAAATACTTTATAATTTTGCTGGCCCTGTCTTAAAGATACTATGTTTGCCCCACCATCATAATCAGGATCTGCAAACTGAATACCATCATCTTCCCAAAAACAAATTTCACAAATATCATAGGTTCCAGGCGGTTCATCGTTTAAGGTTTTGTAACCACAGCAAGGACAAGTATATTTTCCCACCGCTATAAGACCTCTCCTTATTATGTATCTATTTTTTGTTCTGTCAGCCAGTTATGTGAGTCCTTCATTACTTGTAATTTAAGGAGATAGGAAGATCTCTTTCGGATAAATCGCTTTAAACATCAATATATCGGTCTGTATATCCTGTCTGTATCTGTATCAATCACATAACCAACCTCTGTGTCATCTTCAAAACGCAATCGATTAAAATTATGAAGTCGACAAAATATATCAGGTAAATCTCTAATATTAAGAGTTATCATTTTTGCTTGTATATACTTTTGATATAGTTCTTCTTGTGTGCATTGGTGACCAGTAATCAAATTTTGAAAAAAGTAACCTTCAATTTTAATAATCATAAAATCACCACTGGTGGTTAACCATTTTTTATAAATTTAGAATACTTACATAACAATTACTCAACTAAAGCGCATATTAACTTAACCTTAGTGAACAAATTAAAGCTCCCTTTCTAACACATTTGCTATGATAACTTCTATTTTTCTATTAATTTATTGAATATTTCTCTATCTTTGGAAGTAAAGTCGGAAATCCGTTTCTTTTGCTCGTACGTGTTGGTACTTGAATCCAATTTAATGAAGCCTTTTTCACCAACCACGTATACGATATTTTTTTCTATTTTATAAGACAGAACGTTATCAATCACTGAATTTGGAGCTTCAATTTGATGAGTGTATAGTATTGGAGGCTCACCGGCTCCTCCTCCTCTGTAAATCTGAAAAGTCCCATCTCCAAAAAACTCTAACGTATCTTTGCCATATGGGTACTTCCTGATCGTGTCGTCTCCAGAATTTGCTAGAAAAATTAAAGTAGTAGCTATAACTAGTAGAGAGATCAAAATGTAGATGTATCTGCGCTTCATCTGCACTTCACACCTCACTTCCAAGCCTTTTTTGTATCAGTTACTGTAACATAAGATGTATACTCATTGAGTGTTCCCCATGATTCCATTAAATTTGTTAGGTTGGCCGCAGCCCAACCGAGCTTGTTGTCCCCAGTAAACATTTGTTTAAAATTATATTCAAAATTATATTTATCATAATATATTGTAGTAATTTCCCATTGTCCTTTTACATATGTTCCATCTATTTTGTACTTCATTTTGTGAAAAGCGTTATACAAATCTCTGTCACTTTCAATTGCAATAGACCCCTCACTTGAAAAACTTTTAACTTTTTTGTCGTTAGCTTTTTGTACTGCTTTATCAATTACATACATATTATGTTCTTTGGATTTTTTAATTTGCTGCGCCTCATACGACCACTCATTAAAGTGTAAATGTCCTGGTTTGTAATCAAGGGAATGTTGAAGTAAATTGGCTGTGATGTCCCCGTACTTCTTTCGAGCTATAGGAACAGCTACTAATGTAAATGCTTTACGATCAGGAAAATGTATTACAGTGTCTGTCGAATCTTTTACCTTCTCTACGCCTCGTACCCAAGTCTTTTCTAGTTCTACCATAGGATTTTCAAACGGAAAAGTATTATTTCCTGCATACACTAACATATTCTTACTATATGCGCCTTCTAGTATTTTTTGCGAGACATCAGGCTGATCCTGTTCTCTTGTTTCCTTAGGTTCTAACTGAGGAGTGTACTGAATTTTTCCCAATTGATCTTCTTTTTGTTTTAAAATAAGTTCAAACTCAAGAATCTCTTTGCTGGTATCAATCTGTTCTTGATACTTATCTACATAAGCGTGTGTAAACGTAATATCACGGATCGCGTTTTCATTTCTCACGACTTGGATGTTACATTTTCGATAGTAGTCCTCACTATCAGGTTTATATTCTGCGTTTGCCCATGTGTACAGCATGTTGGAATTATCCGCATTGTATATAACTGAAGGAAGCGAATGAAGCGGAATTTTGCTTCGAATATGTAGCGAATGAGCCAAGTTTGTAGACTTAGCTGAAAGGTTTATGGAACTATTATTCTTATAAGTAAAGCCAGTGATCTCACCTTTTATAAACTCGATTGGTTCACCACCGGATTTACGTTCTATTCTTAATGAAATGCTCATTGAGATAATCTCCTCTATTAATTCAATCTATTTTCGCAGGAAAAATTTATGAAAAATAATTTCCAAATATTAATATATACGAAAAATATTAAATAGTAAACATATTTTAACTTGGTAAAGGACGTAAAAAAGACCCGGTTACCTAGGGCCTTTTATGTACTTGCAGAAATAATATCCTCCAACTTAATCCAGCTAAAATCATCCTCACCGCGTGACAGCCGTACGTGAGTTGTAGGAATCTATTAGCGCTTGCTCGATTAGCTGCACTTCCTGATCATCCAACTCTGGCTTGCCGCGCCCTTGACGGCCTTTCATGAGCTTTAGATACGCTTCCTTATGTTCCGGTATGATGATGCGGCTGCTTTCCCATAATCCATTACCTTCGAGTCTTTTTGACATGTATGTAGCCTCCTGATGTGTTATGCACAAATTATATTCTGAGTACAAAAAATAAACTCCCGATCATTGGAGGTTTAATACCGTATAATGCCTATTTCCAGACGAGGAAAATGTAATGATCTTTTGGTCACCATCCCAGCCCTCTATGATTACAATATAGAGCGCATATCGCTCTTGTTGTCCCCTTCTTCCCAAAGCCAGCAACCGCGCGCCTTTATGTCCACTACACTGCTACCTGTCTTTATCTCCAGTTCCATCATGTTGGGCACCCGTCTTCGCTCAGCAGAATTATTGTAGAGTATTGGAGTAGCGTTCGATATCAGGTAACAAAGCGTTCAACTTCTTTGTTACCCAGCGTTTCCGTATACTATACAGATCAGAACAATGAACGACGAAAGCGGACACAACTATTATGCAACAATAGCGGAATAGACGGTTGCCAAAGTTACACTAAACTTTTGCAGAAGTTTACGATGGCGCACGTAAAGCCATGGAAAGAATATGGGGGCGATATTCCTGAGCCAATAGGATAAGACAAGAACAGCAGTAAATTTAATGTGTGTATTCCTAAAAGCCTACTCGTCCAATGTCAAAAGGGGCTACTGCCGAAAATTCTCCCTTGAACCAGCATTGCCTTTACAAATTGAGCAAATGAGGGATTTACAATAAAGTTCGGACCTCCCCCCCATTAACCCGGCCTAAACAGACGTATCGCAGTTCGTGCCAACCTCAAACGGCAGGTCATTCACCCCAATGGTGCCAAGATGCCAAAGGCTGAGGATAGCTGCGAGTTCCCAAAAAACAGTGTTCAATAAAGCGTACAATCGCAGCACGTTAGTTACATTTAACTAATCAGGAAATTATCCAAATAGGAGGAAATAACCATGGCATTTGAAGGTTATAGAGAAGACAAGCGAGAACATTGGTTTGACTGGCCATTCCCCTTGTCGGTATCAATACTGTATGTGGATGCGGATGTAGATCTAGATGTAGATGAAACAGAAACGAAATGGTACCTCATTGACGAACAAGAAAAACACTTGATCCGAATTAGGGATGAAAAACAAATTGAACTGCTTCATCACTGCATGTATGGAGTCTTGTTAAATGACGAGAAGATCAACTGGATTATTGATAAAAATGGCGGTAGATTTACCTATCATGATGGTGTGGAAGATTATATCAAATCCCAGAAAGAATACCTTGATACATTATAAGAGGCGTGAACAGTTAAAAGCTCTACCGACCAATTAAGGTTAGCAGAGCTTTTAAATTTATTTAGAATATTCACTTACTTCAAATGTTAGGATACGATCATATAGCATGTAATCCTTTCGGCTGCTGAATGGACCTTTATTATTATCGTGTTTATTAATAGCGTATGAAGCCGATCCAGAACCAGCCTGCTTGCCCTCATACCATGAGATAAAGTCATTAACCTCTTTCATGCTTAGGTCAAACTCCTTTTCCAAACCAGTTGTCATAGTAACCACCAGAATTGCACGGTCCCCAGTTGGTAGAGATGGATCAGTTGGTTCGGGAGTTGGTGCCGGCTCAGGTGTGGAACCGTCATTCTTCCCGAATATTTCTATAGTATTAACCGGAGAATTTGCCAATGTACTCTGACTTCCTCCAATAACGTAAATTTGTCCACCTAATGTTATAGCCCCTGCCCCACTTCTGGCTTGCTTTAAGCTAGCCTCAGGAGACCAGTTATTCTGTTCAAAATCAAAGGATTCTACTGTATTAAGTTCATAACTACGTCCACCTGCTTCAGTTTTTCCAGCAATAGCAAATATTTTATTGGAATAAATGACAGCTTGGGCCCCTCCACGTGCTGTCAAAAGATTGGGTTTAGTTGACCAGTTATCGTTATCGGGATCACATTCAAGAAATGTGTTTAGTGAGACATTTGAATTATTATCAATATGTCTACCTGCTACAAGATAGATTTTGTCCTTATGTACAACTGCAGAGGAACCATGAAGTGTATTCGGCATAGGTTTCTTCGTTGACCAGCTGTCGGAAGCCGGATCATATACTTGGACAGTAGCAACTGAACGCGTATTTGTTGTCATCCCACCAAACACATAAATCTTTCCCTTATACAAAACACTTGTCAACGAACCTAAAGCCAGCCTGCGGCATAGCTTTCCTAACACTCCATGTATCTGTCTGGGTATTGTAAACTTCAACATTATTTACTGAGGAGCCTCCTGTCCAGCTAAAGGCATTACCTGTATAGCCACCAATAACATAAATATCATTTCCATAAACAACGGAAGTTGCTGTAGAACGAGCCGTAGGCATGCTACTTCCTGAGGCCCATATATTATTTTTCGGCTCATAAATTTGAACATCCTTATATGGGTTTGATCCTGAAGAACCACCGAAAATATATATCTTGCCATTCAATTCAGAAACAGCACTTACCGCCTTAGGATTTTCTATAGTCGTTTTAATCGACCATTCATCGCTTACAGCTTCTGCTTTTACCTCTAAAGCTGACATATTCAAGAACACTATCACTACAATTAAAATGCTCCATAATGCTTTAATTTTACTTATCACTCGATCTCCTCCTAGCAATATATTGAACTATTACCAAGATAAATCATTCTTAATAACCTGCCTAAACATAAACTTGCTGATCTATAAATATAATCTAAATATTTGCATATTTATTTTTTAATGGGTATAAAAAAACTTATACCAGTTACCCGGTTGAGCCTTTCACATCTACTCTAATTCAAACTGGTCAACGAAAAATCTCTGCCGACCAATTGTGGTTAGCAGAGATTTCTGTTTTATTTGAGCATTCACTTACCTCAAACGTTAAGGATTTTTTAATATTTAATTATAGCTGATCCTGCTTTAGCCCACTCTTTTGATTCTAATTGAATCCATCCATATACTTTTGAATCAGAGTTGATCTTTTGTTTTATCAGAGAAAGGTTCTCATAGCTACTGGAACCGTAAAGACTCCCTGTTTTTGGTGCAATTTTTACTGATAACGTATTTTCTATACTCGGTGTATTTTCATCACTTGTCCAGACCAAACGATTATAATAATTAGCATTAAAAGGATTTTCCAAACCATTAATTGAGAATTTCACTCTTTTCCCTGTAACTGATACATCTGTATATGCCGTGTCATCTTTAAATATTACTGATTGTGATAAAACTATTTCTTGATTTGTGAAATTTTTGTAAGTGTCAAGCGTTACAGTTGCTGCATCTGCAGAAGCTGACAACGGAGCAATAACTGAAAACAAGAGAGCGATTGTGGAAAAACATAAAGTAGCTTTCCTTCCTAATTTCATTCTCATTTTTTTGTCCTCTCCTTCTTTTAATACTCATTAATAAACATACAGCTTAATGACTGTCAAAGTAAGGGGAGCTTTGTCTGACATGAAAAATACACATTTGATTAAGTCTCCTTTTTCGCGTCCACTCTAAATTCAAACTGCTCACGAAAGAAATAAGATCCGTTAATCTTAATTAACTCCGGTGTAATCTTCTCCAACTGCGCCGTAGTCCACAATATCTATCAAATCCTCGCCCAACGGTTGTATTACACCAAAGCCACTAAACTTGGTGATATAAACAAACAAATTCAATAAACAATATTTTTCACCCTAACTAAAGAAAAGAACATCAGTGTCTGATGCCCTTTCAATTTGCAGCAGTTTCAAAAATTTAAGATTATGCGGTCCATTACAGATAAAGTGATTATTTCTGAAAGTACTTTGTTCCATTACTCGCAATGACGTCTTTGTACCAATGAAAACTTTTCTTTCTAATTCTTCTAAGCGTGCCAGAACCGTCATTGTTTTTGTCCACATAGATGTAACCATACCGCTTCTTCATTTCGCCGGTACCGTTACTCACAAGATCAATCGGCCCCCAACTTGTGTACCCTATAATATCAACCCCATCTTTTATTGCTTCAGCAATCTCTGCAAAGTGAAGATCCAAATACGAGATGCGGTAATCGTCTTCAATGGTATCGTTGTCCATAAGAGTATCTTGCGCACCAAGTCCGTTCTCAACGATAAACAATGGTTTGTTGTACCTTTCATGCAACTGGTTGCAGGTAATACGCATGCCTTTTGGATCAATCGTCCATCCCCACTCGGAAGTTTCCAAGTAAGGATTGATTACGGAACCAAACACATTCCTATCCGTAAAATTTTTCAGAATTTCAGGATTAGCACTGGTACAACGGCTCGAATAATAGCTGAAACCGATGTAATCCACAGTATATGTCTTCAAAATCTCCAAATCTTCAGACTCAAGCTGTAGCTGAATTCCATTCTCGATGAAAAAGCGTTTGGCATAACCGGGATACTCCCCTTTGGACTGCACATCAATCAAGAAGTATGAATCACGCTCCATTTTCATTACTTCCCAGTAATCTTCCGGATTGCTACTGTATGGATACACATTTCCAGCCGCCAACATACATCCCATCATGGCGTTAGGAATAATTTCATGACAAGCCTTGACTGCTAGTGCACTTGCAACCAGTTCATGATGCGCTGCTTGATACAGAACTTGTTGTTTGTCCTCGCCTTCTTCAAAAATAATGCCCGCTCCTGTATAAGGAAGATGCAATAACATATTAATTTCATTGAATGTCATCCAGTATTTCACTTTATTTTTATAGCGTTCAAACAGTGTTTTAGAGTATTTTTCAAATAGTTTAATCATGATTCGGTTTTTCCAGCCGCCATACGTTTTCGCCAAGTTCACGGGTAAATCAAAGTGACAAATCGTAACGACAGGCTCAATATTGTACTTCAGAAGTTCATCAAACACGTCATCGTAAAATTGCAATCCTGCTTCATTTGGAGTTATATCGTCACCATTGGGAAAGATACGGGCCCAGGAGATCGACATTCGAAATGATTTGAAACCCATTTCAGCAAAAAGCGCGATATCCTCTTTATAACGATGATAAAAATCGATAGCTTCATGTGAAGGATAAAACTCGCCTTCCTCGGGTACAAATGAATTTAAGTTGCCAGTCGAAACCTGATTACGTTTGGGCCCCGTCGGCATCAAATCAATGGTCGTCAGTCCCTTACCATCAGCCAGGTAAGCTCCCTCAATTTGATTCGCAGCTGTAGCTCCACCCCACAGAAAATTATCCGGGAATTTAGTGATTTCATTAAACATTTCCACGTACCTCCCTATTTTTCTATACATATACTTTGATTAATTGTTCTTTTTCATTAACCATGTCATTTTTGGTCCCTACAATGACATCACTGACCTGAACACGATCACCATCCTTAACAAATGCATTGAAATGCTGACCTTTTAACTGAACCGTATCTTGTCCGATATGAATGAGTATTTCTACCCCGTCATCACTAATGAGACCAATGGCATGTTTAGTACGGTAAATCGTTTGTACAATGCCGTTCACTGGGGAAACGACACGTCCATTCGTGGGGCGGATGGCTATCCCTTTCCCCATATGCTCTCCTGCAAAAGTCTCGTCTTTAATATCTTGGAGTCTAACAACAGTACCGGTCATCGGACTAACAATTTCAAATGGTTGGTCATTCAATTGACTTATGTTGGGAATGGGTTCTTGTTTGTCGCCCATATTTGTTGACATTGTTTCTGTTGGATCTTTAAAACCAATGAAGTAGATCAAGACAATTGATACGTCCCAGATGTTTCAGTAATCCAACCGAAAGCAAAAACAGTTCATTGAATCCTTTAATCATTCCTGTCGCAGCCATTCCGTTTTGGACAATCCTTCGTCCTTCAATTGAAAGCGCAATCGTGTTACACAATGAACAATGCTGGTAACGCTTTCAATACCGCCAACTCGAGACAAAATCTCCTTGGCCAACTGGTCATAGTTCATGAATACTCTTCCTCTCTGGCTGTGACTTTGCATCAAAATAACTGAATAGCTGCCCCGTGCATAGATCTTAGGCAACATCACCATGCTGGAAGTTTAGCGATCCAGGTTTTGCCCTGCGACGGTTACAATCCTGTAAGGCTGTGTTAGCGATTTCCGATTTGTCACAGGCCTCAAATTTTGTGAAAGTTAGCTGAAGGTACGTCTTTTCTGGCCAGAAATGGTATTGCCTGATTGAACAGTCACAATCCAGTTGATGTACAAGCTCCCTTTGCGGACAATAATAAAACACTCTTTTTTGAAAATGCAAGGTTTTTTCCTCAGGAATTTAACTTGTAGAGAGAAATCCACATGAACATTCTTACATTTCATATATGAAGTAATTTTGGCCCAAATATTCAAAAAATAATTTGGGCTTGATTGCTATTTAATCACATTACTTTGTATTTAACTGTTACTGTCGCTTTGACCTACTTTAGATTTCATCCTGATTC
Organism: Paenibacillus sp. cl130; assembly: GCF_900116035.1. Classification (NCBI taxonomy): domain Bacteria; kingdom Bacillati; phylum Bacillota; class Bacilli; order Caryophanales; family Paenibacillaceae; genus Paenibacillus; species Paenibacillus sp. cl130. Next base: position 708,052 of record NZ_FOYG01000003.1, read on the forward strand.
TCTCCGAATCAGATTATTGACAAGAACAAACCTTTGCTTTTATACTGATATCGAAATGAACGAAATACTAAAACCCGATGGATGTGGATTTTTCTAGAGAGTCATCTCTATTTTCGCCACACGAATGCCTTTACGCATTTGTGTGGCTTTTTTGTATTCAAAAAAGGAGGATTGTTCATGAAGTTGTGGCATTATGCAGTTATTGTTTTCTTGGGAGGTTGTTGTTACGGCATACTTTCCACATTTGTTAAACTGGCATATAGCGCTGGTTTTTCAACACCAGAGGTAACTGGTGCGCAGTATTTCTTTGGTGCAGTTTTGAGTTGGATGTTTGTAATTTTTGTAAAAAAGAAAAACCTTACGTACAAGCAGGTTACAAAACTCCTTCTATCCGGAATTCCATTTGGACTGACAGGTATGTTTTATTATCAATCGCTACAGACCATAAATGCTTCCCTAGCTATCGTCCTTTTATTTCAGTTTGTTTGGATTGGGACACTATACGAATGGGTTCTCCAGAAGAAAAAACCAACCAGGGGTAAACTTATCTCGATTGGAATACTGCTCATCGGCTCGGTTTTGGCGGCAAACATTTTTTCTCAAGGTGATCTCTCACTCTCGTGGCAAGGAACGATTTGGGGGCTATTGGCTGCTTCAACATTCGCTTTATTTGTTTTCCTCAGTGGTGCTGTTGCGAAAGAAACTTCGCCCACACTGAAAAGCGCCCTTCTTTCAACCGGAGCTGTTATTACTGTTTTTGTGGTATTTCCGCCAACCTTCTTATTTAACCTCGATGTGCTGGCAGGATTGAGTCCTTTTGGATTAGTCCTCGGGGTGTTCGGAGTTGTGCTGCCTCCGCTTTTGTACTCCATAGGTATGCCACATATTGGTTCAGGAATGGGTACAATTATGACTGCATCTGAATTACCCATGGCCGTTATTATGTCTTCTCTTGTATTAGGAGAATTTGTAGGCTGGTCTCAATGGATCGGTGTTATCATAATTTTATGTGGCATCGCATTTAGCAACATAAGACACAGAGGATCAAAACCACAGACTTTAGTGAAGAAGAACACAGCATAACAAGATATCTATAATTTTAATGGGTTAGATGGACAATGATTTCAGAATAAGATTTGAAGCATTTACAACGCTGTGTAAAATGCGGGGGCTTATAACGCTCATCCCAGATTTCAAAATCATAGTCTTAGAAGATTCACCCGCTCTGTTCAAACAAAAAAGGACCTATCGGTCCTTCAGATTGTCGAGAAACCCCGTCTTTTTGAGACGTGGGTTTCTTTTTCCTTACACCATAATGGTCTGGTATCTGGAAAAACGGGGTGTTACCCCTGTTTTTCTAGGCGATCCAGGTGGATCGCCATCTTCTTCATGTTCTGCACGGCTGCCGTCATGAGGGCTTGTTCCCTGACGTTCGGAAGTCCGCGCAAACGGCAATAGCGAAACCCATGGAGCTCTTTGGCATCCGCGAAGCTTCGCTCAATCGTCTCTTTTCGTTTGCGGTATAGCTGTTTCCCGGATGGGCTCAGCCGGTTGCTTCGCACCCACTCTTTGCTGTCTTCCCAGACATGTCGAGTCACCACTTTGCGGTGGTTTTGAGACTGGGTACACTGGCCCAGTAGCGGGCAATGCTGGCACTGAGCTGGGTCAGAGGCATACTGCCTGTATCCCTTACGGTCCGTCGTTCGGTAGGGCAGTTCCTGTTGGGCCGGGCATCTATACACATTGCGTTTGGCATCGTATTCAAACTTCCATTTTGGAAACAGTCCTTGTCTGGGATGGAATCTTCGGTGAGCAATCACGGCAAAAATCTTTCGGTTTTGTAAACCTCGACAAATCGGCGTCGTTAAATAACCGGAGTCTAGCGCCACGGCTTCTACTTGAAAACCAAAACGTTCTCTTTGGCGGTCCAAACGGGACAAATAGGGGATGGAATCATGTACATTTCCCGGTGTCACATGCACATCGGTAATGAGATTGTACTTCATATCCACCGTTCGGTGGTCCAGATAGAAGAAGCCTTCGGGCTTGCCATCACGGATCATATAGCCGCTGTCCGGGTCGGTTTTGCTTACTTTTATTTCTTTTTCTTCGTTCACTTCCTCTCGAGATTTTAATGCTTTTTTCCGTGGTTTCTCCGGTCCTCCTTCACCGCTTCGTTAAGCTCGTCCATATACTCTTTGGTATTCTGCAATACTTCCTCTTTGGTGTACTGATGTTTGTTAGCATTGGCCTTGAGGTGGGTGGAATCGGTCATGAGAACACGCCCGCCCACCATTCGGTGAGAGATCGCCTGCAACACAATTTCATCGAAGATATCTTGAAAGATCGTGGTGTCTTTAAAGCGAGTGCGGCGATTCCAGCTAATCGTCGTATGGTCCGGTACTTTATCGGTTAAGCCCAGCCCCAGGAACCAACGATAAGCCAAGTTCGTCTGGATTTCTCGCTCGAGTTGCCGTTCTGAGCGAATGCCATAGAAATAACCGAGAAAGATCATTTTAAACAATACGGTAGGATCAATGGCAGGACGCCCATTGTCCGCACAATACAGCGGGCTTACCTTCTCATGAATAAAGGAGAAGTCTATATATGTATCCACTTTGCGAAGCAAATGATCTTGCGGCACCAGTTCTTCCAGGGAAACCAATTCAAAGGATTGTTGTTTGTCTCGATAAGATCGCAGCATACCAACACCGTCCGTTCTACAATAGTTACCTATATTATACAACATTAACGCGCTGTCGTCTTAAACAAAATCAACATAAAAATAGCTGTCGAGACTTTCTCGACAGCCTGAA
>NZ_FOYG01000006.1:0-180752 GCF_900116035.1 Paenibacillus sp. cl130
TGGTTTATAGAAAGAGCGATAAGCTCATTTTGAAACTGACGAGATAAAATATCTCTTGTTTGATTTTGCGAACAAAATCGTTTTACTCACTCGTTGTTCAGTTTTCAAAGATCAAACCTGCATAATGTCTCGCTTTGTTTCACCACCGCATCTCAGCGGCGACTTAAATAATATATCATGTTTTCTACGTCTTTGCAACACTTTTTTTCAAGAGAATTTTTTAATCAATTCTGCTTTGTTTTCGTGTTGCTAACTATCTTGTAAAAGACAGCTATAAGAATATACCACATAAATATGCTAAATAGCAACACCTTTTTTTGAATTCTTTTTTCATCTTTAAATCACTGCATTTAAATAAAGAGACCATTATTCCCACAAGCAGAATAACAGTCTCTTTAACATTCATTTCTTTCTCTTAATGAATAATAAAGCCGGGGCACTACTAGGAAGTCACTCTCTTTTTACATTTAGCCACGTCAGTCCTTAATCCATGGATTTTTACGCGAACGAGCATTATAGGATGAGGAACGGGGTTCTCCTCCACTTGAATTATGGGATTTTTGCTTCTTATTGCTAGCATTTTTACTGGAAACCTTGGCTTTGGACGTCTCTTCTTTGGATGTACTGCCAGAACCGTCTTTTGATTTACCTTTACGCACGCTACGATCCTTTGGTTTAGAAGAAGAAATAACTTCATTTTGGGATGCAATAGTCAGATTGTTACCCATCTCCTGCGTTCCTGGAATTGCTGGTGCCGACTGGACGTTCTCTTCCCGGCATCCACAGTCTGGCATAAACATATAGGGGGTTGTATATCCCTCTAATGGATACATAGGTGCATTCCCATGCGCAAACGGATGATAAGGGGAATTCGCAGATTGTTGTCCTTGTAGCTGGCTATAGTCGGACACGTTTCCACCCGCAGGCAAACCATATTGAGGTCCTCCCCATGCCTGGCTCCATTGACTGCCCTGGACTGTACTCTCTGGATACTGCTGTGGATGCCCTTGATGGATAAATGGAGGATAGACAGGGTAGGATGCATTTTCAGACGCCTCATGACTCGGATAATATCCGGGGGCGCAGCAATCTGAGTAGGCAGGATAAGGTGTTGGATGGGCATTTATGGGTGATGTCTGCACAGGCCCCCAGCACCATGGATGCTCACAGTCATGATGATAGTCCTGATCAGAAACTACAGTAGGAGAAGCATATTCTGCTAAGGAGGTATTTATAGGCGCATTCCCCAAAGTTTGAGGAGACCCAATCCCCGGATACCACGAGTTCGGCATTGCATTTATTTGTGGACTATAATCAAATGTCGGCTGTTGTATCGACCACTCGGAATTCACCATCGGCTCCGATTTTGTGCAGCCGCAAAATTTTTCAGCTACAGGTTGCTTCACAACAGTTGTAGGAAGCTGTGGCTTAGATGCAATCGGTTGGGTAACTATGGGCTGCATTTGAGGTGGAGCAGGATTTACGGGTGCCATAGGAACTTCAGGCAGTTTTAATTCAGGAAGCTTAGGAGGATTCACTGTTTCTTTTGGCTGTGTCATCTCTTCTTTAGGGCTAGGCATATTCTCCTGCTTAGGCTGCGTCAACTCCGCCTTGGGCTGGGTAAGTTCTTGCTTGGTTGGGGATTCAGGTTTAGGCTGTGTCATCTCTTCTTTGACTGCGGTATTTTTTTTATTCTCAGTAAAATCAGACGCCTCTTCTTTGTAGTGTGGAATATTAACTGTTTCTCCAACCAGAAGTGCGTTCGGGTTTTTAAGCTGGGAATTGGCATCAATAATTAGCTTAAGCGGTACATTCCACGCCTTGGACAACTTCCACAATGAATCTCCTTGCTTAACCTTGTGTTGATATACCGTTGACGGCTGTGTTTCCATCGTAACAGGGTCTGTTGGAATTTTAATTTTCTCGCCGATGCTCAACTGATTAGGGTCTGCCAATTGGGGATTGGCGGCAATAACTTTCTCCAGCGTCACATTATACTTCTGTGCCAGCAAGTACAGAGTGTCACCTTTTTTGACGATGTGTATTTTCACAGGTCACAAACCTCCTAGACTTTCGTTCGGGCGGGATAAACGCCCGGCTTCTGTTATTACATCCTATGCACCTCCCGGGCGAATGACCCCATACAAACAAAAAAATCCTCTCAACCGAATACTCTCACGAGCATTCAGCTAAAAGGATTCGGTTTTATTTTAGTCCTGCCACACTTTGTAGCCATCCTTATCCACGATCTTCCGGAACTCAGCCAAGAGCTCCAAAGTCACTGGGCCAGCAACGCCGGAGCCGATCGTACGACCATCCACTTCATAAGCTGCAATAACTTCTGCTGCAGTTCCTGTAAAAAACACCTCGTCCGCAACATATACATCATGCAGTGTAAAAGGTTGTTCCTTAAGGGGGTATCCAAGCTTAGCACTCAAATCGATAATAGCATTACGAGTAATCCCTTCAAGCGCTCCCAAATAGCAAGGAGGTGTATATAACACTCCGTTTTTGACAATGAAAATGTTGTCCGCAGAGCCTTCCGTCACATACCCTTGGGAATTGAGCATAATAGCCTCACCCACACCAGCGTAGTTAGACTGGATCTTCACGAGGATGTTGTTGAGATAGTTCAATGATTTAATCTTCGGATTCAAAGCATCTGGGATGTTGCGACGCTGAGAGACAGAAATTGTCTTCAGGCCAGTCAAGTAAGCTTCTTCCGGGTAAATGGCGAGCTGTTCCACGATAATGATGACACTCGCCTTCGCACAACGAAGAGGATCTAAACCTAGATTTCCTGCACCTCGGGATACAATCAGACGGATATATCCGTTACGCATTTCGTTAAGACGAATCGTTTCAGCCATTGCTTCCAACATCTCATCAGGAGACAACGGAATGTTTAACTGAATGGACTTCGCAGAATCATACAGACGCTCCAAGTGCTCCTTACATTTAAAAATATTCCCGTTATAGATACGAATGCCCTCAAATATACCGTCTCCGTACAAGAATCCATGATCATATACGGAAACCTTTGCGTTTTCCTTAGTCACATGCTGCCCATCCAGATAGATCCATTGTTCTGCCATTAAAACCACACCTCCGATTAATGTTCCTTTAAAATAGGTTCGATCGCTGCTTCAACATACTTGTAGCTTGGATAAGAGCCAAGAATACGTACATGGCATCCCAAAGCCTCAATCTCTGCAAAGGCTGCCGGAAGCAGAACGGAATGCAGAGATTCCAAAACTTCAATGTAAAAATAATAATTCCCCAATTGCTTTTTGGTCGGACGCGATTCAATACGGGACAGATTTAACCTGCGCCATGCAAATGCGGATAAAACCTGATGCAGCGCTCCCGGGAAATCCTGCGGTGGCGTGACCAAAATACTGGTTCGCTGACCTTCAGGTGTACCCGGGAGACTTATAGGTTGATGGCCGATCAAGACAAAGCGGGTAAAGTTGTTATCGTGATCCGTTACTTTGCTGGCCAAAATATCCAATCCGTGTTTGGCAGCCGCGAGCTTGGTTCCGAGAGCGGTCCAGCCTTTACCGGGGTTATGTTTAACAATTTCGACGGCTTCTGCCGTACTTCCTGCACCCTCCAGCTCGGCCTGAGGAGCGGAAGCCTGTATGAATTCTTTACACTGGGGAAGCGCTACAGGATGAGACATAATTTTGACCACTTTGCTCAAATCCAGCTTGTCCAAATCCTTCGTAAACTCACTACGATGTCCAATAAGATTTTGAATTGAAGGATATACCCATTCCGCCTGCATTTGAATGTCTACTTCATGTACAAGCCAGTCCATATGCAAACTTACAGAGCCATCAATCGTATTTTCAATGGGAATTACACTATAGTCTGCCTGTCCCTTGTCTACTGCCTGAAATACGTCCGCAATATGCTTGTAAAACAGTAATTCATGGGGCGTATCTCCTAACAAATACTTAATCGCTTCATGAGAAACGGTCCCCTCAGGAAGAAGTGCAATTCGTTTCATATCGTAAGTTCCCCTTTAATCATATCCATAAAAGGGAGTGTATTCCCTTCTGTATATACTTTAACTCCTTCACTCTCAGGGCGCAATTTTAAAACAGAAGCAGTGATCCCCTCTTTGTTCATGGTATCCGTTAAATACTGCTCCAGCTCCGCTTTCCGATTCACCCGTTGATCCGTCAATGCCAGCAGCGTCGGTCCAGCCCCACTGAGAGCCACACCCAAGGCACCATAATGGTGCGCATCCTGCAGGATCTCTGTCATACCCGGCACAAGCGCCGCACGGTAAGGCTGATGAAGCTGATCACGCATCGCTTCGGCAATTAAATCGGTTCTTCCCGACGCCAATGCTGCTACTAGCATGGAAGCATGACTTATATTATATACGGCATCCTTCAATGATACATGCGCGGGTAGAACCTCTCTGGCTTTCGACGTGGATAGCTGAAAATCTGGAATAACTACCATAACCTCCAGATTAGCATCCGGTTCAAGTCGTAAATGCCTAGCATTCTCGCCATCCCACATCGCTGTAATAATACCACCAAACAGGGAAGCTCCAACATTATCCGGATGTTTTTCAATGGCGCTTGCCATATCGAACAGTTTGGAATCCGGCAGAGGTGAGCCAATCAACGTATTGGCAGCGACCAAGGCGCCCACAATGGCAGAAGCACTACTGCCCAAACCACGAGTAAGTGGAATATCCGAGTACATCGAAATATCGAGCTCAGGAACAGATACACCTGCTTCCCGAAAAACCATTTGTGCTACCTTGAAAATCAGATTAGTTTTATCTTGGGGAACACCATTCATTTCATTTCCGTATAAATGAAAAGCCGTCTGTTCGGCCTCCTTCATTTCAATCCATGCATATAAGGACAATGCCATGCCCAATGTATCAAAGCCGGGACCCAAGTTGGCCGTACTCGCAGGCACACGCACTCTTGCTGTTTTTAAAACGGTCATACAGACAATTCCTCCTGCTTTTATTGACTATCCCTCTACTCGATATACGCTCTTGATGCGACGGATGACGTCCAAAGTTTCAAAATGCTCCAAAACCTTTTTCATACTCGCTTTACTGGCTAAATGAGTCACGATAATAATTTCAGCATCGGGGTTAACCTCATTCGGTTGCTGCACAACAGATGCCAGACTGACATCAAATTCAGCAAATACTTGCGTAATCCGTGCCAACACCCCTGCTTTATCATCCACATGCAGAAGCACGAAGTTTTTGAAATACACATCTTCATCGTTACTAATTTTTTTGGGATTGTAAGGAACGATGGCTTTAAGCCCATTGACACCAAGTTTGAGATTTTTCACTACAGCTACTAAATCGGCTACAACCGATGTTGCCGTCGGCATTTCACCTGCACCCGCACCATAAAACATGGTTTCACCCACTGCTTCACCATGCACATACACCGCATTGAATACCCCGTTCACCGAAGCCAATGGATGCTGCTTGCGTACCATAGTCGGCTGAACGTTAATCGTAAATTCATCACCTTGGCGCTCTGCAATCCCGAGCAATTTCATTTCATATCCTAGTTTTTTAGCAAAAGCAATATCTTCACTGGTTACCTTTGAAATGCCGCTGACACTTACATCCTTGAGCTCTACATTAGAGCGGAAACCAAGCGTGCCGAGAATTGCCATTTTACGAGCTGCATCCAGTCCTTCCACGTCTGAGGTCGGATCCGATTCAGCATACCCAAGCTCCTGCGCTTCCTTGAGAACTTCCTCGTACGAGGCCCCTTCCTGACTCATTTTTGTTAAAATAAAGTTTGTCGTACCGTTCACAATCCCCATAATGCGGGTAATGCGATCGGAGGAGAAGCCTTCAATTAATGTACGAATGATCGGGATACCACCTGCTACACTAGCTTCATAAAAAATATCACACTGCTTTTCCTGCGCCTTTGCTAATACTTCAGAACCGTGCAAAGCCATTAAGTCCTTATTTGCTGTTACGATGTGTTTCCCCCGCTCCAGCGCTTCAAGAATGTACTCCTTCGTCTGATCAACGCCGCCCATGACTTCAATAATTACATCAATTTCAGGGTCCCGAATAACTTCCCATGGGTCCTCAGTAAGCTTGGCTGTCTCCACTTCAATGGAACGATATTTTTCTATGTTTTTTACAGCTATTTTTTCAATGATGATCGGTGAACCGACTTGTCTGCTCAAGTCTTCCTGATTGCCTTCTACGATTCGAACGACTCCCGTTCCAACCGTCCCCAAACCTAACAATCCTACTTTGACCGGTTTCATCCATTCCCCTCCCGCGAACTTATGTCTAATGAACTGAATCGCCTTAACCTTGCCCAATCAGGCGAACACGTTTAACTCCAGAGATATCTTCCAAGCCCTCCAGTAGAACACCCAACTCTTCACTGAGTCTGGACATTTCTACGGAGATGACTACGTTGGCTCTGCCTTGCAGTGGAATACTTTGCTGGATCGTCAGCACATTGCCTCCGAAATCAGCCACTCTGCCAAGCACCCTGGACAACATTCCGGATTGATGCTCTAAATCAATAGAGATATTGACAATTCGCTCACGCTCCAGCTGATTAACCAAATGTATGCCATCCTTATATTTATAAAAGGCGCTTCGGCTTAGCCCAACTTGCTCCACAGCATCATGCACGGTTTTAACATCTCCTGAAGCCAGCAGCAGTTTCACCTGTATGGTCTTAACAATTGCTTCAGGCAAAATATCTTCCCGTACCAAGTAATAGCGCTCTTTCAAGAACGTCCTCTCCTCAAAGACTTATGTTTTTGTATAGAGGACATTATATCGAAACTCTTGAAAATCGGCAAGCAAACAATGCAAAAAACGGCTACTGCCTTCTATAGAGTTTCCTATAGTACAGTAACCGTTCAGGTTTTAGACCTTTATTTGAAATTTAGTAGTAGCTGCTGCCTTCAACAAATTCGAACTCGAAATCAGCAATGCGTACAGATGTACCATCTTTGGCGCCACGCTTGCGTAACTCAGCATCCACACCCATATGGCGTAACGTTCTTGCTAATTTCAAAATGGCATCATGCGAGTTCAACTGCATGCGCTTCATCATGCGCTCAATTTTAGGGCTCTGCACCACGAATGTGTCGTTTTCACGCACAATTGTAAAGCCATCGTCTTCTGCTGTATCCAGCTTAAATACCTTACGTTCATTGACTTCTGCTACTTCCTCAACAACCGGCTCGTCCGGTATTTGATCCAGCAAATCAGCAGCCCGGTAGAGCAGTTCCTTCACACCTTGACGTGTCAGTGAGGAAATAGGCATGATTTCAAGATCAGGACGTATAGAAGCAATCTGCTCTTTGAAGTGAGTCAGGTTTTCTTCCGCCTCCGGCATATCCATTTTATTGGCCGCCACAATTTGTGGACGCTCAGCCAATGTTGCATTATATTGCTTCAATTCGTCGTTAATTTTAGTCCAATCTTCAAACGGATCACGTCCTTCGGAGCCCGCCATATCCACGACATGGATAATAATACGCGTCCGCTCAATGTGCCGCAGAAATTCATGTCCCAGCCCAATACCTTCATGAGCTCCTTCAATCAAACCAGGCAAATCCGCCATCACAAAGTTACGATGATCACCCACATCCACAACGCCCAAATTCGGAGTAATCGTTGTAAAGTGGTATGCCCCAATTTTCGGTTTTGCGGAAGATACAACCGACAACAAGGTAGACTTCCCTACACTAGGGAACCCGACCAAACCTACGTCAGCCATTACTTTTAACTCAAGCGTGATATAACGTTCTTGTCCCTCTGCGCCGTTCTCAGCCAACTCAGGCGCTGGATTATTCGGTGTAGCAAAACGGATGTTCCCGCGTCCTCCGCGTCCTCCTTTAGCTACGACGACTTGTTGACCATGACGTGTCATATCTGCTACTACTTCACCAGTATCATCATCTATGATGACCGTTCCCGGTGGTATACGTACGATCATGTGCTCCGCATTGGCTCCGTGTTGGCTTTTGTTACGACCTTTCACTCCACGCTGGGCTTTAAAATGACGTTGGTACCGAAAATCCATCAAGGTACGCAAACCCTCATCTACACGGAAAATTACGTCTCCACCGTTCCCTCCGTCACCACCACCTGGGCCACCTTCAGGAACGTATTTCTCACGGCGAAACGCAATTAATCCGTCCCCACCGTCACCGCCTTTAACAAAAATCTTCGCTTTATCTACAAACATGGTTACACCTTCCTTATGTCTGGCACTGCATCCGAATTTGAAGCATTTCGCCCGTAGGGAGCTTCTCTGTTCGAATGCGTTCACTTCCGAGTACGGATCTGACCCGCTTCAGGATATTCAAATCCGCAGGTATGTCACTTCCTTCAAAACGGACGATAACATCATTCTGATCCATACCGAAAAAAAGTGTCAATCTGCGCACTTCTCCCCAGGACGACCGGCCCCCGCCATATTGATACGCACGCACCGTTTCTATGACGGCCGAGGCAAGCGACTCGCCGTCTTCGGGAGACATGACAGCGTCTAACTTTAACTGCTCCTCAACCTGTACCGACAACTGTAAATTACCGGCGTTCACGCGAAAAGACTGCAAATAAAACACCAGTGAGGGAATACCCAACTTAGATATTTTACTGTCTTCCGCCACGCGCCCTTTTATTGTTTCCACATAAGCAACAGATTTATCATGCTTATTCATACGAATATATCCATAAAGCACTTGCAAGTCATTCATCCAGTCATGCCGATGATGGTTAAGCATTGAAATCGCTGTACGCTCAAAAGAACGCAAAGCAGCTTTCCGCTCATACTCGACCTGTCTTTGCGTATACCACATACCAAAGCATGCAGCAACTACAGACCATACTGCTAATAAGATAATCGTTAATACTTCAGGATAGAGCAGTGAAAAAACCAAAGGAATCAGAATGGAACCCAACGCCAGATAAGGCGCTCTTATCCGCTGGAACATGGCTTCTCTCCGTTCTGCGAAATTAAATGGATTATTAAAGAACCTTAATCCAGTATAGCACAGACTAACTTTCCAGTTCATTACCATCATGCAAAAAAGCCTCCGACAAAAGTGCCGGAGGCTTTTCAGCGTGTCTAAGCCGCTATTAAGCTTCTACAGTAGCTGCTACTGGAGCAACGTCGATCGGGTAGATGCTCACCTTTTTGCGATCACGGCCCCAACGTTCGAACTTCACAACGCCGTCCACTTTCGCGAACAGAGTGTCGTCCTTACCGATGCCCACGTTCGTGCCCGGGTGAATTTTCGTTCCGCGTTGACGAACCAGGATGCTACCGCCGGTAACTGCTTGACCGTCAGCACGTTTCACTCCAAGACGTTTCGATCTACTGTCACGTCCGTTTTTTGTGGAACCTACACCTTTTTTCGATGCGAATAATTGAAGATCCAATGTCAATTTCAACATGATGTCTACCTCCTTCTTTGATTATTTTCTATTTGAATATACTTACCGTATGATTCAGCAATACTTGTCAGCATAATCACCATGGACTCCAGCAACAGTTGAACCTGTGCGTTCGCATCATGATAACTTTCAGGAGAAAGATACGCGCTTAAAAAGCCGTTTTCCATTTCCGTTTCCATCTCAACGTCCGTAAGAGCTCCAATCGAATTGACAGTTCCTACCGTTACCGCTGAAACGCCAGCACATACGATATCCTCGCCAGATTTAGCGAAATTCGCATGCCCTTTAACGGAAAACCCCTGTATGCTGCCATCCTCCAGTCGTGTAATACGCACGATAATCACTTATCGCACCCTCTTACGCTTGGATTTTTTCAATCGTCACTTTCGTGTACGGTTGACGATGACCTTGCTTCACATGGTAGTTCTTTTTAGGTTTGTATTTGTATACGATGACCTTTTGACCTTGACCATGCTTCTCAACTTTAGCTGTTACAGAAGCTCCAGAAAGAAGCGGTGTACCTGCTGTCAAGCCATTGTCGCCGGACACTGCCAGAACACGATCAAACGTTACAGTTTCACCATCATTAGCTTCCAACTTCTCGATGAACAATACGTCGCCCTCTTGAACTTTGTATTGCTTACCACCTGTTTCGATAATTGCGTACATTTGCTTGCACCTCCTTATGTCTCAGACTCGCCTAATAGCAGGTGACAGATTCCCTTAGGATACTGCACTTCAGTACCTGATTGGAGCGGTTACAGCATGTGCAGCCAATCTTACGCATCACACATACTAAATGATTGTAGCACAAGCTTTGTACACATTCAACCTTTAGTTTTAAAATGATTTTTGGTTTCGCACCACTCTACACGAGCGTCTTTTCCTCACGCACTTTTTTGCGGGTCATTTCCAGCAAACCTAACCGCGTCCAACCGACAACATAAGATTTGGTCCGATCCTTCTTCAATCTTGCTTCCAACACAGAGGATACTTCCCGACGGTTCTCCTCTTGTTCCATGTCAATAAAATCAATGATGATGATACCACCAATATCACGCACACGTACCAGGCGGGCAATCTCTTCGGCTGCTTCAATGTTAGTCTGGGTCACCGTCTCTTCCAGATTACTGCCTCCCGTAAACTTCCCCGTATTCACATCAATGACGGTTAATGCCTCCGTATGATCAATGACAATATAACCGCCGCCCTGCAACCATACCTTTCGCGCAAAATCGCGTTCCAGCTGCTCATGAATGCCATAAGCTTTAAAAATTGTTTCTTCTGCACCACGAAATATACTTACATGAGCTTTCGCAGGACCAATCTGTTGCAGCATTATTTCTGCGTCCTTTGCTTGCTCTTCACTGTCAATAACCAGTTCATCCTGTTCAGGTGTAAACACATCCCTAATCAATCGCTGAACGATACTTAAATCCCGATGTAATTCGCACGGAGCCGAGTGTTCACCAGCTTTACGCTGAATAGCCGCCCACTGCTTACGCAGTTGATTTAAATCATTTTCAATCGCCTCTATACTCATGTCTTCCGAAACGGTACGGATTATGAGTCCTTCCTCACTTGTGCGTAGCTGCTCTCCCATTGCTTTCAAACGGGTACGTTCGCCCTCACGTTCGATCTTCTTGGATACGGCCACATAATCAGCACGGGGCATATATACGATCCAGCGACCCGGAAGTGAAAAATGAGTGGTGACCCTGGCTCCCTTGCTACCAACAGCCTCTTTTAATACCTGCACTACAATTTCCTGCCCCACCTTTAACACTTCTGAAATGGATGGCTTTACCTCCGGCTGCTTGTCCAAATGAGCATGAAGTACGTCATCTACATACAAAAAGGCATTCTTTCGCTGTCCAATGTCAACAAAGGCGGCTTGCATACCTGGTAGCACATTGACCACCCTCGCTTTGAAAAAAGAACCTAGAATTCCCCGTTTTCGCGGTAGTTCAGCCGCATATTCAACCAATCGTCCCTCTTCCAACAGCGCCATTTGGGTCATCTGCTGCTGGCATTGTACAATCATTTGCTTCATGGTTTTTCAACCTCTCTGGATACAGCCTCTTCCTTAACTCATAAAACATTATTTGGGCTTGGGTTCTCCACCATCTGGCGGGCGTGTCGCAAAATAAGAGCGAATAAGACGTTGCTCCGGCAGTACGGCTACAATCCGTCCCTGTTCATTCATAACATAAACCATATGATACCGATCTCTTCTGAAAAGACGCAAAATAGGCTCCAAATGTTTCACTGGCAGGGATACAATAGGTAAGGCAATACTCCCCTTAGCTACTTCGCGGTAAAAAAGCTCGTCCCTCCCCAGCAAAAACCGTATAAAACGGTAAGGGATATTCCGATAATCCACAATATTAGAATAAAGCAAAAAAATCCCTACCGCCAGCAGATTTAAATGCATAGGTCCATTTTGCCTTAACAACGGTGAAATACCATACATACAAAATAGCAGACTCGTTACGATACTGGCTCTAAAAGTCCACACTAATGTGCGGTGATAAGAACAAGATAAGCTAATCAATGACTGTAATATTTTCCCACCATCAAGTGGTAAAATGGGCAGCAAATTAAACAGTGCAATAACTGCATTCCCCTGAATTATATAATTTACATAATCATACTCCAGCCCACTCACATTTCTGAACCACAAAAGGATGATGATCATGATTCCGTTTTGCAGGGGCCCCGCTAGCGCAATGACAATCTCCTTCCACGCATTGAGCTTCCCCTGATCCTCAATGACCGCCACTCCTCCAAAGGGTAACATCTGTATGGAAAGCACCCGCGCGCCCAACAACGAAGCAGCTGTCGCATGACCTAGCTCATGAATAAACACCAATGTAAATAAAGTTATGATCTCGATAAAATGTCCAGTTAATATAGAGGTCAGCATAACCAATACAAACAGTGGATGTAATGATAAGGTCACCCCTCGGACATTAATCAAGGGCTACCACTTCCGACGGGTCAATGTATTGATCCCCTCTCTGAACTGCCAAAAACAAAGTTGCCGCCTCGCTGCCACTGTGACTTGCTGGCAGTACACCGATCTCATCTCCCTCCTGAACCCAGTCGTTCACTTTTAAGGTAGAGCGGGAAAGCCTTCCGTAAGTTGCTGTGATACCGCCAGTGTGTCGAACTGTAACCGAAATCCCGCTTTTGGGATGATTTAATATGTCTAATACTCGTCCTGCATCTATACTTTTAACAGCGATTGCCCCGTTGTCGGTAACATTCGGCGTAATTTCTACTCCTTTAAGGCTCAGTACAAAAGGCTGTGTTATGTTGCCTTCGATCGGTGGAGATCCCTTTCGACTTGCATCAACCTTGTGCGTTTCATGCTCCTCGCCAAAAATCGGCAAAAAGGAAGGAGCTCCGTCAAAATAAGTTTCATACCATTGTCCGACGGCTGCAAAATCCATATCCTTATTCAAGGCATCCGCAATAAACATTCTCAAATTCACTGCATAGGGAATATCCCAACGAAACATTCCCCATACCATTCCAAATAACACCGTTGCTATGACTGATCTTCGCCAAAAGGAAGTCCAAAAAGACGGACCACGATTCGTCCCAAAAGATTGCTGCCAGCGTTGCCGCTCATTTTTCCACTCAGTTTCTGGGTCTCTGGGCGAGTTGGCACTGACTATAGGCATCGACTTCATATCTTTATCCCCGTGCCTGTTCTGATATATGCCAGAGGGATACGTCTCCGCTTTGCTTCCCGCGATTAGCTGCTGTATACGTTCTTCTCTGCGCTGCTTGATTCCGGAATTTTTATTCATCCTGTTCAGCCCCCTCAGCGAGGTATGTTTGATACATCTTATGAGGACGGGCTTCAACTTATGTTGTCCGGTTAGGGAATACGCACCTAAAAATCAAAAAAAACCGGCGCTCGTGCACCGGTTATGTTTTGTATTTATGATATTTATGTAGTGACCCTAAATTTTGAGAAACTGTATTATGGAAATTAAAAAAACAAACCAAAAACACTTAAATAAGATTACTACTTATTTAAGTGTCTAGTATTACAAATGAATACTACTACAGCTCCTACCTTAGAACCAATGGAAAATCACGTAGGAAGTGTAGAAGCAATTTACCAGTCATAACTTCCTGTTTTCCTCATCCACCCATACCAAAAAACTTCTTAAAGCGTGTCATCACGCTTTTCTTCTGGTCCAGCTGCATGAGGGGCACTGTATCGCCCAAAATCCGTCTCGCAATGTTACGGTAAGCAATCGCAGCCTGTGAATCTGGATTCATAACGGTAGGCTCCCCTGTATTAGCTGCTTTAATTACCATTTCATCATCCGGCACAATCCCAATAAGGTCTATGCTAAGCACTTGTAAAATCCCGTCAATATCCAGCATATCTCCGGATTTAACCATGCTATTGCGAATGCGGTTAACCACCAACTTGGGTGATATCACATGTGAGCTTTCCAGTAAACCAATTACCCGGTCTGCATCGCGTACGGCTGCATTTTCCGGAGTGGTCACAACAATGGCCTGATCCGCTCCGGCAATGGCATTTTTAAAGCCTTGTTCAATACCCGCAGGGCAGTCGATCAATATATATTCAAAATCCTTTTTAAGCTCCAAAATAATATCCTTAACCTGCTCCGGCGTAACAGCACTCTTGTCCTTGGTTTGAGCGGCTGGCAGCATATACAGCTCCTCAAAACGCTTGTCCTTAACCAGTGCCTGATTTAAACGGCAACGACCTTCCGCTACATCAACAAGGTCGTAAATAATCCGGTTTTCCAGACCCATCACAACGTCTAGATTACGCAAACCGATATCCGTATCAACCAAACATACCTTTTTGCCGAGCAGTGCAAGCGCTGTTCCTATATTGGCTGACGTCGTCGTTTTGCCGACGCCGCCTTTTCCTGAAGTGACGACGATAGCCTCTCCCATGTGCTACACCCCTTTGAACACGTTAAAATCGCGGCCCAGACGCACAATATTGCTCATTTTATCTATTTGCATAGCGCCATCCTTGAGATACGCAAATTCCATACCGGATTCACGTGTCTCCCATTCGTCTGGTGGACGGCTGATCATTTCGGAAATTCGCAGCTGTGTCGGTGCAAAATAGGAAGCCGCAATAATCGCTTCACTATTTCCCTCCATCCCTGCATGCGCCATGCCTCGCAAAGCGCCGAGGACATAAATATCACCAGTACATGTTATAATTCCACCCGGGTTTACATCTCCCAAAAAGAGTAGGTTCCCATTGTGATGAAGCACTTGACCAGAACGGATAATCCCTGTCACCGTGTGAATAGGGGGCTTTCCCTGCACTTCCACAGGCAGTCCAGGTGATTCTACAGACCTGATGAGCAGATTCCCCTTCTGCTTCAAAATCTCCAGAATACTTTCCTTCTGTTCCTCTGTCACTTCTCGGCTTCCCAGCTTAATATCCACATGAATGATCGGGCCTGTTAAAATATTTTGATGACTGTGCTCCAGCTTAAAACGCAGCTCACCCAGCAAATCCTCAAACTCGCATTGATCGTCCAGCAGGAATACCAGGCCATCTTTGATGCCTTTAATCGTGACATGATTCGATTTCACCGCCATTAGCCTGTCCCTCCTATCTCAATCATTTCGTCCCCGGGACGTCAAATCCCTGCTAACCCGGACAAAATGTGTGTAAAAAGACCTAGACAGCCTCTTCCTTTTTCACACGGGTACCCAAACGCTGCAATTGCTTGCGAACTGGGACATAAATGATGAGGGCGAACAGAAAATGGATAAATAAATCAGGAATCATATACTGAGCAAGTGCCCAATTGAAAGTCTGATGATTCAGCTGGAACAGCTGATCAATAGCAAATAGCATAGAATCCAGCAGGAAACTACCAATCAACACGGCTGCCATCATAATGGGCATCTGCGCACGTCGAGCTGTAAAAACAAGCCCCAATAAGTATGCAGACAACCCCATTGCAAAAGAATAAGGTCCAATGATAAACCCGTAGAACACAACATCATGAATAAGTCCAAAAACAATACCTAGCACCAATGCTGTATGACGGCTGTAATACACAGACACAAACAAGATCACGACATACACAAAATTCGGAACCATTCTTGAATGCCAACTATCCGGAAGAAGCCACGGAAGAATCGTCCCTTCAGCTATAAACAGTACAAACAGCAGCAGTATTAGAACCTGACCGCGCATCTTCATTATTCCGGTACCTCAGGAGTGTAGAGGATGAGCAATTCTTTCCAATCCACAAAGCTGGCTGCCGGTTTAATAATCGCTGTCCGTGTTTTGCCAAACTCCCCAACCTGAATCTTCTCTACCGTTCCAATCATTAGGTTTTTGCGGAATTTCCCGCCTGCGCCAGACGTAATAATCTGATCACCCTTTGCGATTGGATCTTTTTCCTCAATGCGAGTCATTTGAAATCTGTTCGTACCCGGATCATAGCTTTCAATCATACCAAACGATTGATTTTCCTTGCCCAAGACTGTCGCTGCAATGGCATAAGAATTCGGATTTTTAGGATCCAATGTAGTCAACAGTGTAACGGTGGACGTAAAATTCCCCGTTTGACTAATGACTCCTACAAATCCTTCAAGCGAACTGACTTCCTGACCAACCTTCGCTCCGTCCTTCTCACCAATATCGATCACAAGCGTTTTGGAATCATTGCTGACACTGTTCACTTGAGCAACACGATAATCATAATTATTCTTCGCCTTTTGCGTTTGGGTGAACTTCAGTTCATTCTGCAGTCTGGCATTTGTTTCAACATAATTATGGGTCTGAATCTGGTCACGAGTCAGCTTTGCTACAGCAATTTTTAACCGTTCATTTTCTTCGTAGATGCTGCGCATATTTCCGATATCTTCAAAGAAGCCCGCTATTGCTGAAGCGGGCCTGTAAAAGATACCTTGCACAAAGCCAATTGAATCTCTGGCGAACTTCTCGGGCCAGGTTAAGGAATTTCTCTGTCCAAGTGTAATCCCCATAAGGGCAATAAACAGAACGATTCCGATCAATAGAACAAATAGTCTTTTATTGCCAAACAGCTTAAACAGTTCCTACACCCCCGATTCAACGTTTGGAACGGACGGCAGAACTGCTGCGCGATTTGAACAAATGAATATTTTCCAGCGCTCTGCCTGTACCGATTGCCACACAATCCAGAGGATTTTCCGCTACGATCACCGGCATTCCGGTTTCACCTGCCAACAGCTTGTCCAGATTACGCAGAAGTGCTCCACCACCAGTAAGTACGATTCCTCTATCCATGATGTCCGCTGCCAACTCGGGAGGGCATTTTTCCAGTGTTACTTTGACCGCATCCACGATTGCATTGACTGTATCCGATAACGCTTCGCTAATTTCATCAGAAGTAATCGTGATCGTCTTCGGCAAACCTGTTACCAGATCACGTCCGCGGATTTCTGAGGTTTCCACTTGCTCTAATGGCATAGCTGAACCAACTTCCATTTTCAGTTGCTCTGAAGTCCGTTCACCAATCATCAGATTGTATTGGCGCTTCACGTATTGGATGATGGACTCGTCCATTTCATCGCCAGCCACACGCACGGAGCGGCTTGTTACAATCCCGCCCAGGGAAATGACTGCCACTTCGGTTGTACCTCCACCGATATCGACAACCATACTGCCTGTAGGCTCCCATACAGGAAGATCAGCGCCAATTGCTGCTGCAAACGGCTCCTCTATCGTATATGCCTCTCTTGCGCCTGCTTGCTTCGTCGCATCTTCAACAGCACGCTGCTCCACCGCAGTAATGCCTGAAGGCACACAAACCATCACGTTCGGATGGCGCGGAAACAAAGAGCGTTGTGCTTGCGCCTGACGGATAAAATATTTGATCATCGTTGCTGTCGTATCAAAATCAGCAATGACACCGTCCTTCATCGGACGAATCGCACGTATATTTCCCGGTGTGCGACCGATCATTTTTTTCGCAGATTCACCAACAGCCTCAATGGTTTTTGTATCTGTACGCAAAGCGACTACAGATGGTTCACGAACCACAATTCCTTTACCTCTTACGTATACAAGCGTGTTTGCCGTCCCCAAGTCTATTCCCAAATCTTTTGTAAAGCCACCCAGCATGATGTAATCTCCTTTTCTCTTCCCTGAAATCTGTTATCCATGTATAAACGGTTTATTCAGGCCGGATTATCCGGTCGTGTTTAAATGTTTGATTTAAATATTATATTATATCAGACCTTGTTCCTTCAAACTTACAAAGGTCCCGTCCCCGATCACAATATGATCAAGCACGTCGATACCTACGATGTTGCCCGCTTCCATCAGGCGGCGAGTCAACTGGACATCCTCCGGGCTTGGCTTCGGATCACCGCTCGGATGGTTATGAGCGCAAATGATTGAAGCGCTGCTGCATTTGATTGCTGCCCGAAATACTTCACGAGGATGCACGATGGCAGAATTCAGGCTACCCATAGATAGTGTTTCCTGAGCAATGACATGATTTTTAGTGTTAAGGAACAAGCATACAAAATGCTCTTTCTGCAAATAACGAAGCTGCTCAAACAGCAGATCAGCCACATCCCGCGGGCAACTAATCACCGGGGTCTCCAAATGGCGAGACAATGCTAATCGACGCCCCAGTTCGATACCCGCTTTTAGCTGTATCGCTTTAGCATCCCCAATGCCCTTAATCTGGGTCAACTCGCTCAAGCTCATATCCACCAGTTGACGCAAATTTCCTGCCTGCTGCAAAATACGCTGCGCTAAATGCACCGAAGACTCATTTTGCGTTCCTGTACGCAGCAATATTGCCAGCAACTCCGCGTTGCTTAAGGCATCCGCCCCATATGTCATCATGCGCTCTCTTGGTCGTTCTTCATGGGGGAGGTCGCGAAGCATCAGTATTGGCGACTCCAGCATATGTTTATCCCCTTTATGGACGCAACACATTCACTCCAAAATCGGACAGCATGTCCGACAGCAAGGAAAGCGGCAATCCTACGACGTTAAAATAACAACCCTGAATAGATTCCACCAGCGTAGCACCCATGCCTTGAATGCCATACGCTCCTGCTTTGTCAGACGATTCACCAGTATTCACGTATGCCACAATTTGCTCTTGACTCAGAGGCTTCATTGTAACCTCCGTTTGGCGATGTCTGACAAGCATTTCGCCGGTTCCGGTATGTATGCAGGCTACCCCGGTGTACACACGGTGTGTCCTTCCCTGCAATGCAGTCAGCATGCGAACCGCGTCCGCATGGTCGGCAGGCTTGCCCAATACCGAACCATCCAGCACGACAATGGTATCACTGCCAATCACCAGTCCGGCTTCCTTCGACTGAGCGGCAGTGTTCACGACCGCTTCGGCTTTGCGTGCCGCAAGGGTCTCCACGATTTGCTGAGGCGTCCAGCTCTCAGGCGTGCTCTCATCCGCATGACTCGGCACCACCTCAAAGGGGAATCTCAAAAATGCGAGCAATTCCTTCCTTCTTGGTGAAGTCGATGCCAGAATAATGCGGGGCGTAATTTTCCCGTCCATAAGGGAAGCTCCTTTTCATCAGTTAGAGCCTGCGGTACAGCCAGAACGCGGCAATGATGCCGATCAGACTAAGCAGGCTCAATTCAAAATTTATCGTTATGTTGTAGCTGATAATATCCAGGTCCGCTCTCGGCGACCAAGATATCCTAGTGGGGTGGGTCAGAAAGGAAAGGAACTTGATCGATTGAAGGGCTTTGGCAATCCATGCACCCAAGAGCCAACCGAGCAACAAAAACAGTATAAGCATTCCTACATTTTTTTTCATCCTGATCTTCCCTCGCCATTTTTTGACACCTTCATTATTATACGGTGATTTGTACTGCAATACAAACAGAAATCCGGCATGGGGAACTATTTCCAGTTCCTTGCCGGAAAATATGGTTAGCTTATTGTTTTATGAATTGGATAAATTCCCTCTCACGCAAAACATATTCCATCATGGAGGATTGAATCTCCCAAATGTGTTCCTTGGCTGTGTTCTTGTTATATTCCCCAATTGCAGAGATCGCACTGTTCATCGCCTTTTCAAGTGAGGTTGCGGAGACAGCCGCTTCCTTCGAAAGCCCAGTGGGAAGTGCAGTGATATTTTGTGTCCACTGCTGATGCAGGTCGTTCAGCTCCTTCATGTCGGAGGCTGGCACCGTATTCGGACCTCCTTCTCCGAGCAAGGTTGAGGAAAGTCCGCTCAACTTACCCACCAATGAACTGCTTAACTGAAAAAAGCTAGTGAGTTTATCACCTTCGCCTCCGTAAGCTGCTTTTTCGAATCCAGGTAATTCAAGCTCACGAACATACAAATCGACTCCTTGTGTTTTCAACTGATTGCTGAGCAACTTGGCTTGCTCCCTATCCGGCGATATTCCTGCATATACCCGGTTTTGGTCCTCGGTATCCCCTCCTGCTGCAATGCCTGCCTTCAACAGTTCTTCTTTTGCTTGTAAGGCCCGTTCTGGAGTGCTGAAAACCCCATATTGCAGCAAATAGTAGGTTTGTGGAGGTACCTGAGCCTCTATGACAGTGACAGGGACAGAATTCTCTTTTGCAGATATTGCATCCACACCAACAGATTCTTTAAAGACCGGTACTGCCTCCTCTACTGAAGGATCTGATCCCGGGACCATGCCTCCTCCGTTAAACAGTAACAACATAATATATCCAAACATGCCTCCGGTCACCAGCGCGCTGGCTACAGAGCCAACCAGTTTCCATCTTGAAGGGTGGGGCGGACGCTTTCTGTACTCTTGGACAGAATGATAAGCTTCCTCATCCTCTTCCAGGCTATCTGGTAGAACTTCCGCATCTGACCAGGAAGCCGCCGAACGACCAAAGGGGTCATCCCATCCCTCTTGTACTCTTAATGTTGGAGCAAAACGCCGACTTGAAATGCGTTTGTTCAGATCCTCAGGCTCGTTGATCTCTGATTCTTGCGTAGCTACAGTATTTTTCTTCATTCCTCTGTTCCGTTCCGTTCCTTTATGCGAGTTATCAGTTTCACGCTGTTCGTTCGTAATCGACTCATTTTTGTACGGAAGCACCTGTAGCTTATCCTCCCGGCTTGTCTCCGGCAACTGTTGGTCGAACCGGAATGTCATCTTGGTCTTATTCATGGATGCACTCCCTCCTTGTCCCATACTTCCTCATAGTCTGTTGTATGAGTCAAGCTAAGAATATATGCCCCAGCATTACAAAAAAAGGGTATCCCGAAACACAGTCGTGTTCGGAATACCCTCGAATAAATGTAATTCATTGGCGTAACAGCTCATTTTTATACGTATTACACTTGCTGTCCGCGAAGATGGCGCGCTAACGCGTCACCTGCTTTCCAGATATCTCCAGCTCCCATCGTCAGCACAAGATCACCCGGCTGTAAGCGATCTTTCAACTCTTCGATCACAGCTTCTTTGGTCGGCAAATAGATTGCATTCGCATTGCTGTTTTGGACGATTAAATCCACGAGCTTGGAAGAATGCACGCCTTCAATCTGTTTTTCTCCCGCTGGTGAATAAATATCGGTAATTATGACTTCACTAGCCTCGCTAAACGCGCGGCTGAACGCATCGAGCAGGAAAAAGGTGCGGCTATAGCGTTGCGGCTGGAATACAGCAATAATACGTTTGCCAGTCGCTCTCGCTGCGCTAATCGTAGCCTCAATCTCTGTTGGGTGATGCGCATAGTCATCAATAATCAGTATGTCATTGCTTTCACCTAGTACTTGAAAACGACGCTTCGCGCCGTGAAATTCCACAATTGTCGCAGCGATTTGATCGAATGGAATCCCTGCTTCCAAACATGAAATCACAGTCGCCATCGCATTATACATGTTATGTTTACCCGGCACTGATAGTTCGATCGTTCCGAGTGCTGTTCCCTTGCGGCTCATAGTGAAGCTTAATCGACGGTCACCTAATTGGATATCTGTCGCCATATAATCCGCTTCATGCTCCACTCCATAAGTAATGACCCGAGTCTGGAGTTGAGGCAGCATTTCCCGGATGTTCTGATCATCTGCGCATACAATAGCCGCCCCATCCGGTCGAATTTGACTCAAAAACTGTACATAGGCACTTTTCAGACGATTAAAGTCGCCATCGTAATTTTCCAAATGATCCGCTTCAATATTGGTTACGATGCCTTGCCAAGGATGATATTGCAGGAAAGAACCATCACTCTCATCCGCCTCAGCAACGACAAACTCGCTTTTACCTGCTTTGGCATTCGTTCCCAAATTCGTGATTTCGCCGCCAATAATATACGTTGGATCAACGTTACATCTCTCCATAACCAGAGCGATCATGGAAGAGGTTGTCGTTTTACCGTGCGCACCCGCAACAGCTATTCCCTTACGTTCGTTAAGCAAGCGAGCCAGCATCTGCGAACGGTGCAGAGTTGGAATATTCAATTCCTCCGCTGCCACCCGCTCCACATTGTCACGTGACAATGCTGTTGAATAGACGACGATATCCGCGCCTGCAATATGCTCAGGCGTGTGTCCAATATATATTTTTGCGCCTTTTGCCGCCAGTTTTTCTGTCAGCTCTTGTGATGCCACATCTGAGCCAGTCACGGTATAACCCATCTCCAGCATGACCCGAGCAATCGCGCTCATCCCGTAGCCGCCGATACCGATAAAATGAACATGTTCCGAAGTAATCAACAAATTTCACCAACCTTTTTCCGAATCGGTTTGATACATAAGGGTAGCCCGTACATCCGCAATAAGGTACAGCGTGCCGGACACCACCCCCAGATCTTCCGCTTCCGTATGTGACTGAAGCAGGCCAAGAGCCTTTTTCCAGTCACCTTCTACAATTATTTTTAAATCCGTTTTGGCATAAGACGGCCGCAGCTTCTCCACGAGATGAGCCAATTCAGCGGCATTCATTTTGCGGCGAAAATCGGGCTCGGTCAGGATAAGCGTATCCACTAGTGGCAGTATATGCTGCAAGTATGCTTCATGATGCTTGTTTGACAGCATCCCCATCATTAAAACCAATTTTTTGTACGAATACACTTGAGGAAGACTCTTGGCCAGCGTCTGTGCTCCTTCTGGATTATGAGCTCCATCAAGGACAATCCTCGGCGAGGTACTGACTTGTTCGAGACGCCCTGCCCAGGCAGTTTGCCTAAAGCCCTCCAGCAGTTCTGCATCATCCAACACAAAAGCCATATACTGACGTAGGACCTCAAGTGCCATCATAGCTCCTGCCGCATTAGAACATTGGTGCTCGCCTAACAACGTGATGTCAATTTCCATATGTCGGAAGGGCCCCGCGAATGAAAAGGTCTGAGCTGTTTCATCCCCATTTAGCCGTTCATACGTAAACTGTTCTCCTGCCAGGTACAAGGTAGCTCCTTGCTTTGCCGCCGTTTCACGTATGACCTGAATAGCCTCGGGTTGGGAAACACAGCTGACGACAGGTACACCTGGTTTGATGATACCAGCCTTTTCCCTTGCAATCTGTTCGAGCGTATCTCCCAAAATATCCGTATGATCATAGCCGACATTCGTAATAACCGAGACGATTGGACTCACGATATTAGTTACATCCATCCTTCCCCCGAGACCTGTCTCCCATACCACAACATCTGGGAAAGATACCGTAGCATAGTATAAAATAGCCAACGCTGTCGATACCTCAAACATCGTAGGTGATCCCAATTCACTATCTGCGATTTCTTTCACCAACGGATACAAGCGATTGGCAAGCAAAACCAGCGTTTCATCGGGAATATCGGTCCCATTGAATTGAAAACGGTTCGTAAATCGGGTGATGTACGGAGATGTAAAAGTTCCGACATCGTACCCACATTTCAGTAGCACAGAGGTCAGAAAGGCACAAGTCGAGCCTTTACCGTTGGTTCCCGCAATATGCACAAACTTCAGATGTCGTTGCGGATCACCCAACTTACTCATTAGCTGTTCAATTCGTTCCAATCCGGGTCTGATGCCAAACGGAATCAAGCCGTTAATCCATTCCACTGCTTCATCATAGCTTTGTAAAGGAGCCGTATCTCCGCCCCTGATCGTATCTGACATCCTCTTCACCTTCAGGTCATTTTATTGTGAGTGAAATTATCCCTTGAGTTCTTCAATACGTGCGATAACTTTAGCGCGCTTATCTGAGTAATCGGCTTGCTTGGCCTTTTCTTCCTCGATGACTTTAGCTGGTGCCTTCGCCACAAAGCCTTGGTTAGATAACTTTTTCTCCACGCGCTCCACTTCACTGTTCAAATGCTGAAGTTCTTTTTCCAGTCTGCTAATTTCCTGGGCAATATCAAGCAGTCCGGCCAGCGGCAGGTATAGCTCTGCGCCGCTAACTATAGATGTCATCGCTTTATCTGGAACGGTGAATTCTAATCCTGCGTCGAATTCAGACGTATTACAGAATCTACGTACATATTCCCCATTGCGGTTAATGATATCGAGAACGGCTTGATCGCCGGGTTTTATGAGTAATTCAATTTTCTTACTCATCGGCACGTTGACTTCAGCGCGGATATTGCGTACAGCGCGAATTACGTCGATCAGCAAATTCATTTCAGCGACTGCATCCTTATCCTCAAAAGCCGGATCATAAACAGGCCAAGCGGCCAGTGTAATCGTTTCTCCCTCATGCGGGAGATGCTGCCATATTTCCTCAGAGATAAACGGCATGAACGGATGAATCATGCGCAGCGTCCGATCCAATACATATGCAAGTACGGATTGCGTTTTCTTTTTCGCCTCTGCATTGTCGCCATATAGGGAAAGCTTCGCAAACTCAATGTACCAGTCGCACAAATCATCCCAAATAAAGTTATACAGAAGGCGGCCTGTCTCGCCAAATTCATAAGCATCTATTAGACGCGTGATGTCGCGTGAAGTTTCGTTTAGACGATGCAGGATCCAACGATCAGCGGTGCTCAAGTCACCAGTAATGTCTATATCTGCCGAAGTGACGCCTTCCAGATTCATCAGCGCAAAGCGTGACGCATTCCAGATTTTATTGGCAAAGTTACGGGCCTGCTCCACCCGCTCCCAGCGGAAACGAAGGTCTTGCCCAGGCGTGCTACTGGTGGAAATCATATAACGCATGGCATCGGTACCATATTGGTCAATCACGTCGAGCGGATCAACACCGTTGCCGAGGGATTTGGACATTTTTCTACCGTCCGCATCACGAACCAACCCGTGCATAAGTACGTCCTTGAACGGAATCTCTTCCGTAAACTCCAGCGCGGTAAAAATCATACGCGATACCCAGAAATAAATAATGTCATAGCCTGTAACCAAGACATTAGTCGGATAGTAGCGTTTGAGGTCCTCTGTCTGCTCAGGCCAGCCCAGTGTCGAAAACGGCCACAAAGCCGAGCTGAACCAGGTATCCAGCACATCCTCATCCTGTTTTAGCTTTCTGCCAGCGTACTCAGGCAAAGTTGTAGGGTCCTCCGCCGATACAATAACTTCTCCGGTTTCCTCATCGTACCAAGCCGGAATACGGTGCCCCCACCATAATTGACGGGAAATACACCAGTCACGCACATTTTCAATCCAATGCAGATAAGTACGTTCAAAGCGATCCGGTACAAAGTTTACCCCGTTGCCAGCCTTCTGCACTTCAATCGCTTTAGCTGCCAGAGGCTTCATTTCCACAAACCATTGTGTGGACAGATAAGGTTCTACAACTACACCTGTACGCTCACTGTGGCCTACTTGGTGTACGTGCTCTTCAATACGAATCAGTACGCCTTGCTCTTTCAGATCAGCGACGATTTGCTTACGGCAATCGCTACGATCAAGGCCCTGATATTTGCCTGCTTCGGCATTCATCGTTCCCGTTTCGTCCATCACCGTAATTTGTGGCAGCTGGTGACGTTGTCCCATTTCAAAGTCATTCGGGTCGTGAGCCGGTGTAATTTTAACCGCGCCGCTACCGAAATCTTTATCAACGTAGTCATCCGCAATGACCGGAATTTCCCGTCCGATGATTGGGAGCACAAGCGTTTTGCCAATCATTTGCTTGTAGCGTTCATCTTCCGGGTGTACAGCTACTGCTGTATCGCCCAGCATCGTTTCAGGACGTGTAGTAGCTACCGTAATAAATCCGCTACCGTCTTTCAGTGGATATTGCAGGTGATACAGATTTCCGTTCACCTCTTTGTATTCCACCTCAATGTCCGATAATGCAGTACGTGCAGCGGGGTCCCAGTTAATGATGCGTTTACCGCGATAAATCAGACCCTTCTTGTACAGTGTAACGAATACCTCGCGTACCGCTTGGGACAGTCCCTCATCCAACGTAAAACGTTCACGAGAATAATCGAGAGAGAAACCCATCTTTTCCCATTGATTATGGATATTATCCAGATAAAGTTCCTTCCACTCCCACACTTTCTCCAAAAACTTCTCGCGGCCCAAATCATAACGTGTCAGGCCTTCTTCACGCAGCTTTTGCTCTACCTTTGTTTGGGTAGCAATACCCGCATGGTCTGCCCCTGGCAGCCACAAGGCATCATAACCCTGCATCCGCTTGGCGCGAATAATAATATCCTGCAAAGTAAAGTCAAGAGCATGTCCAATATGCAACATACCTGTAACATTCGGTGGTGGAATAACGATTGTAAAAGGCTCTGCCTCCGGATGTTGCCCGGCGCGGAAATAGCCCTTTTCCATCCACGTTTTGTACCATTTTTGTTCTGCTGATTTTGGATCGTACGTTGTTGGCATTTCCAAGGTTGTCTTGTTGTCTTGTTCTGACATATCAGGATACCTCCATGATTTTTCAATTGGCAAATAAAAAAAGCCCTTCATCCTCAAAGGACGAAAGGCTGTTCTCTCGCGGTACCACCTTTGTTTCACCCCTAGTGTATGTATCCACTGATCCATTACACATGGTGTGACACTTTATGCAGATAACGGTTGCGGACCGGCCTTATTCTACCGTGAACCTCTTATCTTCCGTAGGAATTAAATGAGGAACCGTTCAAACAGGCGACTCCCGGGTGACTTCGGCCAGTAGCTTCCTGCGGAACCTCACAGCGCTGCAATTCCACTCTCTGAAGGGCTTGCTGCCTACTCTTCCCGATCTCAGTCTTTCAATAACTATACCACATCATACATTTCCCATTGACTATAGTCAACACCCGCTGTGCATTTTTCAGCAACCGGATCAAGGGATGTACAATACCTGTCCTTCTTCCACATGATGCTCCGCCAATCTGTTATACAGTTGAAGCTCACGTGTGCTGAGCTGATAACGGTCCGCTATGGTTTCCAGTGTATCCTCGCGCTGTACAATGCATAAGCGCACCTTGCGAAAAGGTGTTTCATCTTGTGTATGAAAAAAAAGGTTCTTCCACTTGGCATTCTCCCGCTCTTCTTCGGCTTTCTGATCCTGATCCTGCGGCTCCTGCTCCAATTGCTGCTGGTATTCGGCTTCCTTCACCGAACGGCTGGATTGGAGCAATGATGAGTAGACAACCGGGTCTGGCTCGTCTGCCCCTTCATCCTTTTTACTGTTAAGCGCCACACGCATCTCTGGCTTATCCTCAGTAAAGGTGTCATGGGCCTCGTGGTTCACCTGTTCTGACGCTTCAGGCCTGAAGTCGAAGTTATCTACTTGACTCGCCTCCAACTGTGGCTCCAGATAGACCTCGGACTCCGTGGCAGGATGCGGTTCATTCAACAAAGGGTCATATACTACATTGGGAGATGCGGAAGATAATTTAGGTTCATTCCCCCCTGTCCATGCTTCCTCTTGCTGAAATCCCCACACTTCCGGAGACCCATGCTCATGCTTGACCTCGGGAGAGCTGTCTTCAACTGCTTTACCCGTCCAAGGCTCATAGAACCGGTTAGAATCTACTGCCGACTCATAAGCTTGCTGTTCCGACGATGCCTTCTGTTCTCCATGGCCCTCAGACAGCTGTTCCCATGAAACAGACTCCTGTTGTGCTGGCACTCTGTAGGAGGTTTCAGGGTCTGTAACGTAATCGGAGGTCGAGTCATTGGCAGAATAGGCCTCTGCATGGCGATGCTCCCCATCGGCGGTATGGGATTGAACCGGATGCTCAGGTGCATGCACTACGGTGAATTCCTCATCCAGCCAGACCGCCGTCTCCTCCGCGTGCGAGCTTTCCACGCCATGCAAAGAAAGAACACCTGTAATGTTTAGACTACGTAAAGAGAGCAGGTCCACATCAAAATTTTCAATCTCGACAGAGATATCTTCCAATCTCCCTACGCGGTTTAGCGGAATGGTAATTTCCACAGGGATCAAATGATGAAGCTCGCTCGTAATCTGTTCAGGTGTGCGGTACACGCCCTCCAGCAGCAAATGCCCTCGCAAAGCGGCATGGTCGCCGTGGGTTACAACCTGAATGCGTGGCAGAAGCTCAATTTCCTCCAACTCAGCAATCCCGGCAGCTTCCTCCGTCAAATGAATGCGTTCATAAATATCAAAACGCAAGCCTTGCGGCTGATCATTCTGTTGTTTGTTCAAGGATGGCATCCTCCTTTGGGCAGTCTCCGCACATCCTCTGACTTCTGGTCAGGCGCACGGAAACTCCATATTGCAAACCGTTTCTAGGTTCAAGTATATGCGCCAAAATAGAAGGCATGCCATCTTTTATAGCTGTTTGTGCAGCTTTTGAAAATCATCCGGCCAAGCATCCTCCACCGTAATTGTTTCGCCACTCAGCGGATGACAGAAGGTAAGACGCTCTCCGTGCAGCGCCTGCCTGCAAAAATCAGTAGCCCGACCCCCGTATAATACATCCCCAAGCAACGGGTAGCCAGCATGACTAAGATGTACGCGAATCTGGTGCGTCCGGCCTGTCTCCAGCGTCAGATATACGAGACTCACTGCACTTGAACCGCTTCCCCATACTTCCCCGAGTTCAATATGGGTAACCGCCTTCTGCCCAGTCGGAGATACACGACGGCGCTGCTTATGATGCCTGTCCTTGCCAATCGGCCAATCCAACGTTCGCAGTGATGGAGGTACTTTCCCTCGTACCAAAGCTACATACCTGCGGCCGATATCCTTAGCTCTCATTTGCTTGTCCAGCTTAAGCAATGCAAATTCATTTTTGGCATATAGCACTGGGCCCGTCGTATCCACATCCAGGCGATGTACATGCCGTACCGCCGCATGTATGCCATTCATCTCATAGTAGGATGCGACAGCATGATCCAACGTCAGCGGACCATCCTGCACAGCGCCGTCCGGATGTACTGCCATACCTGCTGGTTTATGCACTACCAGGCAAAAATCATCTTCATACAGTACCTTTAAATCATACCAACGAGGGGTGATGCCAAGGTTCATTACAGGAAAAAGGGCCAGCCGCAGCCGGTCCCCTGTAAGTTCAATCTCTTTTTCATGACGCAGTCTGCGCCACAGCTTTTCCGGTAATTCCAAACGATTCAGCAACCACTGATCTACAGCATCAGCGCTGTTTTTTTCCCCGTCTGTGACTTCCCGTCCTGGAGTGACCTCCAGCCACGGTCCTCTTCTTTTCCAGCCACCTTGCCAGCTCATAGACGTTTGAGCGCGCGATAGTTCGCCTCAATGGTGGCATCAATATCCTCTACCGTATGCACGCCCGACACAAACATACCCTCAAATTGAGATGGTGCCACACTAACTCCCTCATTCACCATTTCAGTAAAGTAACGGCGGAAGTGGTCCTGATTACTCGTTTTAGCTGTGTCAAAATTGACAACCTTTTCTTCTGTAAAAAATGGACAAACCATAGAACCCACGCGATTGATCGTGACAGGGATACCCAGCTCGCTCGCATTACGTTCGAATCCGGCTTGAAGCCTTGCTGCCCGCTCTTCCAGACGATCGTATACTTCTGGCGTCAGCAATTTAAGTGTCGAATAACCTGCTGCCATAGCCAGCGGATTTCCGCTAAGCGTACCCGCTTGATATATTGGTCCCGATGGAGCAATCTGCTCCAGAATATCGCGACGTCCGCCGTAAGCACCTACAGGGAGTCCACCACCAATCACTTTACCCAGACAGGTAAGATCCGGCGTCACACCAAAGCGACCTTGAGCCGAATGAAGTCCAACCCGGAATCCAGTCATTACTTCATCAAAAATCAGCAGACTTCCGTACTGCTGGGTTACCTCACGCAAACCTTCCAAAAATCCAGGCTGTGGCGGTACAACGCCCATATTGCCTGCTACTGGCTCGACAATAATTGCGGCAATCTCTTCGCCAAATTTCTCAAAAGCTAGCTTCACCGAAGCCAAATCATTATAAGGGACGGTGATTGTATGGGTGGCCACGACTTCAGGTACACCCGGACTATCGGGCAAGCCTAAGGTCGCAACACCAGAGCCTGCTTTAATCAGCAAGCTGTCCGCATGACCGTGATATGATCCCTCAAATTTAAGAATTTTACTACGGCTCGTAAATCCGCGTGCGAGTCGAATCGCACTCATAGTCGCCTCAGTTCCGGAGTTAACCATACGTACAATATCCATGGAAGGAACACGTTCACAAACGAGCTTGGCCATTTCAGTTTCTGCCAACGTTGGTGCGCCGAAGCTGGTTCCTTTTACAACAGCAGCCTGTAAAGCTTTAACCACTTCGGGATGTGCATGCCCCATAATAAGCGGTCCCCATGAACATACATAGTCTAAATAGGATTGACCATCAATATCATATACGCGCGATCCTTCGCCATGGTCGATATATACAGGTGTAATCCCAACAGATTTAAAAGCCCGTACCGGGCTGTTTACGCCACCCGGAATGTATTGTTTTGCCTCATCGAAGGCTACTTTGGAGTTCGTATCCTTGCGCACTGTTCGTTGTTCATCGATCAATCTTACCACTCCTATCTTCTGAAAATAGACTTATTGCTTCAACCATCTTGCCGCATCCTTGGCCGAATAGGTAATAATCATATCTGCACCCGCACGCTTCATGCTTGTCAAAATCTCTAGCACCATTGCTTTTTCATCAATCCAGCCTTGAAGAGCTGCTGCCTTGACCATGGCATATTCACCACTAACGTTGTAAGCCACCATAGGCAGATCAAATTGATCCTTAATCGTGCGCATCACGTCCAGGTAAGAAAGAGAAGGCTTCACCATCAGCATATCCGCACCCTCCAGCACATCAGATTCCGCTTCTCGCAATGCTTCACGTGCATTAGCAGGATCCATCTGATAGGATTTACGGTCACCAAACTGCGGTGCAGAATCAGCAGCTTCCCGGAAAGGACCATAAAAAGCAGACGCATATTTGACGGAATACGACATAATCGGAATATGTGAAAAGCCTTCTAGATCCAGCCCCTGCCGAATCGCCTGTACAAAACCGTCCATCATATTAGATGGCGCGATAATATCCGCACCAGCTCTGGCCTGAGAAACGGCTGTACGTACCAGCACCTCCAGAGATTCATCATTCAATACTTCACCGCATACCTCACCATCATGCTCATGCATGTGTACCATACCGCAGTGTCCATGGTCCGTAAACTCACACAAACAAGTATCAGCCACAACCAGCAGTTCGGGATAACGAGACTTGATCAAACGAGTTGCTTCCTGAACAATACCATCGTCCACAAAAGCCGAAGTCCCTACACTGTCTTTTGTTTCCGGTATGCCAAACAGGAGCACGGCGGGAATGCCAAGCTCACTAATCTCTTTCAGTTCTTCCTCCAGCCGATCCAGAGAAAAACGGTATACACCTGGCATAGAGCTAATTTCCTGTTTCACTCCAGTGCCAAATGTTACGTAAATCGGTTGGATAAAATCAGCGGGATTCAATACCGTCTCACGCACCATACTGCGGATTGCAGCTGACTGGCGCAAACGACGATGTCTAGTAAAAGGAACACTCATGAATACAAACCTCCATTTTTTATACATTCATTAGCAAAAACAAAAAATTATAATGTCATAAGAGTACTTGATCGTTTCCAGTCACATAACGATTGAATCAGACTTTCAATGGTTGCCTTCTCTGACATAAAACTCACAGTCAAACCGGCTTGGGTAGCTGTCTCACCGGTCAAAGGACCGATCACAGCAATCGTAACTCCCTCCAGCAGCGACAACGGATCATGGATCCCCATTTGTCTGAGCGCTTCCAGAAAAAAGGTGACGGTTGAGGAACTCGTAAACGTAATCGCGTGAATGGCACGTTCCTCAAGCAGCTTGAGGAGCTCGTCATCCTGTGTGTTGGCTGCCAGCACCGTTTGATACAAATCAGCCTCGGTCACATGAAGGCCCATCTCCCTCAGCTTTTCTGGCAGCCACGACCGAGCTAGATCACCCCTTGGGAGAAATACATTCTGCCCTGCCTGCAAATCCTGCTCAAACCCTTCGAGCAAGCCCTCTGCCTGAAAAGGGCCTTCGATCTGTTCTGCTGCAATTCCGTGCGTCCGAAGCGCGGCTGCTGTAGCCGGTCCGACTGCGGCAATACGCGCTTTGAACAACGCGCGTACGTCCTTGCCCTGTTCCTTTAAGTGCGTGAAAAAGTATTCCACTCCATTAACGCTGGTAAAAAACACCCAATCATATTCAGGCAGTCGTGCAAATGCCTCTTTAATTTCCTGTTTGGTTGGCTCGTCCATAGGGGCGACAGTCTGAATAACTGGAAATTCATAAGGCTCGCCACCAAGCTCTTCAATCCGGTGAACCAGACTGCTGGCCTGCGCACGCGCGCGAGTAACTAAAATCCGCTTGCCAAACAAAGGCATGTCCTCAGCCCATTTTAACTGTTCACGTTGATTGACCACTTCTCCGACAACGATGACGGCGGGAGGCTGAAAATTCGCGGCCTTCACCTTAGCTTCAATATCCGCCAGCGTACCCACCAGCGTATCCTGCTCGGCGCGGGTCCCCCAACGGATCAA
The DNA here is from genome assembly GCF_900116035.1 of Paenibacillus sp. cl130. Lineage (NCBI taxonomy): Bacteria > Bacillati > Bacillota > Bacilli > Caryophanales > Paenibacillaceae > Paenibacillus > Paenibacillus sp. cl130. Next base: position 32,389 of record NZ_FOYG01000006.1, read on the forward strand.
GGCAACAGGAGTATCTGACGGCTTGCCGTGTTTTATGAGCTGTTCACTGATATAGCCGATCTTTGCTACACCCATCATAAAGATCAGTGTGCCCGTTGCGTTCGTCACTTTATCCCAATGAATACTTTTGTCGAGTTTATCCGGACTTTCATGACCTGTAATGATAGAAAGCGATGAGGCCATATCTCGGTGTGTGACTGGAATGCCCGCATAGGCGGGCACACTGATCGCTGATGTGATGCCGGGTATAATTTCATAGGAAATACCGTGTTTACGCAATAGCCCGGCTTCCTCGCCGACTCGTCCAAATATAGTGGGGTCTCCCCCTTTAAGACGAACAACTGTTTTGCCCTCCAAGGCCAAATCCACCAGCAGCTGATTAATTTCCTCTTGCTTCATGGTGTGACGATCTGGCAACTTGCCGACATATATTTTTTGGGCACCTGGCTTCATCAGTCCCAAGAGGCGTGGGCTTGCCAATCTGTCGTACACAATGACATCGCCCAATTGAATGCATTCCCAACCCTTGACCGTAATTAATCTTGCGTCTCCGGGTCCTGCACCTACCAAATATACTTTTCCTGCCATGCTATCATCCCCTCACCTGCGCCAGAATCTGTTCCGCTCCTTTGGCTATCAAACTGGCCGCCACCGCTTCTCCCAGCTTTTGCGGATCATTTCCCTGGAGCGTTTCCTTCAAAATAACCTCGCCATCTGGCGATCCTACCATGCCCGTGAGGCTGATTTCTTGACCAGCCCAGACCGCATGAGCCCCGATCGGCACTTGACATCCCCCATTTAACACGCCCAGAAAGGTTCGTTCTGCCGCAACGGTAGCTGAGGTATCCCGGTCGTTGTAAAGGCGCAGCAAGGCCAATAGCTCTTCGTCGCTCGCACGACATTCAATACCCAGCGCTCCCTGCCCAACCGCCGGCAAACAGTCTTCTTCCGGTATATAGGACGTAATTCGCTCTTTCCAGCCCATCCGATGCAAGCCTGCTGCCGCCAAAATGATAGCGTCAAAACCTTCCGTCTCCAGCTTTTTCAGACGGGAATCAATATTACCACGCACAGGCTCCAATTGTAGATCAGGTCGCATGGACTTGATTTGACTGGCTCTGCGCAGGCTGCTCGTGCCCACCTTTGCCCCTTGAGGCAAATCCTCCAGGCTCTTGGCGCCCAATGTGATCAGGCAATCACGTGGATCCTCACGGCGCGGCACAGCGCCGTTGACAAGCCCTTCCGGTAATTCGGAAGGCATATCCTTCATACTATGTACTGCCATATCAATCTCACCAGCCAGCATGGCCTGTTCAATTTCTTTGACAAAAAGCCCTTTGCCACCCACTTTGGACAAGGTTACATCCAATATTCGATCACCCTTGGTCAGGATTTTCTTCACGACAAATTGCAAATCCATTCCATGCTCCGCGCACAGCGCGTTCAAATCTTCAATGACATGCCCGGTCTGAGTTAACGCCAGCGCACTCTGTCTGCTGCCTACCACAATTGTTCGCATGTTATTCCTCCTGATTTTGCGCAATCCATAGGTCTATTTCTTTTTCGGTCCAAGCCATAAATTCATGACGGCGTATTTGATCCAAAATTCCGCTACTCGCCAAGCGCCTCAGTAGTTTGGTCCTTTGCTGTGGAGAACTTATCTTATGTTTGATGATCTGTCGCATATCGTGCATGAAATCCAGATATGGCTCGTATTCGCTACCAAACAACGTATCCAAAGCTGATGTAATATCAGCGGTCACAGCAGGGCCAGCCCCTTCTGTGGAAATACTAATCGTCAATCTTCCTCGTCGAATGATACCCGGCGTTATAAAGTCTCCATCTTCCGATCGATCCGCCACATTTACCAGTATACCCCTTTGTCTGGCCTCATGCGCAACCTCATAATTCACTTCTCTCTGGTTCGTCGCCGCATATACAAGAAAGGCTCCCTGGAGGTCACCCTCGCGATATACGCGATTTACCCAGTGGAGCTGCTTGTGATCCGCCAGAACCTGTAAATCCGGCGTTATATTCGGGCTAATGACGGTAATGAATGCCCCACTTTCCATCATCCCCTTTACCTTTCGTTCCGCAATCCTACCGCCACCTACAACACAACAGATCCTATTCTTACAATTCAACGAAATCGGGACAAAATGCTGCAAAAGGCTTTTCACTCTCCCGTCCACTGATGAAATACAGACCAGGAATTCAGCAAAAAATTAAGAATCAATAGCGTGTAGCCCACCAATGCCCACTTTGCCATCACAAGCCCTGAACGCTGATTCAATCTTTTGCTCACTAAAAATACAATATACACGCACAAGGCAATCGCTGTCATCAGCACCTTGGTATCGAGCAAGAGACGCCAGCGTTCCTCGGCAATAATAGAAATAACGGCAACTACAATAGAGACTCCCAGCAAAGGAGTACCAATCAACAGCGCCATATGCGTATACCGATCCATCATTTCCAGACTCGGCAGGCGCCTGATCGTGTCATTCCATTTCTTTACTTTCAATTTACGATGCAAAAACAGATATAACCCCGAAAATACAGCCGCTACCGTCATTGCTACAAAACCAAGATTAGCCAGCGCAATATGAATCAGGAGCAGCCCATGCACTGTATGCCAATTTCCAAGCGGGTTGTCGAGAGGCTTCATCCATATATTGTTGAGCACTAGCACTGCAAAACTAATAATATTAAGCAGCAATACCGCAAATTCGGATCGCTGATAACGTGTCAGAATCAAAGAAATCAGTACCAAAATAACTGAGAACAGAAATAGAAAATCATAGGTCACGAAAATAGGAAGATGCCCTTCATTCCAGGTTCTTATCCCCATATAAGCAAGCTGGAGCACCAGAACGACAACAAGAAGCCCTGTACCTGTCCGTTTAGCATTCGCATTGCGACGAATCCCATCCGAGAATACAAACAGAAGGCTCAGGGCAAAAACATAAATCATTGAATCATATATAAGCATGCCTGAAGCCACGTCTGTTCACCCACCTTTACAGGCTGGCCGGCGCAAACGACGCTGGCAAAGCCTGAGCCTGAACGGTCTTTTCATGAACACCGGCTTCCGGTTTCATTAACGCAGATGCATCGCTTTTATCTACTTTCTGAGCGGCGTCATCCAAACGATCCTCCAGAGCAAAAATGTGGCTAAACATGTCTAGGGCCTCATTTCCCTGCTTTTGGACAGCCAGTTCCTTTACCCGATTGATCGGATCATGCATCATCTGATTCAGCATACTCTTCGTCAAGCGGCTAATCACTTTGCGTTGCCGTTCATCCAGCTCGGGAAGCTTATTGAACAAGCTTTCCAACGTATCCTGATGTACAGACTCCGCTTTTTCCTGTAATGCACGAATCACCGGACGCACTCCCATCGTTTTCAACCATTGATAAAACTCGCTAAGCTCATCTTCGATCATATGCTCGATTTTTGTAGCTTCGGTACGGCGCATTTCCAAATTGCTCTCCACGATCCCTTCCAGATCATCAATATCGTACAGGAAAACATTCTGTAATTCACCAATAGCCGGGTCGAGATCACGCGGAACCGCAATATCAATCATAAACAAAGGACGGGACTGTCGACGTTTCATACTTGCTTCAACCCGAGTCCGATCCAGAATATAACCCTGGGCACCTGTCGAGCTAATAACAATATCCACATCCGCCAACCGATTCATGCCTTCCTCCATCGTAACCGGCGTTCCATGAAACTTGGAGGCAAGGTCTTCCGCACGGGACAAGGTTCGGTTTGCTACAATAACCTCGGCTGCTCCGCCGCTGTACAAATGCTTAACAGTAAGCTCGCTCATTTTACCAGCACCGAGAATCAGTACCTTTTTATCGGTAAACATCCCGAAAATCCGTTTGCCCAGCTCAACTGCTGCATAGCTGACAGATACGGCACTTTCTCCAATAGACGTCTCCGAATGGGCACGCTTGCCCAATGTGACGGCCTGCTTAAACAACATATTAAACCACGTTGCCGTAATTTTCTGGGATTGAGCCTGAAGAAAAGCGTTCTTTACCTGTCCCAAAATTTGTGTTTCTCCGATTACCATAGAATCAAGACCACAAGTCACACGGAACAAATGCCGAATCGCCTGCTCGTCCTCATATATATATAAATGTTGTGTAAATTGATCACGCGGAATGCCAAACCATTGCTCCATAAAACTGCGTATAAAATAACCGCACATGTGAAGGCGGTCCACCACAACATATATTTCAGTCCGATTGCAGGTTGCGACAACTACGCCTTCCAACACACTTTTGGTAAGTTTGAGTTGTTCCAGCGCTTTTGGCAAATCTTGTTCTGCAAATGTAAAACGCTCTCTGACTTCCACAGGCGCCGTACGATAATTCAACCCAACAACGACGATGTGCATTGCAAATTCACCTGCCTAAACTGTAATAAGAATAACCACTGTTATCATAAACTATGTTAATTATATCACAGAAGTCCGAATCTCCTCCGGCTGTTTTATGAATTGTTTATGAAAATTGGATGGCTTTCATGAACATCTAGCACGTTCTGTATGATTTGATTTAGTGTAAACCACTTTTAAAACAAATAACCATGGAAATGTTCCATGGTTATAATATAGGACGCACAAATGGCTCCATAAAGAACGATTTACACTAACTCGGCCAGCTTGCACTCCGGTGATTCCACCTGAAGTTCTCCCAAGCCGCGAATCAGCTTCTTCGCATATGTTTTTTTCGGTTTTAGAACGGATACCAGGTAATCAATAGCCAGCTGCGGATCGACAGTCTCACCGCAAGTATAACAATCAATAGCGGCAAATCCTCTCTCAGGATACGTATGAATAGAGAGATGACTCTCCGACAAAAGTACAAGCACGGTAGCTCCCTGTGGTTCGAATTGCTTGGATTGAACGGACATCACCGTTGCTCCGCAAGCTTCAGCTGCTTCAACTAATTGAGCCTCCAAAAACTGCGCATCATTCAGCAATTCAAACTCAACACCCCAAGCATCTACGGCAACGTGTCTTCCGAAAGTTGAGTACTCCAATTCCATCTTTCGGTTCCCCCTTCCTAGGAATAAAATGTTTGAAAAAATTTCATCCGCTAGGACCTACGTCATTCACTTCCCGAGGGAATAACCTCTCGCAACATTCAATGTCCTGAGTGAATCCTGGTTCCTATATTCATTTTCAACGAGATTAAAAATAACATCTATGTGCAGCAAATGCAATCATTTTTTTGGAATAAAAAAGCCCCTTTCGGTAAAGAAAGGGACTACACTGCATAACGATTCATTCCATATATTCATGCCTTATTAAGCTTCCAGTGCAAATAATTTTGAGCAACTCATTCGAAGCTTGTGGTCAATCTGTTCCAACTCCGAGAAAGTGCGCGCCAAATTCCGCTGGTCAAGCAACGAATTAATGAGATGATATACGTCTGATATTTCATTTTCGACGTTCTGATGCTGAAAAAGCTGTTGCAGTTCCTGCACCGTATTTTTATATTCAAATACCAGCTTAGAGTCTAAGGCATTCTTCTCCATAATTTTACGAACCGTACCTTCATTATAAAAATACACCATAGTGAATCCTTGATACATTCGATAAACGATGCCTTCACCCTTAAAACGAACAAAAAGTTTGCGTATAAACAGGGTTAGTTGCGGATGAATTAAGCGGCAAGTCAATTCACACACTAATGCTCCCTCTTTGGCTTCAAAAAACAAATGAACTTCCTCACCCGCACTATGCTCCAGAACGATTTCCTGACTTCCGTTATCCAAAACTTTAATGTGGTAATGCACCTGCGGATCATCCACTGCCCGCAAAAATTCGTCCATTTGAGTTTCCGACAAGGTCAATGTGGTTTTAACATACTCTGTGGCTAACCGCTGAGCCATACCAATCTCCTCAATTCTTTCCTGAACCTATAAGTTTAAGCTTTATGCTTTATTATACATCAGACCTACAGTGCTTTTCTTGCACATCAATCATAAATTTCCGCCATACATCGAAAAAAACAGAAAATAATGAGGTTGAGACTGCATTATCCTCCATATACACTCACTTTTCTGCTTAAAGTCCACGAGTTCCTTTAGTTATTATATATTATTCCTACCATTTTAGTAAGCTTATTTTCCCGAAGCCCGAATCATGAAAAAAGGACGCCCTTAAGGACGTCCCTAGCCTTACAATTCCGTCTGCTCTTCGTCGTCATTCTCTATATAGCTGGAGATGACAGACCACAGCTCTTCCTTGCCCATACCTTCTTCGGATGAAAAGGGGATAAACAATCCCCCGGGAAGTATTCCGAGTTCCTGCTTGATTACTTTATAATGCTTTTCTCGTCGCGTTTTAGGGATTTTATCTGCCTTCGTGCCTACAACACATACGGGAAGCCCATTATGACGCAGCCAATCATACATCATGATATCATCCTTGGACGGCGGATGGCGTAAATCTACCATTTGAAGCACCAGTTTGAGTGGCTCACGCTCCAGCAAATAAGACTCAATCATCTGCCCCCAAGCCTTGCGGGACGTTTTGGATACTTTGGCGTAACCGTAACCGGGAAAATCGACAAAATAAAGATCATCATTAATCCGGTAATAATTGAGTTGCTGGGTTTTACCTGGCGTAGAACTGGTACGCGCCAAATTCTTACGGTTAATCAACCGATTAATCAGTGAAGACTTTCCTACATTGGAGCGCCCCGCCAGAGCAATCTCTGGCAAAGCGTCCACAGGAAACTGATCGGGGCCAACCGCACTTATTATAAATTCTGCTTTTGTTACTTTCATTATGTCCTTAATTCCTCTCTAATGTACCCTTGCCTGCTCAACCAAAGCATGCTTTAGCACCTGATCCATATGGGCAACGGGGACAAATTCAACATCCTGCCGGATACTGTCGGGAATATCCTTCAAATCCCGTTCATTATCTTTGGGAAGCAGAATTTTTTTGTAGCCTGCCCGGTGGGCAGCCAGCGACTTCTCTTTCAAACCACCAATCGGCAATACACGACCACGCAGAGTAATTTCGCCCGTCATAGCCACATCTTTGGATACATGACGGTTGGTCAAAGCTGAAATTAATGCGGTAGCAATAGTAATTCCTGCAGATGGGCCATCCTTCGGAATCGCACCCTCAGGAATATGAATGTGGATATCATTTTTCTCATAAAAGTCCAGTTCAATGCCCAGATCAACTGCTTTCGAACGAGTGTAGCTGAATGCCGCCTGTGCAGATTCCTTCATAACGTCTCCCAGTTTACCCGTAAGAATCAGTTTACCGCTACCAGGTACGACCGTCACTTCAATCATCAATGTTTCACCACCGACCTCTGTCCATGCCAAGCCTGTAACCGTACCGATCTGATCCTCCAGTTCTGCAACACCGTAACGGAATTTAGCGATACCTAGATAATCCTTCAGATTATCCGGTGTGATTTGAATCGGGCCTTCGCCACCAGATACAACGGACTTCGCCGCCTTGCGGCACAGAGAAGCCATTTGCTGCTCAAGATTCCGTACACCAGATTCACGGGTATATTCGCGAATGACACGCAATAACGTATCCTCCCCTATAACCAGTTGTTCCTCGTCCAAGCCATGCTCTCTCTTCTGCTTGGGCAATAGGTACCGATTGGCAATTTCCAGCTTCTCCAGTTCGGTGTAGCCAGGAATATAGAGTGTCTCCATGCGGTCCATTAGCGGACGCGGGATGTTGTGTGCAGCATTGGCTGTCGTTACAAACATCACATTGGACAGATCAAACGGCAGCTCGACAAAATGGTCACTGAACGTATTGTTTTGTTCAGGATCAAGCACTTCAAGCAATGCCGCCGATGGATCCCCTCGAAAATCGGAAGCCATTTTATCAATCTCATCCAGCAAAAATACCGGATTAGACGTTCCTGCGGTCTTCATCCCTTGAATGATTCGCCCCGGCATCGCGCCAACATAAGTCCGGCGGTGACCACGGATTTCCGCTTCATCCCGCACACCTCCGAGAGAGATGCGGACAAATTCCCGACCCATGGATTTGGCAATCGAACGGGCCAACGAGGTCTTGCCGACCCCTGGCGGACCTACAAGACACAGAATCGGTCCCTTAATGGTCTTCACCAGCTTACGTACAGCCAAATACTCCAATACACGCTCCTTGGGTTTATCCAGTCCGTAGTGGTCGTTATTGAGTACCTCTTCAGCTTTGACGATATCCAGATCATCATCGGTAAACTTGTTCCATGGCAAGCTTAACAACCAATCAACATAATTACGGATGACGCCACCCTCGGCAGAGCTTGCTGGCATTTTTTCCAGACGGTCGATTTCCTTTTCAACCTTCTCCTTCACCGGAACAGGCAACTCCAGTTCACTTAGCTGGTTGCGTAGTTCTTCAACTTCTCCTGCGCGACCTTCCTTCTCACCAAGTTCCTTCTGAATTGCCTTCATTTGTTCACGCAGATAATACTCCTTCTGCGTCTTTTCCATCTGCTTCTTCACACGCTGGTTGATTTTACGTTCCAGCTCCAGTACTTCACGCTCATTGTTCAAAATATCCAGAAGCTTCTCCAGACGCTGAGTAACGTCGATCGTCTCCAGTATATCCTGCTTTTCCTTAATTTTGAGCGTCAGGTGACTTGTGATCACGTCTGCAAGCCGTCCTGGCTCCTCAATATCGGATACCGCAGCGAGAGTCTCTGGTGTTACCTTTTTGGACAAGTTGATATAATGCTCGAACTGAGTTAATACAGTGCGCATAAGCGCATCCGTCTCAGGCTGTACGTTTTCTGCCTCGTGCAGCTCCTTCGCCATTACCTCGTAATATTCTTCATTGTCCGTATATTGAATAATCTCGGCGCGTTCCAGCCCTTCCACCAATACTCGAATGGTTCCATTAGGAAGCTTGAGCATCTGACGTACCTTGGCTACCGTGCCGACTCGAAAGATGTCCTCTTGTGTGGGTTCTTCAATATTTACTTCTGATTGAGAACACAGGAGAATCAAATTGTCTTCAACCATCGCTTTTTCCAAAGCCTTGACCGATTTTTCCCGGCCCACATCGAGATGCAGAACCATGCTCGGGTAGACCAGAAGCCCTCTTAAAGGCAGCAAAGGAAAACGACGACCTTTTGTCTTGGTGGGTCCCATCGCTTTCGCACCTCCAGTGATTCTCAGGTTCCGGATTTTACAATCCTCACGTTGCTATCTTTCATATTTTATCAAATGTTTTATGAAAAAACCAATGAAAGGGTGGTTTATCAGCAAGATCCTGTATCTGATATCGTCCCGTTATGCGTTCCATCAGCCTGTAACAAGGAAGATTGGGATGGGCGAAAAGTCTCAATTGGCGCATGCACAGGCAAATCCGACGTCATCTCTTCCCCAAACACATGTCGGAACACTTCGGTAACCGACTGTACGGGGATGACTTTTAAACCCTCAATGCTATCAAAAAGAGCTTGCCAGTTATCCTGCGGAATGATCACTTTTTTGGCTCCCGCCTGAAAAGCGGCTTCAACCTTGGCTAATACACCACCAATCGGTTTGACACGACCATGGATGCTAACTTCGCCAGTCATAGCAATTTCATGATCTACCGGGATTCCCCGCATCGCGGAAGCAATAGCTGTTGCCATCGCAATTCCTGCGGACGGGCCATCTACCGGCGTACCCCCGGGAAAATTGATATGCAGGTCGTAATTCGACGGAGCCAATCCGAGCGTACGCAAAACGGTCAGAACATTTTCCACAGAACCTTTAGCCATGCTCTTACGGCGCAATGTGCGGGACCCACCTCCGATTTCTTCCTCGTCCACGACCCCCGTAATATTATAGCTTCCCTTTCCCTCAGGAACCGGAACCGCGGTAACTTCAATTTCCAGCAGCATTCCCATGTTCGGGCCATATACAGCTAATCCATTAACGAATCCGATTTGCGGCAAACCCGGTATTTTTCGGTCAGGACGCGGCTGAATTTGACTGCTGCCCGCTACCCATTCCACGTCGGAAGCATTGAGACGTTCCCTTTTCTCGGTAAGTGCCAAACCAGCAGCAAGCTGGATCATATTGACCGCCTCCCGACCGTTCGTGGCGTAACGCTGTACAACTTCTACCGCCTCAGGACAAGGACCAAAGCCTAGCTTGTGGACAGCGTCCTCAGCAATACGGGCAATCTCCTGTGGCTGCAAGGCACGGAAATAAATTTCCATGCACCGGGAGCGAATCGCAGGTGGCAACTCATGCGGCGAACGGGTCGTCGCACCTACCAAACGAAAATCCGCTGGCAAACCGTTTTGGAATATATCGTGGATATAAGCAGGAGTATGCGAATCTTCCGAGTTGTAATACGCACTTTCCAAAAATACCTTGCGATCCTCCAGCACTTTCAACAGTTTATTCATCTGCGTTGGATGCAGCTCACCAATCTCATCAATGAACAGCATACCCCCATGTGCCTTCGTTACAGCTCCAGGCTTAGGCTGCGGGATACCCGCCACCCCCATCGCTCCTGCCCCTTGATAGATTGGATCATGTACTGAACCTATCAGCGGGTCCGCAATACCGCGCTCGTCAAAGCGGGCCGTCGTGGCATCAATCTCCGTGAATTTGGCATCTCCCTTGAACGGGGATGACAGATTCTTCTTCGCCTCTTCCAACACCACGCGTGCAGCAGCCGTCTTCCCTACACCCGGCGGGCCATAAATAATGACATGCTGCGGATTCGCACTACATAACGCCGCCTTGAGCGCGCGCAATCCGTCCTTCTGACCCACGATATCCTGTAATGTGGCAGGACGTGTGCGTTCAGCCAATGGTTTGGTAAGTGAAATTGAACGCAATTTGCGTAGCTTATCTAATTCCTTCCGGGATTCTCGATCCACCGCACTACGGTTCGTTTTCTGGCTCCGCAGGAGGTTCCAGAAATACAGACCAATAACAATCCCGAAAAACATTTGCACCAATAACAAAATCATAGTCAAGTCCATCGTATTTCCTCCGTTTCTCATCTCAGCAATTTGAAAAATGCCGCTCTATGAAAAACAGTATTTCCTTTTCCGCGATAGCTAAACGGCGGTCTTTCAAAAGATCAGAGAGAAATACAAAAACACCGCGAAGAACAGTTCTGTAGCAGAGCTGCTCTCCACGGCGTATAAATGATGACAATAGATTATGACTATGCCTCTTTATAATAACTGCTTTTGCCTACACCTTCTCGGCGGTATGACGTTCTTCACGTCCAGGGATTTTCCCTGTTTCCTCATATGCCTTGACGATGATATCAATTTCTTTTTTCAATTCCTCGACCATATCAGCCTCAGGTACTTTGCGAATCATTTTTCCATAACGGAACAAAAGGCCTTCACCGCGCGCTCCGGCAATTCCGATATCAGCTTCCTTCGCTTCACCCGGGCCATTCACTGCACAACCCAGTACTGATACTTTAATCGGTACCTTGAGTTTTGCAATGTAGTCTTCTACCTCGTTAGCAATAGAGAACAGATCAATATCCAGACGTCCGCAAGTCGGACAAGAAATCAGTGTAGCTGCGTTTGTGATCAATCCAAACGTCTTGAGCAACTCACGTGCTACCTTCACTTCTTCCACCGGATCGGCGCTGAGCGAAATACGCATTGTGGAGCCGATGCCTGATGCCAGCAAAGCGCCCATACCTGCCGCGCTTTTAACCGTACCCGTAAAGAGCGTCCCAGCTTCGGTAATACCCAGATGGAGCGGATATTTAATAATTTCAGCTGCCTTCGTGTAAGCGGCAATCGCCATAGGAACATCAGACGCCTTCAATGACACGATAATGTCATGGAAATCAAGCTCTTCCAGTATCCCGATATGATACAGTGCGCTTTCTACCATCGCTTCTGGCGTAGGGTAGCCATACTTATCAAGTAAATGCTGTTCCAACGACCCGGCGTTCACACCAATCCGAATTGGAATCCCTTTTTCCTTACATGCCTTAACGACAGCTTCCACTTTTTCACGTCGTCCAATGTTACCTGGATTAATGCGAACCTTATCAATTCCATTTTCAATTGCCAGTAGAGCCAGCTTGTGATTAAAGTGAATATCTGCAACCAGCGGAATATGAATCCGTTTTTTTATTTCCTTAATGGCAGCGGCAGCTTCCTCATTGTTGACAGTAACCCGCACCAGTTGACATCCGGCTTCTTCCAAACGAAGAATCTCGGCTACAGTTGCTTCCACATCTGCTGTTTTGGTTGTACACATGCTTTGGATGATGACTTCATTGCTGCCGCCAATCGTCAGATTCCCGACTTTTACGGGACGTGTGTCTTGTCTTAAGAACATGTACTTTTCTCTCCCATTAACGCCAAACCTCCACCCCTTAAAACCTCATACAGGTTTAGTGAAGTGGAGATCCGGCTTCTCATGTTTTAGAGATCGCGAAGTATCAATCCTTAGGCGCTCTCTTCTTGTTTTTTATCCTTATCTGTACCACCGAGTTCCGGTGCGATTTTATCTTTTACAACCTGCTCATTGATGACGCAAGTAGTGATATCATCACGGGAAGGAACCTCATACATCACATCCAGCATAATGCCTTCAATGATCGCACGAAGACCACGGGCACCCGTGTTACGCTTGATGGCTTCACGGGCAATGGCTTCCAGAGCATCTTGCTTAAACTCCAAAGTAACATTATCCAGTTCAAGCATCTTCTGATACTGCTTGACTAACGCATTTTTCGGCTCAGACAAAATACGAACCAATGTGTTCTCATCAAGCGGCTCCAGCGTAGAAATAACCGGCAAACGTCCTACAAACTCCGGAATCAGACCGAATTTCAAAAGATCCTCAGGCAATACCATTGAAGTATATTCGCCTGGTTTCAGATCTTTTTGTTCGCTAGTAGCGTTAAAGCCGATGACCTTTTTACCGATACGGCGTTTAATCATTTGCTCCAAACCATCAAAGGCACCACCGCAAATGAACAGGATATTCGTGGTGTCAATTTGAATGAACTCTTGATGTGGATGCTTGCGACCGCCTTGCGGAGGTACAGAAGCAACCGTGCCTTCCAAAATTTTAAGCAACGCCTGCTGTACACCTTCACCCGATACGTCACGCGTAATGGACGGGTTTTCGGATTTGCGGGCTACTTTATCAATTTCGTCAATGTAGATAATGCCGCGTTCGGCTTTTTCCACATCATAATCGGCAGCTTGAATCAGTTTCAGCAAAATATTTTCAACGTCTTCACCCACATAACCTGCTTCCGTAAGGGAAGTGGCATCTGCGATAGCAAAAGGAACGTTCAAAATTTTAGCCATGGTTTGCGCAAGCAACGTTTTACCCGAACCTGTAGGTCCAAGCATCAAAATGTTACTTTTTTGCAGTTCCACATCATCAATTTTGTTTTGAGTATTAATACGTTTGTAGTGATTATATACCGCTACAGACAACGATTTTTTCGCTTGATCCTGACCAATGACATATTGGTCCAGAATGTCACGGATTTGCATTGGTTTCGGAATGTCTTTCAGATCTACTTCTTCTTCATGACCCAGTTCCTCTTCTACAATCTCCGTGCATAACTCAATGCATTCGTCACATATATATACGCCCGGTCCAGCAACAAGCTTGCGAACCTGATCCTGAGATTTACCGCAGAAAGAACATTTCAATTGTCCTTTTTCATCATTAAATTTAAACATAGAGCCACCCCTTTACAGATTAATCGGTTTAGACAGCACCTGGTCAATGATACCGTATGCTTTTGCCTCTTCCGCTTCCATGAAGAAATCCCGGTCAGTATCACGTTCGATTTTTTCGAGGGGCTGACCCGTACGCTCTACATAGATTTGATTCAGCTTAGCACGTGTTTTGATAATCCAGTCCGCATGAATCAGCATATCGGAGGCTTGCCCCTGAATGCCACCGAGCGGCTGATGGATCATGACTTCACTGTTGGTAAGTGCGTATCTCTTGCCTGGTGCACCCGCTGTTAGCAGCAACGAACCCATACTTGCAGCCATGCCTACACAGATCGTCGATACGTCCGGCTTAATGAATTGCATTGTATCATATATACCCATGCCCGCAGTTACAGAACCGCCTGGCGAGTTAATGTACAAATTAATATCCTTCTCTGGATCTTCCGCAGAAAGGAACAATAGCTGTGCAATGACGAGATTGGCGACATCGTCATCAATCGGGCCACTTAGGAAAATAATACGATCCTTAAGCAACCGCGAGTAAATATCGTAAGATCGTTCTCCTCGATTCGTTTGTTCCACAACCATAGGGACGAGACTCATCACGACCAACCTCTTTTCTTTATTAAAATGAACACCTGTATTCATCCGCTTCCTTATGTCCCATTAAAACGGAAGCAGCAAGCATGAAACGTGAACACCTTACAAAATATTTTAACATGTTCAGAGTCTCGTGTCATATTTGCATGCGCTCATATATGCAGTGCGGGCTGTTTAAAGTACACTCTGCCGAGACCTTCTCATATTTAACCATGTTTCGTATGTATGTGCAAATATACGGTAGTGACTTATGTAAAACAAGAAAACACGACTCACAGCACTTTCCATAAACGACTAAAATTTGGGTTACCAAAGGTAAAAATAAGGCACGTAACTTTCACTACGTGCCTTATCCCTATCTAATTGCTACGTTGCAGCTTGTTACAGCATACTCCGTATATTTATCGTCTGAATTATTCAGCAGCTTCAACTGGCGCTTCTACTTCTTTGCTGTTTTCCACCAACAAAGCAATTGTTTTGCGCAGTGAAATTTCTTCTTTCAGGTTAGCGAACGAGCCGTTACCTTCCAGAATGCTGCGGATTTCCTCAACTGAACGTTTGTAAGCTTCAGCCATGTTTTTCAGTTCTTCATCAATTTCCGCTTCGGAAACTTCGATGTTTTCTGCTTTAGCCACTTGCTCCAGCACGAGGTTGTTACGTACGCGCTTCTCAGCATCAGCTTTCATTTGCTCTTCCAGGTCTTCCTTGCTTTGACCAGAGAATCCGAGGAACATTTCAAGGTTCATACCTTGGCTACGCAAACGGTTGTCGAAATCGCGAACCATGTTTTGCACTTCGCTCTTCACCATTGCTTCAGGAATGTCGATTGTTGCATTCTCAGCAACTTTCTCCACTACAGCACCCTCACGGGCTGCTTTAGCTTCGTTTTCCTTACGATCCAACAATTGCTTTTTCAAGTCTTCCTTGAATTCAGCCAGTGTGTCAAATTCGCTTACATCTTTAGCAAATTCATCGTCCAGTTCAGGAAGAACTTTGCGTTTCAGTTCGTGAACTTTCACTTTGAATACCGCTTGTTTGCCAGCGAGGTCAGCAGAATGGTAGTTCTCAGGGAACGTTACTTCAACGTCCTTGGAATCGCCAGTGTGCAAACCAACCACTTGCTCTTCAAAACCAGGGATAAATGTGTTAGAGCCCAGTTCCAAAGAATACTTCTCAGCTTGTCCGCCTTCGAACGGCACACCGTCCACGGAACCGTCGAAGTCAATAATAGCTGTATCACCGGATTGAGCAGCATCTTCATCAACGACAACCAATTCAGCATGACGTTGTTGCAGGCGCTCCAGTTCTTGAGCCAATTCTTCGTCGCTTACTTCGAGTTTGCTTACAGGCACTTCTACGCCTTTGTAATCGCCCAAAGTCACTTCAGGTTTAACAGTAACTTTCGCTTTGAACTTGAAAGATTCGCCTTTAGCAAATTGATCAATTTCAACGTCAGGGCTGTCAACCGGGAAGATGTCCGTTTGCTCTACAGCTTGGCTGTAAGCTTCTGGCAACAGGATGTCAATTGCATCCTGGTACAGACTTTCAATACCATAGCGTTTTTCAAAGATAGGACGTGGTACTTTACCTTTACGGAATCCTGGTACACTTACTTGTTTTGCCACTTTATTAAAAGCTTTGTCGAGTGCAGCGGCTACACGATCCGCGTCAACCTCAACTTCAAGAACCCCAAGGTTCTTCTCTATTTTCTCCCAAGTTGCTTTCATTTTATGCTTTCCCCTCCAACAAAATCTTCACTTAGTTTTCATTACAATCAACGCACACAAAATAACCACTATAGTATATCTAACATTACTGTCTTTTTCAAGAGCAGCCCTTTGAATGCTTCACAGGTAAACGTTTCCGGTCATTAAGGAGTGTTCATTCCCGCCGCTACGAATAGTCGCATCGAGCGATACGCCTGCTCAAAACGGAAACGCAACGCATCTGTAATGCCATATATAGCACGGGTTTCTTCCTCATTATTATTTCCGTTCAAACTTTCCGAAACTGTCTGGTGGAGTGCTGCAGCCCAAATATCCGGCATTCCGTCCTCTTCCACCAACATTGATCTATAATCTTTCGTACCGTATACTGCCATCACAAACTGTGACCACAGCTCCTGTGCAAAATAGAATAGTGTAGGCTCGTGCACCTCAGTCT
Source organism: Paenibacillus sp. cl130 (assembly GCF_900116035.1). Taxonomy (NCBI): domain Bacteria; kingdom Bacillati; phylum Bacillota; class Bacilli; order Caryophanales; family Paenibacillaceae; genus Paenibacillus; species Paenibacillus sp. cl130. The sequence continues at coordinate 48,865 of NZ_FOYG01000006.1, forward strand.
GATCGGCCACCCGTTCCAAAATACGCATAATCGACTCTGGAAAATCACCTGGCTGTAACGGAACCGTTTCAATGTCGATTTCCGCTTGTTCATCACCCCGTCTGATTTCTATCGTCCCTTCCGTTCCGCGTCGTCGCATTGTCTGTAGAACACGGAATTGAAGTAAAGGATGGATTTCCCGTTCCGTAATCCAGCGAAGCAAGGCATCGTCGATTTCTGGGAGTTCCAGATAGGACAACTGCTCCAATGCTAAAATCGTCTGTTCGGATAAGGGTTCATCCATAGCCATCCGCAATAGCTTGTTGCCGTAGCCTGCATCCTGCTCCTGCTTAAAGCGTGCATGACGGCGAGCTAACTCTACTTCACTGACTTCTTCTTCCACAGCGTCCGTTACCGCCCCACTGTCAGCGTACTGTGGAAATGCAGCTTCCAGCCATTGTAATAGAGCGTTCCATTCATCGTACTGCTTCTGCTCCTGTCCCTGACACTGCATTAAAAAACGCAGCATCGCCATCGCCTCTCCGTAACGTTCGTTTTCAAGCATCACAGTAAGTTGAATTTGATAATAGTCCAGTGTCTTCGGAAACAATACAATATTATTTTCTTTTGTCGTCACCTTGGAGTCCTTTATTCAAGGCACCCCCTCTCCTTCGCAAGCTCAAGTATTTGTAGATTATATGAGAAACAGTAGCCGAAGTCCAACCACTCGTCTTACACATATTCACCTGTATTCTAACATACCCTTTTATAAGGCAAAAAAAACTACGTCTACTCAGAATTTATGCTGTATAAAGCTTAAATAAGCGATATATGCAAAATAAGACTTGAATTTCTTTTATCCATATGATATATTAATATTCGCTTGAATTTTATGTCCCAGTAGCTCAGCTGGATAGAGCAACGGCCTTCTAAGCCGTCGGTCGGGGGTTCGAATCCCTCCTGGGACGTCATAACAAGAAGCTTCCATAATGGAGGCTTTTTTTGTTCTCATGAGATAAACCACGGGGGAACGTCGGGCCATCGGCATCGTTAGCCTATACTTCGCAGTCGACCATAGGAGAGTTCTCTCCTGATATATTACACCAAAAAAAGCTTCCGCAAGGGAGCTTTTTTTCATTATAAATAATGTAGAAAGAGTAGTCTGCCCAACGCTACTTTAGGCGCTGGTTTCAAGTCTCTACTCTTTCAAAAAAACGCAGAAATTGCTATCATCTATCATGTTGCACCATTTTTAAGTAAAGGAGGTAGACTGACTCCCTTGATTACGAATAACCTCCAAAAGTCGCGGGAAATTCATCGTTTTCTTGCCACTTTGCTTTCTATATTAGGTACTGGATTGGGTATGTTTTATCTCGCCATTCCTTCCTATATGATTGGAGGAGCGGCTCTTATCATCACACAGGGAATTCTGATCTATTTTACAATGTTTTCACTCGGATACCTGCTTATTATCTCGGGACCGTTGGCCATTTTTTTTCACATTTTAGGCATTGTTTTTACAGTACGATCTTTTCAAATTCCACACCATGCGGAGAGAGCACCGACAGGTGTATCCTTGCCATCCAAATGGCGCACTTTACTCAGTCTCGCTTTGGGAGCTACACTTCTACTTCTTGCAGTCACAATGAAATACGTAGATATTATCGAGCCTTTTACACAAACAGGTGAAAATAAACGCAACGTAGCCGCAGAATCAGAGCAATATCTGGAGCAGAAATATGGAGAGGACTTTCAAATTCAAAATATTAGCTATCATAGTATTCCCTCTACTGAATATACCATGGAGGTGATCTCTAATCGTCATCCTTCCGTCCTCTTTAACATGACTAAGCGTCCTTATGAGGATGTCCCATTTAGAGAAAATTATCTTAACGCCCTTTGGGAGAGGTAACACGGATAAAATGATCAAAGAATACGACGATTTTAAACTGAATCCCAAAGCGGTCGGCGATCAGTATATTCGTATAATTGTATTCGAGGATCTAACTGACTCAGGATTGCCATTGGAAAAAGAACGAGTATTACAAACCGCGAAAGTTCTCAAGACAGTGTTGGCCGGAAATAAAGCCTCATTAGATATCGAATACTTCCCTTCGACTATGAATACCAAACAAAACCTTAAGGCAATAGAAATAAACGATTATATGTTTGGTCAGGACCATTTTGATGAAAAGACCTATGAAGTCCAGATAGAAGACATTTATAAACTTATGTCAACAAAGGATATACAAATCACATCGCTTGACCGCGTGAATTAGCAAGGAGATTAATCAAATGAAATTAATATCTTGGAATGTAAATGGCTTAAGAGCCTGTGTGACCAAAGGGTTTTATACTTATCTAAAAGAAACAAATGCCGATATTTTTTGCGTACAGGAAACGAAGCTTCAAGAAGGTCAAATCCTCATGGAGAACATGGAGGAATACACACAATACTGGAATTATGCTGAGAAAAAAGGATATTCCGGCACGGCTATTTTCACCAAAATCAAGCCGCTCTCTGTGCATTATGGACTTGAAGAAAATGAAGAACCGGAGGGCCGAACCATTACTTTGGAATTCGAAAAATTTTATCTCGTCAATGTGTACACACCAAATACCAAACGGGACTTATCCCGACTGCCCTACAGACTGGAATGGGAAGACCGTTTTCGCAGCTACCTGCAACAACTGGATGCTTTGAAGCCTGTCATCGTTTGTGGAGACTTGAACGTAGCTCATCAGGAGATCGACCTCAAAAATGCCAAAGCTAACTACGGAAATGCCGGATTTACGCCTGAGGAACGGGAACGCATGTCACAGCTGCTAGACGCCGGATTTATAGATACCTTCAGATACTTTTATCCTGACCGGACGGATGTTTATTCCTGGTGGTCCTACATGCTAAAGGTGAGAGAAAGGAATATCGGCTGGCGGATTGATTACTTCCTCGTCTCGGAGAGACTTCGTCCGCTATTGATGGATGCGAGCATTGATTGTCATATTACAGGCAGTGACCACTGTCCTGTGATATTGGAGTTGCAAGATATTTCAGCATAGCCCCCCCCCTGCCTGGCACAAGGATTTATGAAGTCTTAAAAAGCCGTCATGCTCTGTTATTGCAGCATGACGGCTTTAATTAATGGAGCTATTTCCCCAAATATACCTCGATACGGGAAATCAACCGCTCTCTCACATCTTGCGCCTCTTTTTGATCTAATACAGCCTGGCTTATCGTCTTCTTTTCGCCACTGGCGTAATGCAGTACATACTGGGTCACTATGCATTCCGGTGCATAAGTATCCTTGCGATCCGTATTAAAATAAGTCACCTGGCAGCTTCCGAGAAAACAGAAAGATAGCTCACCTGTAGCTGTGAACAGCCAGCCTGGCAGCTTGGGCTCCAGTCTCAAGGATAGGCCCCTATGATCATAGCCAAACGGTTGCCCGCCGGTCATCATCCATATCCACATATGAATAAATTCTGCCGTAGATCCGCTCAGCCTCGCAATATATCCCGTTCCATGCAAACTTGCATCAGGATTAGCAATACTAGCAATAAAGGAGCTGTTCTCCAGCGTGCTTCTTCCGTAGACCTCTGGGTCCATAAAAGGCGGTAACGCTTTTTTAATGTCTGAAAAAAATTCAGTGTATAGACCCGCCCTTAAGCATTCAAGTAAATATTTGTATTCCATATGCATAAATATAGATTCATTTTCCAGCCAACCCGGTGTAAAAGCTCTGGAACGACCGAGTTCGAATGGCTGCCCCGCCAGACTTTCATTCACCTTATACATGCCCAGCTTCCCGTCGTAAAGTCCACTCTGCCTGATTTGCCGATACAGCTTCTGCCCATTTACAATGTCACCAACCACTTTCATAGCCCGGGTCGGTCCCTCCAGAAAATATGGTGTATCCTTACGTTCGAAGGAATGTATGTTTACGAGCTTGTCTTCGCAGTCATCCTCCTGTACCTCGAATTCTCTGGCTTCATAATAAAAGAAGGTTGGGTATATCCCCTCACCGATAAGCAGAGCCTTATCCATCCCCTGTTGGAGCTTACGTTCAGCCTGGCGCAAAAACACCAGCACATCATCAAACGCTAGTGGTGTTTCTACCCCTTCAAATCCAAAACGAACTGTTTCTCGATACGCTTCTCTAGCATCGGAAATTCGTGACCAGAAGCTGTAATCCTTGCTTTCATTCCTGTAATCAGCCTCATCAGAAGCGTGGTAGTATTCCTCCATTGTGAACCTCAGCTGTTGGATTAACTTAGCAACTTCTCGCGGCAACCGTAGCACAGAATCGCCCAAAAGCTTCACCTGTGCATGTATTAAAAATCTTACGAGTCGCTGTAATTCACACAGTTCACTGAATCCAGAAGCAAACAGCCCCGGAAGTCCGTTCATGGAATCATTCCATCCCGGCTTGCCCGCCTCCATCTCAATTCCCAAGCCCTCCGGGTCCAGCGTGGACAGCTTGATGGCTGCCAATGACAGCAGCTTTTCATATAAATTGGACTTATAAATCTCTCCGCTTCCATGTTCGGTTCGAACCCAATGAACATCGCGATCCCGGGCGTGCAGCTGAGCTTCTTTCTCCTTGCTCTCTACGACCGCCCCGTACTGACGGATACGTCCGTCCTTCATCTGCACGTATTTGTTTCGACGTGGCTGTACCCATGCCGGACTGTCGTAATACATGTACTCTCGGGTCGCGAGCAAGAGTTCCTCTTGTTTGTCCGGATAAATACTTAGATAACTTTCGATGAGATCCATGTTATAAGTCCAATGGTCGATCCAAAAACCTTCACCAAAATCAGCCTCATAGCATTGTTCGGAATGCTTGAGAGCTTCGGTTACAAACGTCTCAACCGTTTGCTTTAGCGCGATGTTGTCATGAATGATATGTTGAATCAGCTCACCCGGGGTGAACGACGATTGGAAAAAAGCACGCAAAGACGAATGATCTGCCACCTCCACCTGTCCTAGCAACGGTTCCAGCTCTCGTATTTGAAAGCTACACCCCTTTACAACAAGCGGATTATAGCCGTCTGGCTGAATCAGGCTCATAAACAAACGGATATTGAAATCTCCTATGCTGGGGTTAAACCACACATCATTTCTCCGGTTCTGGTTCGCATCTCGAAAATTACCATTTCCTTGAGAATAATATCCCGCCTGGAGCTTAAAGAAATTATAGTCCCGTTCCAGATCCCCATGCTTGCGGGAAAATACATGATATACAAATGGTTGCTCGGTGCCGTTGTCCAGCAGCAATGGATAACCACCGCGTAACAGGTTATCCAGATAGTTCTGACGGCAGTATTCGTCAAATAACGGAATGGATGTCCGCGTTGCCATTTCATCCGTCAACTCTTCGATCAACGCTTTGGCTTCCTCCGCCTTCCGCTCAATATAAGACATGGTTGCAATTTCCGTAATCCGTTCATTGATAGAGTGAATATCATTCACATGCCCGATGATCGTACAGTGATTGACGGCAGTACCTGCCGCTAGTCGTGCTGTGTAGCCGCTAAACCCACAAGGCACTTTATTCGTCGTCACAGGCTGCTGTGAAACCAAGTCTTCGACGCGTGAATGGATAAAGCGATCCGGGAAGGTCAGTGCCGTATTTTCACCAAAGATTACGGACGGATCGACAATTGGACTCAATAGCCTGGTCTTGCCCTCCTCCTCCACAAAGCTGTACATAAAATGTCCCGCTTCAATTTGATGAATCTCACTTGTATCCGCTGTACTTCCACGTACCTTATAGTAAGGAATGCTATTGTTGAGATTATACACATCCATCCAGCTTTTCAGTGTATGTCCAAGCTCCTTGTATGCCGCATTATCAATACCGAAGGGCAGCACGGCAGGCATGCCGTCCAGCACCTCCAGTTCAAGCTCTTGAGCGGAATGATTGACAATCTCCACCTTGCGCACCAAAGCAGCGTAACTTTCATGAGGAAGCGTGAAATATTGCACACGTACCTCAAGCCCTGTGTCTGGATTAGAGCTGTGTATTTCGAGCATGTGGCGGGATATCAGCATTTTTTGCTGTTCACGCTCCACAGGATGCACAGCCGAAAATGGCTCCACATAGCTCCACTTCCCCTGCATCTTCACCTTTAAAAACGTTCGAAAGCCATGTATCGGCACAAGACTATAGCTGCGGTTGGCCGGAAAAAACTCCATGATTGCTCCATTCTTATCCTCTACACCAAAGCTTGCGATTCCTTGCCCACGATTAACATAATACGCCCACAGAGGAATCCCCTGAACCCCAGCAATACCGGGTAGAAAACTGGAAAAGGGCTTGGCCTGCGCATAATTCTCAATCACAAAACGTCCTTGATTGTCAAAATAATACTGCTGCATCGTATCCCCCTTTTCTATTTAAAACCCGTTATTCGCCATCACTTGTTTGAACCACAGCGCACTTTGTTTGGGAGTCCGTTCCTGTGTGTCGTAATTGATGTGTATAATACCGAAACGTTTGCTGTATCCCCAGGCCCATTCAAAGTTATCGAGGAATGACCAGACAAAATAGCCCTTAAGCTGACCTCCCTCCCCAATAAAGCGATGGCATGCCTTTAAATGTTCCTCAATGTAATGCTGACGCTCAATGTCCTCAATCTTTCCATTCACCAGTTCGTCCTTCATCGCTGCTCCGTTTTCCGTAATCAGGATAGGTAATCCCTTGGTAAAATCCTTCTCAATCCGCGTTAGCAGCTTATAAAAGGATTCAGGGTGAATCTCCCATCCCATATCCGTTACCGGTTCCTCTATGGAAATCTGCTCGACCTGAAGCAACGAAGCGTCTGTAGTCGCTTGAATGATACTGCGGGCGTAGTAGTTGATGCCCAAAAAATCCCCTGGCTGCTGAATCAGCTCCATATCACCAGGCTGTACAAAATCCAATCCGTTCAAGTGCCCCCCGTACCATTCCACCATATCCTCAGGGTATTTCCCGTTAAACAATGGCTCGGCAAACCAACGATTAATAAAACCATCCCGCCGGACAGCAGCGGCTACATCTTCGGGGTGTTCAGAGGCTGCATCGACATGCTCCATGTTTAGCGTAATACCGATGTTGCCCGTCAGGCCCTTTTCCTTGTGTAAGTTCATGGCTATCCCGTGACACATCAGAATATGATGAGCGGCAGTAAAGGCTTCCCTCCAGTTCTCGTGGCCGGGGGCATGCTCGCCTGTACCATAGCCCAAAATAGAGGCGCAGTAGGGCTCATTTATCGTATTCCACCAGCTTATACGCTGTCCAAATCGATCCATGATTACAGAGGCATACGTTTTAAAATGTTGGGTAATCTCTCGCTGCGTCCAACCGCCCTCGTCCTCAATCCACTGCGGTAGATCCCAATGATACAGCGTCAGCATTGGAATTAGCCCGGCCGACTCAATCTCATCCAGCAGACGCTCATAGAAGAGTAGCCCCTGTTCGTTAACCACACCGGGTGCGGGAATAATGCGCGGCCAGGCCACGGAAAAACGGTAATGTAAAAAGCCAAGTTGCTTCATTAATTGCACGTCTTCCTTAAAGCGGTGAAAATGGTCACAAGCCACATCTCCGCAGTCCCCTCCTATCACCTTCCCGGGTGCTCGACAGAAAGTATCCCAAATAGAAGGCGTTCTCCCTTCCTCATCCGCGCCACCTTCAATTTGATAAGAAGAGGTCGAAGTTCCCCACATAAACGTGGTGGGGAATGTATAGGTATTCTCACTCATACTCGGTATCATCCTTTCAGGTATCAAGACTTCACAGCTCCGGCCATTGCACCGCCGACAATAAAGCGCTGGAGGAAAATATACAAAATCACGAGCGGTAGTGTAACAATCAGAATGCCGCAAGCGAGCAGCGGCCAGTTGTTCATGTATTGTCCGTAGAAGGAGAACAATCCCTTGGTCACTGGCTGATAAGCAGGATCAGACAAATAAATAGTAGGACCTATAATGTCATTCCACGCCCCAATAGCTGTCAAAATAATGCCTGTCGCCAACACTGGCTTCATCAGCGGGACAAGAATCGTAAACAAATATCGTGAATATCCGCACCCGTCCATTGCAGCCGCTTCATCCAGCTCTCGGGAGACAGACTTGATATACCCTACAAACATCAGGAAGGCGATGCCGGTACCTGTTGTTTTCAGTAAGATAAAACCAAGCTGTGTATTGTAAAGTCCCAGACTATTAATAAGAGCAAATTGCGGAATCAGAGGATTCGGGAGATACATAGATATCAGGAAAAACACATAAAAGAAGGTACTGAACTTAACGTATCCCCGTGCCAACGGAAAAGCTGCGAACACGGATATAATCAGTGTTAATAACGTAGATACGCCTGTATACAAAATGCTATTCCACATGTATTGAGAGAAGTTCCCTTTCTCCCAAGCATCCATGAAATTTTCCAAATGTAGACTCTTGGCTAGAGCTACAGGATTCATCAAATACTCACTTTGAGTCTTCATGGATACATTAAAAAGGTAAAAAAGAGGGAACACATATAACGAAAGCATGAGCAGTACGATGATGTAGCTCAGTATTTTGGTCCCTTTGGTACTGCTCATTACATTTCCACCTCTCTTCTACGTAAGTAATACAAGGCAATCATCGATACTGTAAATACGAACACGAACTGGATCATAGCAACTGCGGAAGCAAGACCGTAATCTGACGTTCCAGTACCAAAGGCTGTTGCATATACATCAAACGCCAGGGTTGTTGTGTTGAATTTACCACCTGTCAGCACATAAATAATGTCAAAGGTCTGCAAGGCGCCGATAATGGACAGCAGCATATTGACGGTAAAGGACGGTGCAATCATCGGAAAGGTAATATTTTTGAACGCTTTCCATCCAGAGGCACCGTCCATATACCCTGCTTCATATAAGTCACTGGGGATAGATTGGAGTCCGGCTAAGAAAATAGTCATCGAGTAACCCATATACATCCAAATTTGCACAAAAATAATCAACTCAAATGCAATATTGTAATCCCCGAAGAAGTTAGAGCTCGTTCCAAAAAAGTTCATCAAGGCTTGCGCAGGACCCCCAAGCGGATTGGCAAGCAGCTGCCAGATCAGGCCGGATACCGTTACCCCGAGTACAACAGGGAGGAAAAATACAGAGCGATATAACATATCCCCTTTAAGCTTTTTATTAATCAGGACGGCCATGAACAGCCCTACCGCATTTTGAATTACAACCACCGCTACGGCAAAATACAAGGAACGTCCTATAGAAGCGAGACGATCTCCAGAATCGGAGGAGGTGAAGAAAGTTGTGTAATTCTCGAATCCGATAAAACTCCATGTCTGTCCCGGAACCCCGGTAGCATCTGTAAAGGAAAAAAGCACCGTTACCATAGAGGGTCCAAAACCAAGAAGCAAATAGAGCAGAACCGGTATACCCAGCAAAAGATAGGGCATTATCCGGGCCGCACCCTTTCCGAAGGGATACATGTGCCTCACACCTTTTTACATTATTTAAGGTCTTGCAGTTGCCCAATTGTTTTCCTGTAAAATCTATGCATTATTTAGGAGCAGCCGCATCCCAGTCAGCCTGAGATTTCTGAGCAAGTTCCAAAGGCGTCTTTATCGGACCAGCAGGAGCCAAGAATTCTGCATGTGCACTGGCATCCTTAACGTATTGCCCAGCATTCTTACGGTTGATAAACAACTGATCCCAAGAGAGCTTGAAGTTTTCAAGTGACGGCTGAATTTCAGCAACAAAATCACTTTTTATCTTCACATCAGGCTGTGTTGGCAAAAATCCAGCAACGTTCACGAAATCGGTATAGTTCTGCTTCTCAGAAAGCATTTCAAGCCATTTAATCGCATATTCCTTATTCGGTGATTTTTCCAGAACCATCCATGTCATATCGTATTTTCCTGCTAGATTTTTATTTTTGGCAGGATCATTACTACCTGGAATCGGGAAATATCCAAATTTCATCTCTGGATTGGCTGTCTGAATCGTAGTTGCATCCCATGTACCATCCGCAATCATGGCCACACGACCTGAAGCAAACAAGCTTGGCAAGGTTCCATAGTCAATCCCCATAAATCCACTAATGGCGTTGTTCATCAAAATTTGTGATTTTTCCAAAACCTCGAGCTGGACGGGGTCTGTCAGCTTCGTCTTACCTGTCCACAACCCTTTGATATATTCCAGCTGATCATCATGGATAGAGGCTTGAAGCCCTTGGACAGCAAGGTTAATAGGCCATACATCCTTACCGCCAAAACCAAGCGGTTCTACGCCATTATCCTTGAGCACCTTCATCACATTCACCAGTTCGTCCCATGTCGTTGGCACAGTAAGATTATATTTTTCAAAAATCTCTTTGTTGTAAAACAGACCTGTCAGGGCCACCTTTCCCATGTTTACACCGTATACTTTGTCGTTGTAGGTCATGGCATTTTTGACATCTGTAGGATTATAGTTTTTGATAAAAGCTTGATCCGACAGATCTGCAATGAGTCCTCCCTCAATCCACTGCTTCCACATCGGATCAGCTGCTCCCTTAGACCATTCCTGCGGTGCGCCTACGAAGCTGAATTTCAAAGGAATAATGTCTGCATCACCGGTTGAACCAGCATTCATACGCGTTTGCATCAGTTGATCATAAGTTGAATCAGCAGGAACCGTCGTATACTCCACCTGAACATCGGGATACTTCTCTTCAAACTTTTTATTAAATTCCTTTATATAGTTATTAATATTTTCTTGCTGCCAATGAATAATCTTTAACGTGACCTTTTTATTCCCGTTCTGTCCAGCTTCACCACCTTTGCCGCAAGCAGCCAATACCACTATTAAAGCGGTTACAACAAGTAAAGAAAAACACTTTTTCAGCATTGCAAAATTCCCCCTGTACTCTTAGAATAAATGCATTCACTTTTACGAAAGCGGTTTAGTTAATTACAGCTACTATTATGTATCGGATAGCCTGTATTTGTAAATAGAGAATTGTAAATTATCAAATAAAACATAAATCACCGTTATTACTCCTTGAAATATTAGGCAATATCCTTTATTCACACTGTTGACTCACTTCTATGAGGTAGCATAGAATACGAGTAATCATTAAGTTTGAAAAGCAAAGTCAATTTAACTAAATCAGTTTAGTTACGGAGGATTCCATGAATATAAAAACAATAGCTAGCATGGCAGGCGTTTCAGTGGCAACGGTTTCGAAAATCATTAACAATTACACGGACATCAGTGAGGAAACCCGGCAGCGGGTACTTAAAATCATGGAGGAAACAGGCTATAGACCCTCCTCCTCGGCTAAAACGCTTGCTACCAAAAAATCTAATCTGGTAGGCGTTATATTTGCCGGCAAGCTGAATGTTGATTTTAGTCATCCTTTTTTTGTAGATATCATTAATGTCTTCAAAAAACAGATTGGCTTGCTCGGTTACGATCTGCTGTTTTTTTCAAATGAGAAATTTCTGGATAATGGAGAGGACTATTTGGCTCGCTCGAAATATTTTTCAGTGGACGGGTGCATTATTATTGCTGGAGATGAGGTGGAGAAGAGTGTTTTTGATCTCGACGCCAGCCCTATCCCCTGCATCGGTGTCGATATTGAGCTAACCGGAGCTAGTTCCTGCTATATCATGTCCGACAATCAGAAGATTTCAATGAAGGTTGTTGAGCACTTTTACATGAATGGATACCGCGAAATGGGTTTTATAGGCATTGAACGCCCCTCCTTGGTTATTAAAGAGAGAGAGGAGGCTTTTATTGCTTCACTAAAACGGTTTAGTCTTGATGTCAGACCTGAATGGATCGTGTATGGTAAGGACTACGCGGCAGAAGATGGATACCAGATCGCGAAGGCGTGGATACAGCAAGGAAATTTACCAAAAGCTATTTTTGCGGCTACCGACTTACTTGCTTTTGGTGCCATACGTGCTTTCAAGGAAAGCGGCTTGAGGGTACCCGAGGATATTGCTGTAGTGGGATGTGATGATATAGAAGCCTGTCGTTATACCGAACCTCCACTGACGACGGTAAAACAAGACAAGCAAAAAATAGGCCGTCTAGCCGCTATGGTGCTGTTTGACCTGATGAATAAACAAATGGACACGAAATGTATTAAAGTAGAGCCGGAACTAGTCATTCGTAGCTCCTGCGGAGCCCGGCAACATTGGAACCATACGAAGGTCAAGAGTTAGCATATGCCTTAAAAAAGATGACTTCTGATAAATTCAGAAGTCATCTTTTTGCAGTTTAATATTCAGAGACCCAACGCTTAATCTATTACTTGTAGGCCATCGTCGCATTCACAGCCTTTTTCCAGCCTTCATACAAGCTTTCACGTGTTGATTCATCCATATCCGGGGCAAAAGAGGTTTCCACCCTCACCCGCTTGCGAAGTTCATCCGTACTCTTCCAATATCCAATAGCCAAACCTGCCAGACATGCAGCCCCCAGTGCCGTCGTCTCATGGATAACTGGCCGCTCCACTGTTGCATCCAAAATATCGCTCTGGAATTGCATCAGAAAATTGTTCAATACAGCTCCCCCATCCACCCGCAGCGTCTTCACTGCAATACCTGAATCAATCTCCATGGCTGTAAGCACATCCTTGGTCTGATAAGCAAGTGACTCCAATGTGGCGCGGATAAAATGCTCCTTCGTGGTCCCGCGTGTCAGGCCGAACATCGCTCCGCGCACCTCACTATCCCAGTAGGGGCTGCCCAGTCCGACAAAAGCGGGTACAAGATACACTCCTTCTGTAGACGAAACACGGGCGGCATAAGGCTCACTGTCCTTCGCTTCACGGAACATGCGCAGCCCGTCTCGCAGCCACTGGATCGCCGACCCCGCTACAAACACACTCCCCTCGAGTGCGTATTGCACTTTGCCTTCCTCCAGTCCCCAAGCGATGGTCGTAATCAGGCCGTGCTTGGATTCAACAGGCTGATCCCCCGTATTCATCAGCATGAAGCAGCCTGTGCCGTAAGTATTTTTGATCATCCCTTTTTCGTAACATGCCTGACCAAACAAAGCTGCCTGCTGGTCACCTGCTGCACCGGCGATTGGTACATTCTGACCAAAGAAATGATAATCCACGGTGTGCGCATATACCTCGGAAGAAGGTCTCACCTCAGGTAGCATGATTTTCGGAACACCCAGAATGTCCAGCAGCTCTTCGTCCCACTTTAGTTCATAAATGTTGTACATCAGCGTCCTGGCTGCATTGGAGTAGTCTGTTACATGTGCCGTTCCGCCGGATAATTTCCAGATCAGCCACGAGTCAATCGTACCGAATAATAGGTCACCTCGTTCTGCCTTTTCCCGAGCGCCCTCCACATGGTCCAGTATCCACTTTACTTTAGTGCCTGAAAAATACGGGTCGATCAACAGGCCTGTTTTGCTGTGAAACAGCTCCTCGTGCCCTTGCCGCTTCAATTCTTCACAGATGTCCGAGGTTTGGCGTGATTGCCATACGAGTACGTTATACACGGGCACTCCTGTATTTTTGTCCCACACAGCCACCGATTCTCGCTGATTGGTAATGCCAATGGCAGCCACTTGATTTGCTTTTACACCGGATTCGGAAAGACAGGAGGCAATGACTCCGAGAATAGAGCTCCAGATTTCATTCGCATTCTGCTCCACCCAGCCGGGATGAGGAAAATATTGTGGAAATTCTCGCTGAGCCGAGTACACTACATCTCCTTCGCTATTGAACAAAATCGCTCTTGAGCTTGTCGTTCCCTGATCTAGTGACAAAATATATTTTCCCATTGTTCATCTCTCCTCGTGTAAATCCATCGTTTTTAAGCTGTAAGTTTGTGATCCGTTTTATGATTTTTATAAGTACGACTCATACGGAAGGTAATCAAAAGTACAATCACGATGATCCCTAGTAAAATCCAGAAAGCCGGAGTTACACTCCCCTTAAAAACAGCCTGATAAAATAGCCCTGCGAAAGATCCACCCAACAGCGGCCCTACAATGGGTACCCAGGCATATTTCCAATTGGATGCTCCCTTACCGGGAATCGGTAGTAAATAATGCATCAGACGCGGCCCAAAATCTCTCGCTGGATTGATGGCATAGCCCGTTGTGCCTCCAAAGGATAAACCGATACTGACAACCAAAAAACCCACAATCAGCGGTTTCAAGCCCCCTGTAAATGAATTGGCACCAAATGACTGCAGAGCAAGAACAAAGATGAAAGTACCTATCATTTCACTAAGCACGTTGGCAAACGGATGATCAATAGCCGGTCCTGTCGCAAATACACTGAGTTTGGTTGCTGTGTCCTCCGTCTCTTTCCAGTGAGGCCAATAATGCAAAACGACGATTATCGCACCCGCCATGGCCCCGAGAAGCTGAGCCACAATATAGCCGGGAACGTCCTGCCACGGAAAAATGCCCTGAAATGCCAACGCCAGTGTCACTGCCGGATTCAAATGCGCTCCGCTGATTTCACCCACTGCATACACCCCAATAGCAACCGCGAGCCCCCATCCCATTCCAATCACAATCCATCCGGAAGCGTGAGCAAATGACTTTTTCAGGGACACCCCTGCGCACACTCCGCCACCTAGGGCAATAAGAATCATTGTCCCTATGAATTCGGCTGCGTATGGCGACATATAACCTACCTCCTCAATAGATCATCCGATTTCGATCGCTTTCATCGCGCAAAAAAAGAAAAGCCATCACAAACCAACCCTGTGCTGTACCATGGGATGTCTGCGTGGCTCTCTTGTCTCCGTCACGATTATTAACTTAAATTTGATACTATATAAGCATGTAAGCGATGTCAACTGCGGATTTACGTCTTTTCATAGCTTAAAATAATCGTTGACCATGTTAGATTATCCGATTTATGATGTAAAAAAATGGTTTAATGTAAGGGTTTCAGGATGAATACGACACTCCCAAACTCGATGAAGAAGGGAAGAATGTTATGCTGAAATTTCTGCAAAAAATCGGCAAGTCGTTAATGCTTCCAGTAGCCACTCTACCCGCCGCAGGGATTTTGCAAGGATTAGCACTGATTAATTATGAAACGGATATACCACTTGGTCCCGGAGTTGGCGGATTTCTGAATCATTATGTCACTCCTTTTCTGAACGAGGGGGCGGGGGCCATCTTCGGTAACCTTGCGCTCATTTTCTCCATCGGTGTTGCCATTGGTCTGGCAGGCGACGCAGTAGCCGCATTATCGGCAGTCATTGCCTATATGGTGCTGACCCGTATTTTGGCGGCAGTGCCGGGTATATTTGCATATATTCCAGACGACGTCAAGCTGGACATGGGCGTATTGGGTGGTATTTTTATCGGTGGATGGTCTGCTTTTCTGTTTAAAAAATATCACAATATTCAGCTCCCAGATTGGCTTGGCTTCTTCTCGGGCAAACGTTTTGTCCCCATGATCACCGCCTTTACGACCATGATTCTGGCCATTCTGCTCGGTATGATCTGGAGTCCGATACAAGATGGGATTGCAGTCTTCGGCAACTGGATTGTCGGCTTTGGCGGAATCGGATCAATGATATTCATGATTGCCAATCGGCTGCTGATCCCACTCGGTTTGCATCATGTGTTGAACTCGATCGCATGGTTTCAAATTGGTGACTACACCAATGCTGCCGGTGAGGTCGTTCATGGTGACCTGACGCGTTTTTTCGCAGGCGATACATCGGCGGGTATATTCATGTCCGGCTTCTTCCCCATTATGATGTTCGCTCTGCCAGCAGCAGCCCTCGCATTCATTCATACGGCCAAACCGGAAAAACGTAAAGCCGTCGCTTCCATTTTCATCGGTTCTGCACTGGCATCGTTCCTGACCGGAATTACCGAGCCCCTCGAATTTTCGTTTATGTTCATTGCACCATTGCTTTACGGCGTTCATGCTCTGCTGACAGGCCTGAGCGGCCTGGTCGTATACCTATTGGATGTCAAACTCGGCTTTTCTTTTTCAGCAGGACTCATTGACTATCTGGTCAATATGAAACTCTCCACCCACCCATTGCGAATGATCCCGGTCGGGCTTGTCTTCGCCCTCATTTATTACTTTCTGTTCCGATTCATCATTCTCAAATTCAACCTAAAAACTCCTGGGCGTGAAGATGATGTAGAAGACGGTCTCCTGTCTGAGGCTAACGAATCTGTACCCATTGGAAAGGCAAGCGCCACATCCGACACTCAGTCCAGTCAGGCAGGCAGAATACTAACCTATCTCGGCGGTTCAGACAATATTCAAAGCATTGATGCCTGCATCACACGGCTGCGTCTTGTCGTCAAAGACGACAAAGCGGTTAATGATCAAGCTCTCAAGCAGCTCGGAGCATCGGGAATCATCAGGCTTGGTAACGGTACCCTGCAGGTTATTTTCGGGACTCGGTCCGAAATTCTGAAAGATGAAATACAGCGATTGATGTAAGTAAGTTCAGGTTCACAAAAAGGGTATCTCTTCAATCATCGAGATACCCTTTGGGGTTGCCGTCAATACGCCAATAACTTAGATACGCCTAAATTATGATGTCATATATGCGTTGTTATCTGTATTATTTCTTTTAGGCATTTATCTTAGATCGGTGCTTTGCGCTCTTTTTTGTTTCAACAATAACCATTCACGACATACCTTTACCTTTATCTGCGCAAAGGCATAGACGATGCCGAAGGAGCATGCTACAGTCGTCAGATAAACCAAAAGCAGTGCCACAAATAAAGGAAGCTGACTTAGCAAATCACCGACCAAGCGCAGCACGATGACCAAAATAAATACGTTCGCTGTAAAGGCCCGGTACGCATAAGTAGATAACCATTTGTAATAGGGAAGTGAACGGGAATTTACGCTGATCAAATGTCTTGCCAGCATGTAAATCAGGAAAATCACTACCAAGCTGTACAAGGTCATGGATGGCTTCAGATAAATCAGATTTCCGAAGGACATATCCTCAAAACCAAAACCGAAAAATTCGTGATTTGTCCAAATGAGAATAAGAAGCATTACCGGAATGAGTATGAACTGAATCCGGCGAAGCACTCCGTCGAACTGTTTCTTATATACCCAAGCGATTCCACCTAGTAAAGCATAAATAAAATAACTAACGAAAAAGCGGTCAAGGTAACGCAGACTAATCGCATATGCTCCTTGGAATACGAAGGTATCGTACATCCATAGCCACGCTCCGAAGATCACGAAGCTCACAATAAGCAGCGGAATGACCCGCTTAGGCTTAGCCAAGTATTTGTAGCAGATGAAAATAAGGACTGGCATCAGCAATTGAAATTGCAACATCATCACCGTGTACCAAAACTGTGATGATGCATTACCGAGCACAAATGACTCGATGAGCGTCCGGAATGATGCAACGTGCTGATTAACCTGAATTTCCGGGAAGAAAATTAAGCCAGCCGCTGCCCACAGTAAATAAGGGATCACGAGCTCCCCGAATTTTTCCTTGTAAAAATGGGATACCTTCGTATGCTGATTATTTTTCACCATCCCATATACAATGGCAAAAATAAAGACTGGCGCAGTATACTTTACTATATTGAAAATGACGCCTAATAAGGCTAGGTTATCGTTAGTGTGTGCATACTTCAGAAACATCCCCAGAACGCTTTGCAAGATCGCTCCGCTGACGGCAAACACCTTTAAGATGTCGCTCTCATTAATATTAATATTCCGCTCTTCAGTGTTTTCCATAATACGCACTTCCCCTTTGACAGCTTTCCTGAAGCCAAATGGTCGTGCATTCCTCCCTTTTGCCGTTGATTATAGCTCCTTATTGCCAAGGATTACGAACGAGCTTGGGACCCGAAGAAGTTCGCAGCACCACAGTGCTGGCCCGTCTCTCAAGAATTTCGCGCAGGACGTAGGCACCGTCTCTTGTCTCCAATTGAATGTCAATTCGAACACCCAGATGCTCCAACTTGTGCACAAGTCTTTCAGCTACTGCATAATCAATAACCTCTGAACCATCTATAACAAGGTCAAGATCACTCGTTTCCTTCACAGTCGGGTATTGCGTTACTATTTCGAATCCTGCGCTCCCCGCTGGCCCCCAGCGCCAATCCGCCATCATTTCTGCTAACAAGTCCATCAACTGAAGGACAGGCTGCTGCCGTCTCTCTGTAGGCAAGGAGTTCCACATCTGACGTTTCACTATCGCATAGGGAGACACGAGCTGGGACACCCCCTTCGGGTCCAGGAATGCAGCTTCCCGTTGATTTCGCTCCTGTCCACGTACTCCGACGGGAATACAACCATCCGCCGACGGATCGGCTCGGCGAACGACCACAAAGGGGGTCCGCCTCAGCGAGGCGGTTACCCACTCCTTGTCTTCATATAAGGAGAGATATTTCAAATTGGACACTTCAATCAGATCATGTGGATGGATTACCATTGCTCCAAAAGCGCATCTCGAACGCCACGGGTTGCAGTCCGCCCACCCGCCATAGCTTCCTTAGTCTGCAATCGGAAGCTAAGGTCGCGGGGCGCTCCTTTTGTACTCTCGATTGCCTCGGAAACGGTCTTTTCCACGATGGCTACATCACTACTCTGTGGATCGTCTGCATGGATACCGCTCAGCATCTGATATAATGCCCCCAGAGTACTGTAGCTACGAACATCGTAGGCCATAGCTGGAACTTTCTTGGTAGCTTCTTCAAGCTCGGCAATCGTCCGCTTGGTAATCCGAGCAGCAGAAGCCTTGGACATGGCCTGAATATTGACCTTGCTGTCATCCAGTGCGATCAAACGATTCGATTGCAGCCCATGCGCGAGGAAGCCCCCGGAAATCGCGTTACCGACAATCACACCGATAACTGGATGGCCTTCTAATCTAGCGGTTGCGTAAGCATCTGCACTTGCAGCCAGGGCAAGACTGATACCGACCATTTCTTCCTTATAGCCATAGGCTTGACTGGGTACATCAATGATGGCAATGATCGGACGTTTGGTTTCTTTTTTCTCATCTTGACGGATTGCGTCCCTGATGATTTGAGCCACCGTCCAGCCTTCAAGCATACCAACCTCACCGTTTCTGACACGCGGGAATCGGTTGGAGGCATTCGGAACAATGGCGATATATCTGCACAGTTGTCCGTGCTTATCCACGTCTGCCGCAAGCACTGAAGGAACATCGCTGATTGGGTGAGCAATGCCCGTCAAGCGAGAGAACCAGCGATAACCTCTACTATCCGACATGTCGGCCGCACCCTCTTTTGCCAGCGGGACAGGCTGCTGCACAGGCTGTATCTGCGTGTAAAATTCGCGATAGCGCTCAGGTGTCCAAGCTTCTGTAGGATCAAGAGTGTTTAACAGGGTCAGATAGAAATCGATTTGCTCTGTTTTAGCAGGCTTCGCCGGTGCCTTGAGCGCAGTATCAATCGCTTCGACAACTGCATCCGTCGTATCTTCCACCATTTCGTCAATCAATCCGGTTTGGAAGCGCTGGTTAGCTCCGATTGTGTTCCAAATCAAGGCTTTGTCGCTTGCATCGAACTCCATGACCCCTGCTTCCTGCTCAATGACCTCCGGCCCGTTCAGACCGAGGCGCGCTTTCTTCGTAGCAATCAGAGTGGTAAACAATTCTGCAGTAATGGACATTCCCCCAAATGCCCCTACGCGGCCCGGGATCAGTCCGATAACAGGAACGTATTTACGCAGGGCAACGATCTGGGTAGCAATCTCCGAAATCGACAACAATCCATAGTTCGCTTCCTGTAGCCGAACACCCCCTGTATCGAAGATCATGACGGGATATAGTTTGTTCCCTCTCTTATTCTCTTCCAGTGCCAGTTCGAGCGCTCCGGAAATTTTGGCCCCGCTGACTTCTCCAATCCCCCCTCCTTGAAAAGCGCCTTCCATCGAAATGATCAAGACCTTCTGTTTGTGTATTTCGCCAAGAGCCAGAATAATCCCGTCGTCGCTCTGAGGAACAATGCCTTGCGGCTCTAGGTGGGGGGATTGGATTTTGTCTAACGGCCCAAGTATCTCACGGAAAGTCCCTTCGTCCAGCAGCGCTTTAGCTCTCTCGCGTCCATTCAGCTCCACAAAACTATTCTGCATAATCCAGCACCTCCAGCACTTGCGTAAATCTAAGCATTACTACACCCGGAGTAGCTCCGAAGTCATGAACTGTAATATTGGCAGTAATCGGATAACGGTTAAAAAAACGGGTCAGAACATTCTCCCATACTTGTTCAAATCCTTCACTGCCTGTTAAAATGCTGACGTTGGTGGTCTGGCCTTTTACAGGCTCTACAATAATCTCCAAATCTCCCGAACCGACAACACCTATATGTGCCGGCTTACAGATGGGCTTCGTAGTCTGGTATTGAAACTGTAATTTTTCCATCCTTCAGAAACACCTCCAATTAAAGTATCAATCGATTAGAAATAATGTGGCAGCTAGCAGATCAGCACTACCTCCGGGTGAGAGTTGTCTAACATTACAATACTCGGACAAGCGGTAGAGCAGCTTTCTGCCCGACTGGGTTCTTAATCCATCTGCTGCAAGGAAGGCTGCGGCCATACTCTGAATCGCCATCAGATCCGTCAACTGACCGCGGTGTAGGATGCAGGTATCATCCACACATGCCACCAAGGCCAATAAAGCTTCTAAGCGTGCTTCGACCTCTGTCTTCCCACAAGCCCTAGCGCGCAGCAAAGCAGGTAAAGCTTCGTCCCGGATGTGCGGAAAGCCTAGCTTCGCTTCTTCCTCTGCCCCCACTACCGCGTATTTCTTCTTAACCGTTCGTCCATTCGTCTGCTGCATCGGACGGTACCGGTCATGGAACGATGCAATTCTTCCTGCAATGCTCATAATCTGATGTGGGTCCCGCTCCCTTGGAAAGGCTGCCCGTGCACTTGTTAAAAGCCCAAGGGCCCAAATGGCACCCTTATGTGTATTGACACCGTTCGTTGCACTGAGCATCACCTTCTCGCCCTCCCGCCCGATTAGAGCGATCTGCTCACGCAAAGTCTGGTCCACCGGGTGAAGGTATGACACAATGGCTATTTCCCGAAACGTATCCTCCAATGCTCTTGCGGATGCAAGCATAAGATCGATGGACATATCAGTATGAGAGCCATTGTCTCTGGCATCGACAAGTCCAGGCTTGGGCGTAAGAAGAGCCTCTTCCATCAGTGCCTTTACAGCTTTGGCAGCCAGAGAAGCCGCGAAAGCTGAATGATTCATCGTGAGCATGGCTTTAAGACCAGCTCCGGAATTTAGCCGGTGGATCATACAATCCGTCTGACCAATCTACTAGATCGTTAATCGTCTGTGCTGCCAGCATCGAGCGCTTGGCTTGTCTGCGCATGATCCCAAGATCCTCCGGATAGGCCACGATCCCTCTGTCACGCAACAGGCTTGCATCGCTTTCATTACTTTCCATTCCTAAAGGTGTTACGCCTCCGATTGCCGCGAGAGCCTTCTTTCTCTCCTCTATGCTGTCCGTCTTGTAGAGGTATGCAATGCCTTCCTCGGTAAGGACGTGGGTGACATCATCCCCGTAGATCATGATTGGCGTAATGGCGAGACCAGATTCATCCTTCACCTTGATGGCATCTAGCGAATCTACAAATACTGGCTTTTTGTTGGCACCGTATGTTTCAACCATCTGCACGACCAATTTCCGGCCTTTGGAGAGTTCCGTCGGGCGCTCGATCATGTCAAGCCAGGCAGGAGTCGCATGTCGCCGCCCCCGAGGATCATGCCCCATATTCGGCGCTCCTCCAAAACCGGACAATCTGCCGGAAGTAACGGTAGACGAATTACCTGCACAGTCCATTTGTAGCGTTGATCCGATAAACATATCTACAGCGAACTGGCCTGCAACCTGACACATCGCGCGGTTGGAGCGCATAGATCCGTCCTTGCCGACGAAGAACACATCTGAACGAGCCGCAATGTATTTCTCCATACCGACCTCGCCTCCAAAGCTGTGAATGCTTTCGACCCAACCCGATTCAATCGCCGGAATCAAAGTTGGATGCGGATTCAGGGCCCAGTGCTTGGCAATCTTCCCTTTCAGGCCAAGCTGTTCACCATAGGTCGGCAGCAAAAGCTCAATCGCTGCAGTATTAAAGCCAATGCCGTGATTAAGCGACTGCACCTGATGTTTTCCATAAATACCCTTGATCGCCATCATGCCCATCAGGATTTGCAGTTCAGTAATATTCTGCGGATCACGGGTAAACAGTGCTTCCAGTGCGTACGGTTTTTCGGCCTGTACAATGACGTCGACCCAGGACGCTGGAATATCGGTTCGCGGTAGCTCATCCACGATTTCGTTAACCTGCACGATTACGATCCCATCCTTGAAAGCCGCCGCTTCCACGATCGTCGGAGTTTCTTCCGTATTGTTTCCGGTATACAGATTGCCCTCGCGATCTGATTTGTCTGCCGCTACCAGCACCACATCTGGAATAAGGTCAATGAAGAGACGTCCGAACAATTCCAAATACGTATGGATGTCACCGAGCTTAAGTATCCCGTCATCAATCATTTGCGCAACACGCAGGCTTTGAGAGCCACTGTAGGAGAAGTCCAGCTTCCCGGCGATGCCCTTCTCGAAAATATCCAAATGTTCGGGTCTTGAAATGCTGGACATAATCATATGCAAATCATGCACTTTGCCAGGATCGACTTCCAGCAGCTTCTGGGAAAGGAAAGACGCTTGCTTCTGGTTATCTCCTTCCAGGACGACCTTCGCGCCTGGATCAATTAGCGCCTCCATCAGGTCGACAATTCGGGAGGAGTCGATGTATTTTCCGTCGAGCCACTTTTCCACCTTTCCTAACTTTTCCTGCTTTTTATCACGTTTTTGTGACCAGGATCGCAGTACTTTATTCATTCTTCTTGCTCCTTCCATTTTCTAATCAGATACTGAGTCGCTTCCAGACCGATCTCGTCCACGGCCATTTGCCGGGTATCCTTGTGGGCTTGCTTGACAAGTCTGGAAAGAGTATGACCCGGCGGCATCTCGATGAAACAGTCAGCTCCCGATTCGACGCAGACAGCCGCCATATCCATCCACCGAACGGGATATGCTACGTTTAGTGCAAGGTCCTCCGCGATTTTTTCCTTGGCTTTCGTCTTTCTGCCCGTATGATTCACCAAATATGGTATTTGAGCGTCCCGCAAAGAAAAAGTGTGTATTTTCAGCAATAGCTTATTGGCTACCTCTGACATCAGCGGGGAGTGTGAAGGAATCGGAACCTTCAGAAGCGCTGTTTTAGCGGTCCCAAGCTCTTTCACATGCATAAATGCTTTATTTAACCCTACCAATGATCCGGATACGACGATTTGCTGCTCTGCGTTTATATTCGAGAGGTAGACTGGCGTCGCCTCACTATGGGAGAGAAGCACGGCTTGTTGAACCTCGGCCTGCGTAAGCCCAATAATCACACCCATTCCATAGCCTTCAGGAAAGGTTTCTTCCATCAACCGGGCACGGAGCCATACGATCCGAAGCGCATCCTCGAACGAGAGAACTCCCGCGATGACCGCCGCAGGAAATGCACCAATGGAATGCCCTGCCACGAATTGGGGCCGGATACCCTGCTCGATCAACCGGTAGGCTATTGCCGTCTCCTTAACGAAGAGTGCCATCTGAATCCAGACCGTTGAGCCCATAGCCTCCTCATCATCACGCAGTTCAGTTCCGATGATACTTGTTGCCTTTTTCAAATACTCGGGTACATCTTGGAGCATTCCAGGAACCTGTGACCCCTGGCCGGGAAATGTAAAAACGATGTTCAGAATCTCACCACCTTTAGCGGATTCATTTTCTTTACATTGTTAATTGTAAGAAGTGAGTAAATACCTGTAAAATATATATATTCACATATGATCGATAACCTAGTGGTTATAAAGGAGATTTTTCACTATGGATTATTTGCAGCTTAAGTATTTTCAAGTGACCTCGAAGTATGAGCATGTCACACGTGCCGCGAACGAGTTGTTTATCTCACAGCCTGCCTTAAGTAAAATGATTAGAAACCTGGAGACGGAATTGGGTGTGCAGCTATTTGACCGCGAAGGAAAACATATCGTGCTGAATGAATATGGAAAGAAGTTCCTGAAAAGAGTGAACCAGTCGCTATCAGCGCTAGAGCAAGGCGTATCCGAAGTCAAAGAAATGAAGAACGAAAAGGTAGAGGTCATCACGTTATACGTCGCTGTCGGCTCTATGCTATTGCCCAACCTTGTCGGCAAGTTTCGCGATCTCTATCCTCAAATTAGATTCAACCTGACCCAGCACCCTGCGAAGATGAAGAAAGGACCGGCGTACGATTTTGCGATTACGTCCGAAGAGTTGGCGGACAACGAGCATGCGATCCTGCTGGAGGAGGAAATTTTGCTTGGCGTACCAAAATCTCACCCTCTGAGCGTTCAGGACACCGTATTCCTGAAAGATCTAGAGCATGAGAAGTTTATCAGCCTTACACCTGGTAATTCGCTTAGGAAAACAACGGACCTCTTTTTTACTCACATCCCTTTTGAACCCAACATCGTCTTTGAAAGTGATGATCCGGCAACGGTAAGAGGGTTGATTCAAACAGGACTTGGCATCTCCTTTATTCCTTCTATCCTGTGGAGGAACGTCGTAACCGAAGACATTAAGCTGCTTCAAATCAGGGAGCCTCGATGTATGCGAACAATCTATCTGTCCTTTCCTACTGGGGAACTGCACACCGATATAGAGAAATCGTTCTTCGAATTCATCATTAGATTTTTCCAAGATATTGCTCAGCATTGACGATTTAGATACCTTTTGACATAATATCTGCCTTATTGTTTTATCATTCTTCGGATTAGTAAGATCAATATCTTTAGAGTATTTAATTTCTATACATGCTTTGTTTCAATTTTTTTGTTTTTGGTTAAGTCAATGCACATAAATGGGTAACAGCTTCATATGATGGAGCTAAACCATTTACAACTTGTTTAGCAGGCAGATTATCTCAGACAGCAAGGAGGGAAATGATGTGAAAACAGTACAATGGCTGGTATTATGTCTTGCTTTTCTCACGATGTTCAGTGCTTGTAGTGGACCCTCGTTCTCTGAAAGTCAATCATCTGAAACTAATTTGTCAAACGGAAAAAAGATAACGCTTACATTGTGGTACTGGAACCGTTCCATTGACGATGAACTACTCGCCCAGGCGGAAAAACAATTTCCCAACATTGAATTAAAAACTCAAAAAATAGGCGGTGACTTCAAAGCCAAACTGAAGACAACGCTCGCAGCTCGTTCCGGTGAACCAGACATCGTAGCTCTGAACGATTGGATGGTGGAGCTGTTCCCCAGTGCGGATCGTTTTTATGACTTAAGGGAACTCGGAGCAGACCGCTTAAAGGATCAATATTTGGAATGGAAATGGAATCAGGGGATCACCCCTGATGGTAAAATGATTGCATTTCCCATGGATACAGGACCTACCGCCCTCTTCTACCGAAGTGATCTGTTTGAACAAGCAGGCTTGCCTAGTGATCCTGAAAAGGTTAGTGCCTCCATCCGCACATGGGATGATTACATGGCGGCCGGAGAACAACTTCAGCAGAAATTCGGAAGCCGTTCGTTTTTGGCTGATAATATTGTAAACGTTTACAATCAGGTACTCGCTCAGCATATAAACCTTTACTTCAAGCCGGATGGCAGCTATATCGGCAATCAATCTCCTGACATCCGTCTGGGCTGGAAAACCGCTGTCGATTTCCACAAGAAGCATCTGCTCGCCAATGCGGATGGCTGGACTCCCGAATGGAACGCTTCAGTCAATAACGGCAAAATCGCCTCTTTTGTAGGGGCTATCTGGATGAAGCAAGTTCTCACAGAGGCCGCGCCGGATACAGCGGGTAAATGGAGAGTCGCCCGTGCTCCTGGAGGAGACGGCAACCTGGGTGGTTCTTTCATTTCTATCCTCAAATCCAGCAAACATCCCAAAGAAGCCTTTGAAGTGCTGACCTGGCTGCAAAACCCGGAACACCAACTGGAAGCCTACCACAAAATCGGACTGTTCCCGTCCACTCCCGGCGTCTATAACGATCCTATCATGGGGACACCCGAGCCTTTCTTTGGTGGTCAGGCCACCGGACTCATCTTTGCCACCTCCGCACGTAATGTGAAAAGCAGCTATTTCGGCGAGCGCTATCCTGTCATCCACGGCATTGTGACCCGTCGTCTTGCTAATGTCGCCAAGCAGGATGCCAATTCCGATGCATTATGGACGGAAACAATGGATCGAATCGAACGGGAATTACAGCGGTAAAAACAAAATCCAAAAAAGGCGTGTGGACAATATGCTGAGAGAAATCTGGAAGCACCGTGCCGTTTATGCTGCGATCTCGCCGTTTTATCTACTGTTTGGCATCTTTGGACTGTTTCCGATTGGTTTTTCATTATATCTAGCGTTTCACAAATGGGACGGGATCGGAGACATGACCTACAACGGCTGGGGCAACTTTCGCTACCTTGTAACAGATCATGAATTTTGGCAGGCTGTAGGCAACACCTTTGTGATCTGGGTGTATGCAACGATTCCGATGCTATTCTTCGCACTGATTATTGCCTTTCTGCTTTATGCCCCTTTTGTGAAAATGCGCACCTTATGGCGAGTCGGATTCTTCCTGCCAAATGTGACGTCTATTGTGGCTGTTGCCATCATATTCGGTGCCTTATTTGCCAACAATTTTGGATTTCTCAACTACCTTCTGCAACTCTTGGGGCTACCCATGGTTCAATGGCTGAATGTGCCATGGGGTATCCAAATCGCCATTTCTTCTATGGTCGTATGGAGATGGATGGGCTATAACTCAATCATCTATCTGGCTGGACTCCAGAGTATTCCGCATGTGCTGTATGAGGCCGCCAAAATAGACGGGGCAACCGGAGCGCAAGCTTTTTTCCGCATCACTATCCCCATGCTACGCCCAGTCATTCTGTTTACGGTGATTACGTCCACCATCGGCGGTATGCAGCTCTTCACCGAGCCACAGGTCCTGGTCGGTAATGACGGCGGTTCCGGGGCAAGTGGCATGACCATCGTTTTATACCTGTATCGCGAGTCGTTCATTAACAACTATTTTGGATATGGTGCAGCCGTCGGATGGGGCATGTTCCTCATCATTGCTCTATTCTCCATCATAAACTGGAAACTCGTTCAAGGTAAAAAATAACGATGGGAAGGAGCTTCACAACATGATGCAGACACGCGCAAAATCCTTTGTTTTATATGCCGGATTGTTGGTGGGAATCATTCTGTCGATGTTTCCATTTTACTGGCTGATCGTCATGGCAACCCGTACAACCTCAGACATCTATCGTTTTCCACCACAATTGTGGTTTGGCAGCCACTTCTTGGATAACATAACGAGAGTATTACAACAGATTAATTTTGCCGGAGCCTTTTTTAATACCCTTTTTGTAGCCGGTTCTGTTACCCTATTGGTTCTGTTTTTCGATTCACTAGCAGGTTTTGCATTCGCCAAGTTTGATTTTCCGGGCAAAAAAGTGCTATTTATCGTTCTGCTAGCTACGATGATGGTCCCTTCACAACTTTCGCTTGTCCCCTCCTTTGTCATGATGGCCTCCTTTGGATGGGTAGGTACGTTCAAAGCGCTTATCATCCCGGGGATGGTAAATGCCTTCGGCATTTTCTGGATTCGTCAATATGCGGAAGAATCCATTCCAAAGGAACTGCTGGATGCGGGCCGGATGGACGGATGCAGCTTTTTTCGACTGTACTTGAATGTAGCACTGCCTATTCTACGTCCTGCGTTCGCTTTTCTCGGCGCATTTACCTTTATAGGAGCCTGGAATGATTATTTATGGCCGCTAATCGTCTTAACGGATGAACGTAAATTCACGCTCCAGATTGCACTGTCACAATTGAACGGGATTTACAATACGGATTATGCGATGGTCATTGCGGGCACCCTGCTGGCTGTACTGCCACTTATTATTTTATTTCTTTTCATTAGCCGCCAGTTTATTTCCGATCTTGCCGCCGGAGCGGTCAAAGATTAGATTTACTTGAATTCCCTTATTCATTTCATGTATAATAGTTAATCGTCATTTCAAATAGCTTACATGATGAAGTTAGGTATCCAACAGGCAATCAGGTTAAGCGATTTACGATTTGAACATGAACAATGAAGAACTGAGGGAAACTTACCAGATGAACAAATTCACATATTATAACCCCACCAAATTAATTTTTGGAGACAATCAAATTGAAGAACTCCAGCAGGAACTGCTGAATTACGGCAAAAACATTTTGCTGGTATATGGAGGCGGAAGTGTCAAACGAAATGGTCTATATGACCAGGTATTAAACGCGTTAGAACCGCTACATCTGAACATTCATGAATTGTCCGGCGTAGAACCGAATCCGCGCTTGTCCACCGTTAAGAAGGGTATCGACATTTGCCGAAATGAAAAAATCGACTTCTTACTTGCTGTAGGCGGTGGAAGCGTTATTGATTGCACCAAAGCCATCGCAGCAGGGGCTGAATATGACGGCGATGTGTGGGATATTATCAACAAAAAGCACATGCCGACCGAGGCTCTGCCATTCGGCACCATCCTCACACTCGCCGCCACCGGTTCAGAAATGAATCCGGATTCTGTTATCACCAACTGGGAAACGAACGAAAAATACGTATGGGGCAGCGCGGTGACGCATCCGAAATTCTCGATTCTGGACCCAAAAAACACCTTCTCTGTGCCACTTGATCAGACGGTATATGGCATGGTGGATATGATGAGCCATGTGTTTGAACAATATTTTCACAATGTTAAAAATACACCGTTGCAAGATCGTATGTGCTTTTCCGTGTTGCAAACCGTGATCGAAACTGCACCTAAGCTGCTGGAGGATTTGCACAACTACGAGCATCGTGAAACGATTTTATATGCCGGAACGATTGCCCTTAACGGAACACTACAAATGGGCTACTTCGGGGACTGGGCTTCGCATACGATTGAACATGCATTATCCGCTGTATATGATATTCCTCATGCTGGCGGTCTGGCGATCCTGTTCCCCAACTGGATGAGACATACGGTGGATCAGGATGCTGCACGCATGAAGCGGCTGATGCTCAGCATGTTTGATTTAGATACCACTGGTAAAACGGATAAGGAAATTGCTTTGGAGGGGATTGATCGCCTGAGTGCATTCTGGACAAGTCTCGGTGCCCCTTCCACCCTGGCCGATTACAATATTAATGATGAGCAATTGGAAAAAGTCGCAAACATTGCAGCCCGTGAAATGGAATACGGAGGCTTCGGTAATTATAAAAAGCTGAATCAAGAAGATATTTCAGCTATTTTGCACGCATCGTTATAACATTCAAAAGGGAGTGTCCTCAAGCCTGTGATGACTGAGGGCACTCCCTTTTGGAATTTATGAATTAACCGTTTGTCCTTTTTCTTCTACTTGGATAGCTGCCCCTACACTGGCACCTGCAAGAATGCCCTTTTTCTTACTAGAATTCAGAGAATCCATATAGGTTCGGGTTTCTGCGACTACAATTCCTGATAACCCGAGCAGGGCAATCAGGTTCGGGAAAGCCATCATTGCGTTAAAGATATCTGCCAGCAGCCAAATCGCATCCAGTTTAATGAACGCGCCCCCGGCAACCAGTAGGATGAACAGATAGCGGTATGGCTTAATCCACTTGACCCCAAGCAAATATTCAACACAGCGTTCCCCGTAATAGTTCCAGCCGAGCATGGTGGTGAACGCAAACATAATCAGAATGATTGTGAGCAGTTCTGCCCCCAGCGGGAATGCGCTGGAAAATGCTTGCTGAGTCATCAGGCCCGCATCGGTAGGCCCGCTCCACACACCACTAACCAGTAGCGTCAACCCGGTCATCACACAAATAACCATCGTATCAATAAACACGCCTGTCATGGAAATTAGCCCTTGCTCCGCAGGCCATTTGGTTTTGGCAGCTGCGGCTGCAATCGGTGCGCTTCCCAATCCGGCCTCATTGGCAAAAATACCTCTGGCTACCCCACTTCGCATCGCCAGCATAATCGTAGCTCCGGCAAATCCGCCCGTTGCAGATGTAGTTGAAAATGCCGAATGGAGCACCAGCGCAATTGCGGCAGGAAGTTGGTCAGCAAACCGAATTAGTACGATGAGACAGATCAGTACATACAAGCCTGTTTTAAAAGGAACGACCTTCGTCGATACCTTGGCAATGCTTTTGAGTCCTCCAATAGTAACAAGTCCTGTAAGGATAGCAATAATCAGTGCCGTTACAATGGGCGGAACGCCAAAACTATTTTCAGTCGAAGATACAATCGCTTTGACCTGCGGAAACGTTCCAATCCCGAACAACGCTACCAGCATGCCCGAAAAAGCAAACAGCATCGCCAGCGGTTTAAAACGGCGTCCCAGACCTTTCTCAATATAATACATCGGGCCGCCGGAAAATTGCCCATTCCGATCCTTCACCCGGTATTTTACCGCAAGTACACCTTCCGCATATTTCGTCGCCATCCCAAAAAAGGCTGCAACGACCATCCAGAACAAGGCACCCGGCCCGCCCAGCTTAATGGCTGTCGCTACGCCGACAATACTTCCTGTGCCAACTGTAGCCGCCAACGCTGTACTCAAAGCCGCAAAACTACTTACATCCCCGCTGCCTTCATTCGGGGCCTTACCGATCAGCTTGATCGCCAGGGGCAGGCGGAATACCTGCAGCATCTTCAAACGTATGGTCAGCCACAACCCCGTTCCCATGACAAGAATGATGAGAGGCGCCCCCCATATCCAACTGCTAATCGCTTCTAACACATGTACCAAATTCATTTCAACCCGCTCCTCCAGCATATTAGAAAACAAAAAAGAGTCAAATCCGCTGATTCGACTCCTGGAGAGGTTAAAGGCACGAAAAAATACAACCATCTTGCGCAGGTTTCTGCCTCTAATAGCTTATAAAAAAGCCTAGGGCATTCCCTGTCACAGGTTATTCGCGTCTCTGTCCTTTTGCCTGAGAGTTTAAGCAGATGTTCTCTGCGGTGCACCTTCGGCGCCCAATTAAGGGTCTCTCCAGAGTTCTGTCCGTTTACGGTCCCCGCTTGTTGCTGTAATCAGCCTAAGCACCTGAGAGTTTTGCCCCTTCGGTCGGAACTTTCGTTCCATCTCCCGCAAACATCAACCAGACATATGAAATTTTTATTTATTATACAGAAAACTTTCAGCTTATTACAAGTGAAAAGTTTGTGAAGCCCTCTGAAATATATATTATTATTATGTCTATCAAAAAAGCGGGTACAGCAGATTGCATCCTTAGGATGTCCTCTGCTATACCCGCCCGAGAAAATTTGGAATTACAATTCTTCACCATTGGTTGCTATCACATTTTTATACCAGTTAAATGAGTCCTTTTTGGAGCGTTTGAGCGTTCCGTTACCATCATCATCCAGATCGACGTAAATAAATCCGTAGCGCTTGGACATTTCGGAAGTAGACATGCTCACAAGGTCGATAGGACCCCAGCTGGTGTAACCAATCAGATCAACACCGTCGGCAATCGCTTCCTTCATCTGAACAATATGCTGACGCAAGTAATCAATACGATATGTGTCATGCACAGAACCGTCTTCCTCTACCTTATCATAAGCACCTAGGCCATTTTCCACGATGAACAGTGGCTTTTGGTAGCGGTCATATAACGTATTCAGCGTAACACGCAGACCGATCGGATCAATTTGCCATCCCCAGTCAGAGGACTGTAAATATGGATTTTTCACGCCGCCAATCAGGTTTCCTGCTGCTTTCTCGCCTTCTGGACCTGCAGATACGGTCAAGGTCATGTAGTAGCTGAATGAGATATAATCGACCGTGTTATTTTTTAAAATTTCGGCATCGCCTGGTTCTGTGTGTATAACAACATTATTTTCTTCAAAATAACGATTCATGTAGTTGGAATATTCCCCACGGGCATGCACATCCGTAAAGAACAGGTTCATCTGATTTTCATGCTGGGCTTTCAGTATATCCTCTGGATTACACGTATGTGGGTAGCTTTCCAAACGAGCCAGCATACAGCCGATTTGAGAGCCCGGGATGATCTCATGTCCTCGTTTTGTCGCCAGTGCACTAGCTACAAATTGATGATGCAGTGCTTGATATATCGCTTGCTGCTTGTTTTCTACGCGGTCAATGACCACCCCGCCACCGGTAAACGGACTCATGGTCATTACATTGATTTCATTAAAGGTCAGCCAGTATTTTACTTTATCCTTATAACGCGTGAACACAGTTTCGGCATAATTTACGTAGTGCTGTATAACTTCACGCCCCAGCCAGCCATTATACTTCTGAGTCAAACCCAGCGGTGTCTCATAATGTGACAATGTTACCAGCGGTTCAATACCATATTTGCGCAGCTCATCAAATACATTGTCGTAGAATTGCAGTCCCGCTTCATTCGGCTCGGCATCATAGCCATTCGGGAAAATCCGCGACCAGTTGATGGACATACGAAATACCTTAAAGCCCATTTCCGCGAACAATGCAATATCTTCTTTGTAGTGGTGGAAGAAGTCCACACCTTCACGTTTTGGAAAACGGGCATTGACTTTGCCTGCCAAAATGTCTTCGAGTCGCTCGGACGAAATCTCCATAGCATGATCGTTCTTGCGCTCTGCTTTGGGTACATAGGCAACCATGTCCGCACTGGACAATCCTTTTCCATCTACGTCAAAAGCACCTTCCAATTGGTTGGCTGCGGTTGCCCCGCCCCACAAGAAGTTTTTCGGAAATCCTTTTAGCGTCTTCGTCATGGTATAAAAACCTCTTTCCGTATTTAAGATTTTTACTTTGGTCAAGTAATCCCGTCAAGTGCTGCAAATGTGAATCAATACCTAACGGTAACCGTTCTTCCTTTGAAAAGGATTGACAGATGCTTTAAAATAGACGTAATGCCTTCATAAGCATCCTAATCGTTGTAACGCGTTTCATGTCAAGTATTTTTTCTTATGTGAGGAGAAGCACCATGTCGAATCTTGATCAAATTGCAAAACTGGCGGGCTTTTCCAAAGCTACGGTATCCAGAGTATTAAATCAGTCACCCCATGTCAGTCACGAAACAAGAACTAAGATTTTGAAAATCATGCAGGAATTGGATTATGTTCCTAATCGGAATGCCATTTCTCTATCCAAGGGTCAGACGCTTCAGATCGGTATCATTACTTCAACTATTAATGAAATTGTTCTCGCTTTTCTGGACAGCTTTGTGGAAGTAGCCGGCCAGTATGAATTCCAAACCATTATTTATACTTCGGGAGAAGACAAAAAGAAAGAGCTTCAAGCCTTTGAGGATTTAAAAAGAAAAAGAGTCGATGCGCTGGTCATCATTTCCTGCGTGAATGACACTGATTTTTTGAGTACCTATTGCAAATATGGCCCGATCGTTTCGTGGCAACGAATGGAGCATACCGATATTCGCTCCGTCGCTATGGATCAGTATGAAGGATATATGTTAGCGCTAAAACATTTGATACAAAAAGGCTATACTCGTATAGCCAATGCTTTTGGTCGTCCGAGCAGCATCAATACCCATAGCAGACAACGAGCCTACGAACAGATCATGAGTGAGCACAATCTGCCAGTGTTGCAACACTGGAATCACTCTTCTATTTATAATATCCGTGATGGCGAACAGGTCGTACGGGATTTGTTACAGCGTCGGGAAGAATTCCCAGAGGCTATTTTATGTGCTAACGATTATGTAGCAGTGGGCATTCTCTGCGAAGCACGCAGACAACGGCTGAACGTACCGGAAGATCTGGCGATTGTCGGATTCGATAACACGGAGCTGGCGCATACGATGGGGATTACAACGATTCAAAATCCCATCATGGCTCAAGCACAAAATGCCTTTTTCATGCTTTCCCCTCAGCTGATTGGACGCCAAATGGAGCTTCATTCGCTAGAGTACTGCCTCATTGAACGTACGACCACGTAAGGTAACGATTTACTTGCAAATTAGGCAAAAGGGCCTTGATATGAAATATTTTTTGTCGAATCAGAATAAAATATGTTGAAATCGCTTTTTTTTGTGCTACAATAGCACTATATCGAAGGATTGTGACCGGTGATGCGGGCAATGCCTGAGTTCAATTGAGTGCTATTGCTAACAATAGTGTTGAATTGTGCTTAGGCATTTTTTATTGGTAAAGGATGGGAGGGGGAACTTCAATGATTATTGAGAAGGTGCTCAATAACAACGTCCTATTGACTAAAAACGATAAAGGCAAAGAGGTCATCGTGATGGGAAGAGGTATTTCCTTCAAAAAGGTGGCTGGCGATCAAGTCGATGATGATAAAATAGATAAGATTTTCATGTTAAATGAAAACGAGTTCACGGCTAAACTAACTGAGCTGCTGAACGATATTCCAGTGTCTCATCTGGAGGTCGTGAGTGAAATCGTAAAGCATGCAACGGAAGTACTGGATACGGAGTTAAGCGATAATATTTATTTAACGTTGACCGACCATATTCATTTTGCCATACAACGGCAAGAAAAAGGACTGGCACTCCAAAACGCGATGCTGTATGAAATTAAACGCTTTTACAAAAAAGAATTTGCAGTTGGACTGGATGCTCTCCAAAAAATTGAAAATACGCTCGGAGTAAAATTGGGCGAAGATGAAGCAGGATTTATTGCATTGCATATGGTGAATGCACGGATCGACGGTAACGAAATGAAATCTACACTGAAAATGACTGAGATTGTCCAACATATATTGAACATTATTACGTATCATTACGGAATTGTGCTGGATGAGTCTTCTTTTAGCTATTCGAGATTTTTGACACATTTGCAATATTTTGCGATGCGAGTGATTCGCAAAGAAGTCATTCACAGTGGTGAAGAATTTTTGTACAACCAGGTGAAGCAGACGTATACCGAAGCTTTTGCTTGTGCCCAAAAGATCAATGAGTATCTGGAAAAAACATACGATCAATATTTAAGCAAGGATGAATACGTATATCTAACTATCCATATTCATCGGGTAACTGAGCGTAATAACATATAACACTAAAAACTTCATATCCTCATCGTTCATGGATTGTGACTGGTAAGGCAGGCAAAACCTAAACTGATGGTGAAATCGACGTTCCTCTATAGGAGAGTGCGTAGTTTTCACCACGAGTTTAGGTTTTTCTTGTTTACAAGTTTAAAAAGGTGCACGCCGGCGCATCTTAGCAACAGATGTAAACAGTAAATCCTATCAGTAGCAAGAATAACCCATAAGGAGTTCTGAACATGAGTGATAAAGAACTATCTAAAAAAATAGTGACCCTCGTTGGTGGCGAAGAGAATGTCAATTCGGTATTCCATTGCGCTACACGCTTGAGATTTAAATTAAATGATCGTACAAAAGCAGACAAAGCCGCACTGGAAGCAACCCCTGGTGTCATTACAGTAGTGGAAAGCAGCGGCCAGTTTCAAGTGGTCATCGGTAACAATGTAGGTCAAGTGTTTGAGCATATGATGGCAGAAACGAATTTGCAGGATGCAGACAATCCTAATGCCAAAAAAGAAGAATCTTCCGAAAAAACGAATTTTCTTGGCAAAGCAGTCGATATCATTTCCAGCATTTTTTCTCCCATTCTTGGTGCTCTTGCCGGGGCAGGTTTGCTTAAAGGGCTACTGGCGTTAATTTTATCTTTTCAATGGATTAATGATAAAAGCGGTACGTACCTGATCCTAAGTGCAGCTTCCGACAGTGTTTTCTATTTTCTACCTGTGTTTTTGGCTATTACATCGTCCCGTAAATTTAAGACAAACACCTTTGTATCGGTGGCAATCGCTGGAGCTCTGGTCTATCCAGCAGTTATAACGGCGGTAAGCAACCCAGAAAGATTGGCGTTTTTAGGTATTCCGATCATTCTGATTAATTACAGTTCCAGTGTCATTCCAATTATTCTCGCGGTCTGGGTTCAGTCCTATGTGGAGCGCTGGTTCAATTCCTTTATCCATCAATCGGTTAAAAACATTATCGTGCCGATGCTTTCGCTCCTGGTCGTTATTCCGTTAACATTTCTGGCCTTTGGTCCAGTAGGTAACCTGATCAGTCAGGGCTTGGCAAACGGTTTTACATGGGTATACAATTTAAGCCCACTAATTGCCGGGGCTGTTGCCGGGGCATTCTGGCAAGTGTTTGTTATTTTCGGCGTACACTGGGGCTTCGTTCCAGTCATGCTGTCGAATATTGCAACATTGGGCTATGACACGATGCTTCCGATGCTTACAGCAGCCGTACTTTCTCAGGCTGGTGCAACATTGGGGGTATTCCTGAAATCCCGGAACACTCAGATGAAGGCTTTGGCAGGTTCCTCTACGCTGGCCGCTATTTTTGGGATTACAGAACCAACAATTTATGGAATAACTTTGAAATTGAAAAAGCCGTTCATTTATGCTTGTATTTCCGGAGCAATCGGCGGGGCGATTATCGCTTCTGGCGGAGCGCACGCACAATCCTTTGCATTACCGGGTCTACTGGCGTTGCCGACTTATTTCGGACCTGGATTCTTGTGGGTAGTCATCGGTTTGCTTGTTGCCTTTGTACTTGCAGTTGTATTGGTTATGATTTTGGGCTTTGATGATCCAAAAGAAGAAACTGCAAAAACAGAAGCTGCACCCGTAAAGAAAGAAGTGGCAATCGAGAAAGAAATTCTCGTAAGCCCACTGCAAGGTAAAGTATTGCCTTTGGAACAATCTTCTGATGTTGCTTTTGCTTCAGGTGCTATGGGGAAAGGAATCCTAATTGATCCTACAGAGGGTGTGCTGACATCTCCTGTCAATGGAACGATTACGACAGTATTCCCGACCGGACATGCCATCGGTATTACTTCCAATGACGGAGCAGAAATTCTGATTCACGTGGGTGTTAATACAGTGAAGCTGAAAGGACAATTCTTTGACAAGCGCGTCAAGGAAGGCGATATAGTTAAGCAAGGACAACTGTTGCTTGAATTTGATATCGAGCAAATTAAGGCGGCAGGCTATACTACGGCTACGCCGATTATCGTAACAAATTCCGCTCAATACCTGGATGTGTTGAACACAATGGAAACTGAAGTGAAGCGTGAGGATTACTTGTTGACTGTTGTGGTCTAACGTTTAACTTTCAGACTAGAGCATTTTGCATAAATCCCAGGAGCGTTTTCAAATCAGCAGTATATAGATCGAAACGCTTTAGTTCGTCTATATATTGTACTTACAAGCGTTGGGAATCGAATTATGCAAAATGCTGATTAAAGAAGCTTTCCCCATGGAAAGCTTCTTTTTTTATACATAATGAGACAAGTGTTACAGCGAAAAATGGAAATATCATTTATTGTAAGTGTAAGAATGTAAAAAAAGGAGGATTTCTGTGAAAAAAGGATATATCGCCGGGTTAAGTGTCATTGTGTTGCTTGTCATTGGTATCGCTATTTCAGCTGTAGTTAAATTTCAAGACCTAGAGCAGGTTGTTCAACAAAAAGACAAAGAAATCCAAGCGAGCAAAAGCAATTACCCAGAAATATATGACCACTTGAATGCGGTTACATTTGATGGTTTTAAGAGTTTGATTCAACAGGATCAAAGTGTATTTGTCTATGTCGGCAGACCGAGTTGTGGCGACTGCAATCGGTTTGAGCCTAACTTTAACAAGATGATCGAACAGTATAATCTAGGCTCTAAAATTACTTTTTTGAACGTTCACAAAATCCATAAGGACAAGCCCCAATGGAATAAATTCAAAGAGGATTACAACGTTAAATACACCCCCACCATTGCAGAATTCAGAAACGGCAAGCTGGTTGATAAAATAGAATGGACGCCTAAAAGAGACCTCAGTACAGACGCTGTAAAAGAGTGGCTGACCTCCAAGAAACTTATTTTATAAGTCACTTTTCTATCCATTTCATTACGCACACAAAGAACTGTTTATGCAAAAAAAGGTATTCATTCGTGTAGCGCATGAATACCTTTTTTAGGAATGTACAGGTCATCTAAGCTCTAATAAAAAATAGTTCCTACTACTCTTCACTGCCTTCTGATAAACCTCGTTCGTATCTATCAGTCCCTATATTGTAGACACTTCATAGAGTATGATCGTCAATCGAATCATGGAAATTCATATCGGATAATATCCGTTTCGGATACGATATGTCCGATTTGTGACTCAATGAATTCTAAATCTCCCTCTACTGCCCCTATAAAATGCTTTGTACCGGGTTCTATGACGATGACCTCACCAGGGCTGACTGTCTGTGTCACGCCATTGATAGAGACACTCCCGGTTCCAGAAACTATAGTCCAAACTTCTTTACGAAACTGATGCTCATGATAGCTGATAAATCTCCCATTTGAAATGACCACGCGTTTGGTCACTGTCTGCAATCCACTTGCCGCCTGTTGATGGGATAATACGGTTTGCTTTCCCCAGAAGCGCTCCTCAAAACGCGGGCCGATTTCAATTTCTGCCACCATATCCTTAATTCCTGTTGACGACTGTCGATCCGTAACCAGCACGCCATCTGGACCAGCAACGACAATAATGTCTGGAACATTCCAGATGCTAACCGGAATCTCCAGTTCATTGATGATATGCGAGTCATGTGAAGCTTCTGAAATATATCCCGGGCCACTCAGCTTCGAACTTACTTCCCGTACCAAAGAATCCCATGTGCCCAAGTCTCTCCATTCTCCATGATATGGGAGCACAGAGAGCTTATGAGTATGCTCTACTACCGCAATATCGAAGCTAGTTTTAGGCAAGTCTGCATAATTTGTCGAAAGAGATTCATAGTCGGCTGGTATACCCATTTGCTTCAGAATATCCAACAAAAAGCCTAGTCTAAAAGCAAACACCCCGCAATTCCATAAGGCCCCTTCACGGATCAACGCTTCTGAACGGATCAGATCCGGCTTTTCTACAAATGAACTAACCCTATAATATGGCTGGTCAAGTGAAGGAGAGGCTGAAGGCACGATATATCCGTATTTATCTGAGGGTTCCGTTGGGGCAGCCCCCATTAATGCGATATGGCTTCCTGATTGCTCTAATATCGAAGGAAGCCTACGCAGATGCTCGAAAAATTCATCCCCCGCATACCCGTCCACAGGCATGACCCCTACGATCTCATCGCGTGATGCGCCTGCAACGTCATGCAAGTAGGCCGTAGCCAGAGAAATGGCCGGGAAGGTATCCCGTTGAGTCGGCTCCTCAATCACTATAGCATCTCCGCCAATTTGCCCCCGAATCAGCTCGGCCTGAGTTCCACTCGTTGAAAAATAGGCCTCATCTGCCAAATTCGCCTCATCTAATTGCCTCCATATTCGTTGCAGCATGCTTTCTGGACGTTCATCATGACGTAAAATAGAAAGAAACTGCTTGGGGCGGTTCACATTGGATAAGGGCCATAGACGTTTACCCGAACCTCCAGATAATAAAATCATTCGCAAAGATGCAACCTTCTTCCTCTAAATTAATATTTTTCTTTCATTATAGGACTGTTCGATTTTCGCATTTCTGCCGAATACATAAGTATGTATTATCGTGGAAAATACATACTTATGCAATGTAATTGTATCTTTATCCGTACAGGAGATGTCAGTCATGCCCATAAAAATACTCATCATTGAAGATCAAAAAAGTTTGGCAGATATGATTGCTCTTCATCTGCAGGAGGAAGGCTATCATACCGAACTTATCTATGACTCTAAACTTGCAATTCCTACACTTATGCGTTTTAAGCCCGATATTATTGTGACCGCTCTAATGTTTTCCGGTAAAGTCGAATGTGCGCTGATCAGCCAAATCCGTCAATTTACTACGGTCCCTATGCTGGTCATCTCTAATAACACCCTGCTGAATATAAGAATAAAGGCTCTGGACGACGGAGCAGATGACTTCTTATGCAAACCATTCAGCCTGATAGAGTTAAATGCCCGCATCAAAGCCCTGCTGCGCCGCTGCGGCCCCAACATGCCCATTGAATCGCAAACGGTAACTCAAAAGCTTAAAAAGGTAAGGGTTTGGGTGAATGATTACCGTCATAGCCTGTTAGTCGATGACCAAGAAATAGAAGTCACTCAAATTGAATTTTCCATTATAAAAGAGATGTCCTGCAATCCAGGTAAAGTCTTTACCCGCAGCGAGCTGATGGATCGGATCAAAGGCGGAGATGGCGCTTATCTGGATCGTACCATCGACGTACATATTTCCAGCCTTCGCAAAAAAATAGAACGTGACCCTAAAAATCCTCAGCATATCCGTACCGTCTGGGGCAGAGGCTACAAATATGAGATGTAGCCGTATCATGGCTACCCATTTCCCCACTGAGCAGCTTGCTTTTTATGGAAGATTTCGCTTCTTCCATCGCCGATAAGGAAGAAAACAAGCTGCTCCACCCAGTATCCCTATGAGGAACAGTACCCAGCCGAAACGGTAGGCGGAAGCCAGAATAACGACGACTTTCCCGTTCCCGTTACCATTGGTAATGAATCCGGTAGTCACTCCATTGACGGACAGACGGGCTCGCTGATTTTCGCTACCTAGCCTGAACTCCCACAGTGGATTGGGTGATTCGGTCTCCCGGATCAGCACCTGTTCATGCGTTGGATTATATAGCGTAAAACTGCGTTCCATGGAATTTTCACGAGTTGCCTGAATGCTCTCCGATGCATGTGGAGCCATAAAAAAGGTATCCATATCCGATCCCTCAAACAACGTAAACTGATCCACTGTAATCATGGCTTGATAAGGGATGATGGAATATTGCTTCATTTGAAATAAGCCTGACTGCTTCTTGTGCGCATGCGCCAAAATCTGAAACTGCATCAAGGCAGTTCCTGCCGGAGCCTTCACAATTTGATCATATTGATTCCATTGTTCCTTATCTCTCTCCTCCACCTCATCAATATAGGAGGTTTGGAGAACCTGGGACGCTTTATTCAAAAAAATGACCTTCATATGCCGACTTCCAATTTGTTCTGATCGCGCATCCAACTGAACGGCATACTCTTGCAGCGGCTCTGCCTTCATTTTCTTGGACGCATAAATATTCCAGTCACAGGAATAGCTAGGTGCGTAACGGATAGAGAGTCCTTCGTCCTTGATTGACAGATTCGTCTGCCCAGGTCGAATATCCGCCACACATCCGACATCCGTCGTGCTCAATGATTCCTTCGTATCCTCCCCCG
Organism: Paenibacillus sp. cl130; assembly: GCF_900116035.1. NCBI lineage: Bacteria > Bacillati > Bacillota > Bacilli > Caryophanales > Paenibacillaceae > Paenibacillus > Paenibacillus sp. cl130. The sequence goes on from NZ_FOYG01000006.1 coordinate 90,091, forward strand.
GCATCACCGTCACTTCCTGCGCAGCCATTCGATGAATATCTCCAAAACGGCTCAATGACGGCACCTGACTATCCAGCACAAGGGTTAAGCGATACTTCCCCTTGGTTAGGAACAGATTTTTAAATTCGACTCGGCCGTAGTCATTCAGCAGACCGGGAATTTGTATGATTTTCTTGGAAAAACCATCCTGATCGGGCACCGTTTCAATAACCTGCTTTTCGGATAAAGAGGTCGCGGGTAGCCGCTTATACGACTCCTTCGTACGAATCGTTCTGGTCAGCACCTTTCCCGTCTCTTCATTCGTCCACTTCATCGTTAATGACCCCTGGTACCCAGCGGGGAGATTAGCCAAAATAGCTGTGGCATAGGTTCCCGTTTTGGCGACTTCCACATCCCTGCTTAACGTCCCCTTCTGATAGCTGATCCCCCGCCCCATACTAAGTCTTGGTAAAGCACGTTCCGTCTGTACATTCCCTTGTACGTTAAAATCGCTCTCTGCCTCCAAGGTGAAAAAAAGCTTGCCCCGCTTCAATGCCTGCTCCACTGGAAAAGATAGCTGATCTAGCTGATCCACAGGGACAATCGCAAATTGATTGATCGCATTAAAGCCTTGCAGGTTATTAACCGTGACTGGAGTATCTCCTTTTGGAAAAACATGTTCTCCCAGATCCACCCATTGAAATTGGTTTAAACCATCATCCTGAGTCTTGATACTAACCACTTTGTCCGGCAGTGTGACTTGTAATTTTCCGCCTGCCTTATTCATAAACACTCTAGCATATACATGCGAGGTTTGAGGTTGATCCAGTTTTTTGTGCATCGTAAACGTATTAGGCTTGCTATATTGCCCCAAATCACGCAGCTGGATATCATGAATCCACCAGTAATTTTTTTGCTGTGGACGCTGTAGGGTTAACAAATCCATTCGCATCCAATAGCTACCGGGCGGCGACACGTATTCCCCGTAAAATTTCACACTGTCAAAATTATATCCCTCCGAAGGCGCCACGACATAGCTAACCCCCAGTTCACGCATTTGCTTATCGTAAAATCTCATTTTCACATGCATTTTGTTCGTTCCGCGACCGGAAACAGTAATTTGGAACTGATACGGATTATTTTCCTTGGCTTCCAGCAAACCCGATCTAGCGACCTGCCATATATTACTCGGGTCTCCCTTCATAATTTCGCCGTGCAGAGTTGGCACATCATTCAATTCCTCACGGGGATTAGCCTGCACACTGAACAACTGCGGATTATCCGGCTTGAAGAAGGTTTCGGTCCGCAACATGGAATCAAAGTCCACGACCGTCTTCCCTTCGATACTGCTCATCTGATACGGGGCCACATCCAGCTTCTTACTGGCAAAGGTGACCGCAATCCCTGCATCCATTTCCATATCGAACGGAAAGTTCCGTATATTTTGGGAGGATAAATACCATAACCAATCGTTAGTCGAGGCAAAGGTTTTGGACCATTTTAAAAAGGCATTACCATCCTCAATGGCATCAAAAGGCCGTAAGTAATCCTCTGCTGGAAGCTGTGACAACAACAAGTCATTAAAGGACGCCGCTTCCACATAATCCCCTTTGTTAATCATCTGGATGGTTTTTAGCTCAGGCTTTAACGCACTGAACAGCACCCCAAAGCGGCTAAAATCAAAACCAGGCAGATGACTGTAGCTCTCCAGTCGGCTAAAACCGTAAGGTGTTACAATTTTACTCGCAAGGATGTTCATATAGGGCGGTGTCTGATCGAGATTGAATATGGAAAATAGTCCGTTCTGGTACGTACGTTTCAGCCCGGTCTGACCTTCCAGCTGAGATAGGTGGAAATCCTGCCGCTTCTCCTGCCCCACATATTCATCATGGTAGACCAACTGATTGACCCCAAAGGTAGAGAACAGCCAGCCTAATCGGGAGCTTAATCCATTGTCCATGACATACTGCAGAAAATTCATATAGTATGTAATGCCGGGATCATTCCCCTCATGATGAAAGATCGTATTTTTAGGAGAAGAGTATACCTGAAAATCTCCGGTTGCCTTTTCGTTTGCGGTCTTCCCTTTATTCCATTTGGGCGTGGCTACTCCGTTATAGCTCTGAATCATATTATCAGCAATCGGAAAGTATAATGCCTTGCTATCGAAACGATCCGGGTCAGTCAGCTTTTCAGCCATTTGACCATAAGCCTCCGGCACTTGTACCGGCTTGTAGTACCCCTCAATGAACTGAGTACGCAAGGGAGCAAAATATACCCCGAGGCACAAGACAACGATAACTACTGCCAGCTTTTTATATACACGCTGCAACGGGGATGATCCGAACCATTCCATAAATTGAATAACACCGAAGGTCAGCAACACCCCGAAATTAAGGGCAATCAGTCCAATAAATTTGTTAGGATCACGGAAAACCGAACCAATCACAGGGGTTTTCGTAACCAAAATGACAAACCACTTGGCAATGGATGGGAACGTCGTCCCGGTAGCTGCAACCAGAAACAGCAACGTAAGTAGCGAGAAGATCAGAATGATCGGATTTTTATGTGAACGTGTCACCATCGCATACCCAATCAATAGCAACAAAAATCCCCCTCCTACATAAAACATGCCAGGCAGTGAGGACAAGGAAAACATGGGCCACCAATAGCTCAGTAAATAACCCACATTATCTAAGCTGCTGTTACGGCTGAACAAAGACAACGTATCCACGACGTTGATATTATGCTGAGACGCTTGAGCGTCCATCAACATGCTACCGACATATAGAGACAACCAATAAAAACTGAGCAGACCGAAAAACACGCCAAAAATGATCCCTTTACGCAAAAAATTGCCGTATAACGGCTGCAAATAGGTGCGACCGGCCTTACGGTGGGTCCAGGTCAACTTGATTAATAGCAACATGGTGAACAATCCCAAATAAATCATGCCGAAGAAAAAATAATGAATTGCTGCAGCACTAACGGTGAATACCGCAGCCAACAGGAACAGGTCGATCCAGTTTCGCTGATACAACTTGTGGGGATGATAGTTTTTAATTTGTTGAATTTGAAACTTGGGGTCCACCGCACTGAAAAAGAATCGCAGCATTAACGGAAACAAACTATATCCACAGAGCAAATAAATATGCTGAATGCGGAAAATAACCCACGGATTCAGCGCATAAAACAACGAGCCGACCATGATGGCAAAAATACGGGTCTTCGTAAAGCTTGGTGAATAATACACGCTGACCAGTCGCTTGGCAAAGGCATACATCGAAAATGCCGAAACAAATAATAAGCCTGTAATAAACGACTTGAGCAAGACCGGGCCGCTTTCGTCAAATAAGAGTGACAGTCCATAGAAGGGCAAGATGTACAGGATACGTGGAGCATTGAACAAGGTCGAGGTAGACCATCGCTCGTTCCATACTCCGGTTATTTCCTCCAGATACCGATGAGAGGTGGCTCCAAAAGCAATGTCGCTAAACACAATTTGCCCTGGTCCATAGATGGGTGCAAGATATGCAACAATCGCAATCAGCATCAACATCATTGCCGCCATATCGTAGCGGTAGCGAAATATCCATTTTTTCATGCTTGTCCCCCTCTCTTGAACTTCTCGTATATCTGTCGGTTATCTTGCTATCTCCTCAAACGAACGATTGCCTGCAAGCCCTGATCGGTATTACGCAGCTTTAAACGACCGCCTATGGTCTTCAGGTATGCATCCATATGATACAGGCTGAACGCATGCTCCTGGGAGTTTTGGGAATAGTCTGACTGGAAATAGCTCCAACGCATTTTATCATCAATCCCGCCGCCCGTGTCTTCAATGTTAATAATAATTTCTCCTTCTTCCAGCCGTGAACTAACCTTAAGCACTTGAGATTGCCGCTTGGACCGCAGACCTGTTCGGCCCTTTTCCTGATTCTCAGGCTGCTCTCCACCTTGGCCCATGGCCTGAACTGCATTTTCCAGCAGCCCCTGAATCGTTTTGTACAGCATGGGTGCTTGTGCTGCAATCGATGGAACAGGCTCTTGCCGCAAGATCACTTGAATGTTCTTCATGTTCAATGAACGGTTCGCCCATTTCAGCGACTCAGACAATACTTCATTCATATCTGTAAAGCTAATTCCACTATTATCATGCATCTTCTCTTCCAGCTCATCGCGCAAGCTACGGACTCCCGTCAGTAACTCTCCCAGTGAGGATTCCTGTCTGAGACGACCCTGGATGAAATTTTCATTCAACTCGCGAAAATACTCCAGTTCCTCATGAGAGGCTCCTTTTCCCTGACTGGAAGCCGCTTCAAAACGGTTTGCTAGATCATGATAAAATCCCAGCAGCTTCAAATCATCACCGCCTGTGAGACGGCTAGTCTGCTCTTGCAGCTCTTGTAGCTGCTGCTCAATCGTCTGCATTAACGGCAAATAATAGGTGTCCTGCTGCTGTCGCATATCTTCATCGCGCCGTTGGTCACGCACCTGATTGTTCACGATGGCATCCTTTACAATCCTTTTGCGGAACTGTACGAGCATGGCCCACAGAATGAACAATATCAGAACCATGACCATCCACAATTGTTTGCGAAAGGAGCTGATTCGCTGTGCTGTATCCTCGCTGACATCCTTAACCGATATGTAAAGGGCCTCTTCCCCAATGCGGCTGAATCCTATTCCGTGTTTCTCACCGTCATCTTCAATGACACCTGTATTGCCCTCCAGCAGCCTACGGGTTACGCCCGTGATGTCCGTTCGGTTAATATCCGGAGTACTTCGGGAAGCTACGACCTTAAATTGACCGTTATAAAATAAAGTCTCATGCTGGTTAACTGGTTTACTTTTAATAATCCCGCTGAGCATATCAGCGTCAACCGTGCGCACCATAAAACCGCCCATCTGCGCTCCTTGAATCCTGCATGCTATATACTGGGCAGGCTGATGATCCTCTGTCACAAAAGAGCTTACTGCACAACCATTTTGCAGCCATTTAATCTGCTGGACCGCACTTTTCATCTCACGATTGTCTCGTCCGACCATCACACGATACTGCTCATCCAGCACATAAAAGGCCCCGCCGCTTTCACGCTTAAACCCCTCAGGATACTGGCGTGTTCCCTGATTCAGCATATCTCTGCCCAGACTGGACGACAGCTCCTTCAGTTCAGTCTGCCATGCGGCATAACGCTCGGTTATGCTGCTGGAAAGTTCCTGTACCTCATACTGGAGCTGCTCGTTCTGAATCTCCGCCAAGTGACCACTGAATTGCCGCACAACAAACCATTGAAGCACAGCGGCCAAGAACAATGTCACACCCAGAACGATCAGGTACAGGATCAGCTTTTGCCAACCTGGTTTCAACAAAGCCCATTGCTTCATGCTCCCCTGTCCCCCCCATTCTGTTCAAGACGGCTCAAAATAGCCTGCATCAGGCATTCCAGCTCGTAGCTGACCAGCGGTAGCCGTGCGCACAGCAACCGGGGAGTACGGCGCTGGAGTGCAGCAAACCTCGCAGCGGTTTCCGTTGCCCCGTCCGTCAGTAGGATCAACTCGCATGTTTTTGCGATATATAAGCGATCCAGCTCTTCCTCACCGTATTCTCGCAGATCAACAACGTAAATATCATGACGATCGTCCATATGCTGAAGTGCGCTGGAGACAGCCAGGGTCACTCCTGTATGCCGTGCAGCATGATACTGATGAAGGAGACGCATACCTTTTTCCCAGAGGGCATGTTCAGCCGAATCAAATCGTTCACAAAAAAGACGCAACGCCCGTTCTGTATTGACATCTTTCAAAAATGCCAAAACGCTGATATTATACATGTAGTTCCTCATTTCTTACTTCCTGATTGGAGTTGCGCAGTTCTTATGACACCCCAAAACATTCTATTTGTTGACGACAGCCCTATGGTTCTGTCCCTGCTTGAACGGACCTTGACGCAAGAAGCATTCACCTTACATACCGCTCACACGCCCAAAGAAGCCTTACAAGTGCTGGAACAGCACCCGATTGATGTGGTAGTTTCCGATCTGCTCATGCCTGGTCTGGATGGGATTACCTTCCTTCGCATGATTAAGAAGGATTATCCACATATCGTACGAATTATTTTGTCTGGTCACCTGCATACGCAGTCCATTTTATCGGCGATTAACCAAGTCGGTGTGTTCCGTTTTTTGACGAAACCGCTGGAGCTGGATGATGATACGCTAAAAAAAATACTGTATGAGGCGCTTGATCAGGCCAAACTCAACCGAAACAGCCTACATGCAGACCAGAACGTAGCTTCCAACCTGTCAGTTTTTATAGACAGCATTTTGAATGCACCGTACCGACCCTATGTGCTGCTGAATGAACAAGATATCGTAACCGCTGTACACATTGCACTCGCTGAGCTGTATCCTGTCGGCTGCTCACTACGTCATCCTGACGGGGAAGGTATTCAGTTAACCACGCATTCATTATATATACCGTATGAGGAGTCGGAATCTTCCGATCCCGACTTATACACGCTGGATACACTGACCCTCGGCCATTCATCGTTACGCCTTATCCGCCTTAGCGAGATCGCCTGAGTGACGGGTGCCGCCCTTTAACACGGCGGCTACCCCAATCACAGTCAGGCATACATACATCCACAACATCCCCATCGTCAGCAAGGGGTGACGGATATAGTTTTTCAAATTCCCCCATGTATACAGCACCGGACGGAAGAAGTACCAACGTTCCAGCGCTTTTCGCAATCCGCCCTCTTCAGATGACATCGTACGATCCATCACCGAAAAGTAGTAGGCTTTTTTACGTAATACATCGTGCAGATACACCTGTTTTTCATCATGGTATACCCGTGTAAATACCGCCCGGCGAATGACTCCACCAGACTCTATATAACGCAAGGTTGGCTGTATTTCTTCAAAAGCAATCTGCTCCGCATTAAACCCACCCGTCGATTCGTAAGCGCTCATTCGCCAGAAACGTGCGGCTTCAATGGAGCGTTTTCCCAAGGTTTCACCCGCATTGTTAATCACATTTCGCTCAAAAACCTTTACTTTGGAAAAAAAATTATTTGCTTCCGAATACGCCTCCTCCGGAACGACCAAGGCGCCAATATCCTGATGATCGTCAAAAAAGTCAATGCTCTGCTGAATCAGATGTTCGGCTAAAATCATATCGGAATCCAATACAAATATGTATTCGGCACCCAAGCGTTTCGCTTCCTCAACCGCCCTGACCCTAGCGACTCCCCGCTCCCCATGGGGAAGCTCCAATACCGTTACGGGTACTGAACTCCCTACCGACAGCATACGAATCGTCTCAACGGTCCGGTCATTGGAGCCATCATCAGCAATTACAATATGCAGATCCTTGTAATTTTGCCCCATACAGCTTCGCAAACAAGGCTCTATCGTCCGGTCATTGTTGTACGTGGAGAAGAGAATGACCACTTTGTCCACTCTGTTCCGCCTCCTCTACCCAATCTTCCATCAACTGCTCAAACGCAGCAGCCGTATGATCAAAATGGAATCTTAACGCATATTGATACGCCCGCTCACGGATGGCCATGTAATCTTCGCCGCCCTTTGCTGCTCTTTCCATTTGTTCAGATAATCCTCGGATGTCGCCGTGAAAGCATAGGTACCCGCTCTTCCCAAAATCCGTTGCATCCACCAGACCCGGTGAATTGCTGACAATGCTAGGGGTTCCAACGGCTGCCGCTTCGGTAATCGTCAAACCCCAGCCTTCACGTAAGGAAGGAAATACGAGCGCGTGGGCACGACTCATCAGCTCCAGCTTATGCTCTGCTGAAACAAATCCGTAAAAGGTAATATCGGCTTGCGATTGCCCCTGTTCATCCGGTTCTCCGTATGTCAAACCATACTGTTTCATAATCGGCACTAATTGTTCTGCCACATAGGTTTTATCGGTTTTTCCGGCAATCCATAACATAGCCTGAGGGAACTTTTCCTTGAGCTGCCCAAAGGCCTCAACGACCAGATCAATACCTTTATATTTGACGAAGCGCCCAGCATACATGAAGGTCGGATTAGGCTCCTTCGTTAAAAATTGTTCGCGCGGCCAATGATCAAACTCAATGCCTTCCGGTAAAAGATGGACACGATTCGGGTGAAAGCCCAGCTTAAGTAGATCATATCGAGTAGACGGAGATACCGTAAGCGTCCGATCCTTACGAGCCAGCTTAAGCATCAAGGGCTCCATATGAAACCCAATAACATTTAGTGGGAATTTGGCGTTCTCAAACCATATTTCCCTTGTTAGCTGATGTATGAAAAAAATCCGTTTGGATGCCTCCACCCAAAATCGGGTAAAGAATTGATGCGTATTCGCCTGGTTAATCACATAGTCGATCTTCCCTCGATGACGACGGTAATAGCGCATCGCATAATAAATAACACTGTATATGTTCCCTTTTCGAATATACGTAATACCGTCAATAATTTCATGCTCAGGCATCCCCTCAAATTGGGGTGAAAAATGAATGAACTGGAAACGTCCTTGCTGTGAGCGTTTAAGCATTTCATGGGTAAAAATTTCTGCCCCCCCGCTTTTAGGTGAACGAATGTCACGCCAGGAAAGCAATAGAACTACGGTTTTACCGTCCTGTTCATGTATGGTATTCATGGGGTAAATCCCCCTTTATCTTTATTTTGAACAAATGCACATAGGCGTCTATCACAAAGTAGAGAGCCATAACCCCGTAAACTATGAACTCAGATAGCAAAAAATCTACCGGATCTGTGTGGGCAATATGAAAGGCTACTAATAAAGCCGCGGCTCCTGCCATCAGACTGAACATAAATTTTCGTCTGCCCACCAATACGTGCACATGCACAAAAAACAGCACGATGGAAAATAGCCAGTACACCCATCCTCCCCATGGAATATAGGCCTCGGCCGATTGGTAAGAGGCTCCGAATAATATGGGAATAGAGGAAGGGAACACAAAGGTCGTGCCCACATATACACAGATCGCAGCTACAGCCATTAAACCGGCATAGACGGCAATCAACTTGCCCAAAGCTTGGCGGTCATGCCCCTGCGCACCGATCTTTGGAATAAAAGCAGCAATTAGGCTATACGAAACGTAATAGACCAACTGGCTGTACTTCAGCGCAATGGCATAGCTGCTGGCCTGCTCAGGAAAGTAATGCTGTACATACAACATGTCGATGGAGATACAAAACAAAATGAATAAATTCGTCATAAGGCTATCGGTGAAATCCTGACCCAATGATTTCCATAACCCAGAAGGGATATGTTCTCCACTGTATGTGAATAAGGACAAGCCACGAGCCGAAACGATCCAGCCGTGGAGCAGCGACAGCAACATTCCTCCACAGCTTGCTAACAGTAGGGCTTCCAGCTTTAACCCCAGTGCAGCCAGAACAAAAAACAGGCTCAGCTTCCCTAATACCTCAATGTAATAGTTCACATTGAGCGCCAACATGCGTTCCCTGCCCTGTAAATCTCCGCGGCACGAACTTACAAGAATATGCAGTCCGATCAAGCCATACAGCATGAACAGCGGGCCGGATTCGACGCCTAATAGCGAACGCAGTAACGGATGAAAGATGAGTAAAATGATCATGGCAAGCACGGTTAGCACCAGAGGTGCTTTGAGTAATAAAGAACCGAGCGGTAAGCTTCGTAGCGCAAGCTTTTTGTCTCCCTTAGAGACCAGTTTGGCGGTTAATAGCTGGATGGATAAACCCAAAACGGATAAAAGTGCAAAAAGTGCCAGCAGCGCATTCGCCTGGCCATAAGCATGTCCGGTAAGATACCAACTCGCTGCAATGTGGAAGAAAAAATTAAATCCGTTAAGCAGCACATTAAAGAGAGGGAACATCAACGATCGCAATCGGTTGTTCACGTTGTTATCTCACCCGCCGATCCAGTCGCCAAATATCAATGATGGAGCGTAAAAAACGAATAGAATCCTTCCAGACATGGATGTGCGAGCCATCGCGGTCAATACATTTGACGGGTAATTGCAGCACACGAAGCTGGAGTCGCTTGGCAATAAACATCATTTCTAGATCCAGCGCCAGTCCGAGCTGTTCCTTTAAATGCGGAAACATCCGTTTCACTGCAACCGAACTCATCACTTTAAGCCCAGTCTGCGAATCTACCACACCTGTTGGTAAAAAAGGACGGGAAATGACCCGCTTACCAAAGCTGACAACAGATCGCAATAAAGATCGATTCTCGGCGGTCATATCCTTGGTTCCGATCACGACATCATAATAGCCCTGCTGAACAACATTAATCATTCTGGCAATATCCTCAATAAAAAAGGAGTCGTCCGCATCCACAAATACGTAGTAATCCGCACCTATGGTCCGCATCCCTTCCAGATACGTCCCTGCCTTACGTGTATTGCGTCCCAATTCCCTTGTTTGAAGCAGCGGGCTAAGATTCTGATTAATCCTGTTTACGGACAAGTCCGTTGCTGCCTCCAGCGCTTTAATCAAGGCATTGGTACCATCGTGGCTGCCATCATCAATGAGATAAATCGAACCTTCAATAATATGGCTGCGGATAAAGGCTTGCAGTCGTTCAGCAAAGGTTTTGACATGAACAAAACGTTGCTCTTCGTTATATACAGACAAGATAAATGCAATATGTTGGCTTTTGGTCGAATACTCGGGATAGAGCAAGCTTTGTATTTCCGAAAGCATTTCTTCGGTGTCATTGGCTTGCCAAAATAGCAGGCGCAAACGGCCTACTCCGGTGATTTGCACCATATGCTGATCACTGAACGGAATTGTTACATCCGTCACCAGTAACAATGGCATTTGCGGAAATTGGCTACGGATCTGATTGGCTTTCCGCACCGCCTGCCCCGGCTCCCTATAATCAATCAGGCAACAACATGCGTTCTCGTAGACTGAAGCTGCCTCCGTGTCCTCGCACTGTATATATTGGTAAAAACAAATCACATTGGGATAATCAATAGCCCTGTCGTTATCGCTAAAAATGGCTATAGGTCCCTGCACACAAACCTCTCCTTTTCCTCCGAATAGTTCTATTTTGTTGAAAAAGAATTAAGAATGTTTGCTTATAGGAGTTAAATTAATGTCCAAATACTTCATATTTCCTTAACAAAATAGCTGACACTCCATGATATATAAGGATATAAGAGAAGAAAAACTGATTTTCATATTTGATAAAAATAGAGTATTTAGACCTGATTCATTAGAACCAAAACCATCAGAATTAGTTAGCGCATCTATATCGAAAATTAGTTCTTTTAGATCAACAGAAGGAAGAATATATGGTTATTTTGTCATAGATAAATAGAAGAATAAAACAGATTTGCACGTCCATACTATGGACAACATGTCATCTTGAGGATTTTGCAAAAATCCGATAAGCGACTTTCAATGAACAAGATATAGATCTAAATGGTTTAGTTCGTCTATATCTTGCACTTCGGAGCAACTGAAATCGAATTTTGTGAAATCCTTACCATATGTAAATGAAGAGAAGGAAGGTCTTTCTATGGAAGCATTTTATGTCAATCGCGATGGGTCATTATCTACTCCATTACGGGGAAAGGATGTTTTGGCAAATCCTCTTTTGAACAAAGGTGTCGCTTTTACAGAAGAAGAACGCAAAGAGCTGGGTTTGGAAGGAATCCTTCCTCCAACCGTCCTTTCATTGGAGAAACAGAGCGTACGGGCATATCAGCAGTTTCTCGCACAACCCACCATGCTGCGTAAAAATGCTTCTCTCAACGACCTTCACAACCGAAATGTCGTACTCTACTACCGGCTGCTTACCGATCATTTGAGTGAAATGCTGCCCGTAGTCTACACGCCGACCGTAGGAACCGCGATTCAAGAATATAGTCACGAGTATAACCGCCCTGGAGGCGTATATTTGTCGATAGATAACCCGAATGGTATTGGACAAGCATTCCATAATTCCGGTTTGAGCGGCCATGATGTGGATCTGATCGTCGTGACAGATTCCGAAAGTATTTTGGGGATTGGTGACTGGGGCGTCGGGGGGATTAACATTGCTATTGGCAAGCTTGCAGTATATACGGCTGCGGCAGGCATTCATCCTGGGCGGGTGCTGCCAATTGTACTGGATGTAGGCACGAATAATGAAAAGCTGCTGAATGATCCACTGTACATCGGAAACCGCCATAAACGAGTTCGCGGAGAAGCCTATAACCAGTTTATTGATACTTTTATCAGCAAAACGTTAGCGCAATTCCCGAAGGCGCTTTTACATTGGGAAGATGTGGGTAGCGTTAATGCGCGCCATATTATAGGAAAATACGGTCAAAGCATACTCACCTTCAACGATGATATACAAGGTACAGGAGCAGTGACCCTGGCTGCGATTCTTTCGGCGGTGGGTGTCACCAAGACTCCGCTGCGTGAACAAAAAATACTTGTTTTCGGCCCAGGGGCTGCAGGGATCGGTAACGCTGATCAAATTCGGGGCGCTATGATCGAGGATGGCCTTTCCGTAGATGATTCATTCAAGTCCTTTTGGGCCTTTGATTATCGCGGGCTGTTAACGGAAGATATGGAAGACGTATTGGAGTATCAGAAACCGTATGTGCGCAAAAAGGATGAAGTCAGCTCATGGACCCGGTCGGGTGACGGCAAAATACCGCTACTGGAGGTCATCCGTCAGGTGAAGCCTACGATATTGATTGGAACTTCCGGTGTAGCAGGTGCCTTTTCAGAAGAGATCATCAAGGAGATGGCAAAGCATGTAGAACGCCCGATCATTATGCCCATGTCCAATCCTACAAACCTTGCAGAAGCAGTACCCGAGGATTTGATCCGGTGGACAGATGGCAGAGCACTGATCGCAACCGGAAGTCCTTTTGAGCCCGTTACCTATAACGATACAAATTTTGAGATTGGACAGGCGAACAATGCCTTTGTTTTTCCGGGACTGGGTCTAGGTGCGATTGTGGTTAAAGCCAAAAGGATTACCCCTGCGATGTTTACAGCGGCAGCAGTTGCTGTTGCCAATGGTGTAGATTCGAATACGCCTGGCGGTGCGCTACTCCCTCATATCCGAAAATTACGCGAAGTTTCGTACGCTGTTGCGATTGCGGTTGCAAAAGCCGCGATTCAGGATCAGGTAGCGCAGGCGCACATTTCAGATGTGGAACAAGCTATACAAGATGCAATGTGGAAACCGAAATATGCCAAGGTCAAAGCAGTGGAAAGTGTAATTCATCACCCTCACTAAGCCCAAAACACCTAACTAGAGGAAATTTAATATTTTGTACACTATGTTTGACATAGCATATGAACGAATGTACAGTAATAGTCAAAAGAATAGAAGTCCACTAGGGGAGCCACTATGGCTGAGACAAGAGCGTATCTTGGACCCTTTGAACCTGATCTAGTTCGTACTAGCGTAGGAAAGTGGGGCCTTCGTATATAAGGTTTCAAGCGTTTTTTGCGTATTGGGCCTATTGTTGAAGCCGCTCCATTTTTCCGGGGCGGCTTTTTAGCGTTGTTCCGGAATTATATTCTTACAGGACTTCTTGCTCTTCAATTTAATGGAGGTGGGGAAATTGAGTTTTACACAAGAACTCCGTCGGCAGGCGGACGGCATTTTTCAAGCGATTTTTGAGCATCCCTTTGTGAGAGGTATTGCTGAAGGAAGTTTGACAAGGGGACAGCTGATTCACTATGTAAAACAGGACTTTGAATATTTGAACGCCTACATGCGGATATACGGCATCGCAATCTCCAAATGCACGAATCGGGAGGACATGGCTGTATTTAATGAACAAATCTCTTTTATTCTCCACAGCGAGGTTCATCCGCATCAAAATTTCTGTGCTGTCGCAGGGGTGACCTATGAAGAGTTGCAGGGATATCCACTCGCTCCGTCGGCCCATCACTATATCCGTCACATGCTGACGATCGCACATGAGGGCAGCTTGGGCGAGATCTTGGCTGTGCTGCTGCCATGTATGTGGACGTATGCCGAGATTGGTCGCAGGCTGCTGGATGAAGTAAAGCCGGATGAGTCTCATCCGTTCTATGAATGGATGGGCTTCTATGGAGACCAGCTTGATGATACAACACTCAAGTTCCGAGAACGTGTAGATGCTTGGGCGGAAGGCGCAACGGCTGCTGAGCGAGAGCGGATGATTGAGCATTTTATACTGAGCTGCCAGCTGGAATATAAGTTCTGGGACATGGCTTATAACCAGGAAGAATGGCCGGTCCAGATGCAGGCAGCGGTCTTGGAATAGTCAGCCTGGCGATTCGATGCGTGAAGTACGGTTAATGCCCTGTTGAACCACCAACTATAGAGAGGATAATCATTATGAGTACATGGGAAAAAAGTTATTCGGATCTCCTGACGAAGGTACAAAACAGCAAACCTCTCGTTCACAATATGACCAATGTGGTAGTCACTAACTTTACGGCCAACGGCCTGTATGCATTGGGCGCCTCCCCGGTGATGGCCTATGCACCCGAGGAAGTAGCAGACATGGCAAAAATAGCGGGAGCCGTCGTGTTAAACATCGGTACGCTGAACCGCGAACTGGTGGATGCCATGATCATTGCTGGACAATCGGCGAATGCACACGGTGTTCCGGTCCTGCTAGATCCGGTCGGTGCGGGAGCAACGAGCTTTAGAACCGAATCGGCACTGCGAATCCTGAGAGAAGTCAAAATCTCATTGGTGCGGGGCAATGCAGCCGAAGTCGCGCATCTTGTTGGAGAAGCGCGTGAGATTAAAGGCGTAGATGCTGGTGACAGTGCTGACAGCGGAAATGTCGATCTGGCAATTCGGGCTGCTCAAACGCTCAATACAATGGTTGTCATTACTGGAAAAGAGGACGTCATCACCGATGGGGCCGAAGCACGAATGATAAGCGCTGGAGACGCGCTGCTCACGAAGGTAACCGGAGCAGGCTGCCTGCTGACCTCTGTGTTAGGTGCCTTTGCAGCTGTTGAACCCAACCTGCTGCTCGCAGGTACAGCAGGCTTGGCATTTTACGGTGCAGCAGCTTCCCAAGCCGCAGCACGTACCGCAGAGCTGGGGCCCGGCAGCTTCCAGATTGCCTTTCTCGACGAGCTCGCCAAACTACATACAGGTTCGCTAGAGGGGCATGTCACTGTCCGTGAAGCCGGAACAACCACAGCAGGTGGTGCGCGATGACAGACGTTCGTGTACCCAGAGCACTGACGATTGCCGGTTCGGACAGTGGCGGCGGGGCCGGGATTCAAGCCGATCTCAAAACCTTTCAGGAGCTTGGCGTTTACGGCATGTCGGCTATTACGGCCATTACCGTACAGAATACTTTAGGGGTCCACGGCGTATATCCGCTGCCACAGGAAGCAACAGCGGAACAGATCGAAGCTGTAGGATTAGACCTTGGAGTGGATGCCCTGAAGACTGGCATGCTGTTTAATGCGGGCATCATCCGTCTTGTGAGCAAGCAGATTCGAAAGTTCGGCTGGAAAAAGGTTGTCGTCGATCCCGTGATGATTGCCAAGGGAGGCGCAAAGCTGCTGCAGCCAGAAGCGATGCAGGCTCTGAAGGACGACCTGCTTCCCTTGGCCCTGATCGTTACACCGAATATCCCGGAGGCGGAAGCCCTGACAGGGATCAGTATCCATACGATGGAGGATCGCCGCGAGGCTGCGAGACATATTAGCAGTATGGGATCAAAATTCGTTGTGATCAAGGGTGGCCACGCTGACGAGAGCGAGAGCAGCGAACAGATTGTGGACCTACTCTTTGACGGAACCGCCTTTACAGAGCTGAGCGGCAAGCGAGTACGGACTGTTCATACACACGGAACAGGATGCACCTTCTCAGCAGCGATTACCGCGGAATTAGGGAAAGGGATGTCTGTACCGGAGGCTATCTCGAATGGCAAAGCCTTCATCCAGGCAGCGATTGAGGAACCTTTGCAGCTTGGACAAGGACATGGACCCACCAATCATTGGGCCTTCCGACGTCGTCAGGAGGTGCTGCTATGAGCGGTAGAATGTTGTCAGAGGTGGTGCGCCGCCAGCTACAGATGTACCTGGTGCTTGGAAGCGTGAATTGCTTCGCGGAACCAGGCTGGGTCGTGCAAGAGGCTCTGGCTGGCGGCGCAACCATGGTCCAGTTCCGGGAAAAGGGTCTTGGCGCGTTAACGGGCGTTCCTATGTTCGAACTTGCGCGCCAGCTACAGGAACTGTGCCGTCACGCTGGTGTCCCCTTCATCATCAATGACGATGTGGAGCTGGCTCTTGAACTCGACGCCGACGGTGTTCACATCGGTCAGGACGATGAATCCGCCGAATCTGTCCGCGAGCGAATCGGAAATCGAATTCTAGGCGTCTCTGCCCATACCATTGAGGAAGCACGTCGAGCCATCCTGCAAGGTGCTGATTATCTCGGCGTCGGACCCATCTATCCCACCATCTCGAAAGATGATGCCCATGCCGTACAGGGACCGGCAATTTTATATGAGATGCGTAAAGCGGGAATTGATGTGCCGATTGTTGGGATCGGAGGTATTACAGTGGACCGTGTTGAGGAAGTCGCACGTGCAGGTGCAGATGGTGTGGCGGTGATTTCAGCCGTGACACAGACAGAGCAGGTTAGAGGTGCGGTCAAGGAATTAAAGAAAAATATGGTATCATTTCTCAATGATCCGATCTACATGTTTGATAATGATTCAACAGATCATCCAGCTTTTTAGATTGTTCTATTACTTTAGGATGTGTTAAAAATCCATACTTTTTCTGGACCTGGTACAGTTTCTTCCTAGCTCGTTCGACACAAAGTAAAGTCACACCTTGGTTCATCAGCATGATCCCTCCTATATGTCATATTTTATGACAAAAAGACGTTTTTTGGATTTTTGAATGATGCGCCTAACAAAAAAAGAACATCCCAAAAGTTTGCATAAACAAAGATGCCCCTAAATCCACGTTAAAAGAGCCTCCGTTTCCACTAATTAAGTGGAACAGAGGCCCTTTTCATAAAGAAATCCAATGAATATAGAGCATACATGCCAATTCTGACCTAGAGATTAACCTTATTTGGTTTGATCTCTAATAGTCGCTGAACTCCCCAAACTTGAACTAGTCGGTGAGAATTGTCTTTGTTTCTAGCCGTTTAAGCACCTCCAATTTGTACGTGAGGCGTTATTCTTTGATTTTGGTTATGCGACTGAACAGGCATTGCTAAAATAAACAAGAAGCTAGCTGCGATAACCAGCAGAATCATTTTTTTCAACATTGTCTAACCACACCTTTTCTAATAGTTTGAAATACTCTTCCCTTGTTTCGGGAAGCGCATGTGCTTGGAAATGTGCAAAAAGCCCTGTACAGTTTATAAAATAAGTCTCATTGTTTAGTAGGTGGGCTTTTACCAGTGCATATATTAAGTGTTTAAAGCCATCATTGTACATTCCCCGCCTTAAATAGTAATAAGCCAGTTCGTAACCAAACCATGCAAAATAATCCGGCATCACTTGTTGGGTGTACATATCAGTAGATTGTGATAGCAGAGCAAAAGAATTAATCTCCACTTCAAAACGTGAAAGGACATCATTAATATCTATTGCATATCGGTTAGCAGCTATCATAACGTTCAGCAACTTGGATAGCTTTTCATTCTCGGTAGTGATTGATGTGGATGCAATATATTCAACATAATGAGGAAGCACATTCGTATCTCCAGATAGGAGTTTATTTACATAAGTATTACCTTCTGCCCAATGCTTGAACAAGTTGACCCAGTGTTGAGTTTTCTGGTCTGTCTCGATCACCCAATCTAAATCTGCGTAGGCATTTGTAAATTGTAATGCTTGCTGATAATCGCCTTGGGCTTCACAGACACTCGCACACAGTAAATCAGCATAGGTAATGTACACAAACATCGGGCGACTCAGCCTCTTTTCAGACTCCTCCCACTCTCGCTTTTTCTGTTGATGTTTCAAAGAATATTGGATCTCCGCTTTGGCTCTCATTTTTCGAGCAGTTGCATCGAGCTTGTCCCATTCACGCAGAGAACGATACACATTCGCCAAATCTTTTAACGCATCGAGTTGATCTATTTCATTCAGACGTTCGACAAAGGGTTCAAATCGTGTAGCCGCCTTGAGATTTCGGATCTGATTGTTACCCACCTGAATGGTAAACAGACGATACTGACAGATAGCCAAACGTTCAGAATGCTGGTACTTCTCGCCTTCCGCAATCCCTTCGTAGAGCAACAATGCAGCATTGTGCTGACCTTGTGCGAATAATTTTTCTGCTGCATCAAATAACTTTGGGGAATATAGAAGATTGTCCATAATATGTCCCACTACAAGCTGGATAGCATCCAACTTGTCCAGTTCCGCACAGCGAAACAACAACGGCTCAATTCGCCTCCAATCCGGGGAGCGCTCAATGATGTAGTTATCTATGTATAGTTCGTAAAAAAAACCCTCTGGTAGTCCCATAGCCCAAGTGATTCGATCTAGCTGATGTATCGCAACAGGACGATGCTTGGCAATCCAATTATTAAGTGTTCTTTGATGAACACCTGAATGTTCGGCAAATTGTGCCAGCGTCAAATTATTTTCCCCTAAATAATCCTCTAACTTCGCCAAAATCGTAGGTGTATGTCCCAAGTCATAACCACCCTTCATACAAAAAATCCAAATTTTATACTTTCACCTCAAATTATTCACCAATTATTAACATGTGTCAACATTTTTCTTCCATTATCCCTACTATATAAACTTGAATATGGTAATTAATAACCACTAACATGAAGTCCCTTTTGGAATTAGGTGGTCGCTCGTTCTACTAATTTGAATTCCAGATGATGTATCGTTTCATCCAGCCCTTCAAGGGCATTGCAAATCATAATGAACGCATTCTCCGCTTGTTTGTCTATCGGGTAATGAATCGTTGTTAAATCAAGCAAATGCGATATTTCGGTGTTATCAAAGCCTACTACTGCAAAATCCCTTGGTACAGAAACACCGAGTCTCCGTGCTTCAGTCAAAAGACCTGCTGCCAAATAATCAGTAGAACAGGCAAAGGCATCCGGTCTATCTGTTTGTTCTCGTTCTGCCCACCAATGAGCTATTTGTTCACCAGCTTCTATTGAATTTAAATCATAAAAATGCGGGAAGGCCTCAGCATCCAAATCATATTTTTCGCAAAAGTCATGATAAGCTCGAATGCGTTCTTTTGTGTTCAACCCCCGCATGTTGCCGTACACATTCACAATTTTCCGATATCCTCGGGCGTACAAATGTTCCAACGCCATCGTATAGCCCTGATACTGATCCATAAATACAGACGGGATTGCCTCAATGTTTACACGCTGCCAGGTCACAATCGGACCATATTTTGTATAGTGCTCAATCACACTCCACTCATTAACACGAATCATACAGACCAAGGCGTCCAGTTGCTTTCTCCGCAACATTTCCAGCGCTTCAAGTTCTCGCCCCTTCTCCCCATTCGTAATAAACAGTGCTATATTAAAGCCATGCTCCTGGGCATACATTGTAAATCCACGCACAAATAAACCCAATGAATCATTAAAAGAAAGTGAAATAATCCCTATGAGCTTGGTCATGCCTTTTTTTAAAGATACCGCATTTAGATTAGGAACATAATCCAGTCGGTCTATGACCTCCTGCACACGCTGTCTTGTCGGTTCACTTACATACGGATGGTTGTTAATGACACGGGACACCGTAGCCGAGGATACGCCCGCCAGCTTTGCAATTTCATGAATATTCGCCATTTTTCTCACCTCGTTCTTTCTATTTTAGCATGTTCGTGTTTAGCATGTTCGTAGTGCCCGCCCTATAATTGTCACCTTCCCAAAATAAGTTTTTTAAAAGCGCTTGACCTGTAATGCATTACAGGGATTACAGTGAATTTGTGCTTAAGAAAGCGGTTAAAAAAACATACTTAGGAGGCACTAACCATGAAAAAAGGCATAAAGATTGCAACCATTGGCGGAGGTTCCAGTTATACACCAGAATTAGTAGAAGGCTTCATCAAACGTTATGCAGAGCTTCCCATTCGGGAATTGTGGCTGGTAGATATTGAGGCAGGACGTGAAAAACTGGAGATTGTAGGTGCCATGGCCAAACGGATGGTGAAGGCCGCAGGTATTGATTGTGAGGTACATTTGACACTGGATCGTCGGGAAGCGTTGAAGGACGCCGATTTTGTAACGACCCAATTTCGGGTAGGCTTGCTGGAAGCCCGGATTAAGGATGAAAGTATCCCGTTAAAACATGGCATGATCGGTCAGGAGACCAATGGTGCCGGAGGAATGTTCAAAGCGTTTCGCACCATACCCGTTATCCTCAGTATCGTCGAAGATATGAAAGAACTGTGTCCGAATGCATGGTTGATTAATTTTACCAACCCTGCGGGTATGGTCACCGAAGCTGTGCTTCGTTATGGTCAGTGGGATAAAGTCATCGGATTATGTAATGTTCCAATCGGCGCGATCAAGAGTGCATCAGCTGTGCTGGACAAACCGGAAGAAGAGCTGTTCTTTAAATTTGCAGGGATTAACCACCTTCATTGGCACAAAGTTTATGACAAAACAGGGGCCGAATTAACAGAGCAAGTCATTGAAGGACTGTACGCTCCTGGCGCAAAACCGGAGAAGGTCGTTGAAAATATTAGAAACATGCGCTTCCTGTATGATCAAGTTCGTCAATTGAAAATGTTGCCTTGTCCTTACCATCGGTATTACTATATGACGGATAACATGCTCAAGGAAGAATTAGAGGAAGCCAAAAACGAAGGAACTCGGGGCCAAGTCGTCAAACGTCTGGAAGATAGTCTGTTTGAATTGTATAAAGATCCGAATCTGGATTACAAACCAGAGGAACTATCCAAACGCGGCGGTGCGCATTACAGCGATGCAGCCTGTGAGATCATTAATTCCATTTATAACAACAAAGGCACATTGATGGTGGTTAGTACACGTAACAATGGTGCGATTGATGATGTTCCTTATGATAGCGCCATCGAAGTGACCAGTGTCATTCGCGCCCATGGCGCCGAACCTGTCAACTTTGGCAAATTCCCACCTGCACAGCGGGGCTTGCTGCAAGTGATGAAGGCAATGGAAGAGCTGACGATTGAAGCGGCGGTCACCGGTGACTATGCAACAGCACTGCAAGCCTTCACCCTGAATCCGCTCGTACCAAGCGGGGACATTGCTCAAACCGTACTGGATGAATTGCTAGAAGCACACAAAGAGCATCTACCTCAATTCTTTGCTCATAAGGAGAAGGCGACGGTATAAAGCTAGCAGCAATCATCCTGCTGGAACACAAAAAAGCTTCCTACATGTAGGAAGCTTTTTGCTATACGTCCCAGGAGTACTTGCTGGGACATTGGTGTTATTGGTTTGTACTTGGCTTGACAATCCGTCATTAAGCTTATTGATAATTTTGTTAGACTTTTTTAAAGTATCATCTCCGTTGAAAAAGCAATAACCGCTTTCCCCGTAATTTGAACTAATACGGGTTTTCCCTGTTCCTTTTTCACATGAACATGCATTGTTCCCTCTCTTTTGATTGCCTCACCTTGTAAAATATCAAAATCAAAAGACTGCTCATTCTCATTTTGCAAAATGTTATAGTGTACCAAATAGGCTCCAAGCGGTCCGTTTGCATTTCCTGTCACCGGGTCTTCAGCTATTCCAATTGCAGGAGCAAACATTCTTCCGTGAACCAATATATCCTCTTGTGGATTTAATGTAAAAACATAATATCCATTACATCCAATATGCTTGCTAATTTCTGTAAGCTTCTGCAAATCAGGTTTCAAACTATGTAGTATTTCATTGGAGTAAATCGGAACCATTACCTTAGAATGACCTGTTGAAGATATTGCAACTGGATATTCCATGCAAATATCTTTACAAGAAATACCTAACGCATTTGCAATCTGACTTCTTATTTCATCATTTAAAGGCTCTGATACAGAAGGTTCTCCCTGTGTCATTACAATAGAATAGTCATCTTCATACTTTATAACATCAACAGGCAATATACCTGCTTTTGTCTTTTGAATAATTCTTCCAGTTTCAGCTTTTCTCTCAATTGCATAAACATAATGTGCTGCTACTGTTGCATGACCACAAATTGGAACCTCTGTTGTTGGAGTGAAAAATCTTACTCCAACATCATAATTTGAAGAATTTGTTTCAAAAATAAATGCAGTTTCCGAATTATTTAATTCTCTTGCAATTCTCTGCATCTGCTCATCTGTAAGTCCATTTGCATTTGGAACAACCCCAGCAGGGTTGCCATGGAATCTATTTTTTGTAAATGAGTCTACTTGATATATTCTATATTTTTTCATAATTTCGCCTCTATAAATACTAGTTTGTCTGTCTGTTAAATCTGATATTAACATACTTTTTAGGCAGTTTCACTTAAATTACAAGATATAATATGGCACTTTAATGAAAACGAACTGATCCTTATTATAGAATCGCGCTCTTTTATGGAAGATTGTTATTAAACTAAAGCCGCAGTTAGCTGAAATGGTATTCTCAATCCTTATCTAAAAACGGAAAAAATATTTTATGATTATAGATACTTTTAGATTCTGCCACGCCTGTTGAGTAACTCAATTCATAAAACAAGAGGTGCACTGAAGAAGAACGTGCTGAATCTGAATCAGCCATTCAACAGGTAAGTTTTGAAGAAGAAATAGACGAGAAAATCGCGCAAAGGAAAGAACGGCATGTTGGGGCCATGAGGTCTGAGCAGCAACAAATAGCCAATTGAGTAGGACATAGACGATTAGAGCACAGAATAATTGCCCATAGACCGCATTTTCAGTCGTACCAAACAGCGTTGGAATATTCAAATGTTGCTTGATCCAACGAAAGAAGACTTCAATCTGCCATCGAGCCTTATAGATCTGTGCGATTTGTTCTGCGGTCACCTGCATTAAATCGGTAACCACCCGAATTTCCCGACCTTCAAAATCCCGAAACATCACCACACGATGACGTTGTCTGGAACGACACTGAGGGGTTCCCAACTGGCAAGTGATATCCCGAATGACGGATGAATCTGGCTTCGTAAGGCGACGTAGCGCATGAGGCTTTTCCAAATGGACGTTGTCGCGAAGCCGAATGACAAACGATTGTCCATGGGTTTTGAAGTGATCCAGACGCTCCAGTTCCCCATAAGCACGGTCCATCACCTTTGTCTTCATAACCTATTAACTTCACAACCCCTTGAACTTCTTCAGGAGTCAGCATGGATTGAAGGATAGATGTAATCGTGATAGAATTTTTCATGAGATCGTCTTCTTTCGGATTCGTTTGGATGGTACCAACGATTCTATAGAAAAGACGATCTTTTTTCTACCATTTTGTGGTTATTCAACAGGCGTGCTACTATATAAAGGTATTAGTTTACTGTATGTTTCGGAGCGGCTTGGTCACGCCTCATTAGATATCACTACCTCTACATATGCCCACCTTATGAAAGAGCTACGTGAACAGGATTCAAAACAAACAACAGACATTTTTGAACGTTTATATAGCGTGTAAAAATCGTGTGTATAATTTGAGTAAACAGGTGTATTAATCACACCTTTTTCTAACGTTTTCTATCGTAACCCCAATAAAAGAAAAAACGCCCCAAACCCTTATATATCAAGGATTTGAAGCATTTTTAATTTCGTTCAAACTTTACATATCTGAACGCTTCGACGTCCCAGGAGGGATTCGAACCCCCGACCGACGGCTTAGAAGGCCGTTGCTCTATCCAGCTGAGCTACTGGGACAAGATGGTGATCAATAAAACCTTATGTATTCAGCGCATTGATTATTATATCACAATTCGGCCAACTGTCAAAAGCATTTTTTTATGATACAGGGAAGCTGGCTGCAAAAGGAATCATTTGGACGCTAACGGGGTATTATGTACAAAGAACCATGCATAAAGGAGGGGTTAATCCGTGAGAGGTCTTTTGTCGTCACTTTGTTATTTCAGCATTTTCTTCGCACCTTTTCTAGTACCTGTCATTGTGTGGATTGCAGTACGGGACGAATATGTTCAGGGACATGCAAAAAAGGCTATTTTATCGCATATTTTCCCCATTATTGCGGCAATTCCGCTAGTGTATTTTATTATTACGGCGAATCATGCAGGTTCAGTGATCGGGTTTGTACTGCTATTCGTAGTGGTCTATCTCGGGGTTTTTGTTTATAACATCTACAAAGGGATTATGACGCTGCGTGAAGCGGCTTAGTTCAAAAAGAAGCCTCCTGCATACCGCAAATTTGGCGGGATACGGAGGCTTCTTTAGGGTCATTTTTGATGAGTTGCTGTTGCTATTTAGTTCAATGGCTGCTTATTTATTCCCAAAGCGTTTAGGACTTTTCCGTACTTCATGTCTTACGTTTTTCTCCAGCACTTCTTCCGCGAACTCATTGTTATGAATATAACTGCTGCCTTTGTTTTTCTTATACTTCGCTTTGCCGTCTATGATTTCCCCCTCCTTTCACGCTGATCCGGCGATGGCGCCGGAGCCCAAATCAACAAAAGCCGAGGCATAGCACACCATATCCTCATGCCCCGAACTCCTTGGCGAACTCTGTACTGAGCTGCCCATAGGAGAGCAATTCTTTTTTAAACTTCTCTCGCTCCTCACCAGCAGTAATGTGTGTAGAGTCGGTAAAAGCCTTGTCTGTCACTTCCTCAAATGCCGAATGCAGATTATTGTCGTACCAATCCAGCTCCAGATCGGCGTCATTGCGGATGATCCGTACCATGTCATAGTCATGCTGACCATCCGTCTGATCCCTGGCGGTGATATAGACCAGCAATTCCGGGTCATCTGCGGCACCGGGCCGCACCTCTACCTCAGCGCAGCGCACTCCGTCAAGTTCAGTGAAGCGGCGTATTTTGGCATCCTTGATGTAGTACATGGTCTCCCTCCTTCCTTGCGAGTAGACGGGTTTCCCCATCTGTAGTTTTCGGAACGGACAGACATTTTATGCTTCTTTTCGGCATATATACTGATGAACTGGGGATTTAGTTTTTGGTTCTTTCCAACACTGGATGAACACGACAAAGAGAGGATGAACAGACATGTGCGGAATTACAGGTTTCATACAGTGGAACGGAGACTTAATGCATCAATCTGAGCTGCTGCTGAATATGACACAAACGCTCTCCGATCGCGGACCGGATGCTGCGGGTACCTGGATATCCAACCCGTGTGCCTTCGGACACCGAAGACTGAGCGTAATGGACCCGGAAAATGGCGCTCAGCCCATGATCCGGCAGCTGGAGGATATCACTTATACGATTGTATATAACGGGGAAATATATAACGCGCCTGAGCTGAAAAAAGAGCTGCAACAGCGCGGGCATTTTTTCCGTACACAATGCGACACGGAGGTGCTGCTCGAATCCTATATCGAATGGGGCCCTGAATGTGTGGATCGGTTAAACGGCATTTTTGCGTTTGCGGTCTGGGATAGCGAGCGGGAGCAGGTATTTCTGGCACGGGATCGGCTGGGAGTGAAGCCGTTATTTTATAGCCAGACCGAAGAAGTATTCGTATTTGGCTCAGAACCCAAAGCACTGCTTCAGCATCCAGCAGTAGAAGCAGCAGTGGACGCCGAGGGATTGGCCGAAATTTTTATCATTGGGCCTGCACGTACCCCCGGACACGGCGTCTATTCGTCCATGAAGGAGCTACGTCCCGGGCATACGCTAACCTACACCCGCGACGGCGTGCGCATTCAAGCCTACTGGAAGTTGGAAAGCATTGCGCATGAGGATAACACCGAAGAAACGGCGCTCAAGGTACGAGAACTGTTGCTGGATACGGTGGAGCGGCAGCTCATTTCGGATGTTCCAGTGTGCACCTTATTGTCTGGCGGGCTGGATTCAAGCGCTCTATCCGCATTAGCTGTCGATTATTACAACCGTACCGGGCAAGGACAAGTTCATACGTATTCGGTGGATTATGTGGATAACGACAAGCATTTTAAAGCCCATGCGTTTCAACCCGGAGCCGATGCCCCCTGGATTCAGCGGATGGTGGATGAATTAGGGACAAATCATCACTGGATTGAATTCGATACACCAGAAGTCGTAGCAGCTCTGAACAACTCCACACTAACGCGGGATTTACCCGGCATGGCGGACGTGGATTCGTCGCTGTATCTCTTTTGCCGGGAGATTAAAAAAGGAGCCACGGTCGCTATTTCCGGCGAGGCTGCGGATGAAGTTTTTGGCGGATATCCTTGGTTCCACCGGGAAGATATGCTGAATTCAGGTACATTCCCGTGGGCAGTTGCACCCGATATGAGAGCCAGTCTGTTGTCTCCCGAGGTACGGGACTGGATCAAGCCGCTGGAGTATTTGAACGATCGCTACTCAGACGCGGTAGGAGAAGTGCCGAAGCTACCGGGGGAAACAGGAAAAGCTGCGCAAATGCGCGTCATGTCCTATTTGAACATCACCCGCTTTATGCCTACTCTACTGGATCGCAAGGATCGGATGAGTATGGGAGCCGGACTCGAAGTGCGGGTGCCGTATTGCGATCATCGATTGGTACAATATGTATGGAACATTCCGTGGAGTATCAAGATGACAGGCGGACGTGAAAAAGGTATTTTGCGCAAGGCGCTGGAGGGCGTATTGCCGGATGATGTGCTGTATCGCAAAAAAAGCCCATATCCCAAAACGCATAACCCTTCCTATCTTGAGGCTGTGAAAAAGCAGGCGTTGCAGCTGCTGGATGATTCCTCTTCCCCACTGCTCAAGCTGATCGATGCGCAAAAGGTACGCGATATTGCCGCCTCACCGGAGGCATCCACCAATCTGCCTTGGTTTGGTCAGCTGATGTCGGGTCCCCAGTTGTTTGCCTACTTGGCTCAAGTGGATAACTGGTTGCGCACTTACAAGGTAGCTATTCGATAAGCTACACTGAATGTTGGAGCAATAGAGCTTCTAAGCGGCAGCGGCAATTTTTCGCTGTGTACTATATGGGGAACAGAAAGTACCAAAAAGGCTATCCGCAGCTCATGACTGATGGATAGCCTTTTTTTTCGTTATGTGAATGGGGGGATGATTTCTCCCCTGTTACCAAGCTATGCCTGTGGATTACCCAGCTTTGTTGCCAAATCACGCAGAGCTATCCCTCGGTGACTGATAGCCTGCTTTTGTTCCAACGTCAGCTCGGCCATTGTCTTTTCAAACTCTGGCAAATAAAACAGCGGATCATACCCAAACCCGCCGCTGCCGGCGGTTTCAGTAGTAATCCAGCCTTCCACGGAGCCTGTCGATTCCAACGTCTCGCCAGTCTGCGGATTATATAGGATCAAGGTACAGACGAATTGAGCCGGGCTTAGCAAAGGCTGTCCCGTATCATCACCCAGCTGCTTCGATTCCAGAACGTCGAGCAGCTTAATATTGTTTTCGTGATCGCTGGCACCTTCTCCAGCATAACGGGCAGAGTATACCCCCGGCGCACCGTCCAGCAAGTCCACGCAGAGGCCGGAATCATCGGCCAGCACGGGCAATCCGAGCACATCTCCAACCGCTTTAGCTTTTTTCAGTGCATTTTCGGCAAAGGTTTTTCCATCTTCAACGACATCAGGAATGTCGGGATAATCGTACATGCTTCTGACTTCCTTGCCAAACGGCGCAAAAGCATGGGCAAATTCCCGCACCTTTCCTTTATTTTTCGTAGCGACAATGACGACCGGGCCATCCAGCCGCATTAGGCGCCAGCTCCTGTACGTCCAGCACCGATCTTATCAGCAATCGGTCCAAGCACTTCTTTTTGGCGCTCAATCATTTGCAGAATCCCTTGTTCGCCCAAGCTAAGCAGTTGATCCAATTCGTTACGGTCAAATGGGCTTTCTTCACCTGTACCTTGCAGCTCAACATATTTTCCGCTGCCAGTCATGACAAGATTCATGTCCACTTTGGCCTTGGAATCCTCTTCATAGTTCAGATCCAGCAATGCTTTTTCACCAACAACCCCTACGCTGACGGAAGCCAGGAAATCGGTAATTGGAAAAACAGGCAGCTTGTGCTGGGTGGCAATTTTATTGACCGCAATCGCCAACGCTACGAAAGAACCGGTAATTGAGGTTGTGCGTGTTCCGCCGTCCGCCTGAATGACGTCACAATCCAACGTAATCGTCCGTTCACCAAGCGCCTGCAAATTGACCACCGAACGCAACGCTCTTCCAATCAGACGCTGAATTTCCATGGTACGGCCTGTCAGCTTGCCACGCGCTGCTTCACGCTGATTACGGCTATGAGTCGCACGCGGAAGCATGGAATACTCTGCGGTTACCCAGCCTTTTCCTTGTCCCTTCATAAAGGGTGGTACGCGTTCTTCTACAGTAGCCGTGCAAATGACTTTCGTCTCGCCAACCTCTATAAAAACAGAGCCCTCCGCGTATTTATTTACTCCTGCTGTCAATTTCATCGGGCGCAGCTCATCACCGTTTCGTCCGTTAGATCTACTCATGCTTTTTCCTCCTACGTCGTATGCAACCTGTTCTTATATGTTTATTTTACCAAAGTGTGCAGGCAAAAGCACCCCAAGGACGATTCCCGCCCTTAAAGAGGGATTTCGTTAATATGTTGCGGCTTGGCTACAGGCTCTCCATAATTTTGATTATTTTGTCCAATCACGCTTTTTTCACCATTTAGTTCAATCCGAATTTTTGTTTTGACCGCATCATCTGAATTGTCTGCCGCTGTCAGCACAACCGATTCCAAAAATTCAGCAGGCACGGCTTCTCCCTTAGCAAACATATCATCTGAAAGAGATACCGTAATTACGTTGTCTTTGGAGCGTTCTACCGATTTCAGCGCCGTCTCCCCTGTCATCACTTCTTGTAACCCATCTTTGGTCTGCGGTCCTTGAATCAATTGATGCAGCGCTGACTGGACACGATCTTTTTCAGGGCTGACCAACCGTGTTACAGGTACGTAGTATTGAACTCCAGCAGGAGAAGATGAAGAGAAATACACGGTGACTGGACTGGAATCCAGGGGTGTTACGCCATGACCAATCTCCAAATTAATACCTACTGCACGCGTCAACGGATGATCCAGCGGTGTGCCGCCAACAGGCATTTCGTTCAGTTTTTTGCCATCCACCCAGATCTGTACGCTCTCAATATCGGGACGGTCGGTCAGGGTCCAGGTCAAACTCTCCATTAATTTTCGTTCTTCCTGTGGCTTATAGTTCGCGAAAGATTTATTGAACTCGACAACAGCCAGCTTGTTGTTCTTGTCCACCGTCACACTTTTCACTTCTGTACCCTGGGGTATTACCCCTTTAAATCCCTCTGGTAATAATCCAGCATATGGCCCGCCCTCAACTAATGTTTCCAGCGCTGACTTGGCATCTGCCTGCACATCACCTGTAGCAATCGGTAAAGATACCGGAGCCAGCAAACCGTTATGATCTTGCAAAAAAACAGCCCTCAGTTGCCCCGTACTGGCGGGTGCTTTTCCCGTTACAGCCTTAATCATCGACTGCTCTGTCGTGGACGGCGGGGGGTCAATGGATGCCGATTCGTTGCCGAAAAGGCTGCAGCCCGACAACAACAGGGGTAGGGATAGCAGTCCAGCTACAGAGGTCATACGCCATGGGTGTTTTATATTCATAAGTGAAGTTCCTCCCTAACAATTTTGTACAGATTGTACTAATATGTATACGAGCCTCGCGTAAAAAATAACTACTTTTTCAGCAGACTGGACACACTGGTCATAATTGCAGTAGAAATCAGGATCTATACGAGGAGGGGAACTTCAACTTTATGGACAAGAAAAAAGCACCTTACAGCCTGAATAGTAAAAAGGTAGCCGATGCCACCCGCGAGT
The DNA here is from genome assembly GCF_900116035.1 of Paenibacillus sp. cl130. NCBI lineage: Bacteria > Bacillati > Bacillota > Bacilli > Caryophanales > Paenibacillaceae > Paenibacillus > Paenibacillus sp. cl130. The sequence continues at coordinate 119,975 of NZ_FOYG01000006.1, forward strand.
TGCTGCACAAGCGTGGTGTGAACCTGACTGAAATTGCAGAACTGGTCATGCTTTTACAAAAAAAATATTACCCGACCCTAACGATGGAAGAATGTATGGAGAATGTGGACAAGGTACTGATGAAGCGCGAGGTTCAAAATGCCGTGCTCACGGGCATCCAACTGGATATCCTTGCTGAACAAGGCGCTCTTCTTCCCCCATTGCAGGACATGATTGAGAATGATGAGGGATTATACGGTGTGGATGAGATTCTGGCCTTCTCCATCGTAAATGTGTACGGTAGCATTGGATTTACCAATTACGGTTATGTTGATAAACTCAAACCCGGTGTGCTGGAACGCCTAAATGATAAAAGCCTCGGGCCGATCCATACGTTCCTGGACGACATCGTGGGCGCTATCGCAGCTTCGGCCAGCAGCCGTATCGCCCATCGCAAACAGGCAGAGCGCGAGCAGGAGCTTGGGGAAGAAAGTGCACCGAATACAACACGTTAAATAACAAACAACGCTTGGAATACAACAGATATATACAGGGTTAGAGGAGAACTAGACATGGCAAACGTAACTGAAGGATATACATTCCGTACGATGCAGGCTGACGATTATGATCAGGCCATTGACCTTTGGAATGGCTTAGACGGATTGGGATTAAGCGAGGCCGACTCACCGGAGCAGATTGCACGCTTTTTACAACGGAACGAAGGACTTAGCTTTGTCTGTGAGCATGATGGAAGCATCATAGGCACGATTTTGGCGGGTCACGATAGTCGCAGGGGGTTTCTGTATCATCTGGGTGTAGCCACAGCACATCGTGGTCAAGGGATCGCGCCCAGACTGGTGGATAAAGCGTTATCTGCTTTGCTGAGAGAAGGCATTGATAAATGTCATCTGTTTGTGATGGAGCATAACGCAGGGGGTCAACGCTTCTGGTCAGCTAATGGCTGGGAGAAACGGGATGGAATTTTACTATATTCCCGAGGACTAGAACTAGGATCTAACGCTTGATCTATACAAATAGGAACACCGGGTCTGATTCAAGTCAAGCTATAAACGATCAGACCCGGTGCATAAAACTCACAGCTTATTCATTGGTATTCTAACATTTCAAGCTCAGATTACCTTTATTCATAAATTACAATCCATTTTGTGGACGCAGTGCACGTTCTACAATTCCCAGCGTGGATTGACGAGAGAAGAACCGGGACACCTGAGCTACCCAATAGTTCTGGCGACCGGAAATGATGTGACTACGCCCCTTTTCAAATGCTCTCAACGCGTTCTTCACAACGGTTTGGGGAGTTTCCCTAGTTCCAATTGACGCTTCACTTGCGCCAACAATATCAAAAAACGGCGTTTCCGTTGAGCCTGGACAAAGGGCCAGAACTTTAAGCCCCCGTTTCCGATTTTCGGCCCATAGAGCTTCAGTGAAAGAAAGCACAAATGCTTTGGTTGCTCCATATACGGCCATATACGGATCAGGCTGAAATGCGGCTGTGGAAGAAACATTGATTAATCCACCATCCCGCTTACGCAATAAATCAGGCATAAATGCATGTGTGATGTCGACTAAAGCAGCCACATTGAGCATCACTTCTTCATGCTGTCGTTCTCCTGAAACCTGCTCAAAGTATCCATAGGTGGCAAAACCCGCGTTGTTAATCAAGAGATCTACCTTTAGCTGTTGCTTTTGAACCTCCTGATGCAATGCTTGGGGTGCTCCTGGTGTGGAAAGATCCAACGCAATCACCGTTGCTTTTACGTTATATTTAGCTGAGAGTTCTTTAGCCAGTGACTTTAATTTGGTTTCATTGCGTGCTACCAAAATGAGATTACATTTCTTAGCTGCGAGCGAATAGGCAAAGGCCTCGCCAATACCGGATGAAGCCCCTGTGATCAGAGCTATTTTATTTGCGTACATAAACATGATGACAACCTCCAAAGTATCGTTGTTTTATTTTAAAAACATTGTTACCACTACTCTATAATGAACTGAAGTCATCTACTATGACGACCTCAGTACACTTCATATTTACGATGGAGATGAGGATGTTTTAAATGCTACGAGCGCATTCTTCAGTGTAAATGCATACACTCCTTGAGCCATATCTACATCTGAAAAATGACCTGCAAACTGAAGATGTATGACTCCATGTAAAGCAGACCAAAACATCCGGACAACCAGCAGCGGATCATGTTCTTTCAATGCTCCCTGCTCCATAGCGTGTATGACGGTTTGCAGGATTTGAGACAGGGCCGTTGTGGTACCCTCCAAGCTCTGTTCATCCGGCTTGAAATCAGATAATGCCCCGCCAAACATCATTTTGTAATAGGCTGAATGAAGCTGCGCAAATTCCCAGTACGCCCAGCATAGAGCTTCAAGATCAGCGAGTACGCTTTCGGTAACAGGTACTTGCTGGAAGGATTCAGCCAATAGCCGACATCCATCCAAGTACATCGCATTGGCAAGACCATCCTTACTGCCAAAAATACTGTAAATGATCTTGGTGGAACAGCTTAATTTCTGGGCAACTCGTCGCACGGTCACGGCCTCTGGCCCTTCTTCCGCAAGAAGGATACATGCGGCATCAATGACATTTTTACGTAGCAATTGCTGCTGCTGTAGCTTCACTTCCGAATAGGTTTTATAGGGATGCGATGGCTCGGACATGATTCAATACACTTCCTTTTGCTTATTAAAAACTGTTGCTTGATGCTACTATAATAAATTTAAGATCTACATAAGATCTCAGGAAACATTGTTTCTGTTAAGAACCATAGTATTCTAAGCCTGAGTGTTTGTCAAATAAAAAAGAACGCAATGAGTAGGTACACTTACCGCGCTCTGGTTGAATGCTTAAAAATGAAGCTATGTTTGGCGTTCCACGATCAGTAGGCAATGCCTACCCGTGTACGGATAAATTCGTAACTCTTGCATTGACGATAGGTAAAATCAGCCGTATCCGCGGTGGTAATTTGTGAGCCACCTTCAGGCAAAAAATCTTTTTCCACGCGATAAATACCTGTCCGCGCTCCATCCGGCAGATAGGTTGGACATACAATTGTCCAGTCTAGTGCCGATTCACGCAGCAATTCGTACACTCGCCGATGTTCCTCAGCCGCACGAGTGCTGCGTCGCCGGGTCTCGGAGGACTCGTACCGATACAGGTCCGATTCGGTCCGGCTTTGTAAAATCCCTGCCGTTCCTACCGTAATGAGCCGGGAAATGGACTGCTCCTGCATGAGCCGGATCAGCAGGGCTATATTAGCGGATAAGGTAGTCGTTCCATCCGTATTCAGCGCACTGATCACAATCGTCGCCCCACCCTTCAGCGCTTGTGCTACGTCCTCTGCATTAGTGGCATCGCCTTGTACGATTTGCAGCTGGTTCCCGTATCCGGGTGCGTAATCCTCCAGCTTGTCCGGCGAACGAACAAGGACCGTAACGGCATGACCGTCCGCTAATGCATATTCTAATATATACCGTCCTACGCGTCCGGTAGCTCCCAGCAGCAGCAAATTCATAAAATCCTCTTTTCCGGCATGCATGCCGCTTGTCATGTTGCTTCGTCATGTCACTTGTTGGGTAACTTTCCGTGACTATTGACGGCAAAGGGGATGGAAGCGCGTGACTGAGTCCGTCTCGCACATAGAGGCCCGTTCACGGCGCACCAGTTCCACCAGATGAGCCAACGTCTCGGACATGGCAAACCTTAGCTGGTGAATACCCAGTTTGCCACCAAACATGGCAATGCACAGCTCATAGGCTGTGCTGCCCTCCGGTTGGATCAGCTGCTGGAATTTATCCAGCCGTTCTTCATGATGCGCCAGCAACGCTTGCGTCCGCTCCCGAAAATAACCAAACGGATTGCGGTGCCCCGGATATGCCCACGCTACCTCCAGCTCGCCTAGACGCTGCAAGCCGTCTACATAAGACCTCAACGGCTGGGCATCGTTGCCTGGCAGCAGACTGATATTAGGAGAAATCTGCGGCAAAACTGCGTCACCGCAGAGGATAACGCCGCTATTCGGGTCATATAAGGACACATGTCCGGGCGCATGCCCTCCTGTCTCGACGGGCAGCCAACTGCGTCCAGCCCATTCCAGACGAGCGTCCATTCCGGTAGGAATAACGGTAATCTCAGGCTGTGGATTCACTTGCAAATAAGCCTGCCGTATATGTAATTCCAAGGCCGACACTTGCTCCAAAGGAAAGCCATGCTGGACAAAAAAGCTAGGAAGCCTGTTCTCCATTGCGACCGTCGATTCTGGAGCGTCCCACATCATCATCGCTTCCTTATGGCTTCGAGCTGACATATGTACACGAGCCTGACTTTGCTGCTGCATCCAGCCCGCCAATCCGTAATGATCGGGGTGATGATGAGTTACCACAATGTCAGAGATATCCTCAAAGGACATCCCCAGCTGTTGGAAGACATGCGCCCATTCTGCCTCGGTATCCATATTGCGCGGCCCCGGGTCTACAATCGTAAAACCGTGCTGTCCCTTGAGCACATAGCTATTCACCCAGCGCAGCGGAAAGGACATGGATATTTTGACCTGAAAGCCTCCGTCTATTCGCTCACACGGTGTAAGCTCTGGCATTTTCATGGCTTCCCATCCGCCTTTCTGTTTCAAGCCCGCACGCCGACAAAAATCATTCGAGGCGAAGCATCTTCGATATATTGATCTTCATTATAGCTTCCGTGCACCTGCTCTACGGATAGTCCGGCTTGCTCTAGCAATCCACGGAACTTTTCATACGGATATAGCTTCACTCGTTCATGATACACGCGCGCGGGTTCTCCCTCAGTAGGAGTCGTACCCAGAGCAGAGGCTGCCTCAGTGGCCGTAACAGATGCGGCTGACCGAATCGCAATTTGCTTTTTCACAAAGCCATCTTCAATGACCCGATGCTCCTCAATCCAATTTCCTTCATCCTCCCGTGACGAATGCGGTACCAAATGAGCGGTTACGTAAGCAGGGTTCAAATAATCTATGATAAAGCGTCCTCCCGGCTTCAACAACCGATATATTTCCTTTAGTACTTTAAGCTGCTCCTCATCCTTTTCAAAATAACCGAAGGAGGTGAACAAATTCATCACCGCGTCATAGCTTTCATCCAGCGGCACCTCTCTCATATCCCCTTGATGCCAACTTACCCGTCCTTCGGAATCAGCTGCACGAGCCTCTCTCAGCAGCACATTGGAAAGGTCCACACCTGTCACCTTATAACCTGCATCTGCGAGCGCAAGCGAATGACGTCCCATCCCACAGCATAAATCCAATACGCTGGAGCCTTGCGGTAATTTGAGCCAGGAGATCATTTTTTGTACTTCCTGATAGGCCCCCTGAAAGTCGCGATGCTTGTATACCAATAAATAATCTTCCCCAAAGCTTTGCTCGTACCATTCTGCCATATCGTTTCTCCTCCATGAACTCATTTCGCTCTATTACATACTATATTAGCTTTTTCAAACTGGAAACTCAAAAGCATTACGAATAAGGGTTTTACAAAATCCTGAACAACAAACATGTTACAATAATCGTTATTTGAATCCATTTCATAATACCTTCAGTAGCTTTAATAAAGAGTACATGATCCACCCCATTTTATCATTAAAATGATTCATGGGAACGCCTTTAGAAGTATTCATAAGAGAAAGGAGCAGCAAAGTTATGATTCAAATTGGACTTACGGGTTGGGGCGATCACGATGACTTGTATCCAACGGGCACCAAAGCTAACCAAAAACTAAGCGTCTATGGAAGCCATTTTCCGGTAGTAGAGATGGATAGTTCTTTCTATGCGGTGCAGCCCACAGATCGTATGGCACGCTGGGCGGCGGAAACCCCTGACTCTTTTTCATTTCTCGTCAAAGCCTATCAAGGCATGACTGGACATACCCGCGGCAAGCAGCCTTACTTCAAAACAATAGATGCCATGTACGAAGCACTGCATGCATCTATACAGCCTCTACGCGAAGCGGGCAAGCTTAAAGCCGTACTGTTTCAGTACCCACCCTGGTTCGACTGTACACGTGAGAATGTCGCTGTACTGCGAGACACGAAAAAAAGGATGGGAGAGGTCCCATCCGTACTTGAATTCAGACATCAAAGCTGGTTCACACCCGATTTTCGGAAACAAACGCTGGCATTCATGCGTGAAGAAGGCTGGATACACAGCGTATGCGACGAGCCGCAGGCAGGACCGGGGTCGGTTCCCATTGTGCCGTTGGCTACAGATGGTAATCTGACAGTCGTACGTCTCCACGGACGGAACATATCGGGCTGGAATCAAAGCTCCGCGCCTAATTGGCGGGAGGTTCGTTATCTGTATCGGTACAATGAACAAGAGTTGACCGAATGGAGAGACAGATTGCTGGAGCTGGAGCAGCAAAGCCGTGAGGTGTGCGTTATTTTCAACAACAACTCAGGTGGAGACGCAGCTGCTAACGCCAAGCAGCTCATGACCATGCTTGGCATGAACCCTGAACCTTTTCCACCTCGCAAGCCACCCGAAGAGGATAACGGGCCGGAACAGCTTGAACTATTTTGAGGAACGGGCTGAGGGTGAGGAGTTGGAAATAGCCTTTTTGAGCTTGCGTGCATTATCCAGTAAATACGGGTCGTCAGGTAAATAGCGTAAAGCGGTTTGGTTATGCTCATACGAAGCGTCCAGCTTACCTACATGGGCATAGCAATGGCTGAGCCGCACATGAGGTAACCAGGAGTAGCATGGCAGCGGAACAGGTCGCATACCCGGAAGGTGATGCTGTTGCTCCAATGCCTTTTCATACCAGTATGCGGCAGTGCTCCATTCGTTTCGTGTGAAAAACCAGTCACCGATCATGCAACACAAGTCTGATTGCGGTACACCGTATCGAAAGGAGCTTAACAGACTATCCAGCTGTTGCTCCGGCTTCCCGAGGTGAAAATAGCATTCCGCCGAGCGCGCACAAGCGGTAATCCGCTCCTCCCGGTAGCCGCTCGGCTCCTCCAACAGATGATTGAACGCCTCTGCCGCCTCGGCATATTCTTTACGGTCAAAACATTCATTGGCATGCAAATACAGCAGACGCCCCTCCAGCTTGCCGCTTTCGCTGATCCACCTGGCGAGAATACGTTGGTTACGGAGCGTGTGGTCTTGCATTCGGCGGTGAGTTACTGCCACATCCGAATGAACGATTTGCCCTTGAGGTATCACCAAATCCTCATGCAGACGTCCCTCCCAGCGATATTGTCGCTCACGCTTCACGAGACGGATACGGCGTGAGGTGAACAACAGTTCACCCTGCTCCCCCTCTGCCAAATGAAGTGGCATTACCACTGCGTCGATATCCATAGACAAACGCTGCTTCAAGGCACGCAGGCGCTCGCGGTCCGGCTCCAGCAGCACATCGTCCGCATCCAGCCACATGATGTAGGAACACGTCGCCTTGTCAAACGATTCATTACGGGCGGCTGCAAAATCATCCTTCCATTCAAACGTATATAGCCGATCCGTATAGCGGGCTGCTATTGTCTTCGTCTGATCCGTCGATCCCGTGTCCACAATGATGATTTCATTCATTAGGTCTGCGACCGAATCCAGACAGCGAGCAAGTATCTGCTCCTCATTTTTTACGATCATGCACAAGCTGATGGTCGTCATTGGATGCTCAGTCATGACTTCACGTCATCCCCTTTACCTTTGGCTGAATCTGCGTTCGTTTTTCCGGTAGACTCGCCATCAGTATATGCACCTCTCCTTTCAGCCTGCGTCTTGTCTGTCTGTTCGACACGTGCATACCTTTCCAACGGCAAAAGTTGTTCCTCCATATGCCGGATTCGCTGTACCGCCTTGTCGAGTGCGGCCTTTCGCTGATTCATTTTGCGAACATGCTGCTGCTCCACCAATCGAAATTGTTCCTCGTCCAGTTTCATCCACTCATTCAGATGCGCTGCCTCTGGTTTGTCCTCACGCAGTTCTTTCGACTTCTTGCGGCCTGCAAAGCACAAATATTTGTGATGTACCTCCAGCGCTTTTTCATCAAAATAAGGATACAACACACGGGAGAGGCTCCCAGCATAGTAAGTCCGCTTGTGATCATGGAAAGGATGGTATCCATAAGGTACAGACAAGACGAGCGTTCCCTTTTTATTCAACAAGCGGTAAGCATGAGCCAGCAGGGTGTCGGGATGCGCAAAATGTTCCAAAATCTCCCCTAAAATAATGGTATCAAATCCACCGGGAGGACGCTCAAATTGTGAAATGTCCTTTAACTGAAAGTGGACTCTTCCCCGGACTGGTGCGGATTCCTGACGAAGTTCTTTTTTTGCATAAGAAATGCTGCCCTCTTCCAAATCAATAGCCGTTACCTCAAAGCCTTCCCGTCCAAGCAAAATGGACGTTATGCCCTGACTGCACCCAACATCCAGCACGGTACGCCCCTGTACATGGCGGCAAATCCAGTGAATTCTATTGCGGGTGGCTTCATGAGATTCCTCCGAATTGATCTGCCCGTAATAACGTTCGTTTACCTGATCACGGTTAGCCAACAGCGGCGCCCCCTCCATCACCGGGATGCCCCAAGATCACGACATGTCCACCTGTACAATGTGCGGTCGCATTACGTGTATCGAAGACCAGCGGGGCATGGTCGACCAGCTGTTGGTAATCCACCACAGAATGGTCTGTCGTGATGACTACGATATCTGCACTTTCCCATAGCTGAGCATTTGCCGTTCGAGATGGGATTGCTTCACCGTTCAGCTTAAAGCTCGATACATATGGGTCGGTGAAGCTCACCGAAGCTCCCATTTTTATTAGATGTTCAAACAGGACAAGAGCTGGGGATTCCCGAACATCATCAATGTCCTTTTTGTAGGCCACACCTGCCAGAATGATTTTGGCTTTGTTTATGGCTTTACCTTTATGAGCGAGCATGGCTTCAATTCGCTCCGCAATATACAGCGGCATACGCCGATTCATGCGATCTGCCAAGTCCACGAATTCCAGTGGAAAACCATGCTGCTCGGATTTCCATGACAAGTATAGCGGATCAACCGGGATACAGTGCCCCCCGATGCCAGGTCCCGGATAAAAAGGCATATAGCCGAATGGCTTGGTTGCCGCTGCATCCAGTACCTCCCATATATTGATGCCAATTTTCTCACAGGCGGCTGTCAGCTCATTGACCATTCCAATGTTGACACTACGGAACGTATTCTCGAACAGCTTGGCGGCTTCCGCCACGGTTGTCGAGCTGACTGGAACAATCTGGTCCAAAAAGGAGCCATAAAAACCCACTCCCGCTGCCAGACAATCCGGCGTGCAACCGCCGATCACCTTGGGTGTGTTGCGAATGTTAAAATGAACGCTGCCCGGATCAACACGTTCTGGTGAAAAGCACACATAGAAATCCTTACCTACCGTCCAGCCCCTGCGCTGCTCTATCACCGGCCGAATCAGTTCCTCGGTCGTTCCCGGATAGGTGGTGCTTTCCAGAATCAACAGTGTTTGTCTACGCAAATGAGGTATGGCCTGATCAATAGCCGTTTCAATATAGGACGTATCCGGCTGATGTCCGTCTGTCAGCGGCGTAGGCACACAAATCACGACGATATCCGCATGCTCCAGCACCTTGATATCCGTAACTGGATGCAATTGCTGCCCGATCAGACCTTCCAATGCATCATCGCCAATGTCTATGATGTACGACTTTCCTTGAAGCAGCTTGGCTACTTTGACAGGATCGGAATCTACACCATATACATCATAACCAGCCTGTGCCATTTCCACTGCCATGGGCAGCCCTACATAACCGAGGCCGATTACCGCAACCTTTACAGTTCCTTTAGTTATTTTTTCCATAAGCTGCAAAATACCCACCTCTTTCATCGTTACTCCATGCCTCGCAGTAGCTCAGCAATTCCAGCGCGATCCATTAACTCATCGTCCGAGCGATATTGATCGAAGCTCACTCGTTCCAATCCACCATATTGGCTCAGTAAGCGCTCGTCTGCTTGCTGGGGAAGAATAACAAAATAACGGTCATCATAGCGATACGTGTGCGGCACCTCATAGGGCGAAATCAGCACCTCATGCAGCTTTTCCCCACCACGTATACCAATCTCCTTCACTTTCAACGCAGGCTGTCCCGCCTGTTCTTTCATCACTTCTGCCAGATCTGCAATATTGCAGCCCTTCATTTTCATCACAAGGGTCTCTCCCCCAATTGCCGTGACAGAAGCCTTCAGCAGCAAGCCAATCGCCTCTCCGAGCGTGAGGAAGAAGCGTGTCATATCTGGGCTCGTCAGCGTTAATTCCTGCCCTTCCGCGATCTGGCGCTTGAACAGGGGCACGACACTTCCACTCGTCCCCAACACGTTGCCGCCGCGAATACACACAAAGCGAGTACGCTCACTTAAAGTGTTGGCGCGGATCATCAGTCTTTCACCGATCGCCTTCGTCATGCCATATACATTCACCGGGTCTACCGCCTTGTCTGTAGAGACATCAATTACCTTGGCGACTCCATGCTCAATGCTGGCCCGGATCACATTTTCCGTACCGTGTACGTTCGTCTTGAAGGCCTCTTCCGGCTGTTTCTCACACACAGGGACATGCTTTAATGCCGCCAAATGGAACACATAGTCCACTCCGCGACATGCCTCCTGCAATGCCTGAAGGTCGCGAATATCTCCAATCATGAAATTCAGGCGAGGATCAGATTGAAATTGCCGCTGCATGGCAATCTGTGCAAATTCACCGCGTGAGAATATCCGGATTTCCGCCGGTCCCTCCTTCAGCAATTCAGCCGTTAGGCGTTGCCCCCAAGATCCCGTGCCTCCGGTCACTAGCAGTTTTTTTCCTTTAAACAATATAATCTCCTCCTGACCGTTACGAATTGGCAATGCCTGTTCCCAGAAATTCAGCCAGCACAGCATTCATTTCAATCTCTGATAGCCGATCCTTCGCCGGCACTTTTTTTACCGAAGTATTTGCGGCATGAATGACGTTCACATAGTTGCGAAGTGGAATGACCTCATGCGGCAGCTCCGTTACATATCCGTGCGTACCCTTCCCAGGAATGACGACACGGTAATCATTTAGAAAATCCTCCACTTGATAGCGAAACACATAAAAAGAAGGCGAACGGTGAAACACCGGTGCCATCTGCCCCTCAACCGCATCCCACAGGTAACCCATCTGGTTCACCAGCGCAACCGTCTCCGGTTGAAACTTGTAATCATGTAACTGTTGTACAAATGACTGGTGGTATAAATCGTCGGAATCTATTCGAGCAATGAGCAGTTCGTCCGCGCCTTCGATGTACGCATGAATTCGACGTTTACTTTCGATGCTCGTACCAAAACGGATGTGGTCGGGAATGGGCTCATGTCGGGCTAGTTCCTCTTCCACAATGTCACTGCATCCGCCCGCCAGCTTGACGACAGATAAGAAATCCGTATTTGTCTGACTGAGTAAACTACGCAGCGTAAAGGTTCTGAATATATCCAGTCGCTCGCTGATCCACTCACGTGTCAGGCGGTTGGGATTCATCCCATAGTTATTAAAATTAATTTCAATTACAATCTTGCGATTCATTGATCTTCCTCCCTTTCAACCGTCTTCTCTCAAGTTATGAAGACGCCTCTGAAACGGCACGTACAGATGCAACGAATCTTGTAAAAATAGGTAGAATCCAAAAATAATAGCCGTTCATACAAAAACCTTTTTGCTTTCGACATATGATAGAATACAAAGTTTTTTGCTCCATCTGAAAAGTTGAACAAGCAGGAACGACAGGGAGGTAACATGTTATGACGAATCCAAGGTATCTGGAGATTGACGAGGTACTGAAACGATTGAAGCTGGCACTCGATCAGCACCAGTCCTTTTCGCTCATTCGTATTGGGGATGGTGAAAATTTGGTGTTGTCGCAGGACACCGTCTGGCCGATGGAAAAGGTATTACAGGAACGTTGGGCGGTCAAAGCCAATCTCGGTCAAAAGGGACTGTTTCTACCGAATACGGAACTACGGGACGCGGTGGCTGAGGCAGTGAGCAAAGCTAGCATTGCTGGCATTTTGCCATATGATGACGAATCTATTAAAGCACCATCCTATATGAAGCGGGAGCTGACCGATCAGGTCTTTGCTCACTATGCTCTTTCCCCCGCGCTGACCTGCCACGCCTGTCTGAATCGGTATTTGGCTGAGACACCCGCTTTCTGGGACATGCTGAAAAATCGACGCATTCTGCTGGTCACCCGGACGGCCGCTGAAGTAAAGCCTGTTCTTGAGGCCGATCCGTACAGGCTGAATATCGCGCACACGCTGGCATTTCATCAATATGAACAAATGCCTGAAACACTCCAATGGATCGCAGCACACAAAGATGACTTTGATATTGCGCTATTCTCTTGTGGTGTCAATGCAGTCGTGTTAGCACAAAAAACAGCAGAGCTAACTGGCAAAGTAGGTATAGACTTCGGCAAGGCGATTAATATCGTCATGTTCGGCAAAGCTAATTAATGAATAAAGATAATTTGTGAAAAAATCCACTTAACAAGTAATCTTTGCTCCGTATATCAAAAAAGCACTAGCAAATTTCAGTTTGCTGGTGCTTTTTGCTATCATACATTTTCCTAAAGTCCGTGATCGAAAAGAATAATCCATATAAAGCCTTGGGCCCTTGCTTGTTTAGAAATAGAATTTGAGATTTCCTGTCACTTCTTTTACAATATTACAGAAACTAGCATTCATTTAGAAATTATGAGGAGGATGTTGAAATGTCACATAACAAGAGATTGAAGACATATCCACTTACAAATGCAAAGCATGTAAAGGTTCATGGTCGAACTACGCAAACACGTACACCTCTTACTCTGTTTTGGACAGGCAGTGGCATTGAATTGAATATCAAAGGCTCAGAGCTGTGGATTGAAATTGAGGCCGATTACCAGGTGTTTGAACCCTGGATCAGTATTGTCATCAATGGGGTTCCGATGAGTCGCCTGATGGTGACCGCAGGACGGCATTGGATCTGTCTTTTGAGAGGGTTGAACCCTGACACGGTCAAAAATGTCCGTGTGGTCAAGGATGTCCAGCCTATGAGTTCGGACTCGCGCTGCTTGTTGCAAATTCATGCCCTGAAGGTTGATGGGGAATTGCTGCCAGTCACTGATAAGCCCCTCAAGGTGGAATTTATCGGTGACAGCATTACCTCGGGAGAAGGAACGATTGGAGCGAAGGAGGAGACAGACTGGGTTCCCATGCTGTTCACAGCATTACGCAATTATACAGCCATAACAGCCGAAGCACTGAATGCGGACTACCGAGTGTTATCACAAAGCGGATGGGGTGTCCTAACAAGCTGGGATAATAATCCGCATGCGAACATACCGGCATATTATGAGCAGATATGTGGTGTGCTGACCGGTGAGAGAAATGAAACATTAGGGGCATTTTCAGATCATGATTTTACCTCATGGCAGCCGGACGTGGTCGTAGTGAATTTGGGGACTAATGACGGGGGAGCCTTTTATTCTCCTGCATGGACGGACCCAGTAAGCGGGAAAGTGTACAAGCAACGCTTGAACGAGGACGGCACATTCAATGAAGAAGATTTACAATCTTTTGAAAGCGCTATCGTACGTTTTCTTGTCAAGCTTCGGACCTGCAATCCTGCTGCCCATATTGTGTGGGCCTATGGGATGCTGGGTACTCCGATGATGCCCTCAATCTACCGAGCGGTAGACGCGTACAAGAAAAAAACGAGGGATCGGAATGTGTCTGTATTCCAACTGCCTAACACGACGGAAGAAACGATAGGATCTCGCAGCCATCCCGGGCTCTCCGCCCATGCCAAAGCAGCAGATGAGTTGACAGTGTATTTGCGAGAGATTCTAAAGAAATAGAATCCGAGAAGCACAATCAACTCTGTAGAACACGCTCATAAAGGAAATTACAACAACTAGGTCATTTGTGCTCTGGGTGTTGTTGAGAATTATAGCCACGAGTCTGCAGCAGATGTCTGTCTATGCTCGTGGCTAGTTAGCGCAGCGGACTATCCTAGGAGAACCACGAACAGGCAGCGAGCATTTACTATAGAAATAATCACCTGATATATTTACAAAAACGGAGTCGAAGCAATGCCCGTGAATACCTCTGGACCATTACGAACAGTGGTCGATACACCAGAAATATAAGAAGAATATACTGTTTGTATTGCCCAGGGAGCAGACAGATCCTGTGCATTAAAAGCTTGCGTTTCATTAGAACCAGTCACGCCCAGTACCCCCTCGGCGCGGTAGACTACCTCACTCGGATCATAGTCGGCTCCACGCACGATTTCAACCGCATACGTATCGCCAAGCTCACCGAGCAGACCAATGGAACCGCTAAAAGTCACAATCGGACCTGGCACAAGAAAGGTTCGCAGGGTGATCAAACCGAACCGCTCCGGTATAGGACCCAGCTGTATATCGGGACCCTCACCTGTTTTTGATGAATTGGTGGAGCTTCTCATATCCAGAAAAAAACCCATACCTTATCCCTCCAAATTGCAAGATACTCCATGCTATGCAAGAAATTCTTTAGCGTATTGGACAAATTAGTAATAAATCTATCAATTCAGCTCAAAATAACCGATAGTAAATACATATGGTATAAATATTAGAAATGAATATGTAGATAGAAAGCAGGGGTTTGATGAAACAACTGAGACGACTCAAAACATTAACACTACGCAAGAAATTGACAGCAGCATTTCTACTGGTCATGCTTGTTCCAAGCATTATTGTAAGTTCTTTTTCTTATCAAGCAGCATATAAACAGACGGACCGCCAATTACTCGATAGTGCGACAACTAGCGTTACCGCATCCGATCGTGCAGTTACTCAAACGATTCAAGCCAAAATCGCTGATCTCGAATATTACTCTACGACGATGACGGCTAGTGATAACAGTGCCGAAGCAGATGAAGACATCCTGAAAAGGTTACAAGTGTATTTAAAAATGCATGCGGAAGCTGTTGATATGTTTGTAGGAACTCCCGAAGGAAAACTCATTATTGGCAAAGCCGTAGGCTCCACAAACGACCCTCGTGAACGTCCGTGGTACAAACAGGCCATGGAGAAACCCGGACAAACCGTAATCAGCCCTGTCGGACTCAATACGGCTAAGGTCCCCGTTGTATATATTTCACGTACACTTCCTGACAACAGTGGTGTTCTCGGTCTTTCGCTGAACCTAAATAATTTAAAAGAAATCACAAATTTAAAAATCGGACAAAATGGCTATATTATGATATTAGATGGTACCAAACGTATCGTTACCCACCCGACAGAAGTCAGCGGAAGTACCAAAATGGGGGAAACGATACCTGAATTATTTGCCTCCAAAGAAGGTAGCTTTAGTTACGATATTAATGGCGTAGATAAACACCTGATTTTCAAAACCAATACGCTGACAGGCTGGAGAATTGCTGGAACGATGGACAAAGCAGAAACCAGTGCCTCCGCCCAACCGATTCTTATCACGACGATCATCGTGTTGGTGATTGCAGCCATCATCATTGGTGTGCTCGCAATGTGGCTAATCAGCAGTATACTTAAGCCCATCCAAAGATTACGTAATTCTATGGATGCCATCAGCCAAGGTAATCTTTCGATAAACGTGGCTACGACCAGTACAGATGAAATTGGTGAATTATCAAGATATTTTCAACAAATGGTAGATAACCTGCGTAACATGATTAAAGAAATTCAAGCGATGACAGGCAATTTGTCGGCATCCTCGCAAGAGCTTGCAGCAGGTGCAGAACAAACGACCCGTGCCATTGAGCATGTGACCATAGCCATTCAAGATGTGGCTGCAGGCAGCGAACGCCAAGTGGGCAGCGCTAAAGCTAATCAGACACGGGTTAGCGGCATGGCAACAGACATTACCGCTATGACCGAAACCATGGCTGAAATGACCACTTACTCCGCACAGGCCATTCAGGCGTCGGATGCAGGCAGCGAGCATATCGGCAACAGCGTCGTTTCCATTGATGGCATTCGCACTACCGTGGAAGAACTGGATACCATCATCAGTGCTTTGAGTGACCGCTCTGGACGAATCGGAACGATTGTCACCGTCATTACGGAAATCGCCAGCCAGACTAATCTGCTCGCATTGAACGCTTCTATTGAAGCAGCACGCGCAGGGGAGCATGGCAAAGGTTTTGCTGTCGTGGCGACAGAGGTCCGCAAGCTGGCTGAAAACTCAGCTTATTCCGCACAACAAATTCGTGAACAGATTCAAGGGATACAGAGCGGTGTATCTGAAGCCCTGATCGCTATGGAATCCGCCAAGGAACGCGTAAGTGATGGTATTAATTCCATTGACCTATCCGGTCGCTCCTTCTCTCGCATCCGTAGAGCGGTAGCCAAATCAGCGAAGCAGCTCGATAACGTCGCAGCTTCTACCGCTGGAGTCGCAGATGGAACGAGTTCAGTCGTCAGCAGCATGGAGGAAATTACACGCATCGCTGAAGAAGCGGCATCCCATACGGAGACCGTGTCCGCAGCCGCAGAGGAGCAGCTCGCCTCCATGGAAGAGATCGGTTCGTCTGCCGCAGATTTGACCCGTCTGGCGGAGCAGCTTCAAGATTTACTGACACAATTCCAATTAGATGAAACAAAATAACCGTTCCAACCGATAAATACAGAGAAAGAGTCTTCACAATGAGGGAGGGTTGGAACATGGATATCGCAGCATTATCAACAGGTATGAGTCAGGCCAGCTTAGCTCAAGCCGTAAGTATGAAGGTATTAAGTATGGCTAAGGATCAGGCCAGTGAACAAGGACAGGCTTTAGTGCAGATGATGGAAAAAAGCGTACAGCCTCATCTTGGCGGTCAACTGGACATTCGCGCATAAGTACATCCATATGCTTGGTTAAGGGCGATTCTGCTCAGGTCTGGACAGACCCGGGTAGAATCGTTTTTTTATCTCCCTATTTTTCGTTCAGCACAAAACGTAGTAAACTAGAAATATCGTCCACGACCTCGGTTCGGAGGATAGCGCAACATTCACACGATTTACATTGAAAAAGGAGGATACATAGTTTATGAGTTATTCTGATTATTTTGAAAAAGCCAGAGAGCAACAACTGGGCGAGTTACAGGAGTGGTTGTCCATTCCGAGTATCTCAGCATTATCGGAGCACAAAAAAGACATTAACCAAGCAGCTGATTGGCTGGCTGCCAAACTGACTGCTGCCGGTCTGGAAAACGTTGAAATCATTCCAACCAAAGGGCACCCGCTGGTATATGCGGATCATTTGCACGCACCTGGTAAACCAACGATCCTCGTGTATGGACACTATGATGTACAACCCGTAGATCCGCTTCACCTGTGGGAAACGCCACCGTTTGAGCCATCCATCCGTGATGGAAAATTGTATGCGCGCGGAGCGACAGATGATAAAGGGCAGGTTTTCTTGCACATTAAGGCAGTTGAGGCCATTTTGAAGCAGGAAGGAAAATTGCCGCTGAACATCAAATTCTGCATTGAAGGCGAGGAAGAAGTGTCCAGTCCGAACCTGCTTGAGTTTTTGCAAACTGGAGCTGAACGTCTGGCTGCGGATGCTGTACTGGTGTCCGACACTTCCTTGATCGAAAAAGGGAAGCCTGCCATTTGCACAGGTTTGCGTGGACTATGTTCACTGGAAGTCGCCATTCACACGGCGAACACAGATCTACATTCCGGCTCTTTCGGTGGCGGCGTGCCGAATGCCCTGCATGCTCTGGTTTCCTTGCTGGCAACCCTGCATGACGACAAAGGCGGCGTAAGCGTCGAAGGATTCTACGACGATGTTGCTCCATTATCGGCAGAGATGAGAGAAGAATTCGTGAAGCAAGGCTTCAATGAGAGCAAGCTGCAACAAGATCTTGCACTTGATTCTCTCTATGGCGAAGAAGGATTCAGCTTCGTTGAGCGTGTTGGGGCACGTCCGACACTGGAGCTGAACGGCGTATACGGTGGCTTCCAAGGGGAAGGCACGAAAACGGTCATTCCAAAAGAAGCTCATGCTAAAATCACGTGCCGCTTGGTGGCTAACCAGAATCCGCAAGACATTCTGGACAAAATCGAGCGCCATTTGCGCGCCCATGTTCAGGCAGGAGCTACCCTGGATATTCAACAGGGTGAAAAAGCGAACGCCTTTAACATCGACCCGTCACACGCGTTTCTGCAAGCGGCGGCCGATGCTTTTGAGAAGGTATACGGTGTGCGTGCCCTCTTTACCAAGGATGGAGGCTCTATCCCAATCGTGGAGACCTTCTCCCGTGTGCTGACTGCCCCAGTCGTGCTGATGGGCTTCGGCTTGCCAGATGAGAACCTGCATGCGCCAAACGAGCATTTTAACTTGGACAATTTTGACAAGGGTCTGCTGACGATTGTAGAGTTTTTGAAATCAGTGTAAGCACATGACAACTTCTTATGACTAAGTTACAATAGAGAGGGCGAAAGCCCTTTCTATTTTTTTTTGAGGAGCGCTACATAATATGATTATTCAGTTTATTCGTTTACGGTAATGTGAGGTACAGTTCATGAAAACTCAACCATTTTTCCGAAAATGGGTTGGGTCTATTTGGCTGTGCCTTTTTTCATTCACCAAATACGAATGAACGGGGTGCTTTTCTGTGTCCAAATGGAATAAACACGAGATGAAGGCTGACCTAATTGGAAAGCATCAACATCTCTTTAGGTGTCCTCTATGCTCTCAACCGATGCGTATGGTGGAAGGTAAAAGCCTCCTATGTACGAATCAGCATTGCTATGATCTCTCAAAATACGGGTATTTACATTTAGCCGCCCGGTCCTATAAGACTAAATATGATAAACAACTATTTTCCTCCAGAAGAATGATGTGCAATAACGGATTTTTCGATCCCTTAAATGTAGCGATAAGCAGCACTATAATGAAATTTATGAAGCCACTGTTTGATCAAAAATCACACCTTTACTTGCTCGATGCAGGTTGCGGGGAAGGCACTCATTTGAGCCACATTCAGGATAAGCTGACCTGGAAGGGAATCACTGAGCTTACAAGCGTAGGTATGGATCTGTCTAAAGAAGGTATTGTGGCCGCAGCCAAAGAATATCCTTATACCCTCTGGTGTGTTGCGGATCTGGCTCATTGTCCGTTTTCAAATCAACAATTTGACGGTGTATTCAATATTTTATCCCCTTCTAATTATGCTGAATTTACAAGAATCCTTTCGGAGGACGGCTGCGTCCTGAAGGTCATTCCCGAACAATATTATCTTCGGGAATTGAGATGCTTGTATGAACAGAAAAAGAATAAGCCTGCTTATTCGAATGACAATATATTAAGCCGATTTAAAGATCATTTTAAACTTCTATCCGCCGAACGGTTAACCTATCGTTTTATGTTAAATGCCGACCTCATGAAACCTTTGCTCCATATGACTCCCTTATCGTGGGGAGCTACGGAAGCAGACTGGCAGCAAGTGCAGGAAATAAATTTACCGTATGTCACAGTAGATTTGCTCATCTTATGCGGTAAAAAATAGAATACTAAAAAGCATTCACAGCATGGAACCATCCATGCTTCGTGAATGCTTTTTTTTACGTTAGTCCCGTCGCTTAAGAAAAACGGGTGTAGCGCAACAGGTGAGCTAGCCGATTGAGCCGTTCTATCTCCCGATCCAACTCATGCAGCGGCTGTCCAGCCAAAGCAGCGTTTGCTCTCAGATCCCGTAGCGGGTTCAATTTCCGACCCATGAGTTTGAGCACCGTTGCCTTCCCCATGTTATTCACCACCACATATTGCGTTAGCGGATCAAGCTCAATCCACAATACATGATGCTGTTGAAAAAACGATAATAGTTGCTTTTTTAACGCCTCCAGCTCATCAATCTCACCTGTGATTTGCGGATGATGATGAAAAGCCACATAGCCCATCACCCGCAGGTCACTTATGATTTGTTCCAAATGAAGCGTTTCGTTTATGTACACATGGTTCGTGCTCATGCGGTTTCTTGCACCATTCGTATGATCTTCCCGGATGACGTTCACCACCTGACTATCGTTATATTAAGATTTATCTTTCCCCTTTTTCACTATAGCGCAATCGGCTTTGAAAAGTCAGGACATGTACAAACCTTACGAACAAAAAAACAACCGGCTTATACGCCAGTTGTTTCCCGTTCCACAAAATACTTATTGGTCATATAATGGGCCTTGCCTCTGGAAGTATCCACCATTCCCTTTTTGTTGTCGAGAAAAACAATCTCCCGGCATTTGGTGCAGTACCACTTGGTCCGCTTAAAGGGAGATTCTGTTACATACGATGTACCACATTTGCAATCTACTTTAATTAAGGTTTCTGTTGATTTGTAAGCCTGGGACAACTCTTTTAGGCCAGTGTCCGGCTGTTGAATCGGGATAATAACCTCCTGATAGCTTGAATACTGATTATGAACTTTAAAATCAGCCACCAGTTCCGCATGCAGTCCAAAGTACTCTTTGCCGATCTCGGTTACGAATTTTTTGCCAATTCTGTAACACTCAAGCCATTCCTGTATCTGTTGATTAGACAAAGGCACTGTGCCCTTGATACCACTATTTAATGTGTAAGTCATGATGTATAAAGTATCATCTTGTCTATGTCCGTACATGAGAAGCCTCCTTATAATACACTTGATAATGTACTACAAAGCGCAAAAAACATCAATTTTATTATTTGGCAAAAGACTTAATATATCTCGGTAAGCACATAAGAGGTGTGAGTGTATGGTTAGAAAGCAACTGACAATCTGTCAGTTGCTTTGTCTTTCCACATAGTATTTGTTGGTCATGTACCACGCCTTGCCTTTATCCGTATCCACCATGCCCTTTTTACGATCTAGGAACACAATGTTATTACACTCCTTGCATGACCACTTGGTTCTTTTATGCGGTGACTCTTCTATATAGGAAGCACCACATTTACATTCTACCTGAATTAATGTTTTATACTGGCTGTACGCCTCTACCAGTGGGTCCAGCTCTACAGCTTTGCGTTCCATTACAGGCTGTATTATGGATATGTGTTCTCTCTGCTCCGAGTATTCATTATGTACCTTGAAATCTGCTACCAACTCAGGGTTTAAACCAAAATACTGTTTCCCCACAACCGTTACAAACTTGCTGCCAATTCGATATGCTTTGATCCATTCCTGCACCTGCTTACTGGTTAGGTCGACAGTTCCCTTTATACCGCTGTTCAGCGTATAAGTCATCAAGTGTTGGTTGGGTGTCATATGTCTTAACGTTCACCTCCGATCAAGAATATACCACAGGTAGCTCTAGGCAAAAGCTACTTCCTACTACCTGAAGCAATGAGCTTTTTCTGCCTTGTGATTCTTCTTCAACACCTATATATAAAAGTATAGCTCAAAACCTGATCCATCTTCCATCCTGTCGTCATGCTGAATACTGCTTTGTAGGGATTTATATTCTTAGACTATCACCAGATGCATTTCTATCTTAGTATAACTTTGTGGTACAGTCTTATGTTTTGATCACTCCTGTTAGTTGCACTATGATCTCTAATGGTAGTTTCTTCCTTCTATATATAGTACATCATTTACACGCAAATTCCCACATATTTCAGTGGCTTAATCGTTTTTTACATTCCTTAAGACGTAAATATATTTTATCTAAATCTATAATCATTTGTTTAAACCATAAAGCATCTTTCGACCCACAGAGTGTGAAATTTTCCAAGGTATTCTCCAAAAAGAAAATACCTTGAACTTATACAATGTTCAGTAAAAAAACAGCGACGATTGCTTTCAATCGTCGCCTTATGCTCACTGTTAGATTAATTCAAAAAAATTCACTATAGCATCTCCAAACAACAAAATTATTAATCTCCCAATAGAAAAACGCTTTTTATCCAAAATGATGGTGAACGATTGAATAGCTCCAAACCATTCACAAAACCAATTCTATGGACTATCTAAATAAAAGAAATCACCTACATACTCTCCGTCTATATTATAGACTGCTTTCGTTTGTGTTGCTTGGAGAATTCATTATATTGAGAATGTACTCAGATTTTTAGCCATTCCAACTCCTCGGAACCTCATCCAAATCTTTACTATCCTACTAGTAAGAAATCAACAGGGAGGCCTTGAGACAACAATTAAAAGCTAAGGAATAGAGTTGGAGTTGTAACTCATCTAATTTCTACATTTTTTTCGATTAAATTTAATATATTGAAATAATTAAAAAGTTCTGAATCATTCTCATTATATGCTATTAGTCTTTCTAAATAATCTGATTTTCTAATAATAAACTTCCATAAAGAAAACAATGTATACACTAAAACTATATCAATTGAGTCTTTGTTAATATTTAAATGGGTCACCATTTCTAAGAGATCAAATAAATTTAAAAACTCAGTATCAGTGAACTTATTATTTTTCTTAATTATTTCTTGATAATTATTTAGTTGTATAAGAATTTTATTTAATTTTGCTTTGTCATAACCTTGGCCTATATTACTCTTAACTACTAGACTTTTAAGGAATGACTCAATAATTTCTTCAAACTTTTCTAGGAATTTTTTTAGTCTAGTTCTCCTTTCGCTATCTGAATATGAAATCTCAGATATAATATAAGAATGGGTCCCTAAAAGATAATATATTATTTTCTTCTTTAAGTGATAATCTTCTGAGAGTTTAATTAATTCATCTAAAGATGAAGTTACTTCAAAGAGGATTTGGAAATCTATTCTTATTTTGCTTCGTAGTGTCACCTCAATATCAACCAGTAAGGTATATAATTTATCTTCTACATTTTTCATTCGAATTTTGGAATCCATCCCACTATCGCACTCCTATTTACATATTGAAACACTGAATATTCTTGATCAGTTCGTGCAAAAGCAACGGCTTTTTGATAATCTGAATGTTTTGGATCCAAATGATCCATAGCCCACACATATTTTGAATTAACTTTTCCCAAATCAATTACAACAGTACCATTTCCTTTATCATATCTAGTTCTTGCAATAGCTAAAAATCTAGATGTAGATATCCAAGGATCGCTAGTTTCAGGCCTACGGCTTTTTACGGACCCCCATGCTATATGTGAAGTTAGATTCCAAAGGCCATATGGGTTTTTAGCTGATAAATCTTTTCCAGCTACTAGATTTTTAACGTCTTTATCATTTATAGCTCTGTATACATATTTTTGTCTTTTTTTATCATTTTTGAATTTTTCAGCTTGGGCCGAACTAATCAATGGTAAATTAAAATTAGATGCGATATTAGCATTTATGTTAGCTTGAGTATCGCCATCATGGTCTGCTATCAGAATAGAGCCCATGATGACACCTATTGCGATACCAAACCACCCACCTTTTTTACCTCCTTGGATTGCTCCCTTTTTTCCACCTTCTATTACTTTTAGTCCTTCTCGTTTCATCTCGTAAAAATCAAAATTAGGTAAAGCTTCATGACCAGTAGGATCAGAAAATATTAGTGGATTATTCTGTACATACGTGTACAAATTTAAACTTAACGGATCACTAATATCTCCTTCATACGTATCCTCATTGATAAACCTTCCGTTAGAAGGATCGTACCATCTCGCACGTAGATATTGCAGCTCGGCCGCATCATCCCACAGCTCACCTGAATATCGGAATGGATTGTGGACTTTTTCCTGAGATGAGGTCATATTTCCCCAAATATCATAAGCGTACGTGTTAAGAACATTTCCAATCTGATCGCGTAGCTCTATGACATCACCATGTCCATTGTATGACGGATAGGCCTTAGTACCATCTGTATATTGGATGGCTTCCAATTTTTGACCACGGATATAACGAGCTTTGAGCTGAGGCGTGCCGTTTACTACACTTGCTTCGGCAATGATTTGATCCCCGTCATAGTAATAGCGGGTCTGGTTTGGTCCCTCAGTCCGACCTACCAGTAATCCATCCCCATTATAGGTATACTGTATCGTCTTCCCGTTCTTCACCACCCGGGTTAAACGATCCTGTGCATCAAACGTATGCTCAGAGGGAACCATTTTAGGAAGTTTCTCTGTCATGAGAATTTGACGATTACCACGTACATTGTACTCATAAGATGTATTAAATTCGCTTGATTCTTTAATTCTGTTTAACGCATCGTATTGGAAGCTATCTTCTTTTCCCTGTTGTTGCCGTTTAATAATATTTTTGTTTCCGTCTCTTGTATATTTAAAAGTATCTTTAAATTGTTCCCCTTGCTTCACACTCAACCCAATCATATCTAGCCCAGTGTACTGGAATTGGTGTTTTAAGCCGTTTAATGAAATTGTCTGTTCTAAGAGACCATTTTTATAGTACGTATACTTGGCGTCTGGAGAAGAAGCATCTGTTCCTGCTGATGTTAAACGATTAAGTGCATCATAGGTGTAAAATACATCACCATCGAAGGGGTCCTTCATCTTGGTTCGATTACCATTTGCATCGTATTGGTTCTTTAATTGCAAACCATCTGGGAATGTAACCGTTGTTAGCTGTTCAGTGGATGGATCGTATTGATACGACGTCTTGCCTGTTGTATCTGTCATGCTGGTACGCTTGCCTGTCGCATCATACGTGTAGCTAACCGTTTCATCTTTGCTCTCACGCTGCTGCAGACGGTCACGCACATCATAATCATAACGAGTGGCCTGACCATTACGATCCACACGTCGAATCAGATTCCCATTTTCATCATAGTATTGTTTGCTAACCTGATTTTTTTCATCAGTTACTTTAATAACCTGACCCAGTTCATTGAACTCTTTACTTTTTTGATTACCGTCCGCATAGGTTACGGAGACGGGGTGACCCATCATATCATAACTGTATTGAGTAGTCTCTCCTTTAGCGTTGGTTACCAAATTCAATTGACCAAGCACATCATACGTGTAAGAAGTCTTATTGTTATTTCCATCCCAAGCGTTCAAGATGTTACCGCTAATCTTGTCGTAGCTTTGCTTGCTTAACAGTTTGAGAGAGGTCTCACCAGGAACCTTTTCCTCTGTTTTGCTTTTACGTCCCCAAGTATCATAACTTTCAATGATCTGGTAGTTTTCTGCATCAATTCTGGTAACGGTACGACTAGCATCATTGTACACTACTCTGGAAATAGAGCCGTCCGCATAACCAGTTTGAGTGGGTCTGCTCCAGTTATCATAAAAATAACGTGTTGCATTGCCTAGAGCATCGGAGTTGGAATCCAAACGCCCAAAGCTGTCATAGCTGGATTTCGACTGCAATTGATACCCTTGTCCGCTCCAGTAACCTTCCCGTGTTTTCCATCCCAATGCGTTCCAACGAGTTTGTGTTTGAATACCCAATTCATTTTTTACTGTTACGGTGTTATTTTGATCGTCATAGCTCACTTCCAGGGTCTTTCCATCTGGATAAATGACTTTCATGACTCTGCCCAACACGTCATATTGATATGTCGTTCGCTGGTTTTTACCGTCTGTGGATGCTGTTAATCTACCTGTTGAGAGGTCGTATTCAGAATTCATACGAATAACAGACTTTTTACCATCCACATCAGTCGTTCCAACAGACTGACTTGTCGGATAAGCACCACCATACTGTCCGCCATATTCCGTTCGGGTCGTAATTTGCTGATTACCGTTGAGTATCGTCTGACTCGTTACATTACCGTAGTCATCTATTCCGTCATATTTGACACGCTGCAGCAACTCACCCGATGCGTTATCCCGACGAATCGTCATTTCCGTGACATCTCCAAGCCCGTTACGTGCTAGCTCTGTATAATGATAGGAACTGGTGTCAGCGGATTCACGAGTCGTTCGTAACCGTTGCTTATCATCATAAGTATTAGTTACCATAGCCCCTGTGTCATCTGTACTTTGAATAACGCTACCATAGTCATCATATTGAGTGTTTGAGAATTGTGTATCGCCATTAACATTGGTGGTCATTCTTATAGAAGTAGGTTCCGGTGCTGCATAGCTACGTCCTGAAACATACTTTTCATAGCTGTAATTCGTCGTTTTCTCAATCTGGTCCGCCTTGACTGTCGAGGACTCCAGATAATATTGCTCACTTGTGTTCGTGTCAACAAATGCCTTCTTATAATTATAGGTAGATACCGTTAACCCATCATCCAGTGCTGCTGAGAATTGAAGATTCTTTTGATAAGAAGAACCCATGTCACCATTGTAAAATACCGTTTGACGATTATATTCTTCATTCGTTCCTTGTTCGGTAACCATCTGGTCTCTACGCGACTTCATTCGATAAGCTTCATTAAAAGAGCTTACACCCATGTATCTTTTAACAGGTGTGTTCTCATAAGTGTATACAGTAGACGCGCCTGTCGGATGCTGAATCTGTGTCATTAACGCATATGGATTAGATACCCCTCGCGACGCATCAAAGGACAACAGGTTAAAACTCGCATTTGCCAGCAGGTATGAATAGGAGGTATTACGTCCCTTTGCATCTGTAACACTGTCCAGCAACTCTACGTTTTGCTCCTGACGTTTGTGATACACGACACGTTCATTTCCCTTGCTAATCGTAACATCAGTTGGTGAATAGCTGATCTGAATCGTGTTCCCCACAGCATCCCGGACGGCTGTCAGCAGCGGTACACCTGATTCATTCTTACTATACATAAATTGAACCTGGTTGTTATGATTGTCCGAAATCTGCAACAATCGACCATCAGCACTAAAATACTGCTTCCATGCTCCAGTGATCGTCGCTAGCACATGACTGGACACTTCTCCATTCACGGATATAGATGTATCAGGCGAATAACTAAGACCGTTCCACGGGTATCCCTTCAAAGTGGTTCCCTGAATCTCGTAACTTCCACCTTCCATGAGATGGACATATGTTTTCTGATCCTTAGTCTCTACATAGGGAAGCTTCCATGACCAGCCTTTACCAAGTGGATATTGAGTATCTCTTGCAGGTTTAATGACTTTGTTACGATAAATATGTACCCGATATTGACCTATCGTTTCAATGTAGACATAGGCGCCCGGGTTGCTTAAATAGAAGTTATATCCGTTTTGGCGACCAATAGGCGCACCGTTGGGTTGTCCATTTATATAGGCGGCAAAAGATTCGGCTTCTTCCATATCATCGAAGGTCTCAGATAATCTTACGCTTTCCACAGGTCCTTCATTGTAATAGGTTAGAACCTCCGCTGTTCCCTCCAGGGTGAAAGCGTCTCTGGTAACATTTCCATTTCCGTCATGCTGCCAAGCGCTGTATGCTACGTTGCTTGTATAACCCGGCTTGACAATAGTCCCGCTGTATTCCTGCTTCCATGTCCGAGTATCTATAGTAGGCTTGGTTACAGTGCCAGAATAATTAGCTCTAAATTGTTTGGTACATACATAACCAGCTACACTTTTATTTGGCGAAGAACATTCTTTTACAGTATCAGTTACACCTGAGCGGTTTAAAGTACCTGTATATCCATCGCTGTTATAAGATTTAGAGGCTGGACAAGAGCTACCACTTCCTGTACTTTGCCAAATCCCTTTTGAATCATATTTACCAGGAATACTATTAGTACAAGAATCTGTGATCGTCTTTGATCCACCTTGTGAATAAGAACCAGAGATTACGTATGGAGAACCACTGGTGTACAGTGTGCCTGAGTAGCCATTCTTACTGTAAAAAATAGAGCCTGTGAAGTTAGATGAGCGTGACTGAGTTCGATAATCGTTGACACGCTTCTGATCATCTGGAATCTGGTAAGTCCTCAGTTCAGCAGCAGTGTTTCTAGCCGTAGCCTCGTTGCTATATGGTCCTTTCGTTTGATTGACGTATTGATAATCTGTCTCTTGATCGACCGATCCATCATTACCATAATCATATTGCTTCCAACGTTTTTGAGTAAACTTCACTTCATATTGCGGTATAATCAATCTTTTCACCGCATTATAATTGACCCAGTATTTGTACAAGCTCTGATCATAGGAATTATCCAGCACGTCCATCTCATAAAATTGAGCATCAGAGGTGTTGTATTGTCTCCTCAATGAAAAACCTAGGCCGTTTCTACCTGGTAGCGTCATATCTGTGCTTTCCAGCGAAAGATTACCCGTAAGTGTAGATATGGATTCACCATTATTTCCTACACTATATGGAGCTTCGTTAAATTTTGTTTTATCATAAACAGGTGCCTGCTCCGAAACTACAGGAGGTTTAACTGCCGCCATCTTCATAGAAAGAAGGCTTAGTATGAAGGGGGGTGTTTTTTTTGAATCATCCCAATATACATCATTTGTCACACTATTAGTTTGCATTTCATTCGTATTGCCATATACCTGATCGGTGACACTGCTATCATAATTTTCTGTGCTATATACACTTCCAATAACGGTTTTGGGCATTTCATCGCCCTTAAGTTCAATGAAGGTACCTTGTCTCACCTGCCAACCATACACTTCATCATATACCGATGCTTTGACAGGGAGTGGCCTGTCTAATTCAGAACCAGCAGAATACACTTCTGATGTTACGCTAGCAACTGGATTGCTTGATTCTTCGGTAGCGAATATAGTAGACGGAACCACTTCTCCAACCCACCCGAAGATAAATGCTGTAATGATAATAATGGATGTGATTTTTTTCAGTCTTGCTGTCAAGTTCATTACTCCTGTCTGCTATTAAATAAGTTACATTGCTTTATTTAAGGATTCATTTTTATAGAGCGAAGCAGATTACCGTTGTTATCGTATTCATATCGTAGAATTTGTTTGCCACCTTTTTCGATATATTCTAATCGCCCGGCTGCATCGTAAATATATTTCAAACTACTATAAGGGCGTATTGTTATACCTTTAGTAGGCTCTGATCGCTCTCCTGCAGTATTTCTTGAGCTTACCGTAATTGTGTATCCTGACACTTTATCGATGTTTAATTCTTTAGTGAATGTTGTATTATTCTCGGTATCTATAAAAAAATCATCGACAAATATATCATATCCACTGATAAGCTCGGCGTTCTGTGGAGCATCCCATTTAACCCTAATCTTGTGCTCATCAATTCTTTCTAACCTAAAGTTCTGTGGTGGTAACGGAATTTCTTTTGCTGAGAATATTTCAATAGGATTAATTAATTGTGGTGTTTTAAGCTCAGAACTATATATTCCTAAACGTAAATTTTTATTGGAACCCCATGAATATAATTCTCCTTGCTTATTAAACGCCATAGCTGTTGACTCTTGAGAATAAATAGATTGGATATTGTCTAATTCTTTAATCTGTGTAATTGCTGCCATTTGATCTTCTGTTCTATTCTTTTCTTTGGCTAACTCTCCAAACGCACTTGCTCCCCATCCCCAAACAGTACCTTCTTCTTTCAAGGCCAGTGTGGATAATCCAGTTAAGGCAAGCTGTTTAACATGGCCTATATCATCTACTTTGTTAGGTAATAGAAAATTTTTATTGTGGCCAAGAGCCCCAGTAAAACCCGCTCCCCATGTCCATACCGATCCATCAGAAGTTATAACTGCTGTATGATACATCCCCTGATAAATTTTTGAAATTTGATTCACACCCTTTACTTGTACGGGGCTATATCTTGTACTTTGAGTCCCATCTCCCAACTGACCAAACCCATTACTTCCCCATGAAAACAATTTATCATCGTCCCGTAAAGCTAGCGAATTATCTCCATTTGCCGCAATTTTTTTAATTAGTATGAGGTTATCATTCTTAAGGGGAGTAGGTGTCTCATCCAATTCTGCGGGAAGACCAAGCTGTCCACTGACGTTACTCCCCCACACCCACACTGATCCATCGGATTTCAAAGCCATACTATGTTCATTTCCAGCAGCAATTTCAACCACATTCTTTAAACCTGGTATTTTTACAGGTACCGTTCGATTTGCATAAGTGCTCATTCCCAACTGTCCAGTAGCATTGTCTCCCCAGCTCCACACCTCACCATTTTGATCCAGTGCCAAACTGAACTCTTTACCAGCCACCACTGAGTTAATATTGGATAAAGTAGGAATCAACGTAGGCCCATACGCGTCAGACGTATTTCCCAATCCCAACTGTCCCTTGGTACTTTTCCCCCACGCCCACACTTTTCCTTTATGATCCACTAATAGAACATGTGTTCCACCTATTGATACATTCGTTGGAAGTCTCTCGAAATCTGCTTCAGCAGAAATATAATGGCTAGAACACATTGAAAAAAACAGTAAAAAAAATAAAAACAGCTTGACCATGAAAATCTTTGTGTTAAATGCTTTCTTCATTTTCGTACTCCATTCTGTAACTGTGATAATAAATGCCGCTCGGAGGCATATAAACCTTCCACTTACATAAAATTCTTTTTCATTTACTGACAGCCCCTTGTTTTAAGCATTATTAAAAGTGAGAATGAAAACTATTATCATTTAAATAACAAAAAAAAGATATAGCATTTTTTGTCGAAATTTGTCTTTTTATATCGAAATAAGAAATGAGATCATATATTCAAATTTTTTCACTTAAAATAAAACCTTTTTTATTCAATCTAAAATGCATTTTTTCAAAATTCTCACAAAACAAAAGCCTTCCCGACCACCCTTCACTGTCGAAGGATCATCGAGAAGACTTTGTACCCCGCAAGGAACGAGAGGTCAGATTTTTAATTCGCCAAGCCTGATTAATTCTACGACCGCCTGTGAACGACCTTTTACGTTCAATTTTTGCATCACATTGGAAATATGGTTTCGGACCGTTTTTTCGCTAATAAATAGCTGTCCGGCGATGTCACGTGTTGTTTTGTCCTGCACGAGCAGTTCAAATACTTCACGTTCACGGTGAGTTAACAAAAACTTGTTTTTGTGGTCGTTACCCTTCGTCAATTTCACCCCTCCTTGCTCGGGTTTTGTGTGGTGTAACAAGGTTAAGGGATACAGTCAACACATTTTATGTCATGTGCTCGGGTATGGTTCAATATGCGGATAAAAATGGGCATAGGCACCTTACTTGCTGCTTTAATGATGGGTTGGACTTTGTGTCTAAATTATGTATTGACAGGCATATGGGCCAGCCTTATGATAAGAAAAACCGCGACTGATAATCATTATCAAAATAAAAATTCGATATAGATATCGCGCAACAGACTATGGTTCAGGGCCAGTTTGGCCAGAAAGGGTGTTCATTGATTATGAAACTACGTTATGCCGTACCGGCCGGAGTGCTGGTCTCTTCTATTCTGTTCGCAGGTTGCGGACAAACCGGAACTGCTACTCAGCAGCCTGCCGCAACGACCAAAGATGCAGGAGCCACAACACAGACAACGACTCCTGCCGCTTCTGCCCCCAATTTTGATCAAGCGGTAGCCGCTTACCGAACCTATGCTATCGAGCAATGCGATACGTTTGTGAAGAAGACAGAAGAATTCACGAACGCGGTCAAAGCTGGCGAACTGGATAAAGCCAAGGCGCTGTATGCCCCTGCACGTATGTACTATGAACGGATTGAACCGATTGCAGAAGCGCTGGGTGATCTTGACCCGAATATTGATGCACGTGACGGTGATGTGGATGCAGCGGATTGGCGCGGCTTTCACCGTATTGAAAAAACATTATGGGAAGAAAACACAACCAAAGGAATGGACGAGTTTTCCGACCGACTGCTGAGTGATGCCAAGCTGCTGCGTGCCAAAGTAGAAACAGTTAATATTGACGCCAGCCTGATGGTAACGGGTGCAGTCGAGTTGTTGAATGAAGTATCTACCTCGAAGGTGACGGGTGAAGAGGAGCGATATTCTCATACGGATTTGTACGATTTTGCTGCCAATGTAGAAGGCGCGCAAAAGATATATGACATTTTGAAAACAGATCTGAACCAAAAAGATGCGGCATTGGAAAAACAAATCGGTGAGCGCTTTGCGGCCTTACAGCAGGAGTTGGCTCCTTTTAAAGACGGAGAAGGCTATGTATCGTATACAAAACTGAAACCGGAAGAAGTTAAAAAGCTGAGCCAAAACCTCGATGCCTTGGCAGAACCGTTGTCCCAAATGGGGAAATTGTTAGGAGTGTAATGATATGAAAGGCTTTAAGCGGCAAAAAGGGCAAGAAAAGCCGCAGTATGCGGAATCCCATAATGAACAGGCTGATCTGGTAAAAAAGGATGCGAAGCTAGTGGAAGATGAGTCGTCAGGAAAAAGCAAATCCGTATCACGCCGAGACCTATTGAAGCTGGCCGGGGTAGGTGGACTAGGCCTCCTGCTTGGCGGCGGGGGCGTGGGAGCCGTGCTGTCAGCCGGTCAACGCCTCGAAAGCATGATGACGGATGCGGATACCAAAGATGTAATCCCTTTTTACGGTAAGCATCAGGCAGGTATTGTGACTCCGGCGCAGGATTTCATCTGCTTCGCCGCTTTCGATCTAACAACCAGTGACAAGGAACAGGTGCGTAGCCTCTTCAAAGCCTGGACGGAAGCAAGTGCTACAATGACTTCTGGCGTGCTGCTTGGCAACGATAATGAAAATCTCAACCTCCCTCCTTCCGATACAGGCGAGGCGGCAGGATTGTCGCCATCCCGCACGACGATCACCTTTGGCGTGGGCCC
The DNA here is from genome assembly GCF_900116035.1 of Paenibacillus sp. cl130. Taxonomy (NCBI): domain Bacteria; kingdom Bacillati; phylum Bacillota; class Bacilli; order Caryophanales; family Paenibacillaceae; genus Paenibacillus; species Paenibacillus sp. cl130. The sequence continues at coordinate 152,586 of NZ_FOYG01000006.1, forward strand.
ATCCTTTTTTGATGGACGATACGGCCTGGCAGGGCTTAAACCTGCCGAGTTCCGTGAGCTGCCCCATTTTCAAGGGGATGCCCTGGAGGAGCAATGGTGCGGCGGCGATATCGGAGTGCAGGTATGTGCCAATGACTTGCAGGTAGCTTTCCATGCCCTGCGTAATTTGGCGCGTATTGCCAGAGGAACGGCGGTGCTTCGCTGGACGCAGGAAGGCTTCCAGCGAACAGCACAGGCCGATCCTGCGGGAAGCACACCACGCAATTTGCTGGGCTTCAAGGACGGTACGGGGAACCCGGACACCTCCAAGGCAGACGAGATGAATCGGCTGGTGTGGACACAGACCAGTGACGGACCAGCATGGATGGACGACGGCAGCTATATGGCTGTACGCCGTGTACGCATGCGGGTAGAGGTGTGGGATCGCTCAACATTGGGCGACCAGGAGGATACTTTTGGACGCCATCGCAGCAGCGGGGCCCCACTCGGTAAGGTCAAGGAGTTCGACAAGCTTGATCTGGCGGCCAAAAATCCGGAAGGCAAGCCAGTTACGCCTCCCACCTCTCATGTGGCTTTGGCTCATGGGGACGGGAGCATTAATATTTTGCGGAGGTCTTATTCGTATTCAAGCGGATTGGACAAGCAAACAGGGCAGCTGGATGCCGGGCTGCTGTTCATCAGCTACCAGCGTGATCTGTTCAAGCAGTTCGTTCATATTCAGGAGAAGCTTGCACGCAATGACAAGCTGAACGAATACATTGTACACAAAGGCAGTGCGGTGTTCGCCTGCTTCCCGGGTGTATCGCAAGGCGGCTACATCGGGGATACGTTATTTTAGCAGCAGGCAAGGAAGGGGATTTATATGAATCGGCGCAATAAAAGCTTGGGATGGGTGTTTGTGCTGGTGACAGCTCTGCTGCTGACCGTCACTCCGTTCATGTCCGGCTCCGGGTCGGTCGCTTTTGCACAAACGGATGCCAAAGCTGTCACCAATGATCAGCTGATGCCTGTGGTGGGCGGAGCGCTGGTGGAGGCGGGACAAGCTCAATGGACGGAAGCCTCCAAGGATCTGAAAGAATTCCGCACGCTGTGGGAGGCCGCCAAAACGAATGGCGGAGATTCAGCTCACATCGCGGCTGTAGATCAAGCACTCACCGATGCGGAGCAGACACTAGCCAGTGGCGGCGGGGAACCAGCGAAAGCTGCCTTATCCGTGCTGGCGCGCTCGGTCAATGAGTACGTCACTGCTGCCGAAGGGGACAAACCAGCCCCGGCTGGAGCCAAAGCAGCGGAAAAACTACTTCCCATGGCGAAGGGCAGTCTGGCCGCCATGCAAAAAGGCGATTGGGCTGCTGCCCGGGTGGATTACGATCGAATCGTCAAAGCCTGGTATCAGGTAGAAACACCGATTCGTTTGGACAATTTTCCGGTATACAGTTCGCTCGAAACTAAAATCAGTCTCATTCGCATCTCCATGCAAGCTGAGCCTATTCGCCAAGAACAGGCTCTTAAGGAAATGCAGGAATTAACGACTCTGCTGTCTGATTATAGTCAGGGCAAGTCTGTGAACACAGGCCAAGGAACAGATGCAGGCAATACGGCTACGGGAACGGCAAATGGTTCGGCAGCTTCTCTGACCGATGCAGTCACCTTGCTCGAATCCGCACGCCAAGATGCTGTAGCTAATCAATCAGAGCAAGCGGCTGATAAGGTAGTGCAGTTTATCGCTCTGTGGCCTTCCGTCGAAGGACATGTACAAATTTCCGATCCGACGTCTTACACTGCGATTGAAAATGAAATGACCGAAACTTCCGGATATCTGCTGTCTTCTCCACCGAATACGGACAAAGCCATTCGGACTCTTGATCAGATGCTGGACAGGCTCCGTCCGTTGACGGAAGAACGTTCTTACACTGCGTGGGATGCCGCGCTGATTTTGCTGCGTGAGGGCCTGGAGGCTATCCTCGTGCTCGCAGCTCTGCTGGCGTATGCCAAAAAAAGCGGCGAAGCCGTGGCTGGACGTTGGATATGGGCAGGAGCCGGAACGGGGCTGGTGCTGAGCGGAATTCTGGCAGTGCTGTTCACCACACTGGTGGCAGCTGCCGCATCAGGCAGCATGCGTGAGCTGCTGGAGGGTGTCACCGGGCTGGTGGCGGTCGTGCTGATGCTGACCGTGGGTAGCTGGTTGCATAGCAAATCCAATGCTGCCGCATGGAACCGCTTTGTGGAAAACAGCGTAGGCAACGCGTTGGCACGAGGAAGCCTGTGGTCGTTATTTGCGGTTTCTGCGCTCGCAATTCTGCGTGAAGGAGCCGAGACAGCTATCTTTTATGTCGGTATGGCTCCAGCCATCGAAACCTCACAATTGCTGATCGGCATTGGCTCAGCGACAATTATTCTGGTCATTCTGGCGTTTGCGATCATTAAATTCAGTGTACGATTGCCAATTCGCGCCTTTTTCCTGACTGCCACTGTACTGATTTACTATCTCGTATTCCGATTCCTGGGCGAAAGTATTCATTCGCTTCAGGTGGCCGGTAAGCTTCCGGGGCACACTGCCTCCTCGCTTCCGTCCATTAGCTGGCTGGGAATGTATCCAACTTGGGAAACATTTGTCCCACAAATCGCTGTACTGATCTTTATGGTATGGCAGCTTGTGCGTCAGGAAATGCGCAGCTCCAAGCAACAATAAGTCGATGCTACCCTACTGATCATGTAAAAAACGCCAAATCACAGGTTCGATTTATATCGGTTCCCATGAGTTTGGCGTTTTTTTACATACTTACTGCACATCCTCAGGCAACGGAATCATGCGCTGATGATGCAGCAGGTCTGTGCGGTCACCGTGTTCACGAATGACATGCACCTCCCCACGAAAATCGAGCAGCTCCGTCGGGGTAGCATGTCCTAAAAATTGTAGTGGGCTATAGCTTAATCCATAGGCACCTGCATTCGGAAAGGCAATATAATCGCCCTCGTGAATCGGAGGAAGCTGCGCTTTTTTCACAATACAATCCTCGGGTGTACAAAGCGGACCGACAATGCTTACCGTCTCAAGCTCCATGGATGCCTCTTCCAGAGGCCCTCCTATTCGGTTTGCAACCTCTTCTAATGATTGTTCGACAGCCACAGCCGTTTGAGCAGAAGCGTCTCTTTGCCCCATCCATAGGGTTGCTTCCACTTCTCGTTCTTTGGGCTCTTTCAATTCTCCCGCTTGCCTGCGCATAATTCGCACCGGGTAGTTGTCCCTAATTCGGCGTCCTCGAAAAGTAGCTGCGGCGTAGTGATTCATGCCACCATCAGCCACGACAAACTTCTCCCCCTTGGATTCCTTTGTATACAATGCTCGGCAGACATACATGCCCGATTGAGCGACCAGATACCTGCCGCTTTCGATGATTAGCTTAACCCCGGGCATGCGGGTTCGGGTCTGCTCCGCGAGTGCGTTCAGTCCGTCAATGACGTGATCCATATCGAGCGGTTGCTCATGAGCAAAATAAGGTACACCAAACCCGCCGCCCAAATTGACCGTATGCATTGCCACACCATACTGAGCCTGTACCCGTTCTGCCAACTGTAGCGTATTCGCAAATGAAGCTAAAATCTGATCCGATTTCAACATTTGCGTACCTGTATATACCTGAATACCTTGAAAATTGACGTGCGGGCAATCTTCCAGCACCTTAAAAAAGTGATCCAGCTGCCCTTCATCCACTCCAAAGGGGCGCGGAACACCGCCCATTTTAATCGTTGCTCCAGACAAGTCGTTATCGGGATTGATGCGAACCGCTGCCCTGACAAGCTGGCCCGCTTGGGCAGCAATGTCCTCCAACAGACGCAGCTCCCTCACCGATTCGACATGAATACAGCCGATTCCACAGGCTACCGCCTCGCTCAGCTCGGCTACTGTTTTTCCCGGTCCGGCGTACAGCACGTCTTCCGCAGCGTACCCGGCCTCCATAGCGACGAACATTTCTCCAGCCGAAGCAATCTCAACACCACAACCTAACGAGCGCAGCAGCCCAGCCAAGGCTACGTTACCATTAGCCTTGAGCGCATAATGTACACGCACGGCCGGGTGCAATCGGGATAGTAACGAGCTGACATGGGCATGCAGCGCATCCCCGTCATAATAGTAAAATGGCGTCGGATGCTCGCCGAAACGCTCCAGTAGGGCTTCGTCCTTTTTATCCATCTACTGAATTCCCCTCCTCTCTTTGCCTTGATACTCAGTATTTTGCATCATTCGCTCCCCACCGCTCGAAAACACAATCATACTCATACTGCATAGATCGTCTCGCCCGAGCGTGCTGCTTCATGAATGGCTGCCAGCAGTCTGACGCGTTCAGCAGCCTCGCGAAATGGAATGGGCTCCGCTTCTCCCCGGATGATGCTGCAAAAGGTATTCAACTGATTGACATAATAGTTCATAGGCTCGAAAACCGTTTTGGTATGCGAAGATGTCTGTGATAACACAGGCAGTGAGTCCGCATCCGTTATATTCGGCATGATATCCTTCTTTATTTCCGTCTTGAGTGTCATTTTATAAAAACCTAAATTTGCCCGAAAGCAGTCCTTTAAAGTGACTACTGCCGAATCAAAGGTCAGTACATGAGCACAGTGATAAGGGCGCTCAAATGAAAAGAGGGCAGATGCCTTCAATCCGCTCGGATAACGGGCTTGCGCACGAAATGTCCAGTCACAACCATGAGGACCATCAAAATCCGATTGACTGTGGAATTCAGCCTGCTCCAATCCAACGACGGCTTGAAGCAGCTGTAGCCAGTACACGCCCAGATCCCAAAAGCATCCCCCACCCTGCTCAGGACGAGATCTGTAATTGTCCGCATGTCCTTCTTTTGCCGGAATGCATAGACTCGTCTCTATGGAGCATAAGCGACCATAACGCCCCGATTCTACGATCCTCCGCAGCTCATGCTGCCAAGGATGGTGCTGCACCATGACTCCCTCCAGCAGGTAAGCGCTGCTCTGCTCGACTGTGGCTGCCAAGGGAGCCAGATCAGCCGTATTCAGACATAACGGTTTTTCCACCAGCACATGCTTATGAGCCCGTAGTGCTTTGCCAATCCACTCGGCATGCAAGTCGTTGCTGAGCGCAATATATACAGCGTCGATCTCCGGGTCCTTTAGCATATCCTCAGCATGCCGATAAATGACACTGACGCCAAAACGATCTGCCATTTCTCCTGCCTTGGCAACCGTGCGGTTCGCAAGCGCGGTCACGCGTGCCCCTGCTACATGTCGGATCGGTTCCAGCAAGGCACGCGGAGCAATAGCAGAACAGCCAATGATCCCAAAGCGAATATCTCGCATCGCAGGTTCTTGCGCAGCCGCGGCAGCGTTCATGACCCCTGCTCCATTCCCAGTGAGCTTGCTGACATTTGGATGCTATTCACATAGCACTCTATATAACGCGGCGTCCGACTGCGCAGCTCTACGATCCTACGATGCATATCCTCCAGTATCTGAGCACTACCGTCATAGGTTTGTATCCACGTATCGTACCGCATACCGAGCCCCAGCCGTTCCCATAGATCCGCATTATGCTTTTCATGCACACCAAATGGCTCCAGCATAATGAGTGGAGTGGCTGTAGCGAACGAATCGGTTAGGCTGCCACCACCTGGCTTGCTGACAATGGCCTGGACACGACATGCTTGGTCCAGCATGCTATGGTAATCCGGTCCAACCTGATACACTGTCTTCTCGCCCTTTTTCACCTCTCCGAAAGGCGGAAATGTATGCTCCCTGGCTTCATTTCGCTGCCATGTCCTCCACTGCGGGTCCATCTGAAAATAGCGTATACTGTCCCGCTGTTCATCCGGTTGATCCTGATCATACAGCAGCAGATCCAGCTCCCAGCCCGCTTCTTCCAACCGTCCAACCTTGTCACGGTAGGTGCCCATGCCCCAGCCGCCGCCATGTACGAATAAGCGGGATTGCCGCTCTTCAAACGGAACATACTCCACAGCCGGGACATCAATATAGTGGCTGACTCTATTGTTATCATTTTCAAAAAAGGTCGTTTCTCCACAGCCATCCGCAAAACGCGGGTTATGCTTGGCTAGATTTTTCCAGGAAGGAGAAAGTGTCGAATCCATATACACAATGTCCACATGCACCGACTCCGGTTCTCTGCGCTTGCGATACTCCTCCAGTACATACATCCAATGACCGGATAAGCATATAAAATACCGCCGATCTTCCTCTATCCATTGGTTCAGCAGTACTTCCATCGCTGCGAGATCCAGTGAATTACGCATATCCTGCGGAACCTTTTGTGACATTAAGGCCACCGCAAAATTGTCATGGTAAGCTTTGCGGCTTTTGTCGACCTTGAGACGGGCCGATTCTGGCAGCACATTTTCAAATACATGAATCGCCGTATCCACGCCCAGCCTGCGAAGACCCGCTTGCAACAACAAGCCAGGGGTATAAAAGCCCAATCCGAAACCGGAACACAAAATCGTTACCTTCATAAGCTTATCCGTATTCTTACGCATGCTCATACGCCTCCCGTTTAATTCAGCACTGTAAAATGATGCTCTGCCAAAAAACGCTCCAGCTTTGTAGTCAATCGCATTTTTTCCTCATCGCTCGCAGCAACCAGTTCCAAATAAAGACGACCCTTGCCTCGTGCCCGTTCGCTTCCAGCGGTTTCTTTTTTACCATTCAAGTCCGGCTTACCCAAGCCGTTCCCTTCTGATCCGCCATCGCTGGCCCCAATCCCGCTTACACGAACCTGCTTAGCAGATGATCTGCCTCCGCGTCCGGTTGCATTTCTGCTTGGCGTGCTTGTGTGGCCCACAATCTTGTTCTCGCCATCTCGTCCACCTGTGTTCACATATAACGTATTGGCACCCAGAGGCATGACGCCTTCTTCACGTTCACCTGTGAACAACAATCCTTCACCTTTCAGCCCTTCCAGTAGTTCTTCATAGGATAGACTGCCATCATGGGACAGCGAATAATTCGTCAGCGTGCCACGCATATTTTTCCCGGCCAGAAAGGTATCGAGCTGATGTTTGATCAAACTCATCGACTTTCTAGCATTAATTTCGATAATTGGCTCCAGCTTCCCACCACGAAGTGTCATGGAATCAATGCAAACATCGCCATAATAACCGTCTTGATACAATTGCCGTCCCACATCCTGCATCAAGCTAAAATAGCCCTCGCGCTCCAGCCGCTCCAAAAATGCCCCGTCCGGCGACAAGGATTCCCGATAGGAGAATTGAGTGTTAGCCAGCCATTGTACAGATAAGATATCGACACTTCCATCATCACCAATCGTAAATTGGCATGAAAAATCCTGCTCTTTCTCCAGAAAAGGCTCCAAAAGGAAAAGCACCTGTTTGCCTTTACGCTCCTGTCCACGCAAATACGATACGATCCGGTCCAGCATTTGTGTCGAGGTAATGTGCAGGTTTCCTTTGCCCGATACGCCAAAATCATCCTTGATTAAAAAGCTTCCATCCCGTAGCAGCTTACGCCCCGCCTCAGCAACATCTGCAAACGAAGTCACAATATAGCCCGGGTTGCGCAGACCAAGACTGCGTTTCAGATCAGAGGAATACGTTTTCGCATTTACCTTGCGAATCGTTTCCAGCGGCGGCTGATGCAGTGTTATTCCCCAAGCACGTGCAGCCTCCTCCACATGCGGTAAACCCGCAAACGGGCTAAGCACACAGCCTTCCAGTTGAGGAAACCCCTCTCCGGCATCGGCCTTGCGACTGCCCAGCAGTTCAAATACTGATGCGGTCGACACATTGCCTGCACGCTCCATGCCATCGGTCAAGTCCCGTTCGTTGACAGCCGGATGAAAGCCCAACTGCGCGATATACTGACGCTGTACGGGCGAAATGGCATAACGGGTCAATAACGCATCTCCCGGCTGGCAAAAGCTGAACAGCAGTTCATCCATGGCTGCTACAATCGCAGAAGAAGCCCGGTCTGGCAGGGCTGGCAGGGAAGCTAACTGGGCATCCCGCCAGTAAACCTCTGCTTCGAACGTTCCCATATACAAATGACGCTGATTCGGTATCGCATTCATATGATTTGCTTCCTTTCCTGCTTCATTATTGGCCTACTACACGGTAGCGCTACTGGCTCGCGCTCGTATAATCACGTAGAGCAAACTGCCATATCAGGCGGATGATCGCCAGCAGCCAGAGAGGTGCGAGAAATGCCCATACCACTAACCCGGTTTCCATTTTGCCGAGAATGAACATGGGCGGAAAATTACAAATGACAAACACCGGAAGCACGAACAAACCGATACGCTGAATCAGATTACTGTACACGGCCATCGGCACATAGTTTGTCTCGAAAATGCTGTTGGACAGCTCCGTAACGCCGTTCGTGCGGATGATCCAGAAGGCTAGCAGTTGAGGGAGCAAAAATACGGAGTATGCCGTAAGCACCCCGCATCCAAGCAGCACAGAGAACCCTCCTACAGTTTCAAAATTAAACGGCAATCCGAGTCGTTGCCAGCCGACCCCTGTCATAATTCCGCCGCCAATTACATTCGGCACGGTATAGCCCAATTCAAATTGACGCAGTGTTACCATAAATTGCAGCGATACGGGTTTAGTCATGAGCACGTCCAGTGAGCCGGTACGAATTTTGTCAGGCAGGCTTGTAAAATTACTGTAGAACAATCCACTATAAAATCCGCTCATCATCGTAAACACGCCGATATATAACAATATGGCGTCAGGAGACCAGCCATTAATATCCGTCCCAGCGCGGTATGGAACCGATGCGTACAGCAGCTTGATGAGCAAATAAGCCGTTTCAACCAGAAATGCAGTTATAAAATTAATGCGGTATTCCATCTGCGACATGACAGAAAACTGGACAAACTTCCAGTACAGTCTGATGTAGCGCCTAACGTTTCGGAAAACATTTTTCATGTTAACCCCCCACCGAGACAAAGCGTTTGACCCCGGCTTGCCACACCCAGCGTGATAGGGCCGCCAGCACTACAATCCAGAGCCATTGCACGCCAATGCCTTTAGCGGCTTCCAGCACAGTCAGCTTGCCCGTCAACGCATTCACCGGAAAAAATACGGTGTAGCTGAACGGTAGCAGACTGAACAGACGGGCCAAAACATCTCCAAAAATCGTCAGCGGAAACACGGTACCGCTAGCTACGTAAATGACAAGCGACAGCGTATAAAATAGTCCCGCCGATTCCGTCACCCAAAAGGCTATGCCGCTCAGCGCATAATAGACCACAAAATTAAGCACAAGCGCTCCCGGCAACGCCAATATGTAAAGCAGGATGTACGATAGCCCGAAGCTGATTTGTCCTTCCAGGCTAAGACATAACAGCAAAATAGCAGCCGCCAGCAGCACGACCGCAGACTGTATGACTTTGCCTCCGATAAACCGGCAAAAACGGTAAGCAAAATAATGCACAGGCTGTACCATGAATTTTGCCAGTCCACCTTCCTTGATATCTGTAGCAATTTCGTATTCAAAGCCCGTAGCAATCAGTTTTCCAGTTACTCCCGCCATGACCACATACACCAGCATTTCTGGCAGAGAATAGCCCAGCACTCTTGCTTGTCCCGAAGAACCGAATACAGCTAGCCAGAGAAAAATTTGCGTCATGATCGGCAACATAAATCCCGCCATTTGGAGCCAATAATTAGCCCGATACTCCATTTCGTTTTGCATACCAAGCTGGAGTACCTTCACATATTTGTTATTTCGCATCGGCCAGCCTGCCCCCATCGTACAAATTGGCTATCCCCTCTTCCAGCGGGACGTCCTCAATCGTAAAATCAACGACAGGCAGTGCGTCCAAAATCTTTTTGGACCAAGCCAAGGTATCTTCTGCATCCAGCTCAAATACCGCCTCCAGCTCCGAGTTGGAGCGAAGTTTGCCGAGGCTCGCCAACGTTAGGCTGGATATGGGAGTCTCCAGTCGAACCTTGAGTAATTTACGGGCACCGATGACCTCATTCACCTTGTGTAAGTCTCCGTCATAGACCAATCTGCCCCCGCTGATAATGATGGATCTACTGCACAAATCCTCAATATCCTTCATGTAATGGCTTGTCAGCAGGATGGTCGTCCGGTGCGTGCGGTTATAGGCTTTGAAAAACTCTCGAATCCGCCGCTGAGAAACAAGGTCCAGTCCGATGGTCGGCTCATCCAGCAAAATGACCCGTGGACGATGCAGCAGCGCGGCGATCAGTTCCATTTTCATACGCTCGCCGAGAGACAGCCGCCGAACCTGCACATGAAGCTGCTCCTCCACCCCAAGCAGGGTGACCAGTTCTTCTAGTGCCTCTTTATAACGGTTTTCATCGATTTCATAGATAAGCTTGTTCAGCTCGAATGACTCGCTTGCAGGCAAATCCCACCAGAGCTGGTTTTTCTGTCCCATTACAATGGAAAACTGACGTTTAAACTCTTTTTGTCGTTTCCACGGGGTAAAGCCAAGTACCGATGCCTCCCCGTCCGTGGGATGGAGAATGCCAGACAGCATTTTGAGCGTCGTTGTTTTGCCCGCCCCGTTTGGACCGAGAAATCCGACAATTTCGCCTTCCTCAATGCTAAAGCTGACATTTTGCACAGCCTCTTTGGTCAGCTGCTCACGCCTGAACAAGTTTTGTAACGATTTGCGCACGCCCGGCTCCTTTTTGTAGTACGTAAATGTTTTCGACAATTGCTTTAATGTAATGGACGGCAATCAATTCCCCTCCTCTTTCCTCTGTGCAGGACACCTGATGAACGTTTCTTATACGGCCGAATGCTTGGACTACTCGGCTGCTTTCTCTGCTAAAATCATCAGTTCCTCCAGCATATGCCGCTGTCTTTCAATTAAATGCAAAGCTCGTTCCGTAATTTCAGGCATCCGATGCTTGCGCAATTGAAGCCCTGTTTTGTAAATATGCAGATTAAGCTTGTGCCAATCCGCGTACAGCGCCTGTGCCAATTCAATTACATGCTGTGTTTGTGGTCCCAGCGTGGCTTGATGCAGCAGGCAATAATCAGCTGTATAATCCGTCAAATGAAGAGCACTGCCCAATCGCAGATTGTAATAGATTTCATGACAGTACGTCCGAAAATCCTGATCCTCCATGTCTGCCAACAGACGGAAGTCACCGACAAATGCCCGGTACCCCTCATCTCCCCGCTTGACCTGCTTGCCTGTCACAGCTTTCCCCGTTTGACTTTCCGACTCATTAGACGTAGGTACGCCTCTCCAGATGGCTTCGTGTCCAGTCAAATACTGTCGAATATGATGAGCACACGCAGCATGCATCTCACTTGGCGAAAGCGGGGCAGGCTGCTCCACCAGCCATGCATACTCAATAATGCCCTGCATCAGATCGTCGAGCCGGGCTGAGCCCACATAAGTCATGGCATGTCCCGAGGAATCGAGCAGGAAGCTGTCATTCACCTGTGCTGTCCGTTCTTGCAAGTCCAACCCGCATAACTCAATCACGTGGCCCCTTGGGTAATTTTTCACATATACATCGTGATAGGTTAAAGCGGTGCTCGACGTATGCAGCATGGTACCGTAGCCCGATGTGAGTACCTGCAACAGGTTGGTTTCATCGCTGACACCAGCGACCCACGGTTCCACCCGAATAACAGGTCCACCACTGGCTGCCATTTCTTGAAGCTGCTCCGGATATTTCTCAGGTCCGAAGCGCTTCAAATCTCCACCGTACTCTGCGCACATACTTCCACACAGCATGAATAGCTCGGATTCGGCCATGTTCACCCCGTACCTCCGCAATGAGGTACGCAGGGAAGAATATACACAATGTTTCCCTGGAAGAGCGTTTGCGACTTCTTCTGCACCATAGTCCACAACGGAATCATGACGAGTCTCCATATCGGATCCCTGCATCAACCTTGTCTTTTCAGCGCCCTTATGCATATTTGCCCAGCAGACGCTCGATGCCTTGCAGTGTAGATAGATGCTCCAGCACTAGATCGTCGTCCTCCATCGTAATATCAAGCTCATTTTCCAACTCTACAATTAATTCCACAGCGGATAAGGAATTCAGCCCCAAGGTTCGCAGATCCTGATCCGGAGTCAACTGTTCCAGCTCTCCCGAATCCAGCTTCAAAATCTTTTCCAGCAAGGGTACTACATGGTATACATCTGTTGTTTTCATTCTTGATTCCCTCCAATTTATGAGCATCCTAATCCAGCAATAATACCTTCCAATTTGTGCGCATAAGCATCAGCTTCCTGCCAGCTGTCTGCCAAAATAAGTGTGAAAATCCGGTTCACATAGCCCCGCTTCACAGGAATACCAGACAATGTACCCGCCGTATACACAAACACCCCTTCTGGACGTTCGGGCGTATAGAGCAAGCCCTCCTCCGCGAGCAACCCGCACAAGCGGCTGTAGGTGAGAGGTGTAGCGGTAACGTTGCGGTAATAACGGGATAATGTTTTATGCTGTTCTCCCAGGACGGATGACAGGAACGAAATATAGGTAGACAACGTAAATCTACCATTTATCTCAATGACTGGAACCAGCAAACCTTCTTCGTCAACAAAACCGTCAATAGAGGCCATTCCCGTATACCCAATGGAATAGAGATGCGTACCCAGCTGATAAGCGCAGCGTCTCACTTCTTCCTCCAGCGCATCGCCAATCTCAGCCGGCACTTGAGATCCGATATATACGGTGCCATCCACGTTTTGCCTTTTTAGCGAAAACATCGTCACACCACCGCCCTCGTCAATGCAGAGCTGGTAGTTCAGATCCATCTGCTTATTGTGCCAGCGCTCCACCAGCCAACCGCCGGAAGATGGCGACGAGCCGCCAAAACGCTTCATCACACTCAGCAGTGTGTCCAGCTTGGACAGCTCGTCCAGCATATACATGCCTTGTCCTGAGGCACCGTGCGGTTGCTTGATAATCAGCTTCACAGGTCCATCCGATAAGTCAGCCAGTCTGGCACACTCCCTGCGGATCGCCGATTCGTCTGCACATACAGCGCCTTCGCTGACGGCAAAACCAAGCTTTTGCGCGGTCAGGCGGCTGAATATTTTATCATTCACCTGAGCACTGACCGCGGATGGAGCACCGATCAGCTCTAGCCCGCAAAGCTCCGCAATCGCTTCCTCCTGCGGTGTGACCGCATAGGGGACGAGCCACGCTTTGGCTCCGCCGCTGCTGTGGCCTGCATCTGCAACCGTGCGCAGTCGTGCCAAAAGCGCCTCATCCGCCAGCACCAGCTCTGAAATCGGCGTTAGCGGATCAGAAGGCTCCGGCACCTCAATACGCGGCAGGCTAAAGCCCAACCGTTGGAGCATGTCCAGAAACGCCTCATCCGGCTGTTCCCGAAGTACAATGACATCCTGACTTCGACATAGCAGGAGATTCATTTCCTCCATCCGGTTTACGACTTGCTGTTCATCCCGGTCTACCATGCCCCCCTTGCGGGGGGATGGATGCCACACTTGCTCTGCGCCGATATTAAACAGCCAAATCAGGACTCCATGATCCCGTTCATGCGCAAGCGCTTCCACAAGGTTAATAGTTTTAGTCGTCACGTCTTGTCATCATCCCTCTCTCTTCCATCCAGTAACAAACAACATCCATAGAAAACTAAATGTATTTCAGAGAGCCTGCCCCGTGCAGATACAATACGCTGCATTTGGAGCACACCGGAGTCAATCCTTCATGATTAATCTTTTGACGAGTTTTCTCATACGCATCTGAGTTCCATATCTCCTTCAGACTGTGCTCACGCATGCTTCCAATCGTGAACTCACTGAAAAATTTGCAAGGCATGACCTTCCCGTCTGGTAAAATATCTGTTCTGGAGGTGAGCGCCAAACAATGATTGGAACAACGGCTAACCATTTCCTCGCCATGTATAAATTTATCAATTTCCTCATAATCCAAACCGGGCTGATAGCGCACGCGAATGTTCCATACTCGCTCATTGATCCGCTGTAGTTCCTGCATCAGAGGATCGATGTTATCCGGGTTGATTTTATATTTGAAAGCATGCCAGCTACTAATATTTTTTTCTTCAAGTTGTCGGAGCCAGGAGAAATTATGTGTGAAATATTCATCCATTTTGAGGGAGGTCTCTTTGGAAATGTACCAGGGGAACGTCAGCAGCACCAGATCCAGCCTTTTGTCCTCCAGCATTTGCAGAAATTCGTACATCCGTCCGATCATGTTATCGTTAATGACCGCATGGACAGTTACCCGTCCCTTGTACAATCCCTGGTCGCGCAGTTCAATCAGCTTATCCATCTGCCGCATTGTTTTTTGAAAGGTGCCTTTACCGCGAATTAGATCGTGTTCTCTTTCAAAACCTTCAATCGCTATTAATAACTCCAGATTTTCGGACAAATCCAAAATCCGGTCCAAATATTTATCAATAAGTAATCCATTTGTACAAAAGGTCATTTCGCGCCGATCTTCCGCCAGCACGTCCAAAATTTCATCAAAACGCCGGTGAAACATCGGTTCGCCGCCCCACATGTACAGTCTGGACTTGGCTTCCTTGGTTTCGCTCAAAATCTGCCGGAGCATGTCCGGAGCAAGATCCATGTTTTGTTCTTCTTTATCCATTTGGTGATGGTAGCCTTCCTCGTTCCATTCAAAACAGTGTGTACATCTCAGGTTGCAGCGGTTGGTCAGCTTAATGCCGATCGTCTGGGGCATGTCCGTTTTGAAAGTAGGGTCCTGTGTGGCGTTACGGTAAGATACAGAAGCGTTTTTCAGGTTACGCTTGATGAGCTTGAACGCTTTCTCATCAATCAGCACATTGCTTTTGGGCTGCATGCTAACACCTCGTTTAATGGATTTTCAGGCACATGTACCAAGCTGTACGTCAGACCGTCTCCATTCCCTCCAGGTGCGGCGCTTGTTCCGCATCGCTGATCCCCTGAATGTAGCTGCAAAACGCATCTACCGAGCTCAAATGCTCTAGCTCAAAGGAATCAAAATCAATCTCCACATCAAACGCATCCTCCACTTGCAGCATGAAATGAACCAACTGCAACGAATCCAGTCCGGCATCATGAATAATGTCCGAATGTCCATCCAGCTTAGCGACCAGTTCAGGATCTTCCTTAACCGCGCTGATCATTTCAATCACTTGGCTTTGCATAGCAAACTCCTCCTTGTGAATGAGATTCTGTTCGTTCCACCCAACGATGCCCTCTGCAAAGAAAGCTCCTAGAAAAATTCCTTCACTGGAACTTTATTCAATTATACTCCTCCAATGAAGAGACAAGTCAATAGGTTGTTTTGTAAGTAAAACTCGCAATATGTAAATTAATGTATGATAACTTCTACAATTTTCGCCGCCTATTTTTTCGCAAAATCTAATAAAAATTCTCCTCACATCTCTTGCATGAGCGGCAGAATTATTTTACAATACACATGAAAATATTTTTCCTTATATTCTTCTTGTATACGATACTTTTTTTTACACAAACATTCTACAGCCAAAGGAGCACAGCTCATGTCCCCCATTCTTCATACATTAGCCCATAGACTGGAGCAGCTTCCCGTACAGGAGCGCAAGCTGGCGGAATCCATCCTGCAATCCCCGGAAGATGTGCTGCATTTGGGTATTCGGGAGCTGTCAGAGCGTTGTGGTGTGAGCGCGGCGACCGTTACGCGGTTTTGCAAATCACTACATTTTAAAGGCTATCCCGATTTCAAAATGAAGCTGGCCGCCGAGTTGTCCCACTCCAACCGTAATGGTGAAGAATCCTATCAGGATATTGTCGCCGGAAATTCACTTTCCCGAATCGTGCAGGCTATTCAGGCGAACCATACCGCATCCATTGCGGACACGACCCGACTGCTGGATTACGACAAGCTGGAGCAGGCCATTGCATGGCTGTCAGCCACGAGCCGCATTGATCTCTATGGGATGGCGACATCGTCGATTGTGGCACAGGATTTTTACCAGAAGCTCATCCGTATTGGCAAGAACAGCACTGCCTTTGCAGATTCGCATATGCAGATTACCTCTGCCTCCTCGCTCGGAGCGGGAGATGTCGCCTTCGCCGTCTCTTATTCAGGGGAAACCCAGGAGACCATTGCGGCTCTACGTTGTGCAAAGGAACAGGGGGCCAAGACATTATCCCTGACCTCCTTCGGAAACAATACGCTGGCAGGCCTTGCGGATATTGCGCTATTTTCCTCCTCATTGGAGGAAGGAATGCGACGTGGGGATATGGCCTCCCGCATCGCCCAGCTTCATATCATAGATATTCTGTTTACAGGTATGGTGAGCGCAGATTTTGACAAATATATTCCGAGGTTGGAAGGTTCGTATCAACAAGTGAGCAAGCTCAAAAAACAACCAGGGGGTCACTAAGATGAACATACGCATTTTGAACAGCCGTGAGGACCTGAACGCTACTGCCGCCGCTGTGATCGCCAGCTTGCTGCTATCCAAACCACAGGCCATGCTTGGCCTGGCCACCGGTAGTACGCCGATTGGCATTTACCAACATCTTGCAGATATGTACCGCAAGGGACAGGTCAGTTTTGCACGAGCCTATTCCGTGAATCTTGATGAGTATGTTGGTCTTCCCCCAGAACATCCGCAGAGCTATCGAAGCTTTATGAATGAGCACTTGTTCCAGCATATCGATATTCCGATATCCCATACACGTGTCCCTGACGGGAATGCACTGGATCTGGCAGCAGAATGTGCAGCGCACGAGCAGGCCATTTTGGACCATGGACCCGTGGATCTGCAATTGCTTGGCATTGGTCATAATGGTCATATCGGCTTTAACGAACCTGGTCACCGCTTGACTGGAGCCACACATGTTGTAGATTTGAAAGAAAGTACGCGCTCGGCGAATGCTCGATTTTTTGGCGATATAGATGCTGTACCCAGGCAAGCAGTTACGATGGGAGTAGGCACGATTCTTAAAGCGAAGCAAATTATACTGGTGGCTTTTGGTGCGGATAAGGCCGACATTATAAAGCAGGCTTTAACTGGACCTGTCACGACTGAGTGTCCGGCTTCTCTGCTGCAATGTCACCCCAACGTACTTATTTTACTGGATCAGAAAGCGGGAGGAGGGTTCAATTGAAGTCAAATGAAATGAGTGGTAACGTACCCCAGCTACTGTATGGGCAAGTTGTCGTTGGAAATGACATCATTGAAAAAGGGGTTGTCGTCATTGAGGGGCAATCCATTGTATACGCTGGTTCAGAAGAGCATTTACCCGCCGATTGGACAGCGGTAGTCTTGGCAAATCAGGAAGAAACCGCAGCGAAAACCGCAAACATTGTGCGTTTGGAAGGAGGATATCTGCTACCAGGCTTTATTGATATTCATGTTCACGGCGGTAACGGTGAGGACTTTATGGACTCCAGTTCAAGGGTGCTGGATACGATCACCTCCTTTCACGGTTCACAAGGAACGACGGCTATGCTGGCTACCACCATGACCGCGCCCAAGGAACAGATTGACCGGGTATTGAGTGAAGTTCACGCATACATGGCACTACCTATGCCCTATGCTCAGTTGGAGGGCGTACATCTGGAAGGGCCGTTCATCAGTCCGAACTGGCCTGGAGCGCAAAACCCAGAACATATCGTGCCACCGAATCTCTCATGGGTGGCAGAATGGGAGCAGCGCTATCCAGGCCTTGTTCGCCAGCTCACGCTTGCGCCCGAACGGGAAGGAGCGCTGGAACTGATTGCATGGCTGCGTAGCCATGGCATTACCGCGGCTCTCGGTCATACGGATGCTACGTATGAAGAGGTTGAACAGGCAGCGACGGCGGGTCTGAATCATGCGGTGCATGCATTTAATGCTATGACTCCGCTGCATCATCGCAAGCCGGGAGCCGCCGGAGCCGTACTCGCTGATCCGCGCATTGAAGCAGAAATCATCGCGGACGGCATTCATGTCCATCCCGCCGCTATTTCCCTGCTCGCTAAGTTAAAGCAGGATCATAATCTCATTCTCATCACAGATGCCATGTCTGCTACTGGTCTGGAAGACGGTCATTATACGCTCGGCGATTTGCCGGTGATCGTGCAGGGCGGTGTAGCGCGACTGGAGGATGGGGTCACTTTGGCAGGAAGCACATTAACGATGATTGAAGGCTTCCGCTATTTGGTTCAACATGTGGGTATAAGTATTCCCGCGGCATCACAAATGGCCAGCCTGAATCCGGCTCGATCCTTGTACATTGCTGATCGTACAGGTTCGCTTGAAGCAGGTAAACAAGCAGACATCCTGTTACTGGATGGAGACTTAAGGCTGCAAGGCGTATGGATTAAAGGATTGCGCAAATAATTCAGTTATAGTTATCATTCCCCAAAACTAAAGAGCTATCCACCAGCGTATTCGCTGAGATGGATAGCTCTTTCTTTGGCATTGCACACACTTATAGGGTTTGAATTAGCGATGATTCATTGGCGCGGGCGTATGATTTTGTGGGCGTGTGGGTGCTGTATTTTCCATTGGACGGTTTGTACCAGCCGCCGGAGTCGGGAATACACGTTCAATCACATCCACCATTTCATTGCTCAAGCCTCTAATCGGATGACCATTTTGCACACTGTGTGTAAAGTCAGTGGCTTGTTTAACAAAGTCCGGGTTAGCGGATACATACACCTGTTCAATCGAAGGCGCAAATTGCTTCACTTTATTAGCGATACGGCTCTTGACTGCATCACTTGGTTCATATGCAGTTCTTGCTCCCTCGATGGTGGTGTTTCCGGTATTTGCGCGATTGTTGTCCGTCAAGCCACGCAACATACCGTACGAGCCTGTACCCATCGTACCGAATAAACCGTCATCACGACGCGCAGGTGTTCCATTCCCGGTTACTCCATTGTCTGTCATTCCAGGCGTTGTAGTATCCGTAGTACGGTTTCCTCTAGTACCATTAACGCCATTCACACTTGGTACATTCCCGTTACGTCCAATACTATTTGCACTTGGAGTACCGTCAACACTTGGAGCACCAACACCTGTTCCGTTGGCTTGGTCTTTCAAGGAAACGGCTACATAGGCATGCCGTTCACCGACCAGCACTGTCGCAGACTTTACATCCGGCATCTCGGATATACGTTTGGACAAATTGCGATCGACTTGCAGATTACGGACTGGATGTCCGGTTCGGTTGGCATTTTCATTCAATGCCATCCCGTCCATACCATTGGACTTAACCCCATAACGATTGACACCATCCATACCATAACGGTTCACACCATCCATATGATGTGTGCTTTGCGCGTTATAGCGTGTACTGTTCGTACGAACGTTATGATCGGCATTTCCGCACCCGGTCAAAGCAGCCATACTGGCGAGTAAAGCAGCAGAAATCGTAAAACTGATGACCTTCTTAGTTCCTGGCATGAACTCATCCTCCATACATTATAAAATGTGTGACGAGATTATCATGCGCTATGAATCATAGGGATATCCTGACTAAAAAATGACTAAAAAAATAAAATTTTAATGTAAATATGAAATACAATTGATGATTTACCACAAGATGGCATGTATAATAAGCTTGAAAAATACTTTATTTTACAAAGGAGGATTTTCAGTTTGAAAAAGATCACCGTTTTGATGCTCATTTTTTTGTTATCAGTTACTCTTGTCCCCGTTGGCGCTTTTGCAGGCTCCACTACACCCCAACCCCCAAAAGATCCCGCCGGAAGCTGGGCAGAAGGTCCACCACCTAATCGCGTTGATCCAGCCAAGCCCGCACTATTGTTCGTACATGGTTTGAACAGTAGCGCTGAAGTCTGGACCAAGAATGATAACGATATGCTTCAGCGCGCACGTGACGCCGGATACCAGACAGCCACCATTAATCTGTACGATACAACTGGCACATCCCAAGATATGTGGGACAATGGTAAGCTTCTGGCCGACAAAATTAAGGTCATCAGCAATCACTTTGGAAAAAAGCTTATCGTCATCGCCCACAGCAAAGGTGGAGTGGATACTCAAACCGCTCTCGTATATAACGGAGCCGCTCCTTATGTACAACGTGTCATCACCCTCAGCAGTCCTCATCATGGTTCACAACTTGCAGATCTCGCCTACAGTAGCTGGGCCGGATGGCTGGCAGATATCGTCGGGTCACAAAATCCCGGTACCTCCACTTTACAAACATCTTATATGAAGTATTTCCGAACCAAGACCGATTCACTTAGTAATGCGACTACAGTTCCATTCTTCACGTTTGCTGGTGATAACTGGTCTGGCGGCACTGCTTCCTACATACTGGGCGGACTTTACCTCTCCTCCTTTGGTAAGAATGATGGAGTGGTCACAGTCGACAACGCTAAGCTTCCCGGCGGACGTGTAGTTAAAGTCGGATCTTGGGATCATGCCAAGGTTCGCACCGGTTCTTACGTCTTCTCCCTGATCCAACCCTACCTCCAAGCGAACACTCCAGCATTGAATCAGGAAACTGAGGCACTTTCAGCATCTTCCCTGACTGCTTCTGCTTCACAATCCACCTATAGCGAGATCGATAATTCATATTTTATCCGAGGCGGCGATTATAATGGAAAAGCCTCACAAACCCTCACTGTTGAAAATGGTGTAAAATCCATTGATCTGGACTGGATCAGCGATAAACGTGTGAGTAAACTGGAACTAACCAAGCCTGACGGTACTAGTGAAATTATTAATCTGAAAGCAGGCTATGATGACGATATTTTTGCTGGTGCCTGGCATCATAACGCCGTCATTCAAAATCCAAAACCGGGCACCTATAAACTGAACGTAACGGTTCCTGATAATGGAGCGTATCTCCTGATTGCACGTTACCAGGCTGTTCAAGTTCCTGAGCTGAAATATAATTTGAATGCAGTGGGCCCGAAGCTAAATTTGAAACCACAGGATTCCCCGAACAGTGTTACACAAGTCACCTACCAAGTTCAATATTATGGTGATCCGCAGCAAGGAGTCACTTCTGCATCCAAAGGTTTGACCGTACAGCAAAAAAACGTTAACCCTACCGGACAAATTGAGCTATCCAAAGCGGACAAGCCCGGCATCTATTCTGTAACCTATGAAATTAGCGGCACCACAGAGGCTGGATATCCGTACCGCCGCACAGCTGTTCAATCCATTTATATTGATGCTGACGGCAACAAGTATGTTGACTAAATAAATCTACAACCTAAAAAGCCTGCAAACCCCCATTATAGTTGGGGCGTTTGCAGGCTTTTTTTCATTACAAAACATCTTGATAGAAATAATACTTTGTAAGGCATTCGTTGTGTTCAATCCGTTGTCTGATTCCTCAGCTTATGAAGCCAATAGTAGCGGTGTAAATCCATAATAAAATGAAAAAGAACACATGCCAGCATCGAGTATACACTTATCAATACTGTGGCAACTAATTGTTGTGTAGCGAATCCGAGGGAAACATTAGCTATCAGATAACCAGCCCCAGTAAATGTGGTGATAGTTACTACAGGCGCTCTTTTGTTTTTTTCCTTAAACTTTGGTTTCTTCTTATGATTTGAAGGATCTTTGAATTTCGTTAAATTATATTTTATAAAGTAATACAAGGCCACTCCATAAAGGGCAAAAGAACCTACAAAATACCATGGAGTATCCAGATCCAACATGCCATAAGCAAACTTTTGTGTCATGATCATGAAGCCAATAGAACAAACCAAACCAAATACACCACGGAATAAAATGTAATTCAACTGCAATTTGCGTGGCATGATGACCAGTACAAGGGCCCAAATGTTTATCATAACAATCGGTGGCAACAGTACATAAACGTAAACTGCAATGTATGGATTTCCCACTAAGGGGATAACTAGAAACAGATCTAACAGTAATGAAACAAGAATGATGACATTGGAACGAATACTGTTGACTGGGTACATCTTCATACTTTTTTCAAAAGAAGCCCTGTTATCACTCATAAACTTATAAGCCCTCCGTTAAATAAGTAAATCTACGGATAAGGATAGCCAAGGCTATATCCATTGTCCACTTTTTACTGTCTTTAACTCTTGTTGCAGTTCTTCTATAAAATCAGTCACAATGCTTTGGACAGCATCTTCACGGGACATACGAATATACCGACTGGTCTTTTGAATGTCTTCCTCGAACAATTGAAGTATCCTACACATGGCCTCCTGATCTCCACTTCGTACTAATTTTAGCAATTGGACGAACTCAGCATCCGAAATAACTCTTTGAGCATTTTCTTTTTCCATTTATTCACCGCCTGTTGGGATAGCTTTAACTCTTTTGCAATCTGTGCTTCGGTTTTGTCTAGTATGTAAAGGTCAAAGATGATCATTTTTCCGATCTCAGAAGATAGAGAGTTGATAAGCTGTAGTGTGTACATATTAGAGTTTGAAGATTCTGTAAAAGATGGGGCGCTGACGGCTTCGTTCTTTTCCATTACAAATTCATGATTGGTTTGTACCCGAGCACGATACTGGATTCTCCAGGCAATGCGGTACAGCTTCTTTCGATATTGTTCCACCAATGTTAGCTGAGACTTATCCATTGTAAATCACCCTTTCTCTTTGGATTTGACTTTTTCTAAATCCTCATACTATAGGGTAATTTGCAAACCTATTTTACAACCAAAACAGAACATTTGTTCTTATTTATTATACTATTTTTACATGCAGTTGTATATGGTTCTTTTAATTTACCTTCCTTTATATATGGCTAAAAAGGAGGGAATACATTGCAAATGGATGATGCTCTTTCTCTGGTTACCAACGTAGGCTTTCCGGCTGGACTTTGTTTTATTTTGTTGCGGCACATCCTGCACACGATGGAAGAAAAGCTGGATAAGCTGGATCTCTCACTTCATGAGCTGATTCAGGTTATCCAAGATTTAAACGACAATAACAGCTCTTCTTCCAAAAGCAGCAAACCTGACGAATAACGAACACAAAGAAGCTCCAGACGACGATCATCCGCCGTTGGAGCCTCTTTGTGCGCTAATTTAATTTCTAATGATTATTTTCCAGTCTGAGCTTGGTCGTGGCCATTCTGTTCAGTACGGTTCACGTCAGATACTGACAGACCATAAGCCCAGTTACTTTGTGGCGGCACAACCCATACGGTATCTGGATCATCGTTAAGCGTCCAGCCCTGATAGACCAGCTGGGAATCATCCTTACCCAGCGATATACTCAGCGTAAAGCGGTGAACAGGCTTGCTCAGCTCGGAGGCTTTGCGCAAGGCCTGACTGCTAGCCAGGTTTTTGATTTGCTGCGAGAGGGAAGTCGCCGTGTCATTGGCTACTGACTTTCCGTTCAGCGTCCAAGATGTGGAAGCACTGTCTCCGGTTCCGCTGTTACCGGAGGATTTGAGCATCCATGAAGAATTTTGGCCTTCCCACTCTATTCCGCTCAGCTTGGTATCGTCCCAATCGAACGGCGTTGTATCTATAAAATCATCAGCACCCAGCAACAACCCTGAAAGTGTATCTATAGGTACAGAAGCTATCTCTTTTTTGTCTGATAATACATAAACAGCATCTCCGGAAGGCAACGTTTCACCGAAGGCAAAGGTACGAACGTCGCCCTTCTTGGTCTTAATCTCAATCTGATCATGGGTAGCGCTGATCCCATATTTGGCTACGTCTGTAGGGGAAGATTCCACCACTTCACCCAACTTTACATTTTGAATCGCTGCTAGCCAATTGTCTATTGTATATTGGTTTAGCGGGTAAGTCCGTGGCTTGCTCATACTCCATTGACCATCATGTTGTTCAAGTTCCAACGACTTGCCGTCCTTTCCTGTGATCGCGAAAGACGTAATATTCTCTTGCGTAAGCTGAACCAGCTGGCGAGCCGCCGGCGCTTGTTCACGAAAGAAGTTTTGGCTCTTTGCATAGATTATACCCGCTCCCAATACAACTAACAGTAGCACTGTGGGTATCCATTTTCTCATGCTCTTCTTCGCCTCCACCATAATAAGATTCCGATGACCGCGAATAGCAACGGCAATCCGATGACAGATATGGTCAATATCGTTTTTGCTTGTGCAGGAGTCAAGTAAGCTACCTTATAATCCTGCTCCTGACGAGGACGAATGGTAAGCCCATCAGAATGTTCCTGCACATAATTCAGACTGTTCAGCACAAAGTCTCGATTGCCTCCTGTGTTGATCTCAGTGTCGCTTAAAAGGGCAGACGTTCCGAGAATAACGGCTTTGGGCTTGCCGTCTTTCCCTTCTACCGCATAACCGAGATTCAGCGGCCCCTGCGGGTCCTTGTCATCCTTCTGCGTTTCGTTGTTCAGCAGCCCTTGGATATTCGTTTCGCCATAGCTGGCTGCAGAAGATTTCATCAAAAGCGTCGTCTTCCAATCCTTCTGCTCTCCTGCCTGCAAAGCAATAGACAGTGAAAGAACCGGGTACAGATTGGAAGCCGCCAACTTGTCGGTGATCGCATGACTGCCGAAGGTAGGAACCGTCCATAGAGGTCCAAGTGTATTCGTCTGTTCCTGATCCACCACGATGGCATGAGTGTCCTTCACTCCATAATCAGCGGCTAATGCATCAAGGTTTTTCCAATCGGACCCCATGTTCGGGTGAAAGCCTAGTGCCATAAAAAGCTTTCCGCCATCATTCAGATACGTACGAATACTCTTCAGTTCCGTTGCACTGATATCACGTTCTGGTCCGACAATAGCCAATACAGACGCATCTTTGGGCACGCTCCCCGCCTGATTGAGCTGAACTTCCTCTGTTTTCACATTATCTTGTGACAGTGAGCTACTTAATTCAGTCATTTGGGACAACGGGATTTCCTCATGTCCAGTTAGAAAGGCTACTTTCCCTTGACGGGTAGATGATAATCCCAACAGTCCACTAGTCAGCTTTTCTTCCCCGGTAAATTGGTATGCCCCTTCGCCACTCCCCTGAGCTTGCGTAAATAGACTCCCAATATCTATAACCCGCTTCTTCTCCCCCTGCACCAACACAATAGACGCTGCAGTAACACCATATTGCTTGGCCAGTATCGGTTCCTGATTCAGATCGTATTGCTCGACCTTGAGCTTGTTGTTACGCTTGGCGTATTCATTCAGCATATCCGTAACATCCCGGTTCAGCTTCTGATTTTGTGAAGTGGATACGGTAAAAGCAATGAGCCGTACGTCTTCCTTTACACCCTGGATGGTCGTCAACGTTTGGTCAGACAGCGTATACTGCTTGCCTGCCGTCAGATCCAGTTGAAAGCCACCTAACGACCGCAGAAATAACGTCAATAAAATAAAAATCCCTACAGCAGCAATCGATAGTACCACACTATTGGTATGACCCAGCCATTTTTTCATATTCATTACCTCCACCGTTTCCGTTCAACCACTTGGATGCTGAATAGCAAAAAGAGCACCGCCACCGTCACGTAGTACATCACATCGGCTCCATTCAGCAATCCTTTGGTGAAACTGTCAAACCGTGCGGTTAGTGAAAAAGGTTCCAGCCATTGCTGTACCGCCGCAGATGCACCCGTCTGTCCACCAAACGAATCCAGCATCCAGAACACAAGTAAAATAATAAAACTGACGACCGCCGACATCATCTGATGCTGTGAAAGCGTCGAAGCGAATAAGCCGATCGCCATCATGGCTGCGCCAAGCATGAACAGACCGATCACAGATGTTAATACCAGCGTCCAATCCAGCTTCCCATAAAAGGACATCACGACCGGATACGCTAGACTGCACAGCACCAATATGAGCAACATGCCCAGCGACGCCAAAAATTTACCCACGATCATTTCCGTCACACTCACAGGTGAGGTAAGCAGCAGTTCATCCGTACCTTGTCTGAATTCCTCCGCAACCAGCCTCATCGTGAGCAATGGGACGACGAACACCAGCATGGACAAGGTGTCACCGAGTACCAGCCGATAGTCCAGAATGCTAGGCTGATACATAACAAAATTTGTGTAAAAAAGTAACCCCGTCAGCAGCATGTACACTGCAAGCGCAAAATACGTCGTTGGTGTCCACAGATAGGCTTGCAGCTCTTTTTGACAGACCGCGAACAAACGCCTCATGACCGATTACCTCCTGTATCCTTATCTTTTTCAGCCTTATCGTCGCTGGACGCAGCTTCTCCATGCTCCACCGTGATGGCCGTAGGTGCTGCAGTATCCGAGGAATGTAGGTCTTGTACTGCTGGATCGCTGACCTGACCTTCTTCCGTCTCGCGGGTCGTTAACTGCTGGAAGATATTTTCCAAGCTAAGACTTTCTTTTTTCATCTCCAAAATCGGAAGTTTCGCATCAGACAGCACATAAAATAGTTCTTCGCGAAAATCCTCACCGGAGGCTCCTGTGAGTAGCAATCCGGTCATATCTGGCTCTGCGGCAGTCAGATTCGTGTTCGCTGGAGGCAGCGTGGTCGCCATAGATTCAACCTCTACTTTTCCCCAAGTACGCAGGACATCCAGCACCTGTTCACGCTTCCCTCTGACCTCCACCTTCACCTTGAATCCATCTTCCATCGAACCGCCGAGCGCGTCAGGGCGCCCATCCATGACCAGTTTCCCTTCATGGATGATGAGAACACGATTGCACAAAGCATCCACCTCAGGCAATATATGCGTACTTAGCAATACCGTATGATTTTCGCCAATCTCCTGAATGAGCTGACGAATCTCCAAAATCTGATTGGGGTCCAAACCTGAGGTCGGTTCATCCAGTACCAATAAATCCGGGTTATGAATAATCGCACCTGCCAGTCCCAAGCGCTGTTTATACCCTTTGGACAAACTGCGGACTAATTGTTTTTCCCGCCCATTCAGTCCTAGCCTGGAAATCATCTCCGAAATACGCAGCTTCTGCTCTCTCGCAGGCACGTCCCGAATACTAGCTACAAACTTTAAATAGGATCTTACGGACATATCCTCATACAAAGGGGGAGTCTCCGGCAGATAACCGATTTTGGAACGGGCCTGTCTGCCCTTATCCTGAATCGGGATACCGTCAATCGTAATCACTCCCTCGTTGGGTTGAAGATACCCTGTAATCATGCGCATCGTCGTCGTTTTACCCGCACCATTCGGCCCCAGGAAACCAACAATTTCACCGCGCTGCATTTCAAAATCCAGCTTATGTACCCCCCGGTTGCCCTCATACCACTTGCTCACCTGCTGCACTTTGAGCACATGTTCCACCCTTTCTTTTATCGTAATCTTCTCCCTGCTGCTCCCCTACTTCCCTCCCACCTAAAATGTTGCATGAGTAGCGGGTAGCAGCGAAGCGGAGGATTTGAAGCTGGAGAAGCGCCAGCGTTCGCCTTTGCTGTAGGATTCTTACCTTTACATGTCTTACTTAATCACAAAAAATCCCACGGCAACAGCGATCGGAAGCCCAAAGCCTTCGCGGAGCGGTCTCCTCGCACCTTATGCTACACTTTTAAATTCTAATGATAATCCCCCACATATAACTCCAGCTTAACGTCACTTAAATAGAAGCTTAAAATAATGTGTCTGAAATGTGAACACAAAAATACACATCTGCCCTCGGAAACTTGTACGGTTCGCTAGGATATGGATTCGCATCTACTATCATTACAACGTGTGAAGGGAGTGTATAAAAGCGATGAGTGTATTGTTTACCAATCTAGTTTCTAACGGCGACTTCGAGATCGGATCAACCCTTTTTTGGAGCTCTGTCAATGTGACTGTCACTAACTTATCTGTAAAAAAGACAAACTTTTATAGTGCGATCCTGGCAGGAGGCGCAGTAGATGCATCTCTTTCCCAGGTCGTTTTTGCTGCACCAGGCGAAAGCTATACATTAAGCCTTTCAGCTGCAAAAGTAGGAAGCCTGTCCAGTCCTCAAGTTAACATATTTCTGTATTACTATGACGCAGCCTTTAGCTTCCTTGGCACGGGGCTAACTACCTATTTGAGCTCAGGCACATTGCCAGACGCTGTGAACGGAACATGGCAAAGCCTATATGAAGTAACAGCTCCTGTTCCAGCCAACGCAGCCTATGCCTTTTTGGTTATTAGTAAAAATGCCTTGGCTAACACTGCTGATGTAGCCATTGATTCTATTGCTCTTGTTAAAGCAAGTGCAGCTGGAGCTGTAGGACCAGCCGGACCTGTCGGGCCTACGGGCGCTACGGGCGACACTGGTGTTACTGGACCTGTCGGACCTACTGGTGCCACGGG